>NZ_OW968186.1:600000-1200000 GCF_943169635.2 Fenollaria sporofastidiosus
TACCGAACACGGAAGTTAAGGCTCTTAACGCTGAAGGTACTTGGTTGGAGACGACCTGGGATAATAGGTAGCCGCCACTTGATTTAAACAGATAGCATTATATGCTATCTGTTTTTGTTTCGCATTCAATTTGCGACTGAGGCTCGTTAAGTCCATGCACCAAGAGAACGAGCGATAGCGAAGTTAGATTGGCAATGCATGCCTTATTCCAGAGTTTACAAAGAGACGGAACGAAGTGAACGTCGATTTGAATAAACTTACGGATCGCTTTTTCGGCAATACTCAGGTACGTTTAGTACATTCCGCTTGACAAAAACCTCCACTTCGTCCTATGAATCATAGCGTAAAGGTTCACGTTCATTTATGGACGGGGTTCTTCTTTTCTTCGCAAAACTCGCTTCGCAGTAATTATGCTCAAATATATATTTACTTTGTTTGCTTCTCAGCAATACTTAGGTACGTTTAGTACATTCCGTTTGCCGAAAAACTCCACTGCGTCCCATGCATCATAGCGTAAAGGTTCATGTATGTTAGTAAATGCTACTTCTCAGAAATTTTAATTACACACAATTTATTCTTAGCCGCATATTTTTATATGCGGTTTTTTTGCTTAAAAAGCTATTTTATGATATAATCCACTAAAGGAGGCTACTATGAAGAAATTCAAAGCGCTATACTACAGTCTATACATAATTTTAGCTCTAATTGTCATCGGCTATTACCTTATTAATTATGGCAATCCCATCATCAAAGCGAGGGTAGAGAAAGATGCAAAGGAGTACATAAGTAGGCATTATAAGGATCTTGACCTTGAGATCGAGGGCGTTAGCTATCAAATGACGGGCGGATTTTACATCGTAGAGCTTCAGGACAAAAAGAGCCAAGACACGAATTTTCATCTAGATTATAAGGCATCCGGCAAGTTTATGTGTAGTACTTACGATGAAATTCTTGATAACACATACAAAAGGTACGAGGCCTTTCTTAAGGACTATGCCAAGGATATAGCTGATGAAGAGGCTTTTGATTTTGAGCTTAGTCTTCTTCCTGACAATGAGCTTAAGTATGAAAACTACCTTACACTTGATCAAGAATTTGACAGGGAGCATCTCCCAAGTAAGGTCTTAGCACACTTTCACGCATATGAAGATGAACCAAGCCTTGATGGCATGATGACTAGGCTTAAAAAAGTGCAAAAAGCCATGAGCAAAAGGAACTTGGACGTGCGCTACTACTCAGGCAGGATAATTCCCACAGCTGACAAGGCCAAAGAGGGTATGGCGGAGAAATGGGGGAACGCCATCAGCGCCGAGAGGGTTATGGAGAAGACTATATTAGATGGTAATATGGAAACCTTAGAGAGGAGGTCTAATAAATGACTAAGACTATAAAAATAATTTTATACACATTGCTTGTGCTGCTCTTGGGCATAGTTTTGTTCCTTGTACTGTCATTCTATGGCAATCCCATTAGCAAAATTATGGCGGATAAGGCAGCGGATGAATACTTAAAGACTCACTATACAGAACTTGACCTTGTACGCGAGCGTGCCTACTACAACTTTAAGGATGCTAAATATGTCGTAGAGCTCTGGGACAAGAATAGCGTCGACACGAAATTTGCTCTAAGTTTCGATAGCTTTGGTAAAATGAAGAACGATACTTATGGCGACAGGCTTTTTAACACTTTCCGTAGATACATGGGCTTTTTAGATGACCTAGCAGATGAGATAGCTAAGGACAGCGGACTTGATTTTGAAATATGGCTTAGACCAGATGATGATATTGATTATAGAGCCTATCTCACACTTGATCAGGACTTCGATGCAGATAATTTGCCAAGCAAGATTACGGCAGCTTTTAAGGCCTATGCAGAAAAACCGAGCTTAGAAGATTTAATGAATGGTCTTAAAAAACTTTATGAAGTGCTTAAAGAAAGGAATATACCAGTGTCGTCATACTCAGGCCTTATAATTCCTAACGCTGACAAGAAAGAAGATGGCGAGGCAGAGACTTGGAAGAACGCTATCAGCGTCAATGCTGTTCTGGAGGAAGTAATTATAAAAGAAGACATGGAAGAGCTGAAGAGAATATTTGATCAAGGAAATGAGATTTTATATAAATGAAATTTTGCGTTAAATTTGCCCACGGAACTTGTTCGCTTCGCTTCCTCCCTCAACGTACCCGTTAGTACGATGTCGGTCGGGCGCTACGTTCCACTTCGTCCCGTGAATCAAATTTCTCCGCAAAATTATTCTTCGGACAATATAGTGATGAGCGAAATTTGGTTTAGTGGTCCCACGCTTTTTCTTGACTAAAACTCTTTATTATGATAAAATTGTAGCACGAGGAGGGATACTATGAAATTTAAGAATATATTAGCGGCTATTACTATAGCCATGCTACTTATGGCGGGCTGCACCAATGTGCCTGAAGCGCCAAAGGAAAAAGTTGAGGTTGACAATGTGAAATACGACAAGTTCACATCTGAGAGCTACACAGCTATTTTCGAAGATTATATAAACAATACTGACGAGAAGAACCTTATCTACTCGCCGTACTCTTACAAGCTTGCTCTTGAGGGCCTAGGCACTGTGACAGCGGACTTTGATGCGGATGAGTACCTTGGCTACGCTGTTAAGGAAAATATGCCTAAGGAGCTTAGTGGCACTAAGACTAAGACCATTATCATGCTAAATAAGAATGAGTTTGAGACTAAAGATAAAAATATAAACGTCGTGAGCTTTCCAGATGAGGCTGTAAAGCTTAGTGATAACGCCAAGAAAGAGGTTTTTGGCGAGCTTTTGTGGCCTAGCGAATATGATAATGCGACTCGTTTTGCCATCATGAACGCGACTAAGTTCGAGTCCGAATGGGCTGAGCCATTTGACAAGAGTTTGATGAGGGATGACGAGTTTTGCACATATGGCGATGGCAGCGGCAAGCCGGGGGACATTATCAAGAAGAAGTACATGATTGGCGAGCTTGACACTCTTGCCTACGACGATGATGATGTCATGGTCGGCATGAAGCCTCTTAAGAAAACTAACTCAGCTGTCTACTTCATAGCGGCAAAGGACTTTACTAAGGACAAAATTGCAAAGATCGCCGCAAATATTACTACGTATGTCAATAAACTTCGCGATTATAAAGATGGTAATGGCGCAAAGTTCTACGACTATGTTAATATAAAAGTCCCTACTATATTGGACGAGACTAAGGTAGATGTTTTGAAAGCGGAGCTAAATGCGGGTCACGTGGGGCTTGCGAAGGGCTTCAAGGTTAAGGACACTATCACAAATAAGGGCGATGAAGAGCTATATATTAATGATATCACACAATTTGCACGCTTCAAGCTTGACGACAAGGGTGTAAGAGCTGAGGCGGTAACTGATATAAAGGACGGTGCTGAAGCACCTGTAGAGAATCCGACAGAGCTTAATATCGAGTGTACACAGCCATTCTTTGTAGCAGTTGAAAGCGAGGGGGTAATCACCTTCATTACCTTCATCGGATACTAAATTTTGCGTTCGTGCGTAGCACCAAGGTTCTCGTACGCAAGTACGAGGTTCTTCAAATTGCCCACGGAACTTGTTCGCTTCGCTTCCTCCCTCAACGTACCTCTTAGTACGATGTCGATCGGGCGCTACGTTCCACTTCGTCCCGTGAATCATAGCGCAAAGGTTCACGTCCATTTATGGACGGGGTTATTCTTTTTCTCTGTGTAGCGTAAAGGTTCACGTACGCAAGTACGGGGTTCTTCAATTACTCGTTGTACAATGTAGCAAGATATAAAATTGTCTACGGAACTTGTACATTCCGCTTGACAAAAATCTCCACATCGCGCAATCCATCATAGCGCAAAGGTTCACGTCCATTTATGGACGTGGTTCTTCTTTTCCAGCAAAATTGCTCTTCGGACAAAAGAGATCTAAATCAATTCGCTAATCTCATCATAGCGCAAAGGTTCACGTCCATTTATGGACGGGGTTATTCTTTTTCTCTGTGTAGCGTAAAGGTTCACGTACGCAAGTACGGGGTTCTTCAATTACTCGTTGTACAATGTAGCAAGATATAAAATTGTCTACGGAACTTGTACATTCCGCTTGACAAAAATCTCCACATCGCGCAATCCATCATAGCGCAAAGGTTCACGTACGCAAGTACGGGGTTCTTCAATTACTCGTTGTACAATGTAGCAAGATATAAAATTGTCTACGGAACTTGTACATTCCGCTTGACAAAAATCTCCACATCGCGCAATCCATCATAGCGCAAAGGTTCACGTCCATTTATGGACGGGGTTCTTCAAATTGCCCACGGAATTTGTTCCATCTATAATATCTCAATAGTGAGAAAAGTGATTTTCACGAGCGCAGCATTCGGAGAAAACTGTAATTAGTGAGAAAAGATATGTTCCAAAAGCAGCGCATTGAGACAAATTGCTCCAATTGCTTTGCGTAGGACGACGGCCGAGTGTCTTGCACCAAGGTTCTTGCCAAAGGGGCAAGGTTCTTCTAAATCCATCTAGTTGAGCGTAGCGAACGAATATGGATTTTTAGTCGGACAAGCTTAGCAATTGTCAATTTGTTGAACTAAGCTGCGTGGAACTATCTTTTCGATGTGTGAACAAGCATAGAAATTATCAGTTTTCGTAGACCAGCAAGCGAGGGAATTACTTTTCGATGTGCAAAATTATTCTTCGGACAATATAGTGATGAGTAACATTATTCTTTGAATAAGAGTCTTATAATAAATATTTATAGTAATGAGCGTGGTATATCCACGCTTTTTCTATTTGCAAAGCTAAAATAATATCTATAATAAACCTAGTCAATATAAATAAGTATAATGCGTGTACAAATCCTCTTCTTTTTCAAAATATATTGGGATAAACATATTGACTATTTTCTATGTGTGTGCTATCATCAATTTATAAATAAGAAAGGAGTGAAGGATATGAGTGAAAATATATATGCAGCTGTTTCTAAAAAGCTTAAGGCGATATCGGATCAAAAGAGACTAAAGATTGTTGACATGCTATCTTGCGGTGAGCTATGTGCTTGTGAGATTCTTGAAAAGTTTGACATCACTCAGCCGACTCTCTCTAGTGACATGAAAAAGCTCGAGGAGGCAGAGCTTGTCAAGAGCCGCCGCGAGGGCAAGAACACTTATTATACGCTAAACAAAAAGGCGCTTGAACACTTCCTTGAGCAGCTTGAGTACATCTTTGGTGACAAGCCTGATTGTATCTGTCACAGCAAGGAGAAGATTGATTACTAATATGTATTTCGGATAAAATATAAGATTTATCTAAAAAATGAGCTTATCTGTATTGGATAAGCTCTTTTTTTTACCCTATCCCTGCCCATATCTTGCCAAAATCGCCATTTAGTGATACAATTACCTTAGGTGATACTATGGATTTAAAGGCGAAGCTTAAAATTTTATCTGACTCGGCGAAGTATGATGCTTCATGCTCTTCGTCTAATTCTTCGCGCAAGAATACTGGCGGCATCGGTAATGCGGCCTCATCTGGCATCTGTCACAGCTGGTCTGAGGACGGCCGCTGTATATCTCTACTTAAGATCTTATTCACCAACGTTTGCATTTACGACTGCGAGTACTGCATCAACCGCGCTTCGAACGATGTCGTGCGTGCTTCGTTCACACCCGAAGAGGTTGCCGAGCTCACTATGAACTTCTACATCCGTAATTACATCGAGGGCCTCTTCCTATCGAGCGCCGTTATCAAGAGCCCCGACTACACTATGGAGCAGCTGATCAGGACTGCCGAGCTTCTTCGTAACACTTATCATTTTGCTGGATACATACATATGAAGGTCATACCGGGCGCGTCCAAAGAGCTAGTTACAAAACTAGCATCTCTAATTGATAGAGTCTCTGTCAACATAGAGCTACCGACCGAGAACTCACTTAAAATGCTCGCTCCGCAAAAGACTACTGATGGCATCATGAAGCCCATGAACAATATTAAAATGGCGATAGCTGAGAACAAAGAGGACAGGTTGAGGTACAAGAGCGCGCCACTCATTGCCCCGGCGGGTCAAACTACGCAGATGATTATAGGTGCCGCGAATGAAAGTGACGAGACCATCATCACGAAGGCGTCGCTTCTATATAAAGGCTTTAATATGAAGCGTGTCTACTACTCAGCCTTTGTCCCTGTTGTTAAGTCGAAGTACACATCCGGCATTAAAGCTGCGCCGCTACTTAGGGAGCACCGCATCTACCAAGCGGACTGGCTGATGCGCTTCTACAAGTTTAAGCCGAATGAAATCGTTTCACGCAAAAACCCCATGCTCGACCTGGACCTTGATCCGAAGGCTTTTTGGGCAATTACGCACATCGAGCTCTTCCCGATCGAAGTCAACAAGGCGAGCTACGAGGAACTTCTTCGCGTGCCCGGCTTCGGTCCGACAACTTGCAGAAGGATTATCAACGCAAGGCGCTTTGCCAAGCTATCGTACACTTCACTTGAGAACATGCACATCTCCTTAAAGCGTGCTAAGTACTTCATCACAGTAGGCGGTGTTTATAGAGGTGGTAAAGTGGGTACTCGTGAAGAGCTGCGCATAAAACTCATGGATAAGGTGAACTTAAATGAACAGCTATCGTTATTTTGATTACGACCAAAGCTTCGAGGGATTAATGACGGTCATCTTTGAACTTTATGAGGACATAGAGCGCGCGAAGTACATGAGAGAGGCTCAAGAGTCCCTACTCGACACTAAGGTCTTTATCGCGACGGATATGGAAAAGGCGACTCGCGTAATTAATGCCATCAAAGAAAAATTTTCAAGCCGCTTCATGAGGGAAGTCATTGCAGTCTTTTTGTCCTATGATCCTAAGAAAGAAGATATATTAATCCGCGCCATCAAGGGCATCTTCAAGCGCGGCTACGGCTACATCTTTTCTTCGGAGAAGGCGGCAAGCGAGTTTCGCCGCATACGTAGAAGCGTTTTATCAGAGAACCACTCGTACAAGGGTCTACTTCGCTTCAAAGAGGTAGAGGGCGGCGTGATGCTAGCTGAGTTTGAGCCAAAAAACGACATCCTTACACTACTCGTGCCGCATTTTGTAAAAAGATTTCCTACGATAAACTTCGTCATCGCCGATGTAAAGCGGGGTACGGCCGCCATGCACATGGACGGCAAAGTAGAGTTTCTGGAGCTAAAAAAGCTAAATTACGAAATTAGTGAGAGAGAAAAATTCTTCGAAGAGGCTTGGCAGGACTTCTACAAGGCAATTGCCATAGATGAGAGACGTAATGAAAAGCTCATGATATCCAATATGCCAAAGCGTTACTGGCACTACCTCACTGAAAAATAACTTGTATTTAATGAGGGTTTCCATTATAATGGAATTAAACAGTTTATCAGTCTAAATGATTAAATAAAATATATGCACAGAAGGAAGTGACATTTTGATTAAAGAAAAATTTAAAGAAGTCATAGCGACCGTTTTGCCGATCTCGCTACTTGTAATCATACTAAACTTCACATTCATACCGCTTGAGGCAGATCTATTCAAACGCTTTTTGCTAGGCGCAGTTTTCATACTTTTGGGGCTAACGATATTTCTTATCGGCGTCGACCTTGGCATCACACCTATGGGAGACAGCTTCGGTCACGCAGCAGTTAAAAGCGGCAAGCTTTCGGTCATAGCAATCATGGGACTTGTGCTTGGCTTCGTTATATCCATAGCTGAGCCGGACCTTCACATCTTGGCAGACCAAGTTGGTGATGTGACCTTAGGCGTGGTATCAAAGTCGTCCTTAGTTATGCTTGTGTCAATGGGTGTCGCAGTCTTGATATCGCTAGGCATGGTGCGTATAGTAAAGGTCTTCTCACTAAAGACATTCCTACTCATAACATACGGCGTCATACTAGTTCTTGGAATACTTGCAGACCAGTTTTTCCTAGCCATCTCCTTCGATGCATCGGGAGCAACTACAGGGGCGCTTACAGTACCCTTCTTACTTGCTTTATCCGCAGGTGCCTCAGCCATTAACAAAGATAGTCAAAAGTCCGAAGAAGACTCCTTCGGCTTAGTAGGCATAGCCTCTGCAGGCGCCATCATTGGTGCACTCTTACTTGGTATGCTGGGTAGTCCAAGCTTTGGAGACGTACCCGACTATGCTGCAGCAAGTGAGGCAGGAGTCATCTCGCACTTCATTCACGAGGCGCCGATAGTTGCAAAAGAGATCATTATCGCATTGCTACCAATCATCGTGATATATACGATATGTAACCTAGTCTTCTTCCACAACTCGAAGAGGATGAACGCAAGAGTCGCAACAGGCTGCGTGCTAACATTCGTAGGACTAGTAATCTTCTTAGTTGGTGTAAACTCCGGCTTTATGGATGTCGGACGTTATATAGGCCGCGTGCTTGCAACAGAGCACAGCAAGACCTTCATAGTTGCCATCGCCTTTTTAATGGGTGTTCTAACTATACTTGCAGAGCCGGCAGTGCACGTACTTACTAATCAGATCGAGGCCGTTACAGCAGGCTCAATCAAAAAGTCAGTAGTACTTATGACCTTGTCAATAGGTGTCGGCATCGCAGTTGCCTTGTCGATACTTAAGATACTAGTACCAGGGATGCAGCTTTGGCACGTCTTGCTACCTGGATATATACTTACATTCATCATTATGCGCAAAGTGCCAAACCTATTCGTCGGCATAGCCTTCGACTCAGGTGGAGTCGCATCAGGACCAATGACAGCAACATTCATACTTGCTTATGCGCAAGGAGTTGCAGCGTCAACACCATCGGCAGATTTGCTTATAGACGGCTTCGGTACCATCGCCATGGTTGCGATGACACCCTTAATAGCACTGCAAATACTTGGTTTATTCTACGTAAAAAATAAAGGAGGAGGAGCTAATGCGTAATTTAAAGTCTCGTCACTTAGAGATGCTAGTAGTCATAGTCGAGCAGCACAAAGCAAGCAAAGTCTTGCACTTAGCTGATGAGAAAGGCATTACAGCCTCAGTAGCCATGCTAGGCGTGGGCACTGCATCAAGGACAATCTTCGACTACCTTGGACTAAACGACAAGAAGAAAGAGATACTTCTAATCTTTGGCACAAACGAGGAGATAAGAAGCCTTGCAGCGTGCATCACAGAAAAGTTAGAGCTAAACAAGCCAAACCACGGAATCGCCTACATCGAGAGCGCATTCAACGTCTTTGGCACAGAAGATAATGATAAAGATAATGATAATATTAAAAGAGGTGAAACAATGTACAACGCCATCTATACAATAGTTGAAAAAGGAAACGCAGAAGACGTCATCGAAGCCGCACAAAAGGCAGGCTCAAGAGGCGGCACTATAGTTAACGCTAGAGGCTCCGGCAGTGAAGAAGCACGCAAAGTCTTCAACATGTTCATCGAGCCTGAGAAAGAGATCGTTTTGATTATATCCGAAGAGCAGATGACAAAGGATATAGTTGAGTCGATAAGGAAAGAGACAGGTATTGAGGAGAAGGGTAAGGGAATAATATTTGTGACGAATGTGGAGGCCACATATGGCCTAGTCAAAAATTAGGATTTTGCGTTAGAATTGCGCCTAAGGCTTGCGCGCTCGCTTCCTCCCTCAACGTACCCGTTAGTACGATGTCGGTCGGGCGCTCGTTATGCATCGCCTTATCCATCAATTCTCTCCGCAAAATCTGTATGCGATGCTTATTCATTTTTTTATCAAATCGCTCTGCATAGCGCAAAGGTTGTTAAGTCCATGCACCAAGAAAACGAGTGCGAGCGATGTTCGATTGGCAATGCATGCCTTATGACAGAGTTTACAAAGGTTCTTGTTCGTAAGACCAGGTTCTTCTTTTGCCTACAGAATCTACTCTTCGTACAAGATTGCGAAATTAAGCGCTAAATATAAACAATACGATAAGAGAGCTTCGGCTCTCTTTTTTGTGTGCAGCTAAAAGTGAATTCTTAAGCAAAACTTAATGATTCTTAAGAAATTCTTAAGGTTTAATTAAGAAAAAATTAAGATTTGTATATTATAATAAGACCATAAAGATAAACAAAGGAGTGAAAACTATGAATG
Organism: Fenollaria sporofastidiosus; assembly: GCF_943169635.2. Classification (NCBI taxonomy): domain Bacteria; kingdom Bacillati; phylum Bacillota; class Clostridia; order Eubacteriales; genus Fenollaria; species Fenollaria sporofastidiosus. Next base: position 610,088 of record NZ_OW968186.1, read on the forward strand.
AAATTTTAAAGGTAAATTCTGTAAGCAAGGTTTACGGCTCTTTCTACGCACTAAAGGATGTCAACATGTGTGTAAACGAAGGCGAGATTTATGGTCTTGTCGGCAAGAACGGCGCTGGTAAATCTACTTTACTTAAAATCATAACTGGCCTTAGCTACCAAACAAGTGGTTCTATCGAGCTTCTTGGCGATGCGGGCGCAAATATTAACATAGCGAGGAGAAGGACGGGCGCTCTAATCAACAGGCCTTACTTCATTCCAACGCTAAGTGCAAGGGACAATCTTGAGTACATCGCGATCAACAGGGACATCAAGGAGAGAAAGAAGAAGGTTAACGAAACTTTGGAGCTTATCGGCCTTGAAAATACTAAGAATAAGAAGGCGAAGAACTTCTCACTAGGTATGCAGCAAAGGCTTGCCATCGGTATCGCGCTTATCGATGACCCGGTCTTTCTAATTCTTGACGAACCAATCAATGGTCTTGACCCTATCGGTATCAAGGAGATCAGGGACCTTATCAAACTTGTTAATCAAGAGAAGAAGACTACTGTCATGATCTCGAGCCACATCCTAAGCGAGCTTAACATGGTTGCTACTAAGTACGGCTTTATTGACAATGGCAGACTTATCCAAGAGATTACTAAGGATGAGCTTGATGAAAAGCTTAAATCGTCGACAAAGATCAAGGTTGACGACGCTGCCAAAGGGGCTATAGTTTTGGAAGAGGACATGAAGCTTCATAATTACAAGGTTTTAGCTGATAATGTTATAGCTATCTATGATAATGTTAATAGCAGCGCCATATTCAAGGCCTTCCAAGCAGCAGACGTTGAAATTATCGAGATAAATCAAGCTAAGGAAGAGTTTGAATCTTATTTCTTAAGCTTAGTAGGAGGTAGAAGAGATGTTTAATTTTATAAAAGCAGAAATTTTTAGAATTAGTAAAAGAAAGTACAATGTAGGTCTGTACATCTTCGGTTTTGCAATGTGTGCCTTTGTCTTATACATCTTCGCAGGATTTCAAAAGAGCAGATTTGATGTAGACCGTGACCTTTCGATGATGTTCTTCACTTTAGGTCAAATAATGTCTATAGCATCCATACTAATACCTCTGATGGTGAACCTTACAGCTCTTGAACCATACGCATCGGGCGCAATTAACAACAACCTAGCTCTTGGCCAATCAAGGATGAAGATCTACTTAGCAAACGCAATCATTTCCTTCCTATATATCTTGGTCTACATGATCATCATGTGCACTATACTTCTAGCTGGGGGCGCACTTATCGCACCTACCAGCACTACACCATTTGCAGATATGATGAAGAACTTTCTTATAGGCTTTGCATATCTACTACCATGTATATGGTTTTACGCGTCACTAGTCTTGTTCTTCCAAATACTTACAAGACACAGATCTTCAGCCATTGCCATCTCTTATGTGGCCATGGCAATCTTCCAACCAGTTCTTTTAATAATTTTGAGTAAATTTAGGTTGTCTCCAAATTTAATATTCTTAGCACCATCAAGAATTGTCCAATCAATAACAACAATGATGGGTAGCTATGAATTTGACTTTTTACGAGGAATAACTTACACAGAAAGAATTATGAATGTTAACACCTTGCTTTATATCATGCTTGGCTGGATAGCTCTTGTTTGGGCTGGCATCTACTTTGTAGGCAGAAAAAGAGAATTTTAATGAGGAGGGTATTTCCTGCAATCATACTAGCAGCGGCACTAATTTTTTTAGTAGCCGCTCTTGGTTTAGATTTGATGACTGTTGTTATTGTGCTTTTAACTCTTGTGGCATATCTTTCTTACACCATATACCTATCAAGAAAAGAGCTTAGAGAATTTCGTGAAAATCTTGAGGACAAGGAAGCAAGCGAGATTAAGGTCGCTTTGCAAAGCTATTCTTATACGGGTGAATTGAATGAGATCTGTAAGATAATTGAAGCAATCATTGACTCGAAGAACACTATGGGTCAAAAGTACAACGCCTCGATCGAGAACCAAAACCTGATGATTACGAACATTTCGCACGATTTTAGAACGCCTCTTACCTCCATCATGGGCTACATCGATGTCTACGAGAGAACTAGGGACGAGAAGTACCTTGAGATAATCAAGAAGAAGGCCGAGGAGCTAAAGGACCTCATCGACGGTTTTTATGACTTTTCAAGGCTTGTGTCGAAATCCTACAAGATTGATAAGAGGGTCTTTAATCTCGATGACTTTATCAAGGAAGAGATAGTGAACTACTACGACTACTACATTGCCAAAGGCCAGATGATTGAAGTGAGCTTGGATAGAGTGAGATGCTTCCAAGATGAGAAGAACCTTAAGATAGTTGTCGACAATTTGATTTCAAATATGATGAAGTACTCCGAAGGCGGCGACAAGATTGAGCTAAAGTACAAAGATGGCTACTTCGAGCTAAAATTTTCTAATCTCGCGCATATAGTAAGCGATGATAGTATAGAGAGAGTTTTCGAAAGGAACTACACTATAGATAAGTCGAAGAATGATGCGTCGAGCGGATTGGGGTTAAATATTGTGGAGAATTTGTGTGAATTGATGGGACTTGAAGCAAGTGTATCGTACGAAGATGATGTATTTGCGATTACAATCAAAGGCAAAGCACTAAACTAAATAAAAAATAAATTCATAATAAAACCACTGAAGCGAATGATATTTAATTATCATCGCTTCTTTTTTATTATTTTTTACTATTTTCATTGAAAAATAAAAAATATGTTTATATTTTCATTTGCTGGGTATAAATAAGTCAGAGATAGTCAAAGGAAGTGATATTATGGAGTATAAAGATTACTATAAAATATTAGGTGTCGACAAAAAGGCCTCTGATGCTGAGATCAAGAAGGCTTTCAGGACGCTTGCCAAGAAGTATCATCCTGATTTGCATCAAGGTGACAAGGCGAACGAAGAAAAGTTCAAGGAAATAAACGAGGCTTACGAAGTTCTCTCTGACAAGGACAAGAGACAAAAGTATGACGCTTTCGGCTCGAACTACGACTTCAGAGGCGGACAAAACTTTAACCCGAACGATTTTGGTTTTGGCGGCTTTGGCGGTGCTAATGCGGGTGGCGGCACTTATTACAGATACGAAACAAACGGCTCTGGTGGTGACTTCTCTGACTTCTTCAATATGTTCTTTGGTGGACAGGGGGGCACTAGAAGCAGCAGAAGCTCAGCAGGCTTTAATATAAATGATATATTCAGAGGCAGAGCAAAGAAAGAGAGACAAAGGTACAACACTGAGCTATACATCACTCTCGATGAAGCATACAGTGGCTCAAAGAGGTCTGTCTCACTAAACATTGACGGCAAGAACATAAGCGTAAATCTAAACATACCAAAGGGTATTACCGCTGGCAAGTCCATAAAAGTGGCGGGCGAAAAGTGGGGTGTAAGTGGCGACATCTACTTCAAGATTCAATTCTTAAAGGATCATCGCTACGAGCTTGATGGCCTCGACATCAAAACTAGCGTGGATATCTACCCTTGGGGCGCATACTTCGGCTGCGAAAGAGTGGTTGAAGTCTTTGACAAGAAGATCAAGATTAAGGTGCCAAAGGGCTACGACACTACTAAGCTTATGAGGATCAAGGGCAAGGGCTTTACTGATATGAAGGGTGCAACAGGCGATTTATATATCAGATTTAACATGGTGAACCCAAAACTTGATGAGGAAGGCGAAAAATTATATAAAGAATTAGAAAAAAAATATAAATAAATATAATAGAAGGTGATATTATGAACATGGATAAATTAACGAAAAAAACAATTGAGGCGATAAATAATTCGAATGAGGCTGCGAGGTCACTCGGCAATCCTGAGATAAGACCAGCGCACCTACTTAAGGCACTACTTGAGGACAAGGAAGGCCTTATCAGAACTACAGTTGAAGCTATGGGTGTAAATGTAGACGGCATGCTTATGGATGCCCAAGGCATAATTAACAATTTCCCTAAGCAAAGCGGCGCAAATATCTACACATCGGCTGAATACAATAAAGTTTTGGAACTAGCAGAAAATGAGATGAAAAACTTCCAAGATGAGTACCTAAGTGTTGAACATCTATTCTTAGGTATCATGGAAGTGAAAAATGCGAACATCGATGCCATTTTCAAGAAGTACAATATAACGAGAGCGGCATTCTTAGATACTTTGAAGGGCTTTCGTGGCAATCAAAATGTAACTAGCGACAACCCTGAGATGCGTTATCAAGCGCTTGAAAAATACGGCAGAGACCTTGTGGAATACGCAAGAAAGGGCAATATGGACCCAATTATAGGCCGTGACGACGAGATCAGAAACGTTCTTATGATTCTTTCGAGAAGAACAAAGAACAATCCTTGCTTAATCGGTGACCCGGGCGTTGGTAAGACAGCCATCGTCGAAGGTCTAGCACAAAGAATTGTTAAAGGCGACGTGCCAGAAAATTTGAAAGACAAGACAATTTTCGAGCTTGACATGGGCGCTCTAATCGCTGGAGCTAAGTACAGAGGCGAGTTTGAAGAGAGATTAAAGGCAGTTTTAAAAGAAGTCGAAAAATCTGAAGGCAAGATAATATTATTCATAGATGAAATTCACAACATCGTCGGCGCCGGCAGAACTGAAGGCTCTATGGACGCTGGCAACCTTCTAAAACCGCTACTTGCAAGAGGCGTACTAAGAACCATCGGTGCGACAACCATTGACGAATACAGAAAATACATCGAAAAAGACAAGGCACTTGAAAGAAGATTCCAAAAAGTTATGGTTACTGAACCATCTGTTGAAGACACCATCTCCATCTTGAGAGGTTTAAAGGAAAAGTACGAGGTTTATCACGGAATCAGAATTTCTGACCCCGCTGTTATAGCTGCCGCAGTACTTTCAGATAGATACATCACCGACAGATATTTACCAGATAAGGCCATCGACCTAATGGATGAGGCCTCGGCGATGATTAGAACTGAGATTGACTCGATGCCAGAAGAGCTCGACTCGAAGAGAAGGCTTATTATGCAGCTTGAGATCGAGAGAGAGGCTCTTAAGAAAGAGGACGACGAGCGCAGCATGAAGAGGCTTGAGGAGCTTAACAAGGATTTGCAAGCGCTTCAAGAGGAATACGACGTCAGTCTAAAGAAATGGCAAGAGGAAAAAGACAGGATAGAGGACGTTAAAGAGCTTAAGAAGAAGATAGATGAGACAAAATACGAGATAGAAAAGGCACAAAGAGAATACAATTTGGAAAAACTTTCCGAGCTTAAATATGGTACACTTGCGAAACTTGAGGCAGAACTTAAGGAAAAGAACGAAAATGTCAATGAAAAGCAAAAGTATCTAAAGCTTGAAGTTACTGAAAACGAGATCAGAGACGTTGTATCGAAATGGACTGGCATACCTGTTTCTAAGCTTGAAGAGAGCGAAAAGGAAAAACTACTAAAACTTGACGAGATACTTCATCAAAGAGTAGTCGGTCAAGATGAGGCGATAGAAGCCGTATCAAACGCCATCATCAGAAACAGGGCAGGATTATCTGACCCGAACAGACCTATCGGCTCCTTCATCTTCCTAGGACCAACTGGCGTAGGTAAGACAGAATTAACAAAGGCCTTGACACAAGACCTATTCGACGATGAAAAGAATATGATTAGAATCGATATGAGCGAATATATGGAAAAATTCGCTGTATCTAGGTTAATAGGCGCACCTCCAGGATATGTTGGCTACGAAGAAGGCGGCGAGCTTACTGAAAAAGTAAGAAGAAAACCATATTCGGTAGTATTATTCGACGAGATAGAAAAAGCGCATCCAGATGTATTCAACATACTTCTACAAGTTTTGGATGATGGTAGATTAACTGACAATCAAGGCAGAACAGTCGATTTCAAGAACACCATCATCATCATGACAAGCAACATCGGCTCGCCAGACATACTTGAAGGAATTAGCGAAGACGGCAAGATTACAGACGAGACAAGAGAAAAAGTTAATGACGAGATGAAGGCCGCATTCAGACCAGAATTTTTAAACAGGATCGACGAGATTGTTATGTTTAAGCCGCTTATGAAGGCAGAAATCTTTGACATCATCGAAAAAGAAGTTGACAAGATCAGAGTTAAACTTGAAGCAAGATCCATCACTTTGACTATATCAGAAGCTTTGAAGGAATACATCCTTAAAGAAAGCTACTCATCAGCCTTTGGCGCAAGACCAGTTAAGAGATTCATTCAAAGAACAGTTGAGACAAAACTTTCTAGAATGATTATAGCTGGAGAAGTTATGGACGGCGAAAACATCACAATGGACTACGACGGAAAAGATATTGCAGTAAAGAAAAATTAATATAGACGAAAGAGCTTCTACTACGGTAGGAGCTTTTTTATGCCGCGCTGTGTATATTGACAAAGGAAGAGAATTGTAATACATAAATTCGTCTATATCCTTGACAATTAAGTTTCGTTGTGCTACAATCATCATTGTAATAATTAATATTTTATCACTAGGGGAGCCATTGGCTGAGAGATTTATCGACCCTTATGACCTGATCTGGTTAGTACCAGCGTAGGCAAGTGGAGTAACTCCTAGTGACATCATTAGGAGGTTTTTTTATGAAAAAATTTAGCACAAAAGTATTGACAGAAGCGGCAGTTATGATCGCCATGTCCATAGTACTTGGTAGATTCAAGATTTTTGAGATGCCACAAGGCGGCTCAATCACTCTTGGACAAATGATACCACTTTTATTCTTTGCAATAAGACACGGTGCTGGCTACGGCATCATCGTTGGCGCAGTGTATGGCGTTCTAGATATGATACTAGGCGGCTATGTAGTAACACCATTCCAAGCTATACTTGACTACCCACTAGCCTTCGGACTACTTGGACTTGCAGGCTGCTTCTCTAAACAAATTGTTAAAGAAGGAAAATCATTCTACGTACCAGCCTCTGTTATCATCGCAGTACTAGGTAGATTCATCTGCCACGTTGCATCAGGCTACATCTTCTTCGCAGAGTATGCAGAAGGATCAGGCCACGGCCCATTTATGTACTCAGTTATATACAACGGCTCATTCTTAGGAGTGGAAGCGGCAATTGCTTTTGTAATTATTCTTATTTTAGCAAAGAATGTGTTGCTTTATGGCTTAGATAGAAGCAAATAAGATTTTGCGCTTGTGCGAAGCACCAAGGTTCTCGGGACCCATCCAAAGCGTAGCTTTGAAGATGGGTGAGGTTCTTCTAATTGCGCCTAAGGCTCGCGCGCTTCGCTTCCTCCCTCAACGTACCCGTTAGTACGATGTCGGTCGGTCGCTCGTTATGCTGCGCCTTATCCATCAATTCTCTTCGCAAAATCTGATTTATTGGATAAGAACTAATATCTTATTCTTATGAAATTTAAAATTATATATCTTTTGCATTGGCTATTGTGAGTTTGCTTACAATAGCCTTTTTTTGATTTTGCACATCGAAAATTATTTTTGTGAAAATAAATTTTGCTTAAGCCCATAAACTAAATATATTTTTTAATTTGCAGAGAAAGCAAAATAATTCAAACTAGTCAAAGGGCTTGCTTTAATGCAAATAAAAAGACAGGTGCTTAATATAGCACCTGCCCATCTCTTATTTAATTACACCTTCAACAAGGTATAACTTTTTAAACAATATTTTCTTGAATTTCAAAGTTAGCGTATCGTCCATCGCCCTGACAGCAACAAAGACGTAAACCTTGAATCCATCTACTTCATAAAGATCGTAATCATCTTTATTACTAGGTTCTTCCAATTTCACGATTGGTGTTACTTCACCTGCGCCTCATTCGGAGCAGCCCAGTAAATCAATCGTTACAGTGTTTTTTCCTTCGCTCTTAAGAGCGCTCTTAAAACTATCTTCAAGAATAATCTTCATAATTGTAACCTCCTTTAATAGAGTTTAGTCCACAATTTCTTTTCTGTTGTAAATTTCTTCGTTCAATACACCAGTTCTCTTCGCAGCTATAACCCCAGCAAGTAGTGAGTCAGAGATGTTTAGAGCAGTTCTACCCATGTCTATGATTGGTTCAACTGAAATTAGTAGACCAACTAAGCCAACTGGGAAGTTTAGTGCACTTAAAACAACTATGGCAGTGAAAGTAGCTCCACCACCTACGCCTACAGTACCGAAGCTTGCTAGTACGCATAGCAATGCTACTTCAACAAGAAAAGCTATTGACAATGGATTTATACCCATAGTCGGTGCAATCATAACAGCAACCATAGCTGGGAAGACTCCGGCGCAACCGTTTTGGCCCACGCTTGTACCAAGTGTCGATGCTAGGTTTGCTATGCCCTCTGGCACACCTAAGTTATTTTCTGCATTGTTTATGGTAATAGGAAGTGTAGCTGCAGATGATCTTGATGTGAAGGCAAATAATAGATTACTCATAGATTTTCTGTAGAATGTGAATGGATTTAGTCCAGCTGTCAATAGATATAGCATGTGAACTATAACCATGATTATCATTGCTGCGTAGCTGATTAGTATGAAGTTTACAAGCTTTAGTATAGCTTGCCAATCAGATGTTGCAGTGATCTTGATCATTAGAGCTAAAACGCCGTATGGTGTTAGTCTAATTATGATTCTAACAAGGTGCATAATGACATCGGAGATGTCCTGTACCCCTTGAATAAACCTATCTGCCACGTCCTTCTTATAATTTTTAAGCTGCATAGCTGCAAGACCTATCATGAAAGCAAAGAAAACAACAGCAAGTGTTGCGTTATTGCCTTGACCAGTAAGTGCGTAGAATGGATTTGTTGGTATGATATTAACGATTTGCTCTTGCATAGGAAGTTTGCTGAAATCAGCTTGCTTCTCCATAAGCACCTCTTGTCTGTGCAATTCGTTTTCACCAGAATTTAGTCCATCGGCATTTAGTCCAAAGACTGCTGATAATGAGCCAGATACCATAGCCGCGATAAATACTGTGATTAAGAAGACAGCCATAATCCTAAATGTGCTCTTGCCCATGCCGCTTTCTTGCATAGCAACTGATTTAACGATGCTTATAAAGATTAGTGGGAAGGCCACCATTGTTAAAAGTTTTACATAAGCACTGCCGACTATCGAAATCCAGGATACTGATGTTCCAAGGACTTCCTTATCTTTAACGATAATTTGTAGTAGTGCGCCGAAAATGATGCCGACTGCTAAAGCTATCAAAACTCTAGCGTTGAAGCTTAGGTTTAGCTTCTTCATGTAGCTAATTGCAAATAGCATACATGCAAATATTGCAATAATTAATAATACAAATAATAAAGTCATTTTTTCTTCCTCCTTTGCTTGAAGCATACCACTTATGCTTTTAATTGTCAAGAAGGGTGCGTCACATAGATTGATTTATGCTTATGGTTTTGCGAAAAAACATTATACACATAACATTATATAAATATGGAACGAGATCAAATATCTAGTTTTAAATTTCGACGAAAAAGCAAGATGATTGAAGAACCTCGTACATTTAGTACGAGAACCTTTGCGCTAGCCAAAGTTGAGAATTTTCTGAACGAGTTGAACTTATTGTTCATCGCAGTGAAGAAAAAATTTGAAACGAGTCAAAAGGATTAACCTCTTAGGGACAGAGAAAATAATAAAAACTTGGAAAGGAGGTAATTCTCATGTCAAATACGAAAAGAACAGGACAAACGGCACTTTATGAGCGTTTAAGTCGTGATGATGACCAAGGGTCAGACCCTGAAATGCAAGGAGAAAGCAATTCCATCACCAATCAAAAACAGCTGCTTGAAAGCTATGCGAAAAGAAACGGTTTTGTAAATATCTATCACTATACCGATGATGGAGTAAGCGGAACGACCTTTGATAGAGAGGGATTTCAAAAGATGATAAAAGCAGTAGAAGAAAACAAAGTATCTACTGTGATAGTAAAAGATATGAGCAGGTTTGGCAGAGATTACCTCAAGAAAAATACAGTCTATCTTCAGAGCAAGAATGGAAGAAGGTAAAAGAGTATCTCCAAGCGTTCCATACGGCTATTATAGAAACCCTAAGAACAAACAGCAGTTACTTGTCGATAAAGAGAGTGCAAAGGTCGTAAAACGCATTTATAGGCTTGTAATAGAGGGATATGGCGTAACACAGATAGCAGATATACTAACCAAAGATAAAGTCCTTATCCCATCAGCCTATGCAGAAATACACTATCCTGAAAGTAACCACAGTTCCAAGAAAAGAGGAATAGAAGACCCGTATTTTTGGACACCAACCACAGTAAGCTATATCTTAGAAAAAAGAGAATATATGGGACACACCGTACTTGGGAAAACAATATGCTTTGATTATAAAACCAAAAAGCGAAGAAAGGCAAAAGAAGATGAACTCATTATCTTCAAAAACACCCATGAAGCCATCATTGACGAAGAAACATGGAACAATGCTCAACGATTAAGAAAAACAGTGAGAAGAAGTCCAAAGTATGGTACAACCTCACACCCGTTTACAGGACTTTTAATCTGTGCAGATTGTGGAGGAAAATTAAGCTACAGAGAGCCGGCAGAACATAAAGAAAAGAAATATGATAGTGATTACTCTTTTGTATGTCAACATTACCGACACAGAAAAGGCACTTGCAGTATGCACTACATCAAAGTAAAAACAGTAAATGAAATTCTATTAAAATCAATCAAAGAAATCACAGACTTTGCCAAAGAAGAAAAGCAAGAATTTCTAAAAGTGATGAACAAGTTATCTGATGAAAAAAGAGAAGAAAAGTATCAAGATGATAAAACGAAATTAGAAAAATTATCTTCAAGAAATGAAGAACTAACAACCCTTATTACAAAGCTATATGAAGACCATGCACTTGGGAAAATTCCTGTAAAACACTTTGATAGATTATTTAACACTTATGATACAGAGCAACAAGAATTAGAAAAGCAAATACAGTATTTTGAAAATGAAATAGAAAGCTATCATCAGAGAAAAGTTGACACCGATAAATTCCTAAAGATGATAGAAAAATATACCGATATTGAAGAACTCACAGTCCCAATGATAAATGAGTATATAGAAAAAGTAGTAGTCCATGAAGCAACAGGAGGAAGAAAAGGGAAAGATAGAAAACAACAAGTTGATGTTTACTTTAACTTTATAGGCAACTGTCAAGTACCACAGAAAGCTGATATAGAAAAAATGGCTTAAAAATGGTATAATATTACTAATTATTGAGATAGAAAATTAGAAGTTATAGGACAGGTGTTTTTATGAGTGAAATTTTAGCTAAGCCATGTGTTGGAGCAATTATTACCAAAACGGAAAATAATGAAAAATATATTCTTATTCAAACAAGACAAAAAGATGATGGAAATGAAACTAATGGAATGATAGAAATACCCGCTGGTAAGGTTAGAGAATATGAAAATATTTTTTCTGCACTGTGTAGAGAAGTTTTGGAAGAAACAGGATTGAAAATAACAAAGATTTATGGGAAAAATAGTGCAGTATCAAATAGGGTTGGAGATGTTACCACTATTTCGTTTGAACCATATTGTGTTACACAAAATTTATCTGGTGCGTATTCTATTATTCTTATTACATTTTTATGCGAGGCAGAGGGGAATTTGTTAAATTACACAAATGAAACCCAAAATATTAGATGGGAAAAGATTTCGTATGTGGAAGAATTGTTAAAAGAAAAAATAGAACAAGTATTCTTTATGCATGTAAATGCTTTGAAAAAATTTTTAAACCTATAAATCTCCGTTTGTCGAAGTAAAACAATTAAATAAAAACAATAATATAGCAACTTACAAAACAGTAAATCAAATCGGTTTACTGTTTTTCTTTGCTCAAAAATAGAAAGAGAGGAAAACAGAAAATGAAAAATATAGATGAAAAAATTTTAATGGCAGAAGAAGAAATTAAGCAGTTACAAAACAAAAGAAAAAAGCTCATCAGTCAGCAGAAACAGGAAGAAAGAAAAAAGAGAGATAAAAGGATATATGAAAAAGGAGCAGTCTTTGAAAGTATCTTTACCGAAAGCAAGGGTTTTACCAAAGATGAATTCTATCAGCTAATCACATTCCCAAATATCAAAGAGTTAGTCAATCAAAAAATCCTAAAAATCATAGAGAAGCGAGAACAAAGCGAAAACAAAATTATAGAAACACAAGAGGAAGAAATGAACACAGAGGAATAGTCCCTTGTTTACAAGGGCGCACTTATACACCCTAAAGGGTGTGTGCGTTCTCCGAAGGCTCTTAGCAGAGGGCATATCAGCTAACGCTGATACAGGGGAGCTACACTCCCCTACGGAAATAAATTTCCTACCCCTTGTGTACTTCCCAAAAGAAATCGGATAAAAGCTATCCGATTTTTTTAGGAAGTCTTATCTATCGCCACCATATCCATATAAGAAAAAGAAAGGAGGTTTTTAGCTATGGCGATATACCATCTTTGCATAAAGATTATCTCAAGAGGAAAAGGCAAAAGTGCGGTAGCAGCTTCCGCCTATCGAAGTGGTGAAAAGATAAAAAATGAATATGACGGCATAGTCCATGACTTTACAAGAAAAGGCGGAATAGCCCATACAGAAATCCTATTACCACAAAATGCACCACAGGAATTTTCAGATAGAGGAACATTATGGAACAGTGTAGAAAAAATAGAAAAAAGTAAAAATTCACAGCTTGCAAGAGAAATAGAAATTGCATTGCCTAAAGAATTAGACAGAGAAAAACAGATTGAGCTTGTAAGAGAGTATGTAAAAGAAAATTTTGTAAAAGTCGGTATGTGTGCTGACATTGCATTGCACGATAAAAATGAGGGAAACCCACATGCTCATATCTTACTTACTATGCGACCGTTCAACGAAGATAAGACATGGGGAGCAAAATCAAAAAAAGAATATATCCTTGATGAAAACGGAGAAAAAGTAAAACTCAAAAGTGGAAATTACAAAACCAAAAAAATCAATACAGTCGATTGGAATGAGCAAGAAAAAGCGGAAGAGTGGCGAAAAGCATGGGCAGATATTACCAACAAATATTTGGAAGAAAACAACATACAGGAAAAAGTCGATCACCGTTCTTATCAAAGACAAGGCATAGAACAAATACCGACCATTCATTTAGGAATATCGGCAAGTCAAATGGAGAAAAAAGGTATTGTTACCAACAGAGGAAATATCAACAGAGAAATCAGACATCAAAACATGATTTTAAGAGAAATTTCAAGACGAATAAAAGCCTTAATGAGATGGATAAGAAGTTTAACAACAAACAAGAACAAAGATAATCTAATAGAGAACCAAGAGGATATATCTTTACAATCCACCACCCCACTAAAACAAAATGATTTAACAGATATACTCTCTAATCTCATAAAAGAAAATGCAGATAATAGTAATATAAACTTAGAAAAATATATTGAAAGCTATCAATTTCTTAAAGAGAAAAATATTACATCAATACCCGAATTGAAAGAATGTATATCAGCATTAAGAGATAAGAACTACAAGACTACAAGAGCTATCAAAGATACCGAAAAGAAAACCAATGACAAAGTAGAGCTTATAGACCAATCAGAAAAGTATTTGAAACATAGAGACACATACAAAACCTATGTCAAGTTGAAGAAAAGCAAGCAAGAAGATTTTTATAACGAACATACAGCAGAAATTATTTTATTTGAGAGTGCAAGAAAATATCTAAAAGAGCATTTAGGAGAAAGTAAGACATTAGCTATATCCAAGTGGAAGTTAGAAGCAACAGCATTGAAGAAAGAAAAAGACACCCTATATTCTCAAATCTTAGATATGAGAAAAGAGGTTGAACAAGCTGAAAGTGTTAGAAACTGTATAGAGAAATTACTACAAGGAAATAGAGAACTAACACAGGTAAAGAGGAACGAGTTAGACCTATAAAACTAATTGGAAATATGGTATAATAATAAACAAATACAATTTTGATTTAAGGAGATGAACATTGTGCATGATTTGAAAATAAAAGGTATCATTGAATTTTTAATTAAGGCAAAAAAAGCAACTTATGCTGGCGATGGAAATACAACCAATTCATCAAGACCGTGTTCACATGATTTAAAGTATTTTGAAGATAATTTTGAATACTATGATTCTTATTTTGGAACAGATCCGTTCATTGGAGAGGAGGCTCTTTGGTCAAACGGAGAAATAATTTGGTCGATGAACTATGCAGGTCGAAAACTTGACAAAGAATTTGAGTACGGATTTTTAAAAGAAGCATTGCTTTTGGTTAATAGTGAAAATCCGTTTAGAGGACCTGATGAATATTCTAATGGTGATTATAAATATATGTGTGAAACGATAGGGGATTTTGAATGGTTTCAAGGATATGAATCAATAACTTTTCAAGGGAAATTAGTCTATGAGTGCTATTATCATGGAGGGATAGTTCGATAAATTTCGGTTTTAGGAGGTGGAAGTTTGGAATTTTATAAAGCGTTAGTTGGAGAAAAAAAGCAAAAGAAAAATATATTCAGCGATTTGATTGGGGAGTGGGATATTGAATGGGTTGATGGAAAAGGTACTGAAAAGGAAAGACATGTAATTGGAGAATGGATATTTTCAGAGATACTAAATGGTGATGGAATACAAGATATTTTTATTTGTCCATCAAGGGAAGAACGAGTATCCAATCCTCAGCCTGACGCAGAGTATGGTACAACAATAAGAATGTACAATCCTAACAAACAAAAATGGGATATTTGCTATACTTGTTTAGGTAAAATGGTATATTTAGAAGCTGAAAAAGTAGAAGATAAAATTGTACTTACAAATATAAGCAATGATAAAGGCATAAATTTATGGGTCTTTGATGATATTTCTCCTTCAAAATTCCATTGGGAAAATAAAACATCTTTTGATAATGGAAAAACTTGGATAACAAATGGAGAAGTATTTGCTAAAAGAAGATAATTATAGATAATGGTTTGTATCATGATTGATAACTTAATAAAACCGATACAGGAACAGTAAATCAAAAAAGGTTTACTGTTTTTCTTTCCCTAAAAGTTAAATTTCCATACAGGACAAGCGTCCATAAATATAAAAAGGTACTTGACAAAACGCTCTCTGGGGAACGACAAAAGATATTCAGCCTTATGTAGATGAGAAGTTCCAAAATAATATCTTGCTTACTCAAACCGAGCGATTAACCATGAATGGCAGACCGGCAAATCCAAAGTATGCAAGAAACAAGAATGTGCTTGTTATTGGTGGTTCAGGCTCAGGAAAAACAAGATTTTATGTAAAACCGAATCTAATGCAAATGCACTCGTCATATTGCGTAACAGATCCTAAAGGATTAATCTTATAGGGACAGAGAAAATAAAAAACTTGGAAAGGAGGTAATTCTCATGTCAAATACAAAAAGAACAGGACAAACAGCCCTTTATGAGCGTTTAAGTCGAGATGATGAAATGCAGGGAGAAAGCAATTCCATCACTAATCAAAAGCAACTACTTGAAAGTTATGCGAAAAGAAACGGCTTTGTAAATATCTATCACTATACCGATGATGGAGTAAGCGGAACAACCTTTGATAGAGAGGGATTTCAGAAAATGATAAAAGCAGTAGAAGAAAACAAAGTATCTACTGTGATAGTAAAAGATATGAGTAGGTTTGGCAGAGATTACCTTAAAGTAGGTTTTTATACCGAAATACTTTTCAAAGAAAAGGGAGTAAGATTTATAGCCATCAATAACGGAATAGATAGTGAAAAACAAGCAGAAAGCGACTTTACCCCATTTCTAAACATTATGAACGAATGGTACGCAAGAGATACATCAAGAAAAATACAATCTATCTTCAGAGCAAGAATGGAAGAGGGTAAAAGAGTATCACCAAGCGTTCCATATGGCTATTACAGAAACCCTAAGAACAAACAGGAGCTACTTGTTGATAAAGAGAGTGCAAAGGTCGTAAAACGCATTTACAGGCTTGTTATAGAGGGATATGGTGTAACAAAGATAGCGGATATACTAACCAAAGATAAAGTCCTTATACCATCAGCCTATGCAGAGATACACTATCCTGAAAATAACCACAGTTCCAAGAAAAGAGGAATAGACGATCCATATTTTTGGACACCAACCACAATAGGCTATATTTTGGAAAAAAGAGAATACATGGGACATACTGTACTTGGTAAAACAATATGTATTGATTACAAAACCAAGAAACGCAGAAAGGCGAAAGAAGAGGAACTGATTATCTTTAAGAACACCCATGAAGCAATCATTGATGAAGAAACATGGAATAACGCCCAAAGGTTAAGAAAGACAGTAAGAAGAAGTCCGAAGTACGGGACAACATCCCACCCATTTACAGGACTTTTAATCTGTTCAGATTGTGGAGGAAAGTTAAGTTACAGAGAGCCGGCAGAACATAAAGAAAAGAAATACGATTGTGATTATTGTTTTGTATGTCAACATTACAGACACAGAAAAGGCTCTTGTAGTATGCACTACATCAAAGTAAAAACAGTGAATGAAATTCTCTTAAAATCAATAAAGGAAATAACAGATTTTGCAAAAGAAGAAAAGCAAGAATTTCTAAAAGTGATGAACAAGTTATCCGATGAAAAAAGGGAAGAAAAGTATCAAGATGATAAAACGAAATTAGAAAAATTATCTTCAAGAAATGAAGAACTAACAACCCTTATTACAAAGCTATATGAAGACCATGCACTTGGAAAAATTCCCGCAAAACACTTTGATAGATTATTTAATATCTATGACACGGAGCAACAAGAATTAGAAAAGCAAATACAGTATTTTGAAGATGAAATAGAAAGCTATCATCAGAGAAAAGTTGACACCGATAAATTCCTAAAGATGATAGAAAAATATACCGATATTGAAGAACTGACAGTCCCAATGATAAATGAGTATATAGAAAAAGTTGTAGTCCATGAAGCCACAGGGGGAAGAAAAGGAAAAGATAGAAAACAACAAGTTGATGTGTATTTTAACTTTATAGGCAACTGTCAAGTACCACAAAAAGCCGATATAGAAAAAATGGCTTAAAAATGGTATAATATTGTTAATTATTTAGAGAGAAAAATTAGAATTTGTACACAGGATGGATTAGACTAATGAATATACATGAATTTGGAAAAGGTAATGAACAAGCAATTCTGCTGATACATCCTTCTGTTGTAAGATGGGATTATTTTGAACATTTAATTCCGCTTCTCAAAAACAAATATCATCTGATTATTCCGGCTCTTCCCGGATATGATTCTGAGGATGAAAGTGACTTTACAAGCATTGAGAAGATCGCTGCCGAATTGAATGAGTGGCTTCAGGCTGAAGAGATTGCCGAATTGTATGCAGTATATGGGTGCTCGATGGGCGGCTCCGTTGCTTTAATGGTAACGCTTGGACAACTTATTCCAATCAGACACTGCATTATGGACGGAGGCATTACACCATATCAGCTACCATGGCTTGTCACACGCTTTATCGCCTTGAGAGACTATCTCATGGTGATGCTGGGCAGGACAGGTGGAGTGCGCTTGCTTGAGAAGGCTTTTGCTACCGATGAATATTCGAAGGAAGATCTTCAATATGTTGCAGATGTTTTGAAGTGCTCCAGTAGAAAAACGTTATGGAGAACTTTTGACTCATGCAACAACTATAAGATTCCACAGCCCATTCCGAAGGTCGATACGCAAATGCATTACTGGTATGCCGATGGCGAAGAAAAGGAGCGAAAACTTGATATCGCCTACATGAATCAGCATTTTCCGCAAACAGAATTCAAGGTTTTGCCTAAACTGGGGCATGCAGGTCTTGTTTTACTGAAACCGGATTTATTTGTGACAATGATAAACGAATTGTTTTGAGACAGACAAATTGCAGTTTGTCGAAGTAAAACAATTAAATACAAGCTATAACATAGCAGTTCACGAAACAGTAAATCAAATCGGTTTACTGTTTTTTCTTTACTAAAAATCAGAAAGGAGAACAGAAAATGAAAAATATAGATGAAAAAATCTTAATGGCAGAAGAGGAAATTAAGCAGTTACAAAACAAAAGAAAAAAACTCATCAGTCAGCAGAAACAGGAAGAACGAAAGAAAAGAGATAAAAGGCTTTATGAAAAAGGAGCAGTTTTTGAAAGTATCTTTAACGAAAGCAAGGATTTTACCAAAGATGAATTTTATCAGCTAATTACATTCCCAAATATCAAAGAAGCAATAAATGAAAAAATCCTAAAAATCATGGAGAAAAGAGAAAAAACGGAAGAAGAAAATATAGAAAAACAAGAGAAAGTAACGGAAACAGAGCAGTAGTCCCTTGTTTACAAGGGCGCACTTATACACCCTAAAGGGTGTGTGCGTTCTCCGAAGGCTCTTGCAGAGAGCATATCAGCTAAAGCTGATACAGGGGAGCTACACTCCCCTACGGAAATAAATTTCCTACCCCTTGTGTACTTACCAAAAGAAACCGGATAAAAAACAATCCGATTTTTTTAGTAAGTCTTATCCATCGCCACTGTATCCACATCAGAAAAAGAGAGGAGGTTTTAGCTATGGCGATATATCATCTTAGTATAAAGATTATCTCAAGAGGCAAAGGCAAAAGTGCGGTTGCAGCAGCTTCTTATCGAAGTGGCGAAAAGATAAAAAACGAATATGACGGCATAGTCCATGACTTTACAAGAAAAGGCGGAATAGCACATACAGAAATCCTATTACCACAAAACGCACCACAGGAATTTTCAGACAGAGGAACGCTATGGAACAGTGTAGAGAAAATAGAAAAAAGTAAAAACTCACAGCTTGCAAGAGAAATAGAAATCGCCTTACCCAAAGAATTAAACAGGGAAAAACAGATAGAACTTGTAAGAGAATATGTAAAAGAAAATTTTGTAAAAGTCGGTATGTGTGCCGATATTGCTTTGCACGATAAAAATGACGGGAATCCACACGCTCATATCCTACTTACCATGCGACCATTAAATGAAGATAAAACATGGGGAGCGAAATCAAAAAAAGAATATATCCTTGATGAAAAGGGAGAAAAAGTAAAACTCAAAAATGGCAATTACAAAACAAGAAAAATCAATACAGTGGATTGGAACGAACAAGACAAAGCGGAACACTGGCGAAAAGCATGGGCAGATATTACAAACAAATATTTGGAAGAAAATAGCATACAGGAAAAAGTAGATCACCGTTCCTATCAAAGACAAGGTATAGAACAAATACCGACCATTCATTTAGGCGTATCAGCTACCCAAATGGAAAAGAAAGGCATAGCCACAGACAGAGGAAATATCAACCGAGAAATCAAACATCAAAATATGATTTTAAGAGAAATCTCAAGACGAATAAAAGCCTTACTAAATTGGATAAGAGGAATAGGCAAAGAAGAAAAAGAAGAAACTGATAATCTCAAATCTACCCTCCCACCCAATGAAAATATACTATCCGTTTTTGAAAATCTTATCCGTAAAAATGCAGATAACCATAATACAGATTTAGAAAAATACATCGAAAGCTATCAATTCTTAAAAGAGAAAAACATTATTTCCTTATCTGAACTGAAAGAAAGTATAGTTACTTTAAGAGATAAGAATTACAAGACCACAAGAGCCATTAAAGATACTGAAAAGAAAATAGATGGTAAAGTACAGCTTATTGACCAAGCCGAGAAATATTTGAAGTATAAGGACATCTACAAAGCCTATACGAAATTAAAGAAAATAAAACAGGAAGATTTTTATAATGAGCATACGGCGGAGCTTATTCTATTTGAAAGTGCAAGGAAACATCTCAAAGAGCATTTAGGGGAAAGTAAGACCTTAAATATATCCAAATGGAAATCGGAACTTACCACTTTGAAGAAAGATAAAAAGAGCCTATATAGTCAAATATTAGAAATACGAGAAGAAGTAGAGCATGCTGAAAAAGTTAAGACCTGTATAGAGCAGTTACAGGAACAAGAAAAACAACTATCACAGGTAAATAGGAATGAGTTAGACCTATAAAACTAAGTAAAAAAAGTATATAATATTAACTAGTGAAGACAAAAAATAAAATTTGAAGGAGGCGTTTACATTTGGGGAAAATAGAAATGCAAGAGAAAATAAAACCTGTTTTGAACGGCACTGCAGAAACTATGCTTCAAAGTTTTTATGCACGTGCAGAGTATTCACAGAGAAAGAAGCATAAATTCTATGATGCAAAAGCAGTAGAACTTGTAAATAAGATTGATTATGACTTTTCAACTGCAGCAAAAGATCGTACCATGAGTAGTGGTGTAATCGCACGCACACTCGTCTTTGACGAACTGGTCAAAGAATTTATTGGGCGAAACCCGACTGCTACAATAGTGAACATTGCCTGTGGACTGGACACAAGATTTTATCGTGTGGATAATGGTACTATCACTTGGTATAATCTGGATCTGCCTGATGTTATAAATCTCAGAGATCAGATTTTTTTAGAAAGCGGGAGAGTTTCATCTATCAGTGCGTCTGCTTTAGATCCAAATTGGTTCAAGGAAGTAAAAAACAGAGAGAATGTACTTTTTATTATAGAAGGACTGTCCATGTATCTCACTGCTGAAGAAAATGCCAAGATACTTTCTATCATTCATAAAAACTTTGACACCGCTACGGTCATAATGGAATGTATTGCAAAGATGTGGGTAAAACGAGAAGGGGTTGAAAAATCCATTCAGCAAACCGGAGCCAGATTCGTTTTCGGTGCAGACAGCTTTGATGATATAAAGAATATTGCTCAGGGGTTTCATAAGATTAAAGATGACAACATATTACGTGGTATGCGTGTTCTTATGCCTACATTAAAGCTAATCGACTGGCTTCCGATTGCGAGGAAGATCACGCAGAAGATTCTTGTTTTTAGTAAAGATTAAAGCAAACCACAGTTTGCATAACTAACAATTTAATAAAAACTAACACAGAACAGTAAATCATAAAAGGTTTACTGTTTTTTCTTTGTCTAAAATCGGAAAGGAGGACTTATGAAAGAAGAAAAAAGAGAAATACAAGCACCACCCAATAAACAGTTAATAATGGATATTGGAAAGACAAAATATACTGTAAACCTACATTTCAAACAAGGTACAGGAGAAACATACAAGGATAAAATACTGAAGTTAATCAAGAGAGAAACAGAAAAGATATAAATTTGTCAAAGAAATTTTGTTTATGTCCTTGACAAATCTTCCCTAAAGGAACGATAGTAATTGAGTGTGGTAAGATGCTTGAAGATAATGGTTATGAGATAAAAATCTTAAATACCATCAACTTTAAAAAGAGCATGAAGTACAATCCCTTTGCCTATCTCAGAAGTGAAAAAGACATCCTCAAATTGGTACAGACAATCATTGCAAACACTAAGGGAGAGGGGGAAAAATCAGGCGAGGATTTTTGGGTGAAAGCCGAAAAGCTCTACTATACAGCACTTATCGGCTATATCTTCTATGAAGCTCCAAGAGAAGAAAAGAACTTTGCAACTCTGCTTGATATGATTGATGCTTCAGAAGTCAGAGAAGATGATGAAACATATATGAATCCGATAGACAGACTCTTTGAAGCACTGGAAAAGAAAGAGCCTACACACTTTGCAGTCAAGCAATATAAAAAATATAAACTTGCTGCTGGAGTAATAGAATTAAGGAGAACACTTAATCACTATTTTAGTGAAATATGTACTTCTTAATTCTTTTTTTATTGAAAAATTAAGAGAAAGGGGGTAAAAATGAGGAATTTTGAAAAGATAACAGCACTCTATGAGAGATTAAGTCGTGATGATGAACTGCAAGGAGAGAGTAACTCTATCATCAATCAGAAAAAAATATTGGAAGAATACGCAAGCAAAAATAACCTGTCAAACATCATTCACTTTACAGATGATGGAATCAGCGGAACACAGTTTGACAGACCGGGATTTATGGCAATGATGAACGGAGTCAATCAAGGAAATATTGGTTGTATCATCGTAAAAGATATGAGCAGACTTGGCAGAGATTATCTCAAAGTCGGTCAATGTATGGAGATACTAAGACAAAAGGGCGTAAGACTAATCGCTATCAATGACAATGTAGATAGTTTTTACAGAGAAGATGATTTTACCCCTTTTAGAAATATCATGAACGAATGGTATGCAAGAGATACATCAAGAAAAATCCAATCGACTTTCAAGTCAAAAGGGGAAAGTGGAAAACATACGGCAAGTACACCGCCTTATGGCTATATCAAAGATGAAAAAGATAAAAACAAATGGATAGTAGATGAAAAAGCAGCAGAGATAGTAAGGCGAATATTTAACCTGACCATGCAAGGAAATGGTCCGTATCGAATAGCAAAGATATTAGAAAGTGAAAAAGTAGATATACCCGCCTACCATCAACAAAAATTAGGCTATGGACTATATCAAAGCAAAAACTTTGAACATCCCTATCGTTGGTGCAGCTCAACCATAGCAAGCATTTTAAAGAAACAGGAATACTTGGGGCATACAGTCAATTTCAAGACAAGAAAGCATTTCAAGGACAAGAAAAGTAAATATGTATCGGAAGATAACTGGCTTATTTTTGAAAACACGCATGAACCAATCATAGACCAAGAAACCTTTGATAATGTGCAAAGGATAAGGGGAAATGTAAAAAGGTATCCTGACGGTTGGGGAGAATATCACCCACTCACAGGACTGATGTATTGTGCAGATTGTGGGAGCAAGATGTATGTTCATAGAACGAGCAATTACAAAAATATACCCTATTACACTTGCAGTGCCTATACTAAAACACCTTGTGGCATGCTTTGTCCATCAGCACACAGAATAAAAGCGGAAGTAGTCTTAAACCTTATTAGGGAAACACTGAAAGACATTAAAAAATACCTTGATGAAGATAATGAAGCCTTTATCCGTTCCATTCAAAATGAAATGGAAGAAAAAGAAAAAATAGAGATAGAAAAGGAAAAGATAAGATTAACGGAAAGCCAAAACAGACTTCAGGAACTCGAACGACTGATGTGCAGAATTTACGAAGATATGATCCTGAATAAAATACCGAATAATCGCTATGAAATCCTTAATAATCAATATGAAACGGAGCAGGTAGCTTTAAGTAAAGAAATTAAGGACTTGGAGCAGCAGGTTTCAAGATATGAAAAAGAAACAGACAGAGCAAGAAAATTTATATCTCTTATCAGTCGTTATGAAAACTTTGATGAACTTACAACTACAATGATAAATGAGTTTGTAGAAAAAATTATCGTACACGAAAGAGATAGAAAAGGAAGTCAGACATCAAAGCAAAAGATAGAAATTTACTTTAATTTCATAGGAAATTATGAACTGCCACAGGCGGAGTTAAGCGAGGAAGAAAAGCAAAAATTTGAGGAAGAAGAAAGAAAAATCAAGGAAAGAAAAGACAGGCTTCATCAAAACTACCTCAAGCGTAAAGTAAACGGCAAGCAAAAAGAATATGAGGAGAGATATAAGGCAAGGCGAGAGGAGAAAAAACAGGAAAAGCTAAAGAGTTTGAAAAGAACAGGGATACCAGTAAGTGAGTATAGAAAAATATTTAAAAAACAAAAATGATATACAATATTTAGTTGACATTAACTATCATATAGTATATAATAAAAACAGACGACACTGTCGGTTTTTATTTGTTGAGTAGAAATGAGGTCTTTATTTTGAAAGAAGAAAAACAAAAAGTTGGACAAATTAGAAAAAAAGAGATTCGAGAAGCTGCAAAAAAATGTTTTTTTACAAAAGGCTTTCAAAGCACAACGATGGAAGATGTTATTACAGAGATAGGTATGAGTAGAGGGGGTGTTTATCATCATTATGCAAGTACAAATGAAATGCTTAAAGACTTAATGCTTGATGGTAATGATTACAGAAACAGCTTGATAAATGAGTATTTGGAAAATAATCGAGGCAAAGATAAATATCAGCAAATGGGTGATATTTTGGTTGATAAGTCACTGGCTGATACAGATTTGATGAGATTATATACGCTCCTTTTACAGGCAAAAAAATATAATGAGGATTTTGAAAAGTTGTATCAAGAATTGAAACTTAATACGACTAATGAGCTAAGTTTAATCGCCAAGCAGCTTGGAATTAAAGCAGATATATTTGGTGATGGTTTTTTAGTGAATTATATCAATGGATTGATATTAAGTTCAGAAATTTTAGGTGCGAGAAAGTCTTATAGCGAGCATAAACGATATATAAAAGAAACAATGATAAATTATATTGTTGATGTAGAAAAGAAAAATTAAAACAATTAGGAGGTTTCAAATGAGCAAACGATTAGAGGTAAAGGATTTAATCAATATAGGATTATTTTCCGTATTAGGATTCATATTTATGATGATTGGATCATTTTTAGCAATGGTTCCGGTTTTAATGCCGGTTGTCCCATTTGCACAGGGAGTTTTGGTAGGACCTGTAAATATGCTATATTCTACCAAGATTAAAAAAAGAGGAATGATTTTTATTCAATCATTATTGATTGCATTGATATATGTTGCTATGGGACATGGACCTTGGGCATTATTGACTGCTGTTATTGCGGGGATTATTGCTGAAATAATTTTGAAATCAGGAGAATATACGAATGTAAATAAAGCGAGATTAGCATTTTCTATTGCTCCACTTTGCACATTGGGAAATTGGTTACCAATTTTTATTTCAAGAAATGAATATATTCAGCAGATGTTAGAGCAAGGATACAATCAAGAGTTCATTGATAAGATGCTTAGTGTTATGCCGAATTGGATTATTGTTGTAATGGCAATAGTAGGAATTATCGGTGCATATATAGGTTGCAGCATTGGAATGGCATTTCTAAAAAAACACTTCAAAAAAGCCGGTATGGAAAAATAAGATTTCATGGAGAGTTAGGATGATAATCAAACTTGATTTTCGTACAAAACTTTTTATGACGATAGTTCTTTCATATGTGATGGTATTAGGCAATATTCAAACAAAGTATTTCGTGCAAGCCATTTTAATATCCACAATTCCGATAATACTTTTAATTAACGCAAAATATATAAGAGTAGCTATTATTGGAGTGGCTACTCTTTTGTTTGTTTATGCTGCTGATAAATTTCTGATAGGGCTTAATTACAATCCTGTGGTTGCAATTTTATTGATAATAGTGATGGTTATTAAAAAAATTCTCCCCGCATTTTTGATGGGGAGATATACCATACTTACATCAAATGTTGGAGAAAGCATTTACTCATTAAAAAAAATGAAATGTCCTGATGAAATAGCCATTCCCTTGACGGTAATGGTACGTTTCTTTTATGCTGCAAGGATTGATTATAGTAATATAAAAAAAGCTATGCGTTTGAGAGGATTGACGCTTAAAAGGTTAATAAAGAGTCCAATTTTATTATTTGAATATAGATTAGTGCCATTATTGATGTGCTTATCAAAGGCAGCAGATGATTTGACGGTATCAGCTATGACGAAAGGGTTGGCTGTAAATCAAAAGAGAACAAGTATTAGTGAAACATATATGGGACTTGTTGACTTTATGTTTTTCTTAATAATGGCATGGATAATCTATCTATATATAAGGGGAAAATATGCTTGAATTACAAAATTTAACAGTGGGTTTTGACGGTGAAAGCATATTGAAAAATATAAATATGATTTTCAAACCCGGTGAAGTAACCGTCATTACAGGACATTCAGGAACAGGAAAAAGTAGCTTGCTAAAAGTTATCAATGGAATCATTCCGGAATACAATAATGCAGAATTAGAAGGAGATATTGTATTTAACGGAAAATCATTGTTTGGCTTGACAATATTGGAACGATCTAAATTTATATCTACAGTGTTTCAAAATCCTAAAACACAATTTTATTGTATCAATTCAACCGATGAACTGGCTTTTCAGTTGGAAAATAGAAACATAGACAAAGATTTGATTTTAGATAAAATTCAGTATTATTCAGCGGTTTTAGGTACAAAGGAATTATTAGATAGGAATATCTTTGAACTATCTGGAGGCGAAAAGCAATTGATTGCAGTAACAGCTTGTGGGATTTCTGAAAATGAAATTATCTTGTTGGATGAACCCTCATCTTCCTTAGATCAGGTTGCAATAGAGCATTTACAGAATGCCATTATGGAACTGAAAAAAAGAAAGAAAATTATCATCATTGTGGAGCATAGATTGTTTTATCTGAAAGATATGCTTGATAAATTGTGTGTGATAGAAAATGGAACTTATAAAGAATACACAAAAGAGCAGTTTTGTGATGATTTCTTTGAACAGGTTTCTGAAAAACACAATCTAAGGAGTTTTAATGCGATTTCTAAAAACAATTTTTTAAGCAGGAAATATAAGCAAGTAGAAGTGTTAAAGAAAAATTCTTCAGATCTTGATTGTAAAGCATTGTCTTGTTTGAATTTCAAAAAAAAATATGAAAGAAAGGAAATCTTTGACTTCAGTATTGCCTTTGAATCCGGTATCAATTTCATCATTGGTCAAAATGGTGTTGGGAAAAGCACTTTTATCAATTTGCTGATGGGGCTGACAAGAGGAACAGGAGAGGTGTTTTATAAGGGAGAAAAACTAAAAAAACGATATGAAAATATTTTTGCAGTCATGCAAGATGTTAATTATCAACTTTTCACAGAATCTGTATGGCAAGAACTTGGAACAGTTACGAAACAGGATGATTTGAAAAATGAAGCCTTAAGAAAGGTACATTTATTTAATAAAAAAGAAATGCACCCAAGTTCGTTATCAGGTGGAGAAAAACAGAGATTGTTACTTGCTATGTCTATGGTAAGCCAAAAACCAATCATAATATTTGATGAACCAACGAGTGGACTTTGCAAAATGCAAATGGATATTTTGATTGAATTTTTGAATCAAATGGTATCACAAGGGAAAACTATTATTATAATCACACACGATTATGAATTTATAGATAGATGTAACGGAAAAGTATATGAGTTTGTGAAATAAATATAGGTAAAGGAGAATGATACGATGAAAGAAGATATGAAAACACAACTATTAACAAAAAGTCCTAAAGAACTGTTATTTAAGTTGGCAATTCCTGGAATAATCGGGATGATTGTCATAGGATTGTATCCATTTATGGATGGTGTGTTTGCGGGATGGATTATTGGAGACTATGCAATGTCTGCTATTAGTATATCCATGTCCTTAACAATAATAAATGGTGGAGTATCAGCACTTATTGGAGTTGGTAGTGCATCAATATTATCAAGGGCGATTGGAAAGGGAGATAAAGAAACAACTGACAAGATATTTGGAAATTTTTGTTATTGGGTAATTTTATTCTCTATAGTTATCACAATATTAGGTTTGATATTTGCACCTAATTTTTTGGATTTAGTAGGAGCAAAGGGGAATATTAAAGAACTTGGAGTCAGATATTTAAGAGTAGTTTTTTTTGGCTCCATATTTGTTAATTTTGCTCAAGCCGGAAATATGACAATGCGTGGTGAAGGTGCATTAAAGCAATCTATGATTATTATGGGGGTAGGAGCAATATTAAACATTATTTTAGATCCTATTTTCATGAAGTTGATGGGAGAATATGCGATTGAAGGGGCAGCTATTGCAACTGTAATCTCTCAAATTGTGCAAGCTATATTAACCTTCCGCTATTTTTCAAAGAAAAGTGCTTTTGTGGGGATTCATAAAATCCAAAAGAGTAAGGATATTTCCAGTGAAATGTTTAGCATAGGAAGTTCTGCAATGATGATGCAAATTTTATTTGCAGTACAGCAAACATTTTTGTTTAAGCAAGCCTTTGCGTATGGAGGAGATGATTGGGGAATTTTGATGTCTGCTACAATGCGATTATATATGTTTTCCTTTATTCCACTGTGGGGTATGAGTCAAGGTTTACAGCCTGTTATTGGGGCAAATTTCGGAGCAAAGCAATATAAAAGAGTAAAAGATACAATGAAGGTTTTTATGTACGGAGCAACTATTCTTGCAGCTCTTTCATGGATACCATCGATGTTTTATTCAGAAAAATTACTATCACTATTCAGTGTAAGAAGTGAAATCATAGAAGCTGGTGTTATGAATTTCAAGATGTTTTATTCTACATTCATCTTATATGGAATTATGATTATGACACTCACATTTTTCCAATCCATAGGAGATGGGAAAAAAGCAGGTATGATTGTAATGCTTAGACAGTTAGTTTTATTTATTCCTGCAATATTACTATTTCCAAAGGCATTTGGAGCGTCAGCAGTTTGGTGGACAGAACCTATCGTAGATTTTAGTATGATTATGTTGGGACTGTTTTTAATGCTTAATGGACTTAGGAAAATGGGAAAACAACAAATTACAAAAAGTTAGGTAGCTCAAAAGACAAAAGAAAAAATGAGAAAGGTTTGATGTATGAACATTATTTAACTATAAGGGATGGGTGATTAAGATGAAAAAATCTTTATATACAAAAGAAATAAATAATAAAAATTTCTATTTGCCTTATAGTTGTCTATTCTCTCAAACAATTAAATACATCTAAAGAAAAGGTAAACTCTTTTCAATTCGGAGGACTATTTACGCCAAAGTGTAGAAGTCCTCCTTTTTTTATTCTCAAAAAGCAAAAACAGAGAGCAGAAAAAGGAGGATAGCACAATGAATAAAAAAGAATATCACATCTATGTTAGAGGGAAAGCTGTACCTGTAAGTGAAGAAGTCTACAAAGCCTATTGGAAGATAACAGAGCATGAAAAATATCTTCAGAGAAAAGATTGGAAGTATGACGTGATTCCATTTTCAGCACTGGATAACGATGGACACTTTGTAGACAATATCATAGATGAAAGAATAGACTTAGAAAAAATTGTAGAGGTCAAAATGCAAATTGAAGAATTAAACAAGGCATTAGCTACACTCACAAAAAAGAAAGAGAGCTTATAGAAGCCATTTTCTACAAAGAAGAAAGTCTAAGATCGATTGGCAAAAAAGAAAAAGTAAGCTATCAAGCAATCGGAAAAAGGAGGGATAAGATTTTAGAAAAACTAAGAAAACTTTTAGAAGATAAATTCTAAAAAATGCTGAAAGGTTAAGTATCAAAGAATGGTGCTTAGCCTTTCTTTGTTTGGAACACAACAATATTGAAATGGAGGAATGAAAAATGAAAGAGTTAGAAAATGTAATGAGCCAGTTGGAAAAAGAAACTAAGAAAAAAGAACAGACGGAAAACAAAATTAAGCAACTAAGACAAAAGAACTCCCGCAAATTCATTTAGGCACAAGCAGTTATCAGATGGAGAAAAAAGGCATAGCCACCGATAGAGGAAATATCAACCGAGAAATAAAACATCAAAACAAAATACTAAAAGAAATTGCAAGACGAATAAAAGCCTTAATGAGATGGATAAGGAGTTTAACGAAAGATAAAAATAATGATATTTCAAAAGATAAACAGGACGATATGGCTATACAATCCACTACCCTACCAAAACAAAATGATTTAACAGATATGCTCTCTCATTTCATAAAAGAAAACTCAGATAACCACAATGCAGACTTAGAAAAATATATTGAAAGCTATCAATTCCTTAAAGAAAAAAATATTACATCAATACCAGAATTGAAAGAATGTATATCAGCATTAAGAGATAAGAACTACAAGACTACAAGAGCTATCAAAGATACCGAAAAGAAAACCAATGACAAAGTAGAGCTTATCGACCAAGCAGAAAAATATTTGAAACATAAAGACACCTACAAAGCTTATACCAAGATAAAGAAAAGCAAGCAAGAAGATTTTTATAATAAGCATACGGCAGAGCTTATTCTATTTGAAAGTGCAAGGAAACATCTCAAAGAGCATTTAGGGGAAAGTAAAACCTTAAATATATCCAAATGGAAATCGGAACTTACCACTTTGAAGAAAGATAAAAAGAGCCTATATAGTCAAATATTAGAAATACTAGAAGAAGTTAAACAGGCAGAAAAAGTTAAGACCTGTATAGAGCGATTACAGGAACAAGAGAAGCGACCATCACAGGTAAAGAACAATGAGTTAGGTCTGTAAAAATAAAAGTGAAATATTTATAACTTTGCTATTGACATTAAAATTATTATGTGATATATTTATAACATCGAGTTAGAAATATATCACTTGAAATTATATGTAAGGAGAATTTGAAATGAAAAACAAAGTATCTATACGAGAAGTTGTTGCAACAAAAATTATTATTGCAATTTTAATTGCAGGGTATTATTGGTTGTGGAGTAGAAGCGACTATCAGCCTGAATATCGACAATTTTCAAGCTATTGGGGTTTTCTTTTATTTTTGATACTGATAGTACATTATTTTAGAGTAAGAAAATATAAGAAAGAATACTTTGATGAATTGGCAGAAAAAAATCTACTCAGATGTGATGCGATATGCTTGAAAGTTTTTTGTCTTTTGATGGTGATTATAGCATATTTAGGAGGAATTTTAGGCCATGTAAACGCAATTTCAACAGCAATTATGGGATGGCTTATTATCGGAAGCGTAATTGCAATTACAATACTTCGTACGATTATATTTTTAATTATGGATTCTAAAGGGGTATAATTATGGCATTTATAACGAAAGTGAAAGAATATCGAGAAAAGGCAAAATATAAGCAATCTGAACTTGCTGAAATGGTAAATGCCAGAAGAGAAACTATTGTACATCTTGAAAATGGGAAATATAATCCATCATTAAAATTAGCCATGGATATTGCAAAAGTATTTAATGTTAGTGTAGAAGATTTATTTGAATTTACAGATGATTGAGATACACAATTTAATTTAAGAAAATATAATATGCAATTCTCAGAACAGTAAATCAAAAAAGATTTACTGTTTTTTTTCTTTGTCAAAAATGGAAAGGAGAACTTATGGAAGAAGAAAAAAAGGAAAATACAAGCACCACCCAATAAACAGTTAATAATGGATATTGGAAAAACAAAATATACTGTAAACCTACATTTTAAGCAAGATACAGGCGAAACATACAAGGATAAAATACTAAAGCTAATCAAGAGAGAAACGGAGAAGATATAAATTTATCAAAGAAATTTTGTTTATGTCCTTGACAAATCTTCCCAAAGGGATTGCTTTAACAAGAAAGTTAAAACATTCACATAGAACTAACAAAGATAAAATTAAATATTAATAAGTTTTCAAAATCGTGAAAAAATGGCAAAAAATCCCTTCACATAAAAATTATTAGTGCTATAATATCAAAAAAGGAGATTGATGAAATGAAAATAAAAGAATTTTTACACAAGAAGAACGTACTTATCTCATACAAGGTCTACCTTATTGACGTACTTGGCAACATGGCGATGGGTCTGTTCGCATCGCTACTTATCGGCACTATACTTAACACAATCGGCACTCACACAGGATTAAAATTTCTCTCTGAGGAGCTTTGGCCGCTTTGCAAAAACATGACTGGCCCAGCCATCGCCGCAGCGATAGGAGTTGCGCTAAAGGCACCGAACCTTGTCATGCTCTCATCGCTTGCAGTAGGCTACATCGGTAACGAACTCGGTGGACCTGTTGGCTGCCTTATCGCCTCAGTCGTTGCAATCGAGCTCGGTAAACTCATCTCGAAGGAGACTATGATTGACATCATCGCAACACCGCTTACAGTCATACTATCGGGCTTCGCGATCGCAAAATTCGTCGGCCCTTCCATCAATATGATGATGGTGGGACTAGGTGATATCATTATCGAAGCGACTAAGCTAAGACCATTCTTCATGGGGATAATAGTCTCCTTAATCGTTGGAATGGTTTTGACGCTCCCAATATCGTCTGCGGCTCTTTGCATGATGCTTGGACTAAGTGACCTCGCTGCAGGCGCTGCGACTGCTGGCTGCTGCGCGCAAATGGTGGGCTTTGCGGTGATCAGCTTCAAGGTGAACAGCTTCGACGGCCTTCTTGCTCAAGGACTTGGCACTAGTATGTTGCAAATACCAAACATAGTGAAGAATTGGAAGATATGGCTTGCACCAAGCTTAGCGTCCATGGTGACTGGACCTATCGCAACTTGTGTATTTCAATTAAAAAATACTCCGCTAGGAGCTGGAATGGGAACTTCAGGATTAGTCGGAATTTTAGAAACCTTTAATGCAATGCAAGGGGAAGATATGACCATGACAATGATTGGCGCTCTATTGACATATATTATTTTACCAGCAGTGTTGTCACTACTATTCCATAATTTATTTAAAAAATTGGGATGGGTGAAGAACGAAGACCTATTACTTTCGCGTTAATTTATAATTCTATTCCGATTAGACATTTTTCAAAGCTATACTATAAAATGTGTAGTCTTTTTTGTTATAATGGGTAAAAATCCTGTGTAAGATTTAATATTATTAAAGCAAAAGAAAAGAAAGAGAGGTAATTATATGGCATGTACAACAATCCTAGTCGGTAAAAATGCGAGCTACGACGGCTCAACTATAGTCGCAAGAAATGAGGACTCACCATCTGGCATCTTCTGCGCAAAGAGATTTGCAGTGATGAAGGCAAAGGATCAACCTCGCAAATACAAAGCAGTGATTTCAAAGGTTGAGATCGATTTACCAGATGACCCTATGGACTACACTTACTCTCCAAGCTCTGACACAAGTGAGGGCATTTGGGGTGCTTATGGTGTAAACGCAGCAAACGTTACTATGAACGCGACTGAAACTCTTACAACAAACGAGCTTGTTATGGGAGCTGACCCATTGGTAGAGTATCACAAGGACAAAGACGGTACTGAACACTTCGGTGGTATCGGTGAAGAAGACCTTGTTACTATTACACTTCCATACATCAAAAGTGCTAAGGACGGTGTAAGAAGACTTGGAGCTCTTCTTGAAAAGTACGGTACTTACGAAATGAACGGTATCGCTTTCCAAGACGAAAACGAAATTTGGTGGCTTGAAACTATTGGCGGACACAACTGGATGGCAAAGAGAGTGCCTGACAACGCTTACGTTATCATGCCAAACCAACTAGGCATAGACGAGTTCGACTTTGACGACGCTTATGGCGCAGAAGAAAACTACATGTGCTCAAAATCATTGAAAGACTTAGTTAAAAAAGCACATCTAGATAAGAGAATGAGTGAAGAAGAGGTATTTAACCCAAGAGATGCCTTCGGTTCACACGACGACTCAGACCACACATACAACACACCAAGAGCTTGGGTTCTACTTCGTTACTTCAATCCAAAGACATACTTCTGGGATGGAATGGACGCAGACCTAAGACCAACAGATGACGATCTACCATGGGCAATGGTACCTGAAAAGAAGATTACCATAGAAGAAGTTAAATGGGCACTTTCAAACCATTATCAAGGTACACCATACGACTGCTACGCAAAGCACAAAGACGAAATGAAATCAGGTATCTTTAGACCTATAGGTATAAACAGAAACAACGTTTTAGGCTTAACACAAGTTAGAGGCTACATGCCAGACGACTTGAAAGCACTTCACTGGCTAGCACTTGGCTCTAACGTATTCAACGCGATAGTTCCATTCTACACAAAGGTTTCTAAGACTCCAGACTATGTTGGCAAGGCAGTTACAAAGCCATCGACAGACAACTTCTACTGGATCAACAGAATCATAGGTGCCCTTGCAGACGCACACTTTGCAGAAAACGCATCCAATGTTGAACGCTACCAAATCAAGATCAATAATAAGATGAACGAACTAATCAACAAGTTCGACGAAGAATACGCAAACGCAAAGGATAAAGAAGCCTTCTTCGAAAAAGCAAACCAAGAAATATCCGACTTCGTAGAAAAAGAAACATTGGATTACTTGGATAAGGTATTGTTTACTTCTTCGTGCTTGATGAAGAATGGTTTCTCGCGTAGCGACGCATAAAATTTCTTGTTAAAATGAGCCCTTTCGCTAGTTTCGAATTTTTACTCACTGCGACGTATTATTCATACGACTCATTCGTAAAAATTCTGTACAACGCGAAATCATCTCATTTTTCCGGCGAAATTTACTCGTAGTACAAGAGCGACAAAATAAATAAATTCTTATATAAACAAGAAAACTGTGGGACTCATCTCTCACAGTTTTTTCATGCCACAATAATGACAATGTATTGACAAAGTCCTTATAAAGTGCTAGAATTATCTTAAGGATGGTGATATTATGAGTAACACTAACTTAAATGTAAGACTTGATAAAGACATAAAAAAGGCAGCTGAAGATATATATGCCGAACTTGGTTTAAATATGTCGACAGCCATAAATATGTTTTTAAGAGCTAGCATTAGAAAGGGCGGCATACCCTTTGACGTAAGATTAGACGTGCCAAATAAAGAGACACTAGAGGCAATTGAAGAAGGCGAAAGGATAGCTTATGACAGTTCGGTGCCTTCTTATGATAATACTGAAGACCTTAGAAGAGCTTTAGAAGTATGAAGTACAAAATAAAGTTTACTTCGAAATTCAAAAAAGATATTAAACTTTTTAAAGGACAAGAAAGAAGGCTTGATAAAGTTTTTGAAGTCATCGATAAGCTAGCTAAGGGAGAAAGATTAGAAGCAAAATATAAAGATCATCCTTTGTTGGGTGACTATATTGGTACAAGAGAGTGTCATATAGAAGCTGATTTACTGCTGATATATCAAAAGAAGAAAGATGTATTAGTACTGAACATTTTACGTTTAGGTTCACATTCAAAATTATTTGTATAAAAGATTGGTCGGATTGCTCCGGCCATTTTTTTTATGTTCAAATTACATATGTACGCATCAACATATATATTTTAATCCATACAAGCGTTGAAATCTTGACATCTTATCGGCCTTGCTATATAATAAGCCGTGTAATAAAGGAGGCTTATATGTCAAAGCGTGTCAAAGTTTTAATCGCAATACTATGCATCATCTTAGCCCTAATGTCGCTACTAAGCTTTTTCGTTGCGTCCATGAGCGCCTTCCACATATGTAGACGCAGCTCCTGCCCTATATGCCGCTTTATGGATATGGTATCAGACATGCAAAAGTCACTAAACCTTAGAAGCAAGGCAGTGCTACTAATATTATTAGTCTTGGTATATATAAAGAGCCTTACAAGTATAACGAGAGTCTCTTCATCAAAGACGCCCGTCGAGCTTATGGTAAGGATGAACGATTAGAAGATTTATAATAAGAAAATAAGAGAGTAAATAGTAGAATATACAAAATATACAAAATACAAAAAATATAATTAATATATAAAGGAGAATAAAATGAGTAAAAAAATAAATATCTTTTTAGCGTGCTTACTAGCTTTAGTTTTGCTATCAGCTTGTAATTCAAACAAGGCACCCGAAAAGACAGAGGCACCTCAAGCTGAGTCAATCCCAGCAAGTGAAGCAGACAGTATACAAAAGGACGGCGCTATCAAGGTCGTTACAAACATCTTCCCAGCATATGATTGGGTAAAGAACATCGCAGAAGGTACTGACGTAGAGGTAGTAAACCTTACTGACAAGGGTGTGAGCCTTCACAACTACGAACCATCAGCTTCTGACATCGAAGAGATTGCTAATTCAAACCTTTTCTTATATGTTGGCGGCGAATCTGATGAGTGGGCTCCAGATGCAGCTAAACAAGCAAAAAATGCAAAAGTTCTTAACATGCTTGAAATCTTAGGAGACAGTGTTAAGGAAGAGGAAGTTAAAGAAGGTATGGAACACGACCACGACCATGAACATGAAGATGCTGATCACGATCACGACCACGACCATGACCACGATCATGAACATGAAGATGCTGATCACGACCACGACCACGACCATGACCACGATCATGAACATGAAGAAGTAGAATATGATGAACACGTATGGCTATCATTAAAGAATGCAAAGACTATATCTAGAGCGATAGCTGATGCACTAGCTGAAATTGATCCAAAGAACGCAGACAAGTTTGATAAAAACTACGAAGTATACGCAGCAAAGCTTGATGCACTTGAAGCAGATTTTGAAGAAGCAAGAAAGACTGCAAAGGTTGACACTATCTTAGTTGCGGATCGCTTCCCGTTCCGCTACTTAGTAAATGACCTTGACCTTGACTACTACGCTGCCTTCGTTGGCTGCTCAGCAGAATCAGAAGCAAGCTTTGAAACTATCAGCTTCTTAGCACAAAAACTTGACGAGCTTGGCTTAAAGCACATCATCAAGCTAATGGGCTCAGACGGCAAGATAGCTGACACTGTAAAGAACTCTTCAAAGGCTAAAGATCAAGACATACTTGAGATGACATCTATGGAAAATGTAGGCTCAAAGGACGGCAAGAGCTACCTTGAATACATGCAAATGAACTTAGATGCTTTGAAGAAGGCACTAAATTAATGAAATTAACACTTAAGAACTTAGGATTTGGCTACAATGGTCAAGTCCTAAGTGACTTTATAAACCTAGAAGTAGATGACAAGGACTACATCGTCATCATGGGCGACAACGGTTCAGGTAAGTCCACACTTGTGAAGACCATCTTGGGTTTAAACAAGAAGATCTCAGGAGATATAATACTGGAAGGCATCACAAAGGACGAGATTGCCTACCTACCGCAGCTTATCTCCATAGCAGAGGACTTTCCAACTACAATCTTCGAGCTAGTCTTATCAGGCTTTAAGATTAAGAAGAGGTTCTTCTACACTAAAGAAGAAAAGAAGAGAGCCCTTGACTCTTTAGAGAAGTTCGGCATCTTAGATTTAAAAGACAGGCGCTTTTCATCACTATCAGGTGGACAAAGGCAGAGAGTTTTGCTTGCAAGAAGCTTCGTAGAAGACAAGAAGCTCCTTATACTAGATGAGCCGCTTGCAGGTCTAGATCCAGATGCGCAAGAGAGCTTGTACACAATGCTTAATGAGCTTAACAAGAGCGCAGCCATCATCATGGTGTCGCACGACATAGGCAGAGCAAGAGGCTTTGCCAAGAAGGTCATCAAGCTTGAAAACCATCATATAAAAGTGGAGAAAGGAGATGCTACACATGGACTTAGTGAATAAATTCATCTTCTACCTAGGCTACCCCTTCGTGCGCTACGCACTAGTATGCGCCTCACTCATAGCACTTGCATCAGCCTTCTTAGGCGTGATACTCGTTTTGAAGCGCTACTCTTACATCGCAAACTCACTTTCAAACGTAGCCTTCGCATCCCTATCGATAGCGACAGCCATCGGCTTCACACAAAAGCTTGCTTTAGCACTACCACTAACCATATTCTTCGCACTAATACTACTTCAAGGCAACAATTCCAAGAAAATTATCTCTGACGCAGCCATCGCCATGGTCTCAGTATCGGCACTGGCAACAGGCTACCTTGTTATGAACGTCTTTAGAGTCGGCCCCAACGTCTCAGTCGACGTGTGCACAACACTTTTTGGCTCAACATCCATACTAACACTTACAAAGTTTGACGTCATCACATCCATCGCCTTGTCAATACTCGTGATACTTTTCTTCATCTACTACTACAAAGAAATCTACATCACAGTCTTCGACGAGGACCTTGCGAGTGCGTCAGGCATCAAAGTTGAAAGGCTAAACACAGTCTTGTCTATGGTAGTCGCAGTTGTGATCACACTTGCAATCAGACTTGTGGGTTCGCTTTTAGTCGCAGCACTCATAGTCTTTCCAGCAGTTTCGGCGATGAAAGTCTTTCACTCATTTAGAAAGATCGCCATCGGATCGGCAGTTATATCGCTCATCTCGGCACTAGGCGGCGCAGTCTTTGCGATACTTGCCTCGACACCAGTCGGCTCGACCATAGTCGTGATGAATCTCGTAATATTTTTAATCATGTCAGTAATTGGAGGTATGAAACGTGGATAAAACAAGAAAGAGAATTTTGACCATAGTCGGAATCTTGATTTTAGTCTTGATGCTGTTCTCCTTTACGAGCAAAAAAGTAATTTATCGCTACATGCCAAACAGCGTTGCTAACCAAACCATCAAGAAGATGAAAGAGGCTTCCAAAGGGATGACGACTGATGAGAAGAAAGTAGAGCTGGATGAGAATGAGATGGCTAAGGAAGAAGCAGTGGATAATGATGAGAGCAAAGCAAAGGACGAAGATGCTTCTAGCGAAGAGGGCGAAGAAAGAGGGTACGATTACGACCTAACAGGCAACGACGCAGACATGAACTACGTCATAGTCGCAATGATCGCTGAAGATCCAAAGAGCTTCGAAGGCATCAAGATCAAACTTAGAGGACTTGCCATAGACCTTGAGACAACAGACACATCCGGCATGGATCACTACGTCGTTATCAACGATAGACAGGCGTGCTGCCAACAAGGTCTGCAATATATATTGAAAGACAAAAATCAAAAATACCCTAAAGAGCAAGAGATGATTACAGTGGAAGGGGAACTAACAGTGTTTAATAGCGAAGAGATTCCGTTTCCATTGGCTGTGATTAAAAACGCTCGCCTTATTTCACGCTAAAACAAGCCCTTTGACTAGTTTCGAATTCTTTTGTCGCTGCGACGTATCTTCATACGACTCGCTCCAAAAAATTCTGCACAACGTCAAATCATCTTGTTTTCTCTGCGAACTAAGTGTATTGATGAATATAAAAAATCTTTGTAAATATAAAGTTTAATATAATAATAAATAATGGCGAGATCACTCTCGCCATTTTTAATTAACTTAAGCAAATTTTTAATTAGTAGCAATAAAGTACTTGACAAAATAGTTAGCAAATGATAACATATATAAAAAGAACGAGTGTCGGTCAATTGGTGGTGAAAAATTGTCAAATAGAATTACAAAGAATCCTGATGAAAGAAGAAAAGAGCTTATAACTATTGCTTCTAAGCTTTTTGAAAAGTATGGGTATGAGAAAGTTTCTGTTAGAGATATTCTCGCAGAAGTTAATGGAGCGCCAGGAATGTTTTATTACTATTTTAAATCGAAAGAAGATATTTTCTTGGCTTGTATGGAAACGTATTTTGAAGAAAAACTAAAAAATAAGTTGGATATACTTCAAAATAAGGAAATGGATTACGAAGAAAGAATAAAAATTTTAAGAGAACTCATAGTAAAAGATATCAGTCAATTTACAACAAGATATAATTTTTCAAAAGAGAATTCAATTACTGATAACTCTTACAGGCTATGGGAATTGATTCATTACATTGGAAAATTTATAGATGTCTATTCAGAGTTTATAATTGAAGGAATTGAAAATAAAAAAATAGAAAATAATATGGGAATAAATAGAGAAAATGTGAGAAGTTTTGCAGCTTTTATTTTATACGGAGCTGTTGGAACAATATATAACGACTATATTATTAATGGAGAAAACAAAACAAATTCAAGTGAAGCCTTTGGAATAATAAGCGAACTATTTCAAAGATCTCATTAGAGAAAAATAAAATATAAGTATTATACAAGGGAAACATCAATGGTGTTTTCCTTGTATTAGTTTTAAGGCAAATGAACGAACTCGTTCGGTAAGGAGGCAAGTTTTAGATGAAAAAGAAGAAATCAATCAAAGATATTATTTCCTACAGTGAAATAAAAAAAGGACAACTTGTAGGAGGAATATTATTTGTTAGTCTTGGGATGCTATTAAGTATTTGTCCAATTTTGGTGATATACAAAGTCATAAAATCTCTATTTTTATATGGGAAATTAGAACAAAGTACAATGCAGTTTTGTATCTATGGACTTGCAGCAGTGGTATTGGCATATTGCTTGACTTACATAGGTAGTATTTTATGTCATAAGTTTTCATATGTTTTAATAGCTAACTTAAAAAAGAAGATATTATTTCATATTGGGAATCTTCCTTTAGGATTTTTTACCGGAGACAACAAGTCAAAAATAAGGCAAGTATTGGGATCGGATATGAATCAAATTGAGGGATATTTTTCTCATCAATTACCAAATTTAATTTCAACTTTAGTACTAATTTTAGCAATGATAATTGTTATGTTGAAGATAAATTTAATATTAGGTCTTACGACTTTGTTAATTATATTTGTTGGTTTAGGAATTCAGATTGCAATCATGGCAAAGATTATAAAGTCGGGTGGACTTGAGAAGAACTTTGCGATTTTAGATCAAATTAATTCAGCAACTACTGAATACGTTAAAGGTATGCCGGAAGTGAAAATATTTGGAACGGGAATAAAATCATTTAAAACTTTTTCAAAGTCAGTAGGAGAATATAGAGACTTTACAAGTTCGATGACATCAATGATAAGACCGGGATTTGTTTCATTTAGAATGTTTATTTTATCTGTTGCTACATTCATAGTTCCAGTAGGAATACTTTTAATGTCACGAAATAATAACTTGGATTTCACTACAGTCTTTATTTTCTATTTGATTCTTGCACCTGCCATTAGCGTACCTGCATTAAAACTTAGAGATTTTGCAGAAGGAATGAATTTACTAAATGAAGTTGTTTTGAGAATCTACGAAATTATAGATCAAAAAGAATTGACAATTGAAAATAGCAAGGAAGAGATAAAAGGTCATGATCTTGAATTTAATAATGTAAGCTTTTCTTATGGAAATGAAGAGGTTTTAAAGAATATAAGCTTCTGTGCTAAACAAGGAGAAGTTACAGCATTGGTTGGCTATTCGGGAGCAGGCAAATCTACCATTGGAACGCTAATACCCAGATTTTACGATCCTTCAGAAGGCTCTATTAAAATTGGTGGAGTTAATATAAAAAATATTCCGATGAACGCCTTAATGGAGAGGATAGCATTCGTTTTTCA
Organism: Fenollaria sporofastidiosus; assembly: GCF_943169635.2. Lineage (NCBI taxonomy): Bacteria > Bacillati > Bacillota > Clostridia > Eubacteriales > Fenollaria > Fenollaria sporofastidiosus. The sequence continues at coordinate 650,899 of NZ_OW968186.1, forward strand.
AGACAGTGATCTTATCACAGATACAGTCTTCAATAATGTTGCTATGGCAAAGACAGGTTCTACAAAAGAGGATGTCATAAAAGCATGTAAAAAAGCAAGATGTCATGATTTCATTGAAAAACTTCCTGATGGGTATGATACTGTTTTGGGTAAAGGAACTTATTTATCTGGCGGAGAGAAACAACGTATTGCAGTAGCAAGAGCAATTTTAAAGGATGCACCTATATTAGTATTAGACGAGGCAACAAGTTTTGCTGATTCTGAAAATGAATATCTTATGCAGGAAGCTTTGTCTGAATTGGTTAAAGATAAGACAGTCATCATGATTGCTCACAGGTTAAATACCATAGAATATGCAAATCAAATTTTAGTAATATCTGATGGAAAAATTGCAGAAAGAGGTAAGCATGAAGATTTAATCCTTGCAGATGGAATATATAAGCGACTCTTTGATATTTATAAGAAGACAAATATTTGGCAAATGGATATAGAAGGGAGTGAGAATGAATGATAAGAAATATTACATTAGGAAAGATGAATAATATAAGAAAATCAATTATTTTAAATGTTTTGGCATCTATTTCCAACCTTATACCATTTATTGCTTTGGCGAAAGTTGTAGAAACACTATTTTTAAATAGAGGAGCAGATAATATAGATACGAGACTTTTATGGAAGTATTTTGGGATAATGGCAGTATTTTTCTTAATAACATTCTTATTGGAAAATTTAGCCACAAAATATACCTATGAACTTGGATACAAGACAAGTGCAGATGGAAGAATAGAGCTTGCAGACCACATAAGAAAACTGCCAATAGGTTATATTTCAGGGAAAAGTTCAGCAGAGATCTTAGATACATTAATGAATGATTTTTTCAAAGTTGAAACGGCAGTAACTCATCAATTACCTCAATTTTTCAGTGGTATATGTGTAGCGGTTCTTTGCTCAATATTATTTTTGATGATTAATGTAAAAATGGGAATAGCAACTCTTATAGGACTACCTATTTCTGTTCTACTTCTCACGCTCATGCAAAACTTTCAGAAACAAATTTATTTAAAAACAAAGAAAATGAGGATAAAAGAGGAAGAAGATATAAACGAATATTTGGATGCTATTAAGACTCTAAAAGCTTATAACAGCTTAGATGATACATTAACAAAGCTTGAAGAAGATATAGATAACTCAAGAAATGCAAATATTAAGAGTGAGAAAGGAGTTGGTTCATTAACTACTATAGCAAGTATGATTTTAAGAATAGGACTTCCTTTGATGAGTTTAGCGGGTTCCTATTTGTTTATAAATGGATCTTTGGAAATTGATACATTTTTAATGTTCTTATTTGTAGGCACAAGGATTTTTGATCCATTAGAGCTTGCACTTGTAAATTATACAGGTTTACAAATGGCATCAGTTTCAGGAGAGAGAATCATTAACTTACTTAACGCTAAACCTATGTCAGGAAATTCCGATGTAAACGAAAGCAACAAAATTGAAATCTGTGATGTTTCATTTTCTTATAAGGAATCTAAGGTTATCGATAATGTTTCATTAGACATTAATGAAAATGAATTAACCGCCTTTGTTGGTTACTCTGGCTCTGGAAAATCTACACTAATTAAATTAATTTCCAGATTTTATGATCCTAATGAAGGGACAATTAAAATTGGTGGAGTAGATTTGCTAACAGCCGACCCTGATAAATTAATGGATAAATTTTCTGTTGTTTTTCAAGATGTATATCTTTTTAAAGACACAATTTATAACAATATAAAATTTGGAAATGAAGATGCAAGTAAAGATGAAATCATGAATGCTGCAAAAATGGCAGGAGCTTATGACTTTATAGTCAAAAAAGATGATGGATTTGGCACTATGATTGGACAAGGAGGAGCGACTCTGTCTGGAGGCGAGAAACAAAGAATATCAATAGCGAGAGCAATATTAAAAAATGCACCAATAATACTACTTGATGAAGCAACATCTTCACTTGATCCTGAAAATGAACTTATTATACAAGAAGCCATATCAAATTTAATTAAAAATAAAACAGTTGTGGTTGTAGCTCATAAACTAAGGAGCGTAATGGGAGCTGATAAAATTGTTGTTTTAAACAAAGGAAATGTAGAGGAAGTTGGGAAGCATGAAGAACTTATTAAAAATGAAGGACTATATAAAGACTTATGGAATTATCAAGAAAAGTCTAAAGAATGGAAGATTGTACAGTAACAATCAATTTTAAAGGAGGAAACTTATGAAAACACAAAAGAAATCATCAAAAAACGCAGTTACAGCCGGTGTTTTAATTGCACTTTACTTTGTAACATATGCAGTAATTGGGGCAATATCTATGCCAGTCCCTGTTTTATTTTTACTAATGCCTATGCTTGTAGCACTACTTGCTGCACCAACCTATCATATGATTCTTGCAAAAACAAAGTCAGCTACTGCTATTGTAATCGCAGCTATCTTACCAAGTATTTTATTAGTTGCAACTGGGCATATTCCAATTGCACCATTAGTGGCAGTGCCTGCCGGAATAATTGCCATGTTCATAGCAAAAGGTGGGAATTATACAGACTTTAAGAAAAATACAATTAGTCATATGTTTTTTTCTCTAAACTTATTTGGAGGATTCTTACCAATTTGGGTTATGAGAGAAGCATTTTTTGAAAGTGTAATAAAAGGTGGCTTAGATCAAAGCTTTTGTAACACAGTAAGGGCATGGACACCAATATGGATGTTACCAGTTATGATTATAGGAACATTTATATTCTCTTTGATTGGTTCTTATTTTACAAAGAAAATACTAAATAAAAAGTTGGAATCCGCAGGAGTTTTATAATGGAAAATTCAAAGTTTGTTCTGGGGTCAAAATATGACCTCAGAACAAAACTTATCTTGCTTATAGGTGCAAATATTTTAATTTTTTTAGGGTTTGATTGGATCTATCAAAGCCTTATTACATTATTTTTCCTTGTCATTATTATTAGCGATGGTTATAAAAAATCCGCTATAAGGTATATTTTATTTTTTGTAATAAGTGTAGTATTGGAAAAATCTTTAGCCTATTTTAGTATGAATTTTCTTTTGAATTTAATTTTATTTATCTTGGCAATTGGAAGAAAATTTCTGCCATGTATTATCGTGGGTAAATGGATTTTAAATTCAACATCTGTTTCCAGTGCAGTGGCAACTTTACAAAAATTAAAACTTTCAAAAGACTCGCTCATAATGATTTCTGTAATATTTAGATGTTTGCCTACTATTAAAGACGAATGGAGTCATATAAATATGGCGATGAAAACTCGAGGAATTAATTTTAACTTAATCAATTTAACAAGAAGACCAACATTAATTATGGAATATTTTTTTGTGCCATTGTTCGTAAGTGTGATAGAACTTGGGGATGAGCTCTCTCAATCAGCCATTATAAGGGGACTCGATGCTCCTGTTAACAAAACAAGTAGACACCTAATTAAGTTTAGAAAAAATGATATTGGTGTTCTAATTCTTATGATTTTAATTTTATCAATAGTAATATTTATGAAAGTATCAGGGTGGGACTTATGATCGAAATTAGAGAATTAAGTTTTAAGTATAAGGGAGGATCTGATTACTCATTAAAAGATATAAATTTGAAAATCAAAAAAGGGGAATGCATTCTTCTGTGTGGTAGGAGTGGTTGCGGAAAGTCGACTCTATTAAAGCTTATGAACGGCATAATACCTGAGTTTTATGATGGGGACATTTCCGGCAGTGTTATGGTCAATGGTATGAATACATTTACTACACCAATTTATAAATTATCTAAGAATGTAGGCTCGGTTTTTCAAAATCCTAAAACACAGTTTTATACAATCAATACAACCGATGAAATTGCTTTTGGTTTAGAAAATTACGGAATAGAAAGAGAAGTAATTAACAAAAGGATTGAAGAAGTTGAAAAAGAGCTTCATCTTGAAAAGTTGATGAATAAAAATATATTCAATCTTTCTGGAGGAGAAAAGCAGAAGATTGCTATAGCAAGCATTTATGCATTAAACCCTGAGATATTTATTCTTGATGAACCGTCTTCAAGCTTAGACATAAAGTCAATGAAAGAACTATCTCTTACAATAAAAAAGCTTAAATCTTTAGGAAAAACTATTATTATTGCAGAACACAGGTTGTGGTATTTAAAAGACATTGTTGATAGAGCAATATACTTAGAGGATGGAAAAATCATCAGAGAATATAGTATGGACGAAATTGAAAATCTAAGTGAAGATGAACGAATGAGAACTGGACTTAGGCATTCTGATTATAAAGCTATTGAAAGATTTGATGATTTTGAAACTTCAAATAAAGGGACTTTATTAGAGTTAAAAAATCTAATATTCAAAAGAAATACCAAAATAATTTTGTCCATTGAGGATCTTAAATTTTGCTATGGGAATATTATTGGAATTGTTGGAGAAAATGGAATTGGGAAGTCTACGTTAGCAAAAATTATATGTGGCTTATACAAAGAAAATAAAGGTAAAATTTTAAAAGATGATGATAATTTAAATATAAAAAGTAGGCTAAATGAGAGCCTGCTTATTATGCAGGAAGTGAACTGCCAGTTATTTACAGACAGTGTTAAAGATGAAATAGTATTAACATCAAATACTAAAGATAATAATGCTTTAGATACTTGGTTAAAAGATATGGAGTTAAAAAATATCAGTGATAGGAATCCTCACACCTTGTCAGGAGGACAAAAACAGAGAGTGATTATCTTATCAGCTTTACTATCAGACAAGAAAATTCTATTTTTCGATGAACCAACCAGTGGATTGGACTATAGAAATATGAAAATAGTAGCTAAAAACATAAAGAAAGTAAAGGAAGAAGATAAGTTGATTTTAATAATATCCCATGACGTTGAGTTTTTAGAGTCAGTTTGTGACAGAATTTTAAATTTTAAAAGCATATAAAAATTGGCGAGATCACTCTCGCCATTTTCATGTCATTATTCACTTGTTTCTATATATTTTTTTATTGTCTTCTTTGCTATCAAGAGATTAATTACGAATTTAAGCCCTATCAATGGATGCTTCATCATGATCTTTCTGCCGGCGTACTTCATTATCGGCTCTATCTGTTCCAGATCGCTTGCCTTGTAGCAAGTAGTCGGACACTGGTGGCAGAAGGTTTTGTAGAAGGAGTGCGGACAGCGCTCTATGTGCCTAAAGGCCTTCATAACAAGCTCGTAGTACTCATCGTTAATTTTGTACTTCCACATACGCGGCCTAGATGAGATAAACTCGTCTATCTCGCCATCGAAGCAGTATTTATTGATGGGCTTTTTGCTGCGTGCAACTTTGTCCTCGCAGTAGATGGCCGTCATCAATAGAAAGACCTTCTTTTCGAATAGCTTTTTTGCAGCTTCCTCATCCTTGCCGATGGGGATTTTATTTTTTAATATAGGAAATGTTTTTGTTTTCATTTTTCACTTCTTTATATATTATTTTTATAAACTTCAGCCGTTCATTTTGCGATGAAAATCGATAGATAAGGCGAAGCATAACGAGTGACCGACCGACATCGTACTAATGGGTACGTTGAGGGAGGAAGCGAGCGCGCTAGCCTTAGGTGCGATTTTGGCGCAAAATAATCACATTATCACAAATGCGTAGAGTACTATCCCTATGACTTACCATAAGCACGGTCTTGCCCTTCATATACTTCTTAATCGAGTTTAAGATTATGCTCTCGTTAAGTGCATCCAAATTACTTGTTGGCTCGTCAAAAAGATATATCTCTGCGTCTTTCAAAAAGCATCTTGCAAGGCCCAGTCTTTGCTGCTCGCCACCTGAGAAGTTCTCGCCCAGCTCCTTGATATATGTGTCCAAGCCGTCCTTAAGTGAGCTCACGTAGTCAAGTATAGATGCCTTGCGTAGCGCCTCTTTGAGCTCTTCATCTGTAGCATCGGGTTTTGCTATCAAGAGATTGTCCCTAATGCTGCCTTCGAAGAACTCGCTCGTTTGCGTCATATAGCTAAGCTTTTCGTATAATGATGCAGTGTTTATATCCAAGATGTTCTTGCCAGCGATTTTGATCTCGCCACCCTCGAGGTTCCAAAAGTGCATGATGAGCTTAAGCATAGTCGACTTACCGCAGCCGCTCGGACCTTGAATGCCGATGAACTCGTGATTTTTAACTCTAAGCGAAAAATTATCCAAAATCTTCTCACTCTTGTATGCAAAGCTAATGCCATTAACTTCGATTATATCAGCTTCGTAAGAAGCAATTGCGTTCTTGCTTAAGTATCCTTTATTAGTAATCTCTTCAACCATAGGCTTCTCTTCAAGTATAGACATGACCCTATCAGCTGAGGCAAGAGTTTGAGCTAGGCCGTTACCAAGTAGTGAGACGGCTCTTACGGCACCGAAGCTAAAGTATGTTAAGCTAGAGGCTAATAAGATGTCAGAGCTGGCATTACCAGACTTTGCAAGCACTACAAAGACAGCCGCCGTTACAAAAACTTCCAGCATATCTTCAAGCGCAAGCAGCACCGCAAGCTGTCTAATAAGCCTGTCCTGGTTCGTCTTAAGTTTTGCGTTTAGCGCGTTTACTTTTTTAACCGCCCTCTTTTGATAAGCAAAGCTAATGATCTCAGCAATACCTCTTAGTAGATCTAAGAAGCTGTTACTGATGCTTGCAAGGCTGCGTCTCGTTTCAGCTGCCGCATCTCCTGCAAGAGATGAGAATACCATTGGCAAGACCACGGCGATGGCTATGTGACCCACAAGCATTACAATTGCTGCTAGAGGAGATATTTGTCCTAAGGCGAGTGCATATACAAGGCTGGTGATGATCGCTATACAAACCGGGGATATGGTGTGCGCGTAGAATACCTCTAAAAGCTCCATATCAGATGAGATGGCGCTGATAAGGTCACCTTTGTTCATCATCTCAATCTTGGCTGGTGCGAGTCTACGAATCGCTGCGAAGACCCTGTTTCTTAATAGAGCCAAGACTCTGAAGGCGATGAGGTGATTCATGTACTGCTCAAGATATCTAAATAAGCCCCTTAAGATGACAGCTCCAGCCATTATCTTCATGATAAATGCAGCCTTTGAGCCGCCTTCAACGTACTCTATTATAAGCCTTGCACCTAGAACGCCGATGGCTGTGTAGAAGAGGAAGGAGATGCATCCTGCTAAAACAGCCACTGCCATGTATTTACTTAGAGGTTTAACAACTTTTACTAGCTTCGAAATTACTTTTAATCCATCTCTCTTACTTTGCATCGTTAAGACCTCCTTCCAAGCTCTCTTGCGCATCATAAATGCGCTTGTACTCGCCACACTGCTTCATAAGAGTCTCGTGCGTACCTTCTTCTACGAGATTAGCCTTTGCCATGACATAGATCTTGTCAGCGTCCTTAATCGATGAAAGGCGGTGACTTACTATGATGACAAGTTTTTCCTTCGCAATCTCTTTAATATTGTTCAAAATTATTTCTTCACTTTCTATATCAATGTTGCTAGTTGCCTCGTCAAAGATAAAGATCTTAGGGTCATAGACCATGGCTCTAGCAAGAGCAAGCCTTTGCCTTTGGCCGCCGCTAAGGTTTAGTCCGCCGCTTGATAAAGGCATTTCAAGGCCGCCCTTGTCCATAATCTCATCATATAGATTAACCTTCTTCAGAGCTGTGTATATGGCACTGTCACTAACATCATCCCTTGCCATGACGATGTTTTCCCTTAAAGCACCTTCAAAGATGTGCGCGTTGTGCGTGATCCTGTTTACGTTCTTGGCGATGGATGCCGAAGCAAGCTCAGTATATGGAGCGCTTCCAATAAATACATCTCCACTCGTCCCTCTCATCGCAGCTGAGATGAGCTTTGCAAGAGTCGACTTACCAGAGCCGCTCTCACCAACAAGAGCGATGTATCCTTGAGTAGGAAAGTCGATCGTGATATTATTAAGCGCATAAGAGTCCCCGTCAGGGTACTTGTAGGAAAGCTTCTTCACACTTAGCTTAAGATCCTTATCATTAGGAAACTGAGCTTCTCTATCATCCTCGTTTAGTTCTAGAAAATCGATAAGCGTCTTGCCAGCAGCAACACCAGTCATTGCAACGTGAAAGCTCGACGTCAAAGTGATCATCGGCCTAAACGCATCCATCGACATAATCAGTATCATAATCAAAAAGTTTAGAGCAAGTCCAGTCTTAGTATACACATAAAGACTTGTGAATATACACGCAATCGATGAGCCGTATGCGATCCACTCGATAAGAGTGATAGAGTTTAGCTGCATAGCAAGTATGCGCATAGTCTCATTTCTGAAGTCTTCAGCCTTCTCGTCAAGCTCCTCAGCCCTCCTTATGTCCGCTCTGAATATCTTTAGAGCAGTGATGCCTTGTAAGCTGTCTAAGAATAGCTCGCCGACATCTTGATACTTGCGCCAGTACTTCTTTTGCATGCGTCCAACCATAGTCAAGATAAACTTCAAAAGTAGTGGTATGATAGGCATTAAAACTAAGAAGACTAGTCCAACGCGCCAGTCTATGTATGACAAGATAGCAAAGTTAACAAGACTCGCACCGAAAGCGCCGTAGTACTCAGGCAAGAAACGTCCGTAGTAGTTTTGCAGCTGCTCAATAGTGTCCGAGCCTAGATTGATTAGAGTCGCAGTCGAGATTTGCTCCTTGTAGCTGGGACCAATCGAGGCCGCCTTAGTGATGAGCCTTTCTCTAAGCTTACCCTTCACCTCACCAATGATGTTCGATTGGTAGTCAGTCACCTTGTATAGAGCAAGGACCCTGATAGCAATACCAAGGACAAAGATTATTAGAAGTTTTTTTATGTCAATGGTACTTTTAGAGTAAAGAGCCTCAGCTAAAGAGCCGAAGGCAAAAGCAAGTAGAGCAGTCCCTACAACGCGTAGCATCATCATAAAGACACTGCTTAGTATGTATTTTTTCGCCTTGCCTATAGATTTGAATAAATATTTATCAAGCATATATTCTCTCCTTTGTATATAGTCGTTACATAAACATTAGCATGAACTAATAAGATAAGTATAACATAAAGCAAGCGCTTTTTCTATAAATTTATGAAATACAGTGTGATTGTAGTAGTGATTTGTTACAATTGTGTTAAATACCCATAAAGACTTGTATTTCTATGGTGAGGGTGATATGATGAATAGTAAGAACATATGTAAATACATATTATACGAAGGAAAAACAAGGAGGAAAAATGAAAAAGAAATTATTCGCAATGATACTTTGCTTAGAAATTATCAGTTTTCGTAGACCAGCAAGCGAAGGAAAACACTTCTTGCATTAAAACTTGAATTGGCTGATTGTGAATACAAAGATTAGTTCATTAATTATTAAAAAACTGGCTAGAAATTAAATAAACTATATACAAGAAGGCATCGTATGATGTCTTCTTTTTTATACATTTTGATTGACTTAATAAAATTTATGCGTTATAATGTGCTCAGATAGAATATAACAAGGAAGTAGGTTAGAATCCTACACAGTGCCGCTACGGTATTTGCATTTATGCATAAGTCCGATACTTGTACTTTAGTTTTGTTCCGGTTCAGGGCAAGGCTAGTTTTTTTAGCACAGTTAATTCTATACTATATCTTATTAAAGGAGAAAGATTTTATGAAGAAACTTATTTTCTTAGTAGTCATATTGTCGCTAGTGTTCACATATGGCTGCAAATCAAATGAAAAGCCAGCTGAAGTTAGTGACAATGCTAATGCTAGCGAAAAAACTGAAGCTAATGAAAAGGCTGACGTTAATGAAATTGTTGTTGGTCAAACTTGGGTTATCTCAAGTGACGATCCACTTGACGGAGCCAATGGTTGGAGTATAACTAACCACGGCATTAGCGAGTACGTATACACACTACAAGCTGATGGTACTCTTAAGTCGAGATTCGTTAAGTCTATCGAAGCTAAGGATGAAACTCACTTCACAGCTGAACTAAACGAAGGAGTTAAGTTTGCTGACGGCAGCGAAGTTGATGCAAAGGCATTCTCTGAAGCTATGAACATGATCATGGAAAACAACGAGTTCGCTCGTGCTTCTGCTGGTAAGATTACTTTCACTCCAGTAGAAGATTACAAGGTAGACATCGTTACTGAGCTTCCTACTGTTAATCTTGAATCCATCTTTGCTGAATGGACTAATGTTATGTTCAAGAAAGATGGTGATAAGTACATCTTCACTGGCGCTTACAAGATTAAAGAGCTTAAACCAGGCGCTGAAGTTGTACTAGAAAGAAACGAATACTACGATGGCTTTGAAGCTAGACCTGAGACTGTCACTATAAAGGCGTTCAAGGACGGCAACGCTCTTAAGCTTGCTTACGAAAGTGGCGAAGTAGACCTTGCTTTTGGTCTTACTAATGATGTAGCTGTAGGCTTAAAAGACAAGGGCTTTAAGGCGCTTGACTACAACGCAGGCTACCAATACTACTGCTTCTTAAATCTTAAGAGAGATCACTTAAATGACCTTCACTTCAGAAAGGCTCTTGACCTTCTTGTTAATAGACAAGAGATTATTGACGCACTTGGCGGTGGAGACATGCCTACTGGACTATTCGCAAAGAACTTTAGCTTCAATGGCGATCAAAAATTAACTTATGACATAGAAAATGCTAAGGAAGAATTCAAGGCTGCTGGCTACACTTATGAAGGCGACAAGCTTATGGACAAGAGCGGCAAGCCTGTTAAGCTTACTATATTAACATACTCTGCGAAACCAGACCTACCAGTTATAGGTCAAGTGCTTGTATCTGACTTAGAGCAAGTAGGTATCGAAGCAAGCGTGTCACTAGCTGACAGCATCGACGAAGAAGCTGCTAAGGGCAATCACGATATATTATTATACGCTCAAAACCCAACAGCAAGTGGCAACCCACACTACTTCTTTGCTCAACACTTCAAGACTGACGCTGTTAAGAACCACAGCTACTACTCAAATGCTGAAGTTGATAAGATTATAGACGAGCTTGGCGTTACAGCTGACCTTGCTAAGAGAGACGAGCTTTCAAAAGAAATTCAAGCAAAGATCTACGAAGACCTTCCAATACTATACACAGTTGACCCACACTGGTTCGTAATGCTTTCTGACAATATCAAGAATTATGAAATCTGGAACGGCGACTACTTTGTAACAAATCCAACACTAACAGTTAGATAGATGAAAGTCATAAACTTTTTTTGCAAATGGTTTTTGATCTTCTTCGTAGGCTCACTTATTGCCTTTGGCATAGTTAGGCTTATGAGCGGAGACCCGGTGATGATGGCTCTTAGCGAAAGAAACCTACCTGCCACTGAGGAGAACGTAAACTATTTAAAAAAAGAATTTGGTCTTGACAAACCGCTTATATCACAGTATTTAGACTGGATAGGAGATTTTATAAAGGGTGATTGGGGCAAAAGCTACATGACAGGCGTCAATCTTAAGCCTGAAATACTAAGAAGAGCTCCAGTCTCACTTTTGCTTGGCTTACTTGGGCTAGTATACGCAAGTATATTAGCCTTTTGGCTAGGCTACCTTGCCAGTTTGAAGCGTGGATTTTTTGATAAACTAACAAGGGCACTAGCATTATTCACGCAGACAGTGCCTGTTTTTATACTCATCATACTCTTCGTCTACTTTTTCGGAGTGAAGTACAGGTTTATCAAATTTTTCAAGTCAGGCTCCATAGCAAGTCTAGCAGTCGGAGTTTTCTTCGTCGGCCTTCCACTTATAGGGCCGATGTCAAGAACAGTCAGGATCTACTTCTTGGAAGTGATGAAAAAGCCATTCTTCAGCTTCTACCTTGAGAGAGGCTACAAAAGAGAAAGAGCGCTTTTAAAGTATTGCTACCACGAGCCCTTACAAGGCTTAACAGGTCTACTAATAAGTCAAAGCGCCTACGTCATAGGTGCCAGCTCAGTTGTTGAGTTCGCTCTATCTATACAGGGACTCTCGGCACTTTTAATCGAGTCCATAGCGCACAGAGATTACCTAATCATACAAACATACATAATGATGATCATCATATGGATGTTCTTTGTGCATTTAATATTCACAGTGTTTTCAAAAGTCTTTATTAGAAGGGGGAGTGCGTAATGAAAAAAGCTATAGTTTCCGTAGTCATCATTTTACTCGTGGCGATAGTTTTGTCAATAATACCTACGCAAAACCCGAAGTTCGTCGACATCAAGAACAAGTTTCTTCCGCCATCGGCTGAGCACATCATGGGCACAGACCACCTTGGCCGCGACATCTTCTCGCTCATGGCACAAGGCTTTTTAAGAACACTCTATGTAGTTGTGATAGCAAGCGCCGTCTCGTATATCTTAGGCATGTTTCTAGGCATAGTCGCAGGCTTTTATGGCGGCTTTGCACTAAACATTATCAGGTTCTTAACCGACCTAACGCTTATCATACCTACCTTCATAGTCGCCTTGATCGCGTCCATAGTCTTCACAGACTCAGTACTTGCGGTTGGACTTGCACTTGGCTTTTCAAACCTAGGCTTCTTTGCTAATCAAAGCTACAAACTAAGCGAGATTATACTAAAGGACCCTTACGTTGATACACTAAGAATGCTGCAAGCGCCAAACTCCTACATTATGAGAAAGTTCCTACTACCACAGCTTCTTGCACCGAGCCTAAACCTTATGGGTAACAAGGCATCAAATCACATCTTGGCATATGCTTCACTTACATTTATAGGCCTAGGAGCAGACATCACCGCGCCAGACTTTGGAACCATGCTCTACCAATACAGAGGCTACATCATAGATAAGCCGCTCATAGTACTGTGGCCGGCACTAGGCATATTCTTCCTAAGCCTTATCTTTCACTACACATTTGACGAGGTGAACATATGATAGAGCTAAAGAATTATTCAGTAAGCATAGCTGATAAGAAGATCATCAAGGATATAAACTTTAAACTTGCGCCCGGCGAAGCCATAGGCATCATAGGTGCTTCGGGTGCGGGTAAGAGCGTATCGTTTAGATCGGCACTTGGCTTAATAAAAAACGCGCACATAGACGGCGAGATATATTATAAAGGAGAAAAAGTCACAACACTTAAAGATAAACTAAAAGGGCCCATAGGCTACATAACACAGGATGTACAAAACTCACTAAACCCCTACATCAAAGTTCTAGATCAGATGACCTCTGACCTAGTCTTCGCCAAGGGTATGAAGAGAAGCGCAGCGAGACAGAAGGCGCTTTCGTCTTTGGAGATGATAGGCATCAAAAGAGAGAACGCGAAGAAGTACCCAGATGAGTTCTCAGGTGGTATGCAGCAAAGAGTAGTTATATCGATGATACTCAATAGAGACCCAGAGCTCTTGATAGCAGACGAGATATCGAGCGCACTTGATAGAGAGTCCACAGACATGGCCATAGACATAATCAAAAGGCACATGCAAAAGAGCAAGATGAGCCTTATCTATATCACGCACAACCCCTACGACGCGATCGAACTAACAGATAGGATCTGTGTTTTTAAAGCGGGGCAAATCACCGAAGACAAGACATCAGCTGATATATTTACAAGTACAGATGAGAATACAAAGTCATTATTAGAGGCGGCAAGGATTATATATGGAAAAGATACTAGAGATTAAAAATTTAAAAAAGAGCTTTAAGATGTCAGACGCGCCGACCATATCAGATTTAAACCTAGACCTTTATGAGAATGAGTTTTTAGGCATCATTGGCCCCTCAGGTAGTGGCAAAACAACCCTACTTAGGCTCATAGCTGGGCTCATAGTCCTAGACAAAGGAGAGATACTCTACAAAGGACGCGACCTACCCATAGTTGGAGATAAAAGAAGAAACTTAGAAGACTTTCCGGTGCAGCTGATATTTCAAAATGCAGTCTCGTCCTTCGACAGCAAGAAAACGATTATGGACAGCTTTAAAGAGGCACTTCACTTTTCAAAGAAGGACTTAAACCTTGATGAGCTTAAAGAGCTTATGGACGAGTTCGAACTAGATGAGTCAGCACTGGATAAGAGGCCCTACGAGCTCTCAGGCGGTATGATTAGCCGCGCGCAAATAATTAGAGCGCTTCTAACACAGCCCAAAGTTCTCTTAGCAGACGAGATTACATCGCCACTCGATGTCAACCTTAAGCTCAAGACTACAGAGCTACTTGACAGCTACAGGAAAAAACACGGCATGAGCATAATACTTGTTAGTCATGATGTGCAGTTATTGGAGCATGCGTGTGACCGGGTTGTTAGCATAAATGATATAATGGTTAGGGCTAATTAATTCTTAAAAAAATTTCGCCTAAGGCTTGTTCCTTCATTGCCAATGCTCGACTTATTTCGCATTAAGTTGAGCCCTTTTGCTAGTTTCGAATTTTTTTGTCGCTGCTGAGTGCGCATTTGCACACCTCACTCCAAAAAATTCTGTACAACGCAAAATCATCTCAACTTCTCTGCGAACTAAGAGTTTTAGAGACTTTGTACAGCATTATCAAAAATTCACTTCGCCTTATCCATAAATTTTTTTTGAAGAATGGCTTTAGGTTTAAACTTTAGTTTAAACGCTAAAACCTTAGTTGACACGTGGTAAAAATTTGATTTTATAAAATTTAATAAATATTTTGGTGGATACAATTAACTTTGTATCCATTTTTATTGCTAGATATGTTTTTACATCAAAATATTTATTTACGACAGAGAATCATCGCCAAACTTATGATTTGCAGAGCGAACGGATGGATAAGGCGAAGCATAACGAGCGACCGACTGAGGTGTACGTACGGGTACTCCGCAAGGAGGAAGCGAGCGCGCGAGCCTTAGGCGCCGTTCGAATGCGAATCATTTGAATGCAAATCTTTGACAAGCAAAAAAATTAGTAGTATAATAAACCTACTATATGGCGTAAACGAGGTGATACTATGAGAAAACTTTCTCTAATTAAAAAATACATACAGCCATACATATTTATTTATTTACTAGCATTTTTATTCGAAATCATGTCGAGTGCACTGCAAATGCTCATACCTATAATCTTAGGTACGACTATCGACAGCATCATAGGCAGCGAGGAGCCGACTAACAAGATCATGATTTCATTCATAAATCTTTTAGGCGGCAGAGACTTAGTTAGGGAGCGCCTTGGCCTTATCGCAGTGGCTTTCATTACTATCAGTTTTACTATAGCGTTACTTAACTTCTTAAGGCCATACATGAGTGGCAGAGCGACTTACAGCATCAGCAAGGGCATTCGTGACAATATTTATGCGAAGATTTCTTCTCTAAGCATTAAGGACATGGCATCGATCACAACAGGTGACATGCTTCAAAGGGCGTCAAGCGACATCACTCAGTTTGAAAGCATTGTCTCCACTACCATGATGGCGCTTATGGGCAATATCTCATACATTATTATTTCTTTAATCACGCTATTTACAATAAACTTGAAGCTTTCACTAGCGTCTATTGCACTTCTACCGATACTTTTCGTAGGAACTTTTATTTTTGATAGGAAGGTTGTCAAGACCTTCGACGAGTTCGAAAAGTCGGAGGCGAGACTTACTAGCATAGTGCAAGAGAACCTATCGTCTTACAAGGTCGTAAGAGCTTTCTTTAAGCAAAAGCACGAGATTGAAAAGTTCGAAGAGGCGAACATGGACCTTGCGATGAAGGACTACAAGATCATGGAGTACTTCGCGTTCTTCTGGTCGATAGCCGAGTTTATTTGCTTCTTACAGATAGCTTTGACAGCCATCTTCGGTGTGCTTATGCACCGCAGTGGAGCTGTATCTTTAGGTGAGTTTACAGCGGTCTTTGCCGTTGCCTTTAACATGGTTTGGGTCGTTTTAGGCACAGGTAGAATGCTTTCGAGGTTCACTAGGGTAACTGTTGCCATAAGACGCTTCGACGAAGTTTTAGAGATGGACTCTGAAGACCTTGACAAGGGCATCAAGGACATGGATATCAAGGGCGGCCTAGTCTTTGATAAGGTAAACTTTGCCTATGACCAGACGCATGGTGCACTTAAGGATTTATCCTTTAGTATAGATGCAGGCAAAACGCTTGGCGTACTGGGACTTACTGGCTCTGGCAAATCAACTTTAGTTTCTCTTATACCTAGGCTTATGGACTACGAGGGATCGATCAAGGTTGATGGCGTCGAGCTCAATACTATAGCCAAGCGCAAGATAAGGGAGAACACGTCAATCATTCTTCAAGAGCCCTACCTATTTAACAAGAGTATAAAAGAAAATATTGCATATAGATGGCCTGAAGCGAGCGATGAAGAGATCATCAAGGCGGCTAAGATTGCTGACATTCACGATGACATCATGAACTTTCCTGATGGCTATGATACAATTGTCGGAGAGAAGGGTGTGAGTCTATCGGGCGGACAAAAGCAAAGGCTTGCGATTGCGAGGACTATACTAGTTCACACGCCTATAATTATCTTCGACGATGCGCTATCGGCTGTTGATACGCAAACCGACATCAACATAAGGACTGCGCTTAGCCAAAACGAAAAAGCTCAGACAAAGATCATCATCTCGCACAGAATTTCAACTCTTATGAACGCTGACAAGATCATCGTTATGAAGAGGGGAAAGAAGGTTCAAGAGGGTACACATGAGGAGCTAATCCACGAAGACGGCCTTTACAAAACTATCTATGATATACAAAACATCGAGGTGGACTAGATGAGGATTACATTATTTAATTTAGTTAAAAAATTTAAGAAAGAAGCTGCAACCGTTGCGACTCTTAACATGATATATGCGGTGCTACTTGCGTTTTGGCCGCTATTAACAAAGTTTATCATCGATAATTACATCTACAAAAACGACGTAGAGGGCTTTCCGAAATTCGTCATCTTGATGCTAGCCTTTGTCGTGATGATATCATTAACAGAGCTTACTTACTGCTTTGCAGCGGGCAAATTCGAAAAAAAGGTCATACTTTACTTAAGAAGCGAAACCTTTCTTAAGACGCAAAAGCTATCTGCCAAGTACATGGACACGCACCAAGTTGGCTGGCTAGTTTCAAGGCTTGTCCACGACACTATGTCAATCAAGGAATCAGTTGCGTGGAACCTCTTCGATATGGCGGACAGCGCTTCGAGACTAATCATCATATTTATCACAATGTATTTACTTAACGCGAAGTTATCGCTATATGTATTAGCAAGCATGCCGTTCATAGCCGCCTTTACTTACATCTTCCAAGGCAAGATGATGAAGGCGCAAAAGGACATCAAGGAAGCCTCATCAGACCTTACAAGCAAGTTAAATGAAGACATACAAGGACAAAAGACCATAAAGACACTGCTTAGAGAGAAGGAAAACCTTGAAGAGTTCAAGGCAATATCTGCAAGGTACAAAAGACGCGGCAAGCACTCAATAACAATGCAAAGTTTGTATATACCGTCGCTTGCCTTCCTAGGTTCCATCGCCACAGCTTTTATACTTAAAGATGGTGGAGCGGCAGCCATAGTCGGTACCTTGACAGTAGGTACGCTCTTTGCCATGGTTCAGTACTCGACAGAGATCTACGAGCCTATTAGGCAGCTTGCCTCAGTACTAACTGAGCTTATATCGATGCAAGCCTCTATGGAGAGAGTAAACAGCATACTTGAAGCAGACGTAGAAGTCTACGACACGAAAGAGATAGAAGAGGTCTACGGCGATGCACTTGAGGCACCTAAAAAGTCGCTTCCACAGATGAAGGGCGAGATCGAGTTTAAGAACGTCTCCTTTGCATACAAGGACGAGGACTATATACTCAAAGACTTTTCACTTAAGATAAAAGATGGCGAAAGGCTTGCACTAGTCGGCGAGACAGGCGGAGGTAAGTCTACCATCATTAACATAGCGTCACGCTTTTACGAGCCAACAAAGGGCAAGGTCTTTATCGATGGCATTGATTACACACAGATGCCGCTTAAGTGGGTGCAAATGAACCTAGGCTACGTTTTGCAAACGCCATACCTTTTTAGAGGCAGCATACGAGACAACATTCTATATGGTAGAGATGGTGCGACAGAAGAGGATATGCTTAGAGCCGCTGAAGTGGTCGGCTTAGATGAGATAGTTAAGTCATTCAAAGATGGCTACGACACAGACGTCGGTGAAGGCGGAGGAAAGCTTTCACAAGGCGAGAAGCAGCTAGTGAGCTTCGCAAGAGCCTTGATCAAGGATCCGGCTATACTGATACTAGACGAAGCGACATCCTCAGTCGATACTTACCAAGAAAAGAGGATACAAGACGCAATCGAGAAACTTCTTGAAGGAAGAACCTCAATCACCGTTGCTCATAGATTATCCACAATAGTTACTAGCGACAGAATTTTGTATATACATCAAGGACGCATAGCAGAGATGGGTACGCATAGGGAATTGATTGCTAAAAAGGGACTTTACTATAATTTGTATAGGAATCAATATATTGAAAGTCAATTAGAAAATATATAACTCTTTCTATAAAAATTGCGCCTTCTGCTAGTTTCGAATTATTTTGTCGCTGCGGAGTGCTCTTGCACACCTCACTCCAAAAAATTCTGTACAACGCAGAATGCATCAATTTTTCCTACGAAAGAGAAGCGAAATAAATGAAATAAGGCGACTCTTCTATAAAGACAATCACATTTGCTCCAAAAAATTTATTTGCGATGGATTGTATAAGAGAAAAAACTTTTTCCTACGAAAGAGCAGCAAAATAAAATAAAACTTCTTGTAAAGATGCAGTTACTTAAACAGTAGCTGCATTTTTTTGCAAAAAAGTCCATTTGTGATAAAAGTTAGTTGACGCTAACAATAGCTTGTGATAATATATACTTGAAAATATAATTAAAAGTATATTTATCGATAAAGCAGTGAGGTGTTTATATGATAAAAATTTCAAGTTTGCATAAGTACTACGGCACAAAAGATAATAGGGTGGAGGTACTTAAAGGGATTGATCTTGAACTTGAAGACGGCAAGATTATCTGTGTCTTAGGTCCATCTGGCTCTGGTAAGTCAACTTTATTAAATATTTTAGGCGGGATTGAAACTATTGACGAAGGTGATGTCAGTGTATTTGATAAGGATCTTAAATCTATGTCAAAGAAGGCGCTTGAAAATTACAGGCGCGATTACCTTGGTTTTGTTTTTCAATTCTATAATCTAATCAGCGACCTCAATCTTCTTGAGAATGTTCAAGTGGGCGAGTATCTATCGAAGGAGCCGCTTGATATAGATGAGCTTCTAAAGGACTTAGGACTTGATGAGCACAAGTACAAGTACCCAAACGAAATTTCTGGTGGTCAAGCACAAAGGGCATCCATCGCAAGAGCTATGATTAAGAGTCCAAAACTTCTTATCTGCGACGAACCAACTGGCGCACTTGATTATGAGAGCGCAAAAGATGTTTTGTGTTTAATCGAAAAACTTAATCAAAAATACGGCGCAACAATCATCATCGCGAGCCACAACACACAAATTGCCAAGATGAGCGACGTAATTTTGTCCTTGCATAACGGCAGCATCAAGAGCGTAGAAGTAAATACAGAGAAAATCTCTGCAAAGGAAGTGACTTGGTAGATGAGAAGTCCTATTAATAAACGTGTTTACAGGCAGTTTAAATACAAGCCTTTAAAAGTCATACCCATCTTGCTAGCACTTACTTTTATAGTTGTCTTCGCATCGTCATTCTTCATCTCGCAAGAGTCAGTTGAAAAGCTTTATAATAAGCAAATAATTAATGGAAAAGTTGAAGATGGCGAGTTTGAAGCAATTTATGCGCTTAGCGATGAGGCAAAAGATGAGATAAAAGATATTGGTGTAAAACTTTATGAAAATTATTATTTTGAAGAAGAAGTAGCTAGTCGTAAAGTTTTAAGAATTTTTAAAAATAGAAAAGATATAAACGAGGCACAAATATTTGAAGGTGCTTTGCCTAAAAAAGATGATGAGATAAACATCTCTGCTAATTATGCTAGAAATAATAAAATAAATATAGGTGACGAGATTACTATTAAAAATAAAAAGTTCAAAGTTTCTTCTCTAGCATCCTTCCCTGATTACTCCTCAGCACTTAAAAATAGAAACGATCTTGTTATGGACACAGGTCACTTCGGCATAGCGACTATATCTGAAGAAGCCTTTGACGATATGAAGGACGCTAAAGTGAAATATCTTTACTCTTATCACACAGATGAGGCTTTAAATAAAAAAGATGCGAGAGAAAAATTAAAAGATATAGTCAAGATAGTTAACAAGGATAATCTTGTGGTTGACGCTGTCACACGCTTTGACAATAAGTGCATCACCTTCATTGCAGATGACATGAGTGGCGACGTACCTACAATGAGCATAGTTACAGCACTTCTCTTCCTTGCAATCGCTTTCATTTCGAGCGCAGAAGTTAAATCCATCATCGAAGAAGAAGCGCCAATCATCGGAACTTTGCTTGCTTCAGGCTATAAAAAGAGAGAGCTTCTTTTAAATTACATGGCAATGCCACTATTCATAGTAATAATTGCGTCAATAGCGGGAAATGCGATAAGTTATCTTCATGTGTATAAAATATATGCAAACGTTTATTATCAATCCTATGATTTACCAGTATTTGAGCCATATATCACACTTCGCTCCTTCTTGATAACATCGATTATGCCACTAGTTTTGTATCTTGTGATCAACTACATCATCATAGCAAAGAGCCTTAAGATGAGACCAGTCGATTTCTTGAGAAAAAACTTTAAAAAGGCAAAAACAAGAAGTAGATTTAAGCTAAAAAATATGAATTTTATAAATAAATTTAAATTAAGAGTTATATTTGCAAATAAATTTAGCTACGTTTCCTTGCTTTTTGGCGTTTTTATAGCAAATTTATTACTCATCTTTGGTGTTTCGGCCAAACCCATATTTACAAAATATGCTGATGATATGCAAAATCAGATGAAATACGCCCACACCTACATTGTCAAGAGCGATATGGATGATTTAGATGCGAGCAAGATAAGCTTAGTAAGCGTTGAACTAGTTGATAAAAACGACGAAAAAGTCCAAACTTATGGCATAGACGCTGATACAAAATATGATGAGATTGATGTAAAAAGCCTTAAAGATGATGAGGTAGTTATCAGTCTCGGTCTTTCAAAGAGATTTAACTACGAAATAGGCGATAAAATTAAGATTAGAGAGCCATACAATACAGAAGAAAAATATCTTGTGGTCAAGGACATAGATAGGACCAATAATTATTTCCAAATTTTTACAAAAAGAGAGATTTTAAATAAAATTATAGGCAAAGACAGTGATTATTACAACGCTTATCTTAGCGATAAAGAGCTAAAAATTACTAAAGAAAATCTACTTACACATATAGACAGAAAAGAAATGTCAAGATTCATGAGACACTTTTTAGATTCATTCTCAGCAGTTTTCATCATGATTCAGCTCGTTGCCGTAGCATTCTTCTTTATATTGATACTCATGGTAACAGAGCTCATCATAGACAAAGCCAAACTCAATATGACCTATCTAAAAGTTTTTGGATATAAAGATAAAGAAGTCGCGAAATTTTATGTAAATACAAGCTTTGCCATGCTAATAATATTTCAAATAATACTAATTCCAATCCTAGATAAACTCGTTAAATATTTTTATTTTATAGCAATGCAAAAATTTGACGCATATTTAGAAGTAACAGTACCAGTGAGAGTTTTTGTTACAAGCTATTTGATGACAGTTGTAGTCTTTATACTTTGTCAATGGATTGAGAGAAGGAAGATTGCTAGGATTGATATGGTGAAAGAGTTGAAGGTAATAGCAGGATAATTATATAAGAGGCCTTAAGTGGTCTCTTTTTATTGTAGTTAGAATACCCCCAGTTAGACTGGGGGTATTCTAACTACAAAGAAATCGGATAAAAAGCAATCCGATTTTTTTAGGAAGTCTTTATCATCGCCACCATATCCATATCAGAAAAGAGGATTAACACAGGTAAATAAGAAAGAGTTAGAGGTATAAAATTCGAATAAAATTAAAATAATAGTATGATACTAAACGAATTTTTGAGTGAAGAAATATGAATAAATATTGCGTGCATGGTGAAAAATTAATATTGACATTTTGTATATAAAGACATATAATTTATACGTAATTTTGTGCTTAAAATTAGATATACGTTAGTATCATTATTGTACTTTAAGGACGGTTGATTTTGGAGAAAATATATAGAAGAAGCCTAGTTGCGTTTATTTATAATTTAATAATAATGATTTTTGGAGCGCTTGTTGCATTTTTAATTTCCGGAGTAATTGGAGGATATAAAGTTGCAATTATTATATCATCTATCATCATTATTTTGGTTGTAATAAGTATATTTAGGCAATTGAGAACTAAAATAATTATAAATGGAAATGATTTATCGATAAACGATGGGAAAAAGGAATTTAACTATAATCTAAATGAAGTTCATATTTCTTCAGAACAAAGAAACAATGACTCGTTTTTCTTATATATTTATACAGAAGATGGTAATAAGGAAATGTTTGATTTATCTTCGCTAGGAAAAAGAAAATATAATGAACTTATTGAAGATTTAGGAGTGGTTGGAGTAAAAAGCAAAACAATTAAATTAAATGATGTTAATAAAAATAATTAAAAAGGAGAATGAAAATGGAGAAGTATTTAGAAGCATTTTTTTCAATGGGAGTATATGCCTATGTTGTGATTGCAATTTTTATATTAGCGGCTGTTTTTTCGTTTGTGTCAATTAAAATGAACAAAAATGCCTTGACTAAATGGTTAGCTGTACATCCTAATGCGGTGAAAATTGAGCTTTCTTCCGGAAATAATGTAATCACTCAAAAACAATTATATGCTAGAGTAATCAGTGGTGAAGCTGCTATTTTTAATGAAAAAGCAAAATATATAGTTTGTGCAGATCCAGGAGATATTGTTTTAGAAGTAACTTACACATATACTAGACCTGGAGTGTTATATAAAAACGTTACTACAACATGGGGACCTGCAAAAGTGGAGCTTAATGTTGAAAGAGGAAAAGACTATTTACTAAGTTTTGATAAGAAAGAAGAGCAATTTAAGTTATCTAGTAAATAATTATTTGATTGACTTGAGTTGAAGAAATAGCTATCGTTCAAAAATTTTGTATTAAAGATAGTTATTATTTAATATTATGTATCGGTTTAATTAACAGCAAATCAAACAGGTTTGCTGTTTTTTGCTGTTCAAAATAAGGCGTCAATAAATAAGAAAAGGTACTTGACAAAACGCTTCATGGGGAGAGTTTCCAGACGTTGAGGGCTGTCATGCGCAAGGCGACACTATAGATGAAATTATTGAAGATGCTACTTTAGCTCTAGAGCTTCACTTATCCGAAATGCTTAAAGATGGCGAAAAGCTTAATCCGCCAAGTGACATTAAGTCTATAAAGACAGACAAGAACTCTTTTGTGAGCATAATTAGAGCAGATGTTAACCTTAACAAAGGTAATAAATCTGTTAGAAAAACACTTACCATCCCATCATGGTTAAATGACAGAGCAGTTGAGATGAATATCAACTTTTCAAAAACTTTGCAGGAGGCGTTGGCTAGAAAGATTATATAAGAGACCTTAAGTGGTCTCTTTTTATTTATTTCTATATATGGGCAATAGTGTAAATATATTTGATTAATTTCGTGTAAAATCAATTATCTGCTTAAAAACTATTGACCTTTACTAGTTAGCGTTGTATAATCTACTTGTTAGCATAGACTAATAATATCATTTTCAAAAAGAAGATGACGATTCTGAATCGATCATCACTAGTGAAAGATACAAAAACATCCAAAAGGATATGAAGGGAATCATGAAGAAGTCTTCTGAAAAGAAGCTTAGCTTCTCTGATAAAGTTGACAGAGTTGTTACAAACAGATTCCTAGCTATCCCTATATTCTTAGCTATTATGTGGTTTATATATTATGTATCAATCTCTACTTTAGGAGATTACTGCATAGGCTTTATTGAACAAACTTTTGAAAAACTTGGCGAGATCATAACTACTAAGCTACCTGAACTAGGTGCTTCTGAAGTTGTTACATCGCTTGTAAATGATGGTATCGTCCAACCTATAGGTTCGATATTCACATTCGTTCCACAATTAATGCTACTTTTCTTCTTCCTATCTTTACTAGAAGACTCAGGATACATGGCGAGAGTTGCATTTATCATGGACAAGTTATTTAGAAAGTTCGGACTATCCGGTAAAAGTTTCATACCTATGCTTATAGGTACGCTCTGTTCATTCCCTGGCGTTATGGCTACAAGAACTATTGAGTCTGACGCAGACAGACGTATGACTATATTACTAACACCGTTTATACCATGCGGAGCTAAACTTCCTATCTTTGCCATGTTTATATCCCTAATATTCAATGGTACCCCTTGGATAGCTCCAATGATATATCTAATTTCTATCGCTGTTGTAATTATAGCCGGCATAATATTGAAGCGTACTAATAGATTTTAAGGGCCCTGCTCCTTTCGTTATGGAACTTCCTCCATATAGAGTTCCAACACTAAAGAATGTTATTATTCACATGTGGAAAAAGGGTAGAAGCTTTATCATCAAAGCGGGAACAGTTATCTTACTTGCTTGCTTAACACTTTGGTTCTTACAAAGTTTCAACTTCTCTCTTGAGTTCTTAGGTGACTCTATCGAAGACTCAATGCTTGTGAAGATTGGTAGCGTGTTAAGATATGTATTCGTTCCACTTGGCTTTGGCGATTCGTGGGCACCTGCTGTTGCATCTATAACAGGCCTTGTTGCTAAGGAAGTTGTAGTTGCTACGTTTGCAACAGTTGGTTCTAAGGCACCTATCTACTTCAGCTACGTTAGCGCTTTTGCATTCATAATATTCACTATGTTTGCAGCTCCTTGTTTTGCAGCTATCGGCGCGATGAAGAGAGAGCTTGGTAACACTAAAGACACATTATTTACAGCAGGCTTCCAAACAGGTCTTGCTTATGTCTTAGCTCTAATTGTTAACCAAGTTGGAAACTTGATCTTCCGCGGTACTAAGTTTACTGAAAAAGTAATGCTTGACTACGGTGCCGCTGAAGAAGCCTCAGAAGCAATCGACGTTAAGGGTAACCTAATTATATATGTTCTAATTGCTCTAGTAGTAATTGCCGTTGTTGGTGCACTTATTGCAAGAATTCAGCAAAGACAAAAATATAAGAAGGTGATATAATGAGTCCCATCGATATAGCTATAGTTGTTCTTGTTTTAATATTTGTATTTTTTGGTATAAAGAAGACAGTATACTCAATAAAGAATGGCAAGTGTGCTTGCTGCTCTGAAAAGTGCGAGTGCAACAAGAAGAACGCAGAGCTTCAAAAGGCTACGAAGAGTGGCTTAAGAAGAAAAACGAGAAAAAAGAAGCTAATTAAATACTATAGATGAAGAGCCGGTTCGTGCCGGCTTTCTTCATATAATCATTTTGTTATTCGGCCGTATATAAAATTTATATTGAAAGAGGGAAAGATAATGAAGAAAGAAGTATTACAAGCATTAAACGATCAAATTAACTTTGAGTTATACTCAGGTTACATTTATCTAAACCTTTCCATCGCTATGGAAAGAGAAAACTACAAAGGCTATGCAAAGTGGCTTGCTAATCACTACAAAGAAGAATTAGCTCACGCTGATCAATTCATCGAGTTTATTCAAAAACGTGATGCTAAGCCAGAACTTATGCCTATCGAGATGAAAGATTTCACGGTTAAAGAACCTCTAGAAGTAGCAAAGATCATCTTAGATCATGAAAAGAAAGTAACTGAAAAGATTTACAAGATTCATGACATCGCTAAGAAGAACGATGACTACGCAACAGAAATCTTTATGCATCAATTTATAAGCGAACAAATCGAGGAAGAAGAACTTGCTCTAGATATCGTAGATAACTTCACACTTGCTGGAGATAACATCGCAGCAAAGATTACTATAGATAGAGAACTAGGCGCATAATAGTTTTATTTATACGGCTTGGATATATCGGGGGGACTTAATGTCCCTCCATTTTTAAATGAGAATTTCTTGTAAAGTTATTGCAAAATAATTGTCTTCGCGGTATAATTGTTACGAGAGATGAAATATTTATTATATATAAAGGAGGACAATATGCAAAAATCAATTACTAAAGATGTGCTTATGAAGTTTAAAAAGTCTTACGACGAAGGCTTCAGCAAGGCAGCACAAAATATGATAGCATCTGCTGGTATCTTAGACGCTTCCATAAACTTTACGAAGCTTAACAAGAACCCAGATGTCTTCAAGAAAACTGTCAAGATCGGCAAGATGACTAATCAAAGACAATCCGGTAGATGCTGGATGTTTGCAGGACTTAACACTGTTAGAGTTAATCTAATGAAAAAGTTTAAGCTTGGCGACATCGAGTTTTCACACAAGTACCTATACTTCTACGACAAGCTTGAAAGAGCTAATCAATACCTTGAAGATGTTATAGCGCTTAAGGATAAGGACCTTGACGACAGACTAACAAGAGACGTTGTCTTCTATGCAGCAGACGACGGAGCTTGGTGGACAACATTCTCTAGACTAATCACTAAGTATGGTATAGTACCTGAGTATGCTTATCCAGACACAGCCGATGTTATGAGAACTGACAGCCTAATCTACGTACTTGACAAGAGACTTAAGATCGCTGCAAAAGACATTAGAAAGGCAAAAACTGATGAGGCCATAGACGAGATTAAAGAAAAGGCACTTAAAGATGTCTACAAGATCACAGCTATCTCACTAGGTGTGCCTCCAAAGAGATTCGACCTTATCTTAAGGGACAAAGACGACGAACTTATCGAGAGAAGAAACATCACAGCCATCGACTTCTACAGAGAATTCATCGCTGACGATTTAAGTGAATACGTTGAGCTAGGCAACTACCCAGGCAAGGGCAAGGAAGAAAACAAAGTTTATGAAAGAGACTTCATTCAACAAAGACTTGGCGGCTCACTTAAGTATCTAAACGTTTCTATGCAAAGAATGAAGGACATAGTCATCTCCATGATTGATGATGACGAAGTTGTATGGTTTGCATGCGACGTAGGTAAGGACTCTTCAGTATCACGTGACGGAGCAGGAACAGGCCACCTAGTATACAATCTACTTGATAGAGACAGCTTATTTAACATAGATACAAAGCAAACAAAGGTAGAACGTATGGAAACTTGCGAGTCTAATGCAACTCACGCCATGGTCATAGTTGGCTACGACAGAACTGACGATGGACTTAAGTTCAAAGTTGAAAACTCTTGGGGCGAAAAGGCAGGCGTCAGAGGCTACTTAGTTATGGACGAAGAGTGGTTCGATAACTACGGCTTCGAGATCATTCCTAAGAAGAAGTACCTAAATGAGGAAGAGCTAAAAGCGCTTGACGAAGAGCCAATAAAGCTAATGCCATGGGAGCTATAGGAGGTAGAAGATGAGACAATTAAGCACAGATAAATTAAATTTATTAGAACAAGAATTCTTGTCAGATAAGAAAAACATCGTTGCAATGAACGCAGCAGTACAAAGCGGCATTAGAAAAGTTGCAACAGACATTAACAAAGTTAAAGAAAACCCATATAAGTTCAACCTAGACATTGAAAACGGCGAAGTATGCAACCAAAAGGCATCAGGCAGATGCTGGATGTTTGCTTCACTAAACTTTATGAGAAACGTAATCATCAAAAAGTATAAATTAGAAAATTTCGAACTTTCACAAAGCTATCCATTCTTCTTTGATAAACTAGAAAGAAGTAACTACTACTTCGAAACAGTTATTGAAAAGGCAGACGAGCCTATAGAAGACAGAGTTATGCAATACCTTATGGGCGACCCACTATGTGACGGCGGCCAATGGGACATGTTCGTAAACATCGTTAATAAATACGGTCTAGTACCAAAGTACGTTTATCCAGAGTCAGTAGCTTCATCAAACACAAGAGAGCTTAATAAGTACCTATCCAAGATACTTAGAAAGAACACAGTTACACTTAGACAAGCAGTTAAAGAAGGTAAGAGCAAAGCTGAAGTAAACGCACTTAAAGAAGCTGCTCTACAAGACGTCTTTAACGTACTAACAGCAACACTAGGTAAGCTTCCAGAAACATTCGATTTCATAGCACACGACAAAGACCATAAACTTATCGAAGAAAAGAACCTAACAGCACAATCCTTCTTCAAGAAGTATGTTGGACTTAAGCTTGATGACTTCGTTTCAATCACAAACGCGCCAACAAAAGATAAACCATACAACAAGACATTCACAATCAAATACCTTGGCAATATCGTAGAAGGCAAAGAAGTTAAGCACCTTAACCTAAAAGTTGAAGACCTAAAGAAAGCCATCGTTAAGCAATTGCAAGACGGCATGCCAGTATGGTTCGGCTGCGATGTAGGTAAAGATATGTTCACAGGCGATAAAGACGACAAGAGAGCAACCCTTGCCAAAGGAGTCATCGATTACGAAACACTATTTGACCTAGACCTAACACTATCTAAGGAAGATGGCCTTAACTATGGCTACTCACTAATGACACACGCCATGACATTCACAGGCGTAGAAATGGAAGGCACTAAGCCAGTCAGATTCAAAGTCGAAAACTCATGGGGCGACGAATTCGGCTACAAAGGCCACTTCGTTATGAGTGATGAGTGGTTCGACAACTTCGTCTACCAAGCCGTAGTTAATAAGAAGTACCTAAGCAAGAAAGAACAAGAAGATTATAATAAGAAAGCGGTAGTGTTGAAGCCTTGGGATCCAATGGGATCACTAGCATAGGATTTTGCGTTAAAATTGCATCTTGCGCTTGTTCCTTCCTTAGCAATGCTCGAGTACATTTGTACACTCCGCTTGCTTCGTCGGTCCACTTCGCGCAATATATCAATTTTTCCAGCAAAATCAGTATTACGATTGTTCGTTGACACTATACAAATATCATCAGAGATCAAAGTTAATCTTTGGTCTCTTTTTATATGTGTCTGTGTGATCTAATACGGGCTGCGCCTTATCCAGCATAGCGTAAAGGTTCATGTCCATTTATGGACAGGGTTCTTCTTCTCTTCGCATAGCGCAAAGGTTTTAGGACGTATAGTCTTAAGTTCTTCAATCAGTTTGCGATGGTACGTTGACACTATAAAAAATAGCAAAAAATACCATTAGAGAGCAAATTGAGTTTTGCTCTCTTTTTGTATTTTAGCCACTTCAATGTTACAAGCGTGTTACATAACGCTTAAAAGCTTGATTATTATTAGTAAGAGGTGTTATACTAGACTTAGGATAAAGATATATTCACATTTATAAAGGGGATAAAAAAGAAGGAGGACATTATGAAAAAGAAAGTACTAGGACTCTTGTTAGCACTTATGATGCTTGTGACAATGAGCGCAGATGCAGCATATGCACTAAGCTTCTCAGAGGTAAAATTGTCAGATGCAAAGGGAATTTACTTTGAAGACGCAAATTTAAATCCTGACGAGCTAGATCCAAATCTGAAACTAGATGAGGACATAGAGCCAGTGAAGGTAGTAGAGCCAGAAGCAAAAGTGCTTGAAGAAGAAAACAATCTTGATAATGCGGGCGACACACTTGAACTCGGCGAAGAAAGAGAACCTGAGGCAGTAGCTACACCAGCAGGCTTTAGTCTAGATTCAATAAACACCATAGCTAAAGACCAAGATGGTAATTGCTATGGAGTTAAAACTTATGGCGGCGACAGGGATAATGTTTTAACAAAATATTTTTACAAAATAGACGAAGCAGATTATAATACTTTATCTCAAGACTTTTTAATGACTTTTAAAAGAAAAGATGGACAGCCTTTCAAAGTTTACGACTCTAAGATAAGCAACGGAGATATAAGTGAAGCAACACCAAGTTATAGCGATATTAATGCAGTGTTTACGGAACTACAATTTAAACATCAATCTGCTTATGATGTAGTGGTTTCTGGAAATTATTCTCCTGTCGATAGAATTCCAGAACAAGGTAATCTCACTTGGATTATTGAATTAAATAAAGACTGGGATATTAAAGCAACACCAGGCTTTACAGATAGATCTAATACTAGGTCAATTTATATGAATTACGATGTGGAACTAGACGGCAAGAATCATAAAATTCATAATACAGATAATAAAAGTGAAATAATTCTTCAGCTTGGATCAGGACATAGTGGAGCCAGTGCAATAGTCAGAACAGCTACGCTTAAAAACCTTACTATAGATGGAAAGGGATTCGATGAAAATGTACTAAATAGGTGTATAAAAGTTTATGATAAGGGAGTATTAAACTTAGAAAATGTTCAAATTATAAACGGCAATACTGATCAAGTAAATGATGGCGCTGGTATAACTCTAGGATCTGAAGGAAAGCTTAACATGGACGCAAAATCCTCAATTAAAGATTGCTTGGCCATCCGAGGCGCAGCTATCAACGCAGATGACAATACAATTTTAAATATAAATGGCTCTAAATTTATAAATAACCTTGCAGACCTAGGTGGAGCTATATGCTCTTTGAATAAAAAGAGCACAATTAACATTAAGGATGCGACTTTTGTTAACAATCAAGCAATTTTATTGTCGTTTGATGGTTATGCAAATGGTGGAGCAATTTACACTCAATCTAATACAAGCATAGAAAATTCTACCTTTGTAAACAATTATGCTCAAAAGTCTGGAGGAGCTATTTATCATATAAGCGCACCTAAGTTTGATATAAAAGGATCTACTTTTAAAAACAATGGTATATTAAGGATTCCACAAGGCACATACTTTACTAATAAAGGTGGAGCAATTTATGCTAATGAAGTGAATATATCAGATAACTGTACCTTTGAAGGCAATATAGCTGATTATGGTGGAGCACTTATTAATAATGAAAAAGCAGAAATTTCTGACTCTATTTTTAAAGGTAATCAATCTTCTAGCGGAGGATCTATATATTCATTTAAAAATCTAATAATTCATGACAAGTGTACTTTTGAGAATAATGAAGCTTACCATGGTGGAGCAATATATGCTAACAATCTTACTATAAATAAAACTGAATTTAATAACAATAAGGCTTATAAGATGGGTGGAGCCATATATGCAAAAGACACCGTAAAAATTATTGGTTCAAACTTTAAAGAAAATACAGCAGCGCAGCAGGGAGGAGCCATATATTTGTTAAAAGGTGGATCTGAAATTAAAGATTCAATTTTTTATAACAACGGCTCAAATCTTGGCGGTGGAGCAGTGTTAATTGCTAAAGATAGTAATGGCATTACAAGTATTCAAAAAACTTCTTTTATTCATAATTTTTCAAACGAATTAGGTGGAGGAGTTTTACTAAGTGCTAATGGTAAATTAGAAATCAATGAGTCAAAGTTTATCGATAATGATGCATCTTACGGAGCGGGGATTTCTAGTTCAGCTAACGGAAATGTAGATAAAAATTTAAATAATATAAAAGTTACAAACTCTATATTTGATGATAACACTTCATATATGGGTGCTGGTATCTTCACAGCTTTCCCAACAGAAATTAATAGCTACACATTTACAAAAAATAAAGCAGCACTTAAAACAGGAGATGATGAAAAGAATCCACATGTTTCTGGTGTGGGTGGAGCTGTTGAAGTTATTAATAACACAACTATTATCAAAAACACTACTTTTGAGGGAAATTATGCTTATGGCTCAGGGGGAGCCCTAGGCATTAACGGTGTTGAAAGACATGATAATGAAAATAAAGATATATCATCTATTAAAAATAATATAAAAGTAGAGATTTCTGAAGGCACAAAATTTATAGGAAATACTTGTGGTGTCGGACAAGGTGGAGCTATATATACTATACCATTCTTATACGATTTAGAAGGTTATGGCACTAGCGTTAATGAAAACACTCTTAAGCAAGAAGGGTATAAAAACTTAAAAATAAGTCATGATACTTTATTTAAGGACAATTTAGCGTTTAGTGGTTTTGCTGATCCACCAGATAATTATCAAAATTATGTTTTTTTAGACTTTAGTAAAAATACTTTTAGTGAGAGAATAAATGATCAAATAACTGCAAAATCACTACTAAATAACTATGATGTAAACTATAAGAATGAAAAGATAAGTGCTTATTTTGATCCTAATGGCGGAGAATTTACAAATGAAGCTAATCCAAAGGCAATAAGAGTAGTTAAAGAAGATAAAGTTAAAATTAGTGATGAAGATAAAGGCGCAGAATTTATTATATTGCAAGCACCAAAGAGAGATGGCTATAAGTTCTTAGGATGGAAAGGTACAAGATATGTACCTGGAGCTAATATGGAAGAAAGACTTAAGCTAGCGATTGAAAAAGCAAAAGCAGAAATACATTCATTTGAAAGGATATACAATCCTGGCGAAAAAGTTACATTAAAGTCAAACTTTATATTCACTGCGCAGTGGGAGAAGGCGTCTGCACCTAGTACTCTTATTCTTACTTTAGATGAAAACTACCCACATGGCAAGATTACTGACTACGATGTAATGCAAGGCGAGTTTATAGATCCATATCTATATACACCGCGCAGAAGAGGATATGTCTTTGAAGGATGGAGCTACAGTAGAGATCGTATGCGCGAAGTAAGAAAGGGCGATCAAGTATATACTAACACAGTGCTATATGCAATGTGGACTAAGAGGAAGGCAAAGGCAGAAGAAGCACCTGAGCCAGAAGAAATAAAAGGACAAGAACACAAAGCCTACATCTTCGGCTACCCAGATGGCACTGTTAGACCTAACGGCAAGATCACGAGAGCCGAAGCAGCAGCTATGCTTGCAAGACTTTTAGACATCGAAGCATATGGATCAGCAGATGCACCAATGTTCCCTGACACTCCAAGCTCGTGGTACAACAAAGCCATCAACGCGGTAGTGACTAGAGGCATAATGCAAGGCTACCCAGACGGAAACTTTAGACCAAACAGCCCTATAACAAGAGCGGAGTTCACTAAGATGATAGCCGTGATAGACAACAAGCCTTACGGCACAGCGCCATTCGCAGATGTTATAGGTCACTGGGCAGAGCGTCCTATAGGCGCTGAGTACCAAGCGAAAAGAATTTTAGGCTACCCAGATGGCACATTTAGACCAGACGCTCACATCACAAGGTGCGAAGCAGCTGTTATATTAAACAAGATATTTGAAAGAAACTTCGATGCTATGTCATTAATCAAGTGTAAAAACCCACAAATGATTAAGTACTTCACAGACCTTGATATATCGTTCTGGGGTTACAATGATATGGTAGAAGCAACTAATACTCATGAATACATTAGAAGAACTAAGAACAGAGTTGAAGAAGACTGGTTATTAATTAAATAAATTTCTCAATGGATACATGTCATGTGATATGTATCCATTTTTTATTGATACTTCATAGCGAGAAAAGTGATTTTCATGAGTAGACCAGCAAGCGAAGGAAAACACTTCTTGCATTAAAACTTAAATTAACTAGTTGTGAACACAAAGACCAGTTCATAAAATAAAAATAAAATTTCTTATAAACTATAAACAAGAAGGCATCGTATGATGTCTTCTTTTTTGCTCATATGCGAAATTATTGACAATCAACACATCTTGTGATAATATTGTTGTGAGGTGTAATATGCTATTCATCGATCAACTCGACCGTATAACAAGTAAATATCTTGACAAAGTAGCCATCGTTGACAAAGAGAAGTCCATCACTTTTAGTGAGCTTCGTGCGAGGGCTATGAGTCTTGCAAGCGAGATACATAAGGTGCATCCACAAACGAAGCGTCCCATCATGGTTGAGACTGACAGGCTACTTGAGACTATAATCTCTTTCTTCGCTGTTCTTTACAGCGGCAACTTTTACGTGCCCATCGATGCGGCTATGCCTCGTGAGAGGATTGAGACTATCAAGAAGCGTCTTGAGAGCACTCTAGGCATTTATCATACGAAGAACATTTTCGAGGATTATGCTCTTCACTATGACCATGACCATGATTATGGCTGTGACGATCTTGCTCTTGATGATATCAGAGCTAAGATGATAGACACAGATCCTGTTTATGTTTTATTCACATCAGGCACAACTGGTGAGCCAAAGGGCGTTGTTATCAGTAATTTCATGCTCGTTGACTTGCAAGATTGGCTTTACAAAACACTAAAGATAAACGAAAACGATAGGCTTGCAAATCAAACGCCACTCTTCTTTGATGCGTCGCTTAAGGAGCTTTGTCTATTTACTAAGACTGGAGCTACTCTATACCTTATGGATCCAAAGGACTTTTTATTTCCTGTTAAGGTGGTCGACTACCTAAATGAAAATAGAATTACGGCCATACTATGGTCGGTGTCGGCGCTTAATATACTTGCAAATTCAAATGTTTTTGATATAGATAAACCAAAATACTTAAGGCTAGTTACTTTTGCTGGCGAGCAAATGAGCGCGCAAAAGCTAAACATCTGGCGCCAAGCTGTAGAAGCTGAGTACTTTAACCTATATGGACCGACTGAGGCGACTTGCGACTGCTGCTATTACAAGGTTGACAGGGACTTTCAAGATGATGAGATCATCCCCATAGGCAAGGCTTGTGAGAATATGGAGGTCATGATACTTGATGGCGAGCGTGAAGCTGACGAGGGCGAGCTTGTTATCAGAGGTAGAGGCGTTTCATATGGCTACTACAACAAGCTTGACCAAACTGAGAAAGCTTTCGTGCAAAATCCACTAAACAAGGCATATAGAGAGATTGTTTACAGGAGCGGCGACTTTGTTAGAAGAAATAAGTTTGGCGAGATAGAATTTTTGGCTAGGAAGGACAATCAGGTCAAGGTCTTTGGGCACAGAATCGAGCTAGACGAGATAGAAAGACAGGTATACGCCATGGGCATACACGAGGCGAGCGCTGTTTTTGATAAAGAAAATGAAATTATAATTTTGTTTTACTCAGGAAAGGAATTTTCGAGGAAGGAGTTTAAGGACTTTATCCTTGAAAGGCTGCCAAAGTACATGCTTCCATCGAAGTTTGTGCATATGGATGCTCTTCCTAAGACGCAAAATACTAAGATTGACAAGAAGAGGCTTTTAGAAATTTATGAACGTGGAGAAGTTTAAATCACTAAAGGAGCTTGAGATTTTAAAATCTTATGAGGGCTCCATCACAAACGATTACATGAACACTTCTCTATATGAAGCTAATATCGATAGGCTCTACTACATAAAAGGCGATATGAATTTCTATGTCCTAATCAAAAGAGAAGGCTATTACAAACTTTATTATTATATAAACGATATCAATGAAAAATTTGATGCGAAAGGAACTTTTGTGAGCGAAATCGTTTCTAAACAAATGGATGAGACGCTTGAAAATATGGGCTTTGAGCTATACAAGACAAGAGTGAGACTGCGCTTAAATCATAAGGAGCCTTATGAATCAAGCCGCGTGAATTATATGGATGATGCGGACTTCATATATCATGCACTTCAAAATTTTGATGAGTACTCAGGTGAGAGACTTGACTTAGATGAGGTACGTGAGCGCATAGAAAAAAAACTTTTCATAGGCATAGACGGCGCTGGCTTTATCGAATTTAGTACAGATGCGTTTAAGGACAGTATCGAGCACTTCTACATAGACCCGGCTAAAAGAGGCGAGGGACTCGGCAGCGAGATCTTGCACCATTATCTAGGAAGCGTGTCTAAGAAGAAGCGCGTCAATGTGTGGACTGATGAAGGCTCGAGAGCGATAAAACTATACCATAAATTTGGCTTTAAAGAGGACGGACTTAAGTCCTACGTATATATTTGGAGGTAAGACTGATGAAAGAAAAAATTAAAGAAATCATCGAAGACGTCACTGGTGAAGCAGTTGAGGACACAACAGAGATCATCGAAGAAGGCATACTTGACTCCTTCGACATAGTGACTTTAGTTATAGAATTAAATGACGCTTTTGGCGTTAAAATACAAGTTTCCGAGCTATTGCCAGAAAATTTTGCAAACGTTTTAGCGATAGAGAAACTAATTAAATCATTGCAATGAGTTTTACAAGCTTCACTTTCATAGTATTCTTACTATGTTCCTTTATTGTGTTTAAGGCTACTAAGTATAGGTGGCAGGCGCTTTTACTCATCTCTTTAGCTTATTATGCAAGCTTTAGTGTAAAGGCCTTCGTCTACTTAATCTTTGTAATTTTAAGCACTTATTTTTCTGCCATTTATCTAGAGAAGCATAAGAATAAATTTATTTTGGCTCTCACACTCATTTTGAACTTTGGTATGCTAAGCTTAGTTAAGTTTACGAGTGTCAATATCTTCGAAAACTTCATTCCGCTTGGCATTTCATTCTACATCTTCATGGCGAGTGGCTACGTGATTGATGTTTACAGAGCAAAGTACGAGGCACAAAAGAACATCTTCAAGTACTCTCTCTTCGTTTCATTCTTCCCGCAAATGATGCAAGGACCTATCTCACGCTACGACGACATCTCACAAGGTCTCTATAGCGGGGCAAGCGATGCAAAGGACATCTCTTATGGTCTTATGCTCATACTTTATGGATTCTTTAAAAAGCTTGTCATTGCGGACAGGGCAGCAGTCTTTGTGAACAAAGTTTTTACTGAGCCAGATTTATATTCGGGCATCTTCGTTTTTATTGCAATTATATTTTATTCAATACAAATTTATTGTGACTTCTCAGGCGGTATCGACGTTGCAAGAGGCGCAGCGTACCTTTTTGGCGTAAAGCTTGATCGAAACTTCAAAAGGCCATTCTTTGCGACAAGCCTTGCAGACTTTTGGAGACGCTGGCATACAAGCCTTGGCACGTGGATGAAGGATTACGTTTTTTACAGCCTTTCACTATCAAAAGCCTTCGTCTTCATCAACAAAGCTTCGAGAAAGCACCTAGGACGAAAGTTTGGTAAGTATCTAACACTTAGCATAGCAAGCTTTATTGTCTACTTCATCATAGGTATATGGCACGGCGCGGGACTAAACTTCCTTGCCTTCGGTCTATATAATGGTACGATAATCAGCTTGGGACTTATATTCGAAGAGCACTTCAAGGCACTAAGAACCAAAATTGGCTTAAAAGATACTTCACTTGCCTATAGACTAACAAAGATATGCTCAACACTGATGATAGTCTTTGTAGGAAGATACTTTACAAGGTCAGCAAGTCTTAGAGGAGCACTGCACATGATGAAGAAGACCCTTGTCGACAGAGCCTTCAGGTTTGCAGATACAGGTCTAAGTACACTTGACTACGCCATCATACTTATCTCGCTTATAATCGTCTTCATCGTTTCATACAGTGAAGAAAAGGGCGTCGATGTCAAAGAGAAGGTGCTTAAGACCAAGACTAGCTACCTATGCATGGGCCTTTTCATCTTCATGGCATTCGTAGCCTACTTCGGAGTCTTTGCGAGCGGCTTTACAAAAGTAGACTTTATATATAGAAATTATTAGGTGATCATATGAATGAAAAGAAATTTATAAAGATATTTTTCATATCAATCTTAATACTAGCTTTATTGATAGCGGCTCTAAACCTTATAGTAGATCCGTTTAATGTCTTTGGCGACAAATTTACAAAGTGGTACACATACGACTTTACACAAAATCCAAGAACAGCAAAGATCGAGTATATCAAGGGCAAGGATTACCAAAATTTCATACTTGGAGCGAGCGGTGCTTCATCCATACCCATAAAGTATCTAGAAGAGTATACAGGCAAGAAGTATTTCAATCTCTTTTCCTACGGTGCAGACCTTTATGTAGTGGAGAAAAACCTTGACTACATCCTAAAGAATTATGAGGTTAAGTCCATAATCCTGCCGCTTTCTATACCGTCGGCGTCGAAGTACAACGAGCCGAGGACATCACTAAACTACTACATGAATCCAGACGTTTCAGGCGAGAGCAAAGCACTTTTCTACTCAAGATACACACTCGCTAATCCGAGAAATGCCGTGGAGAAACTCATCAGCATGGGCAAGAGGTCGCACGTGCAAATGAATTTTGACGCCTTCAATATAGACGGCTCATACGACAAGAGCCAAAGAGACATTGAATACATCGGTAGTGAAGAAGAGTACATGGAGGCGAGCGGCTTTGCAAAGGATTACTCACCTGTCAAGCTCAATCACATGGACGAGGCACTCTCAGCCATACGCCGCATGAAAAAGGCATGCGACGAGGCAAATGTCGAACTAACAATGATTCTTTGCCCAATGTACAAGGATGAGAACGCAAGATATGACAGAAAAGAGGTAGAAAAGTACTACGAAGAGCTTGCCAAGATCAGTCCGTTTTGGGACTTCACGGGCACAAAATATGAGAACGACCCAAGATTCTTCTACGACCCGTCACACTTTAGAAATGCCCTTGGCAAGATGATGCTTGAGAGCATATATGAAGGACGCAAGGACTTTGGTAGGTACGTAGACAAGGTAGAGGCGCCTACTTACACAGACGAAAAGACAGACACAAGGAGCTTCTACATCTTTGAACTGCACCACGTCGACCCAGACCCTGCCAACGAGTACATCATAACAGAAAAAAAGCTTGAGAGCCTAATGAAGTTTTTGAAGAAGAACAAGATAGAGACAGTCTCATTTAAAGATATATATAACTATGTCAATGGTAGAGGCACACTTCCAGAGAAGTTCTGCGTCTTGACCTTTGACGATGGTTACAGATCCAACTACACAATCGTCTACCCAGTGCTTAAGAAGTATGGCTTCAAGGCAAGCTACTTCCCTATAGGCAGGACCATGGGTCTAGATAAGTACCCAGACAGTGGAGAGGCGATGTTTGTTCACTACAGTGTAGAAGAAGCTAAAGAGATGACAGACATCATCGAGTTTGGCACACACACATACTGGATGCATCAGTCATACCCGAACAAAAACTACACTTTCCGCAGAACAGCAAAGAAACTTCCAAAAGAGAGTGAGGACAGATACATTGAAGCATTTAAAGAAGACACTGCGAAGTTCAAGCAGCTCTACAAGGAATTTGCATCAGGAGAGCCTCTAGTCTTTGCTTATCCAGAGGGCGACTACGACAAGCTTAGCGAGCTAGTCAGTGAAGAAGTTGGCTATAAGGTCACACTTGGGGTTAAGCCAGGCAAGAACTACATCGTAAAGGGTCTACCAGAGACACTCAAGAAGCTAAAGAGAGTCAACATAGACGAGAAGACAGACCTTGATCAGTACAAGTAAGATGATACAAGTCATAGATACATTAGCTCAAGACCCATCTAGCCTAGAGATTAAAGGCACACTTCTTTTAAAAGTGAAGACAGACTCATCACAGCTAGAGGATTTTCAAAAGTACTTGAGCAGCACAAATCTTGCAGAGCTAGATGAGATTAAAAACGAGCAAGATAAACTTCGCTTCATAAAGACAAGAGGCCTGGTTAATATGCTTTTTGCGCATGATAATTGCGGCGCAGAAGCCATATGGAAGAGAAGTAAATACGCTAAGCCATATATATCTGGCTGGGACAAAGACTTTAGCATCTCGCACAGCACAAAGATATCCATCGTGGGAGTGTCAGCAAGGCATGTGGGAGTAGACATAGAAGACATAGGGCGCGATATAGACCTAACAAAGTTTAAAAGAACTGGTTTTTTGAACTTCGATGAGGGTGCTTATGAGAGTAAGGAAGAATTCCTTATGCGTTTCACAGCCCTTGAAGCCTACCTTAAGTATATAGGCAGAGGTTTTTATCATGATGCCAGAGATATTAGCGTAAGGAAAGCCAGTGGCAGTATAGTGATTGAGGATGGCAGCTTAATCAAAGCAGAAACGATTAGGGATGGCGACTATACCATTAGCATGGTTATGGGATAAAGAATAAAACCCATCGAAATCGATAGGTTTAGAAAAAAGAGGCAAAAGATGGACAGAGAAAAAGTAAAAGTATTATTTGATAAATACACAAAAAAGTTACGCATAGTGCCTGAGTGGGACATAAGACTTGAATTTGTCGAAGACCCCGAATGGAAGAAGACGGGCGATTTCAAGATAGATCCAACAGACAAGAAGGCTGTGCTTATGCTAAACGCGGTAAATCCAAAGGACGAGAACATTGAAGAAACCATAGTTCACGAGCTAATGCACATCAAGATGTATCCACTAGACCAAGTATGCGAGTCGATGATTATAAATATGTTCGACGAAGGGAGCAAGGCACAAAACTTTGCTTATCAAGAGTTCTTCACGACGCTTGAAGTGACTGTTGAAGAGCTTGCAAAGTGCTTCCTATACGAGTTTGGCGAGAACAAAGAGCTCTCATACGGAAGGATGAAAAAGATCAAGTCCTTTAATGATCTTTATGACGGCTTAAATAGTATTGAATAAAACACGCGCTCTTTACTTATGGTAGAGAGCTTTTCTTTGCCTTGAAAAATGACTTTGCTAGTGATATAATTAATTAAAGAGGTGGACTATGGCGGATATTATGGAGTTCAAGGGCAAACTTGAACTAAAG
Organism: Fenollaria sporofastidiosus; assembly: GCF_943169635.2. Taxonomy (NCBI): domain Bacteria; kingdom Bacillati; phylum Bacillota; class Clostridia; order Eubacteriales; genus Fenollaria; species Fenollaria sporofastidiosus. The sequence goes on from NZ_OW968186.1 coordinate 691,451, forward strand.
GATGATATAAAGGCGCTTAGGGAAGAGCTTGTAAGGCTTGTAGAGGAGCGCGACAATTTAATATATACGACTTGTCCCAACATTAAGATGAGGTACATGATAGAGGTGGGCTACCTTGAATACAAGCTCTACGAACTAAGTCTTAAGTATCAAAGGCTCAAGAGGAAGAAGGAACTCATTCAGGCAAAGGTCTATAGAGATGAAAAAGTTATCGTCATAGAGATAGATGAGATGCTTGACAAGGAGTTTGAGAGGTATCAAGAAGAGCTTGAAGAGAAGCTTAAGGAAGTAAACGAGTCAATCAAGAGGAGCGAGGGCGAATTTTTATCGGATGTAGAGAGCGAAGACCTTAAGGATATGTATAGAAAAGTAGTTAAGAAGCTGCACCCAGACATTAACCCAGAAGTCACTGAGGCTGAGAAGGAACTTTTCATTAGAGCAGTCGAAGCATATAAGGCGGGGGACGTCTCTAGTATGAAGCTTATATATGTAGTATCTGGCGCGGATGAAGAGACAAAGGACGATGAGTCTAGCTTAAAAACAGTTTTGGACTTTGCCGAAGAGAAGGCTCGCCTTGAAAAGCTTATTGAAAATATTAAAAAGAACATGGATGAGATCAAGAGCCGCTTCCCATACACACTTAAGGTCTATCTTGACGATGTAGAGCTTAGGAAGAAGAAAAAGAACGAGTTAGAAGATTCAATAAATGATTATAATCTTGCAATAAAGGATGTGGAAGAAGCTATAGCAAAGCTATTGGAGGAGAAAGATGAGTGATTTAGTTAAAAAAGATGATGGCGGCGGTCTTTTAGGTGTCTTGCATGGCACTAGTGGTCTTGTGGTGCCAAAGCCATTCGAACGTGAGATATATCTATTCACAACGCATGTCGCAGGTACAACGCACGTTGACAATATTTTAAAGATAGACAAGCATTTGGATATTGACGATAAATTGTTATTCTTCAGAGAAGAGAATCCTCACGACGAAAAGGCTATACGCATAGAAACTCTTCGAAAGGAAAAGATTGGCTACGTGCCAAGAGTTGACAACGTGGTATTCTCTAGGCTGATGGATGCCGGCAAGGAGCTCTATGCCAGGATCAAGGGCAAAGAGTTTATTGACGAGTGGCTCAGAATAGAGATAGACATCTACCTAAAGGACTAGGGTACATAGCAAAGCTATGAAGGAGGTAAAGATGAAAGATAAAGAAAAAAGTATGCCCGTCTTCGGAGTTGGGCCGCTATTTGTTGTAACAACAGTTTTAGCAACCGTAGTCGCAGTAGTTTTGAATAGAAGCGGAGCCCTTGTCAACACGAGACTCGGCGGAGCGAAGTGGATTTACATCGCAGTTGAAATCATTTTCATAGCGCTGGGCGCCTATCTATGGCTAGCCTCAGTCATCGGTTCAAAGATCAACATAAATGCAAAAGAGGGTAAACTCATCACTACAGGGGTCTATGGAATCGTCAGAAACCCAGTTTACTCGGCCTTCCTAGCCATATCTACAGGCATAATCATAGGCGAGAGGAGCGCGGCGCTCTTAGTCGTGCCCGTGGTATTGTGGGGTTTTCTCACAGTTCTTATGAAGAAGACAGAAGAGAAGTGGCTTTACGAGAGATTTGGCGAAGAGTATCTAGCATATAAAAACCGTGTCAATAGAGTGATACCTTGCTTTAGAAAGAAATAAATAGATAAAATAATCCCCGATACAATTACGTATCGGGGATTTCTTAAACTATCTGTCCTTTTTAATTAATTCTTTTGTCTCTAAGTTGTACTCGTACTCGATGTCTTTGCCACTTGCATCTTCAAGCTCTACATCAAGCTTAGTAAAATCGCCAACTGTTTCATGCTCAAGGCTGAATGAGTCTAAGTGGTATCCTTCTCCAGCCTCACTTAGTGAAGAAGCTACTAGCTCATCTATGTTCTTGATTATAAAGAGTATAATGTGATATAATATTGATACTAAAAGGAGGCTTATATCAATTATGAACGCATTAATTGTATTAGATGTACAAAAAGGGATTTTAAAGAAAAAAGATTTTTCAAACACTTTAAAAAATATTAAACTATTAATAAATGATTTTAAGAGCAAAGGCGATGTCGTAGTCTTGACACAACATTTTTCAGACGATAGCGATAGTCCGTTTTATAAAGGATCCAGCGATGTAGAATTGTTAGATGAATTTAGAGAAGCTGCTGATTATGTGATACCAAAATCATCATGTAATACATTTCATAATACAAATCTTCAAGAAATATTAAGTGAAAACAAAGTATCAAAGGTTTATATCTGTGGTTTTAACACGGAATATTGCTGTTTATTTATTAGTATATTGTCTTCTGATAGAGGTTATGAAACTATATTTGTAGAGGATGCCTGTGGAACTTTTGGAGATGAAGAAATATATGAAATGCCAGGACTAGATATTAATGATTTTATTGGCTCAATACTTAATTGGTCAGGTGAAGTAGAAGTACTATATACAGAAGAATATTTCAATGGTGTAAGCGAGGAATAAAATTTAAGCAAATAGAAACATGATGATAGATGTCAAGAGATAAAAGTACTTGGCATCTATTTTTATGGGCTAAAGAGAATATTATGTGATATAATTAAATTAGTGAGGTGTGAATATTGAAGAACGGAAAGAAAACTATGATAGGCATCATACTTAAGGAACTATACTAGACAAAAGTATAAAAAGGAGAAATATATGTTATTAGAGGATGGCACAATGAATATTGATTTGAAAGAATTGGATATATTTGATACTGAGTATATTAATTTGGTCAAAAAGACTTGCTTTATATTTGGAAATAATGGAACAGGCAAAAGCACATTTGCAAGTCATTTAAAAAACAATTTAGGTGATTACGATGTTAGGGTATTTCAAGGATTTGACAGCGTTGTAAACAGTAATGATGAATTGAACGCTGTTGTGTTAGGAGAAGAAAATGTTGAAATTGACAACAAAATAGCCAATATTAAATTAAAGATTGAAGAAATAAATGTAGATATAAAAGATAAAGAAAAGCTAGTTGATGAAAATAATTCGGATGAGAATAATCTATATTCAAAAATGAAAGCTGCTGAGACAAATTTCAGAGAATTAGAAGATAAAATTGAAAATTTTTATTCTAAAAAAGCATCTATAATAAAAAATATAGATCCTAAAATTACGAAAACTACTTATAATAAAAATGATTTTAAAAATGACATTAATATGGCAAATTTGTTGTCAAATGAAGAACAAGATAAATATAATGATATATTAAAATATGATATTAAAAATGCTAAGAAAATTGATTTTGAAAATATTAACTTTGATAATGAATTAAATAGAGTCAATGAATTATTGACAAAGAGTGTACAACCATCAAAAAAAATATCGAGATTAGATAATAATGATGAGAAACGAGAGTTTGCTAAAAAAGGATTAAAAATACATAAAGAAGGTGAAGTATGTAGTTTTTGTGGGAATTTAATATCCCGTGAATGTTTCGATGAATTGAAACAGTATTTTTCTGGAGAGGATATAAAAAAGTTTGAAAATCAACTTCATGAAGAGGAAAAAATATTAAATCAGAATAGAGAAAATATAAATAAAATCAATCTAGATAGTGAAAATTTTTACGTTCAATATTATGAGAAAGTTATAGATTTAGAGAAGAGTTTTTTAAAATTAAAAAAAGAAATTCTGGAATTTTATGAAAAATTAATAGATATTATTTCAAATAAACAAAAAAGATTATTTGAACCTATGGAACAATTAAATATAAAGACGCCTGATAATTTAGAGGAAATATTGAATAATTATAATAAATTGTGTGATCTGAATAACAATACAAATATAGAAAATCAAAAAGATGATGCTAGGAATAATCTAAGATTACATATGGTAAAAGAGAGTTTGCTAGAATTTGAGCACACTGAAAAGAAAGATGAATTAACGAAACTCGAATTTGCATATGGAGTATCAAAAGTAGAATTTAATAAAGTTAAAAAAGAAATTGAAAATCTAAATACTGAAAAATCAAATCTTGATAAAGAAATACTAGAGCTTAAAGCAAGTAGTAAAAATGAGGAAAAGCTAGCAACTGAAATAAATAAACGTTTAGCTATTTATGTTAATTTTAACTTGCTTCATTGTAAAGACGGACAAAACGGATGCTATCGGGTGAAGGATAAACAGACTGGCAAAGTAAGAGATGTGAAACAGTTATCAACAGGAGAAAAGAATATAATAGCGTTTTTATATTTTTTAGAGAAATTAGAAGAACTAAATTCCGGTATAGCTAAAAAGAAAAAAGTAATAATTTTTGATGATCCAATGAATTCTAATGATATAAATATGCAATATATTATAATTGATGAACTAAATAAATTAATAGAAAAAGCAAATAAAAATGATTATATAGAAAAATTGATAATAATGACTCATAATCATCACTTTTATATAAATTTAGCTGGATTTCCAAAGACTAGATACAGAGTTTGTGATCATTTGCGTTTTGTATCAAACGGAATAAATACGAATGTAATAACTATTGCCAATAAAAATGAAGATTTTAAATCAAGTTATGATTCATTATGGCAAGATCTGAATTTTGTTTATAGTTCTAAGGAAGGGAGTGCTGGTCTATTGTGCAATATTTCTAGAAGAATAATAGATTCATTTATCAATTTCAATTCTATGACAAAAAATGATTTTTATAAAGATAATGGCGATGCGAAAAAATTGTTTGATGTAAATTCGCACGAGTTATATGATTTTGATGCTGATTTTTTTGGACTAGATAAAAATAAAATTATAAAAACTTTATATAAATGTTTTGAAAGTAATAATGCAAAAGAGCATTTTAAAAACTATTTTAATACAGAAGATATAGAGGAAATTATTAATAATTAAGATTAAAAAAATTATCTAAATATAAAGTAGTTTTAAATGACATAAACTTTGGGGAGGAAATATATGATAGGTAAAAACTTACAAGATAATCTTGATATAAAAGTTAACAGTAAAAAGATGGAGAAACTTAAAGATGATTTTCCTGAGTTTTTCACAAAAGAAGGAGATTTTAAGCTTGATTCATTTAAAGATTTTTTAAAAGAGGAAGAAGTTGAGCTAACAAAAGAAGCTTATGAACTAAACTTCTTAGGCAAATCTTATGCCAAATACCAAAGCTCATTAAATACTGAAACATATATTTCGCCAGAAGTTGAACACAATGAAAAGCCTGAAAACAAAAACAGTGAAAACGTTTATATAGTTGGAGATAATATAGATGCACTAAAACATTTATTGGGTTCATACTCTGGAAAAATCAAATGCATCTATATAGATCCACCATACAATACAGGCTCTGACGGTTTTGTTTATCCTGATAATTTTAAATTTACTAATGAAGATCTTGCGGAAAAGATAGGCATAACAGAAGAAGAGGCAGATAGAATTTTAAATCTTGAAGGGAAAAGCTCTCATGCTGCTTGGTTAACATTTATGTATCCTAGATTATTATTAGCAAGAGACTTATTAGCTGATGATGGCGTTATTTTTATTAGCATGGATGACAATGAGCAAGCAAATTTAAAGTTAATGTGTGATGAGATATTTGGTGAAGAAAATAAAGTTGGGAATTTGCCAACAATAATGAATTTAAAAGGTAATCAAGACGAGTTTGCTTTTGCAGGTACTCATGAATATACCGTAGTTTATGCGAAAAACAAAGCTGATTTAATTATAAAAAATTTAGAGCTAGATGAAGAGGAAATTTTATCGGAGTGGATGATTGATGATATAGGATATTATAAAAAAGGTGCTTCTTTAGTATCCACTGGAGTTAATTCACCTAGAGAACATAGACCAAATTTATGGTTTCCTATTTTATTTAAAGATGATAAGATATTTTTACCTGACAAAGAATTGTTGAATGCATTATATGATATGAAATCTAAAAAATTTAATGATGGAGTGTTAGAAGAATATATTGATTCAAAGAAAAATGAAGGTTATAATGTTATATTACCTTATGTAAACAAACAAAAAGCAAGGTGGCGTTGGAGTTATAATAAGCTAAAAAGAGAGTTAAATGAGGTTATTATAACAAAAACACAAAATGGAATTTCATTAAATAAGAAACAGAGACCAGATTTATTAGATATACCTAGTAAAAAAATGAAATCTTTGCTTTATAAGCCTGAGTATTCAAGCGGAAACGGCACTGCAGAGTTAAAATCGCTATTTAATATTGATAGACTATTTGATAATCCTAAGCCAAAGTCATTATTGATGGATTTAATTAGCATCTCAACAACCCAAGGCTCATTAATCCTAGACTTTTTCTCAGGAAGTGCAACAACTGCAGATGCAGTTATGCAGCTTAACGCAGAAGATGGAGGCAGTAGAAAATATATTTTAGTACAATTACCTGAAGCTATAAAAAAAGACAAACCAGCATACAAAGCAGGCTACAGAACAGTTGATGAAATTGGTAGAGACAGAATTGAAAGAGCAGCTGCAAAGATAAAAGATGAAACAAAAGCAGATATCGACTATGGATATAAACTTTACTACTTAGAAAAACCAAGCGAAAAAACGCTGCTAGACTTAGAAGAGTTTGAGCCAGAAATAAAACTAGTTTCAGACGACATGATATCAGTTTTTGATAATAAACACGCTAGTGGTAAAGAAAATATTTTAGCAACATGGCTAAATGAAGACGGCTACGGTTTAACAAAAGAAACAAAAGATTACAAATTAGAGAACTATACAGCACAGTTAATCGAAAAGACTTTGTACATTATAGATCAAGGACTAAAGTCAAACGACATAATGAAACTTATAAAGCAAATTGAAGATGATACATTAGATATAACAAGATTAGTTATATATTTGCATTCAATGGAATTCAATGTTTTAAATGAATTAAGAAAGAATATAAAAGTTTTGAAGAATAATAAGAACGTAACTTTGATTGAAAGGTTTTAAGTATGATAGAGTTAACTATATTGCCACATCAAAATGATTTTTTGACAGCCATAAAAAAAGCCTTTGATGGAGTAGTTATAAAAAAATCAAACGATGTGTACGCGAATCCAATTATTGATTTGCATGATGAAAAAATAAAAAATAATATTAATGAGTTATGGAACGGATATGAAGAACTTCCAAATATTCCTCAAGTTTGGAGAAAAAGTGATGGAAATGACTATCTAGGCTTAGATATCAAGATGGAGACAGGAACAGGAAAAACATATTGCTATACAAGAATGATGTATGAACTAAATCAATTGTATGGTTTTCATAAGTTTATTATACTTGTTCCTACAACTGCAATTAGAGAAGGATCTAAGAGTTTTTTAACTGCTGATTATGCAAAGAGGCATTTTGCGGATCTTTATCCAAATAAAAAACTATTCTTAGCAAGTTTAGAGGCTCAAAAAAATCCTAAGGGCAGAAAGCTTTTTCCAGCAGCTGTAGCTGAGTTTGTAAGAGGAACAAGTTTAGAGAAAAACAAATTTTCAGTATTACTTATGAACTCTGGTATGTTATTATCAGAAAGCACTATGAATACTGATTATGATCAAACTGTTATTGGTACATTTACTAAGCCATACAGGGCTCTTGAAGCTACAAGACCAGTTGTTATTATCGATGAGCCTCATAGATTTAAAAAAGCTAATTCAGCATACAAAACACTTATTAAAGGAATTAATCCTCAATGTATCATTAGGTTTGGCGCTACATTCCCTGAGCTTAAAAATAATGAAATTGATTATAATAACTTAATTTTCAATCTAAATTCTGTTCAAGCATTTAATCAAAACCTAGTAAAGGGTATTGAAACGTATATGATAGATGCTGAAAAAGAGAATGAAAGCAAACTAAAACTAATGGATTTTAAGAAAAACCCTAAAGTATGTACATTTAGAGACGAGATAAATAAGAAAACTATTGAATTCAAAAAAGGCGAGTCTCTAGCTTCTTTTGGTAATGACTTTTCAGGACTAAGTGTTGATGAAATAGGAAAGCTTGGAGACGATGGGATTAAGAGCGGCGTCAGATTATCAAATGGTCAAGTTCTTTCTTTGTCTGATATTATATATGGTGGCATATATACAGATACTTATCAAGAGCTCATGCTTAAACAAGCCTTAGTGAATCATTTCGAATCTGAAAAAGAAAATTTTATGAGAAGTAAAAAAATAAAAACGCTTAGTTTATTTTTTATAGACTCTGTTAGTTCATACAGAGATGAAAACGGTGGTAAAGGTAGTTTAAGACTGAAGTTTGAAGATTTACTTAAAAAGCATCTAAAACATGAAATAAATAATATTGATAAAGAGCTTGATAATAGACAAGATGAAAAATTGTTAGAGTACAAAGAATACTTAGAAAGTTCCTTAGAAGATATTAGTAAAACTAATGGTGGATATTTTAGTCAAGATAATGCATCCTCTGACAAAGAAATTCAGGAAGAAATTGATAAAATACTAAAAGATAAAGATTATTTGTTAAATTTTAAGGACAATAAAGGCAAATGGAATACAATGAGATTTATTTTTTCAAAGTGGACTTTAAAAGAAGGTTGGGACAATCCTAATGTATTCCAAATTGTTAAATTAAGATCTTCTGGATCAGAAATAAGTAAGCTTCAAGAAGTAGGAAGAGGATTAAGGTTACCAGTTGATGAAAAGGGTCAAAGAATTTCTGATGAACAATTTTATTTAAAGTATTTGATTGATTATTCAGAAAAGGATTTTGCAAGCAGGCTTTTAGATGAAATAAATTCAGATCAACCTAATAAGCTTATGAATGTTAAAAGCGTACTACCTAGATTGTCGACACTTATGAATAAACCTCAAGATGATATTTTTGTTGATATGCTAAGCAAAAAATATATTGATTTAGATGGCAATATAAAGACAGAAAAACTTGATGACTTGTATCAAGATTACCCTGAAGCAATCAATAACTTAAAACCAAGTAAAGTTATTGATGGTACAAAGAAGAAAAATGTTGTAAATATTAGAAAAGATAAATTTACTTCTATTAGAAAACTTTGGGAAAAAGTAAATCAAAAATACTATATGAAGTTTGAAAGTATTCCAGATCAAGAACTTGTTGATGCATTGTATAAAATATTAGATTCAGATGTGTATAAAGATACTAATATATTAACGAAAACAGAAAGAATTGAATCAGTAGATGGAGCGGTAGTTTTAAAAGATAGAGTAAGTAATTTCTTCACGGTTGATGAAAGGTTGACATACTCAGAATTTCTTATGCAGTTGAATAATCAAATTGCAGTTCCAATAAATTTAATACATCAGGCACTTTGTAAATATTACGATGCAAATGCAAGCATTGATGAGAGGTTGTTCACAAAAGTAAGCATACAAGCAGTTGTTAGCGAATTCAATAAGTGGCTTGATGAAGAGTTATTGAAGAAGTTTTCTTATAAGGCTTTAGATGTAGATATCAAAGAAACAAGTTTGACTGATTATAAAGGTGAGGTTGTTGATAGCATATCGCAAGGACTTCTAGGAGTATACAGAGATGACAACTGTAGTGTACCTAAGAAATTTATATATGATGCTGTTGTATATGATAGTCCTAAAGAAAAAGAGACATTAATAAAAAGTGACATTGCAGATGTGGTTGTTTTTGGAAAGATTCCACGTAAGTCAATACAAATACCACTATTCACTGGAGGAACAACGAGTCCAGACTTTATGTATGTGATTAATAAAAAAGACGGTGAGTCACAAATAAATTTCATAGTAGAGACAAAGGATATGAAAGATGAAAAATCTCTTAGAAGTGAAGAGGATTTAAAGATAAGGTCAGCAGAAAAATTTTTCGAGACTATGAAGGAAGATGGCATTAACGTTGTATTTAAAAAGCAATTAAAGAACGATGACATTGTTTCTATGATAAGCAACATAATTAAAGAAAATTAATTAATCCACACCCAATAAAGACTATCGCTTGATAGTCTTTTCTTTTGTCTCACCTAACTTATCACGCTCCACCTCTCTTGTGCTTATACATTTTTATGCTTTTGGTTTTTCTCGTTAAATTGCTTTTGCATAAGTATAGATTTTTCTTATAGCAGCTATCAACTTTTTGTGATATAATATTTGAGGAATATTTTACATAGAGGAGATTAAAATGAAAGATTACACTGAATTATTGAAGAAGGAGCTGATCATGGCTCTTGGATGTACTGAACCTATCGCGATAGCTCTTGCTGCGGCGAAGGCTAAGGAGGTTCTTAATGCTGACATTGTTAAGGCTGAGATTATCTGTTCGGGTAATATCATTAAGAATGTTAAGGGTGTTACTGTTCCTAACACTGGTGGTATGAAGGGTGTTGAGGCTGCTTCGGCTATCGGTTTTGTTGCTGGGGATGCATCTTTGGGTCTTGAGGTTTTATCTAAGGTTAAGGATGAGGACATCGCGAAGGCTAAGGAGCTTCTTAAGAGGGACATCATCTCTGTTGGTTTGAAGGAGGGTGTTGAGAATCTTGATATTGAGATCAAGGTTTGGGACAAGGATGGCAATGATGTTGATGTTGAGATTAAGAACAAGCACACTAACATTGTCAAGGTTGTGAAGAATGGCAAGCTTTTGCAAGTTGACAACTGTTACACTCACTCGACTGATGACAAGCTTTATGAGGACCTTTCTTTAAGGGGTATCTATGATTTTGCGACTAATGTTGACTTGTCGGGTCTTAAGGATCTTCTTGAGAATCAAATTGTTTTGAACTCTAGGATTTCTGATGAGGGTTTAACTGGCAAGTGGGGTGTTGCTATCGGCAAGATTTTGATGGATGAGGACAAGTCTTTAAGAAGTGTTGCAAAGGCTAGGGCTGCTGCGGGCTCTGATGCGCGTATGAGTGGCTGCTCGCTTCCTGTTGTTATCAATGCTGGTAGTGGTAATCAAGGTATCACTTGTACTATGCCGCTTGTAACTTTTGCTGAGGCGAAGAATTACTCTAGGGAGGATTTGTACAGGGCTTTGATTGTATCGAATCTAACTGCGCTACATATTAAGAGGTTTATTGGCAGGTTATCTGCGTTTTGTGGTGTAACTTCTGCGGGGGTTGCTGCTGGTGCTGGTATCTGTTATATGGAAACTAAGGATTTTGAACTTATGGAGCACACTGTTTCTAATGCTTTGATGATTGCATCTGGTATGATCTGTGACGGTGCGAAGCCTTCTTGTGCTGCGAAGATTGCAACTGCTGTTGATGCGGGCATTTCTGCTTATTACATGGCTAAGAATGGCAAGAATTTCGAAGCTGGCGATGGTCTTCTTAAGGATTCTGTTGAGGAAACTATCAGAAGTATCGGTTATGTTGCTAAAGAGGGCATGAAGGAAACTGATATTGTTGTTTTAAATACTATGATTAGCAAGTAAGGGGTGTTACATATGAAGAAACCTATAGTTGGTATTTCGGGTTCCATCATCATCGATGGTAGTGGTAATTTCCCTGGATATAGAAGAAGTTATGTTAATGAGGACTATGTAAAGAGTGTTATCAAGAATGGTGGTATTCCATACATAATCCCGATGAACTCTGATGAGTCTGTTGTTAAGGAGCAAATTAGTCATGTTGACGCGCTTATCTTAAGTGGCGGTCACGATGTTACTCCTCGCTTCTATGGTGAGGAGCCTCACAAGAGTCTTGGCGGCATTCTTCCTGAGAGGGACATCTTTGACTTTAATTTAATCAAGTATGCTATGGAGAAGGACATCCCTGTTCTAGGTGTATGCAGGGGCTACCAAATTATGAATGTTTACTTTGGCGGCAGCTTGTATCAAGATGTGGGTCTAAAGAAGGACACTTATGTAAAACATAATCAAGTTAATTTCCCTACTATGACTAGTCACAGTGTTGACTTGGTAGATGGTAGTAAATTAAAAGAGCTTTTTAAAGAAGATACCATAATGGTGAACTCGTTTCACCACCAAATTGTGAATAGAGTGGCTGAGGGCTTTTTGGCTTCGGCTATCAGTAAAGATGGTGTTGTGGAGGCTATAGAAAAGAAAGATCACAAGTTTATGCTCGGTGTTCAATGGCACCCTGAGATGCTTCATCAAACTGAGGAGAAGATGAATCTTTTATTCGCTACTTTAATCAAATCTGCTATGTAAAGGAGTTTTTAAATGGATAAAGCTACTAAGAAATTAGGTTTTTGGTCGATTGTATTATTGACCATCAACTCTGTAATCGGTTCTGGTATATTCTTATCACCGGGATCTGTTGTTAAGATGTCAGGTAAATATGCGCCTGTAATTTATCTTGCTGCAGCCATCTTTGCTGCGGTACTAGCTATCACTTTCGCGTCTGCTGCAAAGTATGTATCTAAGGGTGGAGCTGCTTATGCTTATACTAAGGCTGCCTTTGGTGACAACTGGGGTCTATACATAGGTATAACAAGGTTCTTCTGTGCGGCTATCGCGTGGGGTGTTATGGCTACTGGTGTTGTTAAGACTGTATTAAATATATTCGCGCTTGACAGCTCAAACTTTGCTTATATCACAACTGGTTTTATTGTACTTATGGGTGTATTATTCGTAATTAATATTTGTGGTACTAAGATTTTAGAGTTTGTAAGCAATATTTCTACTATCGGTAAATTGCTAGCACTTGTTACTGCTATACTTGCTGGCGTTTTAATCGTTATCTTCACTGGTCAAAACAACTTCTCTGAGGTTGAAAGTGTTACTAGCGAAGTAACTAGTAACATGGATGTACAATCGATTGTTATGGCGATCATCGCTGCTTTCTATGCCTTCACTGGCTTCGAAAGTGTTGCCTCTGGTTCTGAGGATATGGAAAAGCCTGAGAAGAACTTACCTAAGGCTATACCTCTAGGAATTTTAGTTATCGCCTTCATCTACATCGGCATAGTTCTAGTTTGTATGATGATAGACCCTGTTGCTCTTGTAGAGACTAAAGAGGTTGTTGCGCTTGTTGATGTATTCAAAAACAAGATTATTAGAAATGTAATCCTATACGGCTCTCTAATATCTATGTTCGGTATCAACGTTGCAGCATCTTTCCATACACCAAGAATTATCGAGTCTATGGCTAAGCAAAACCAAGTGCCAAAGATTTTCGCAACAAGAACTGACAAGGGCTTCCCAATATTCTCAATGATAGTCACTGCTGTTTTAGCTATCGTTCTACCAATTGCCTTCAACTACAGCATGGGCTCTATCATGATCATAAGTGCGATCGCAAGATTTGCTCAATTCATCATAGTGCCTCTTGCAATAATTACTTTCTTCTACGGCAAGAACAAGGAAGAGATCGTTCAAGGAGTTAAGAAGAACTTCTTCACTGACGTTATCATCCCAGTATTATCAGTATTATTAACAGTACTACTACTAGTTAAGTTCAACTGGGTAAAACAATTCACAATAAACACTGACGGAGTATTGACTCCAAACTATCTAGCCATAGTATCTATGATCATAGGCTACGTATTTATACCTTTGATGGTGTATTTATACAACAAGAGAAAATAATTAATATTTGGTATTTATAAAGCTCTATATGCGGTGCAGGTATTGACCTGTGCCGCTTTTTATTGCAAATCATCTTGCAAAAAAAAGAGATGCCTATCTAAGCATCTCTCTTTTGTATATTGTCTTGTGTATATTAACTTTGTGTATTACTTAAGTCCTTCTAGTAGTATCTTCTCTAGCTTAAGTGGCTCTACGTACTCATCAGCTTTGTATGCACGCATGTTGCCGCCTGAGATCTCGTCTATCAAGGCAACTTTGCCATCTATCATGCCAAACTCGAACTTGATGTCGTATAGCTCAAGGTCTTTCTTTGCAAGCTCATCTTTTACAAACTCGCCTATCTCTTTAGCAAGACCTACTAGCTCGTCATACTCCGCTCCTGTCATGATGCCAAGTATCTCTAGTGCGTCCTTAGTAATAAGTGGGTCGTTTCTGTCGTCGTCCTTAAGTGTGATCTCAACGTATGAAGGAAGCTTCATGCCGCTCTCTGCGTATTGGCCGTAGCGTCTGATGAAGGAGCCAACTGCTCTGTATCTCACGATGACTTCAACGCCGTTACCAAAGACTTTCGCCTTTCTAACTACAGCTTCGTTCTTGTCTGGATCTGCTGAAACGAAGTGAGTATTTAAACCCTTTGCGTTTAGTTTTTCATAGAAGAACTTTGTTAAAAGGCATGCACTGTGTCCTGCGCCTTCCATTGTAAGTCCAACTTGGTTTTGGCCTGGGTCGAAGACACCGTCTTTGCCAGTTACGTCGTCTTTAAATTTTAATAATACTTCTTTGTCGTTTAACTCGTAAACGTCCTTTGTTTTTCCTTGGTATATTTTTTTCATTAACTTTACCCCCCCCTAATTATTATATATTATCAAGCTTTTGCTCATCTACGTTAATGTTTTTGAGTGCGCTTACAAGACCCAATACTAGCCATAAAACTACGATGATCCTGTAGATGTAGACTATGTGCTCAAACATTGCGTGTGTTAGTATGCCAAGTGTTGCGGCTAAAAGTCCTGCTGCAAAGGTTTTGACCTCGCTGCTCTTTGCCTTGTAGATTAGCTTTATCTCTTGGGCTATGGCTGTTATGATTATAAGCACGAAGCTTATAAAGCCTGTGAAGCCGCCTTCGGCCATCATCTCAAGGTAGGTATTGTGCGCGTGGAAGATTGGCATACTTCTTATATATCTTTCGAAGACGTACTTAAATGGCTTGTGTCCAAAGCCGACTCCGACTACTGGATGATCCTTGATCACATCTTTGGTAATTGACCAGATTTTGAATCTGTAGCTTGTTGACGAGTCTTTCACGTTCGATATTGACATGATACGCCTTTTGATGTTCTCGGGTAGAAAACTTAGCGCCAAGAGGAAGAACGGCAGCGCGACAACTATAAGTGGTCTTGCTTGGAAGAAGAGGAAGACTAGTGCTGCAACGCCTAGTGACATAATGCCGCCTCTTGAGAATGTTAGCATCAAAGAAAGAAGCATCAGTCCAACTATGCATAGGTAGACGAACTTCTTGAATGCGTCTTTGTGTGCCCAGAAAAGACTCACGACTATAGGCACTACGAGTACGATGTACTCTGCGAAGACATTTGGATTCATAAATACTGAATATGCACGCTTCGATATCTGTCCTGCGACTTGACTGTCGAGCCACTCACGCCTAACTGTGCCGAAGAACTTGTACTGAACTATACCCCAAAGGCAGATTAGTGCTGCGTTGATGGCAAGGCTAGTTGCGATTTTGTTGTAGTCATCTTTGTTTTTAACAGCTATATTTACAGATAAGAATATTGCAAGTCCTGCGAAGTTCATGGCTAGGTCTCTCATAGAGCCAAGCGGCTTAACCGATGTTACAGTGCCTATAATTATCATGATTACGCCTAAAGCTACGGCTACGAAGCTTGAGTTTATCCTTAAGCTTTCCTTTTTATATATATACACGTCCACTAGATACATGGCTAATATGGCAAGTGCGCCAGCGATTGAGACTATGTCCGGAAGAAAGTTGTAGCCAAGTATGAAGAGGTTTAGCATCAGAAACTTTCTCTTCGCAAAGAAGGGAAGACTGATTAAAAGTAGCACAAGTGCGAGTGCAATCTTAGTAGAGACAAACTTATATGCAGCTAAAAATGCTGCCGCAGCAAGCACTGGATAGAGTAGATTGTTTTTAATCTTGTAATTTTCTATAATTGCTTTCATCTTTTTACCTCTCAAGTCTGTATGCATAACTGAAGAACTTGTATACTAGAGAGCTCTCGTAGTACTTGTTCTTCACTATCACTTGGAAGAATTTTGCCAGTATACAAAGTATTAGTAGAACTAAAGTCCTTTTTATACTAAAGCCAAGCGCAAAGTTTGCGAGCAATATGGCTACGGCTGTTAAGACAAGAGTGTGCATATCATTGTCCAGGTATAGAGAGTTTAAAACATTTGATGATGTAGTCGTTTTGGTACCTTGCGCCTCTAGCTTCTTAATTAGCTCATATGACTTTGTATCAGCTAAGACATCTGTATCCATGAGCTTTCTTACTATACTAGACTTTGACTTTTTATCCTTCATCTTGAAAGTCTTATAAGTAAGTGATGAGAAGTAGCTTCTCTTTAAAAACGCGTATATACTTGTGATTAATCTTACGAAAAAACTACTCTTCATCAACATCAAGTCCTATTAAGAAGGATTCCATGCTTATATATTTAGTTTTGATACTGTACTTAACGCCGGCTCTAACTTGTTCGCCCATAGCCCAGTATGCGTTGGCATCGTCTTTAAGAGTTGCTTCAACAGTGATAGCTACGTCATACTTACCAGGGACAGGTCTAAATACCCAGTCTCCATCCTTATTAAGAGCTTCTTGGTGAGATATTGTTTCAAGCTTAGTGATCTTACCGATAGGAACTGATCTGTCAGTCCAGAATAGGTCGTCGCCTTCGTGTAGCGACTTAAGTGTTATGTCCCTTACGTCTTGTATCTCAAAAGTTAGATTTGCCTTTCTCATCATCTTACTTTCATCAGGCTTTATAAAGTATCTCTTAGCTGCAAAGACTATCGCAAAGACTAAAACAACTATGATTAATAAGTCAATGATATTTATTAAGCCAAACAATTTTCCTTTTTTGTCAATAATGTTCATTATGTGCCTCCTAGTTAAAATTTATCGTTAATATTATACATTATATGCACTTAAAAGTAAAGATGTCATGGCGTTTCACAAGAAAAATTATGCAGATTAGATATATTTACATGCACTTTACATAATTTTTATACTATTTTAATGGCTTTAGTGATATAATTATGACAATAGTGATATAGGAGGTAATTATGGATACTGTTATAGAGGTAAGGGGTCTTGTTAAAAAATACAAGGAGCTCACTGCTGTTGACAATTTGGATTTGGACGTAAAGAAGGGCGAGATACTTGGTCTTCTTGGACCCAATGGTAGTGGTAAGTCTACTACCATAAACTGCATATTGTCGCTGCTTAAGAAGACTAGTGGCAGCGTAAAGATATTTGGCGAGGAGATGAAAGCTGATGCCTATGACATTAAAAGAAGGATAGGCGTTGTTTTTCAAGACGTGGCTGTTTATGACGAGCTAAGTGTTTACGAGAACATCGACTACTTCTGCGGTCTATACATTAGTGATAAGGCTGAGAGGAAGGAGCTTGTACAAAGGGCAATTGACCTTGTTAGTCTTAACGATTTCGTGAAATTTAAACCGAAAAAGCTATCTGGCGGTTTGCTAAGAAGGCTTAATATTGCATGTGGCATTGCTCACAGACCTGAGATTATCATTCTTGACGAGCCGACTGTGGCTGTCGATCCTCAATCAAGAAACAATATCTTGGAAGGGATTAAAAAGCTTAACGATGAGGGCTCAACCATCATCTACACTTCGCACTATATGGACGAGGTTGACTTTTTGTGTGATGATATAGTCATAATTGATAAGGGCAAGGTCATTGCAAAGGGCACTTCTGAGGAGCTTAAGGACATGATCACTATGAATGAAAAAATTAGCTTTACATCGAAGGAACTTAATGAGGAGCTCATTACAAAGATCAAGGCTCTTGATAATTTGCTTAGCTTTGAGAACAAGGACGACTCTGTTAAACTAAGCTTCTCTCATGGCGATGGCTACCTAATGAACTTAATCAAGCTTCTTGATGAGAATAAAATTCACTACAGCTCTCTAAATGTTGAAAAGCCAAGTCTTAATGACGTTTTCTTGGAATTAACTGGCAAAGATTTGAGGGATTAGTATGTGGCTGCACTCATTTAAAAATACATTTAGATACCTTTTAAGGCAGAGGGCAATGTTATTTTGGGCTTTAATATTTCCTATAGTTCTAGGAGTATTCTTTAAGCTTGCCTTTGGTAATATCACACAGATGGATAAGTTCAAGACCATAGACGTGGCTGTGAATGAAAACCTTATGAAGGATGAGAATTTTAAACGTTTTATGAAGGAGATGGAGGACGAGGAATATTTCCATGTGACTGAAGCTAAAGACAAGGATGTTTTGGACGAAAAAGATGCTCCTAAGGCCTACATCGAATCAATGGACAAGATTTATACTAAGCGCTCTGGCATTTCTGAGACTATAGTTGAGACGATAATGAATGTGTATTCACAAAAGTTCTCTATGATAGCTAGGATAATGCAAAAGGATCCGACTACTGATTTAAGTAAAATTGTGGGTGTGGATGATCATATAAAAGATGTTTCGCGTAAAAATATGGATATGACAAACACGTTTTTCTACACGCTTCTTGGTATGACGGCAATCTATGGCTACATGTGGGGTATGTTTGTTATTTATCAATACGAAGCAAATCTATCGACTAATGCAAAGCGTAATGTAATTTCGCCAACAAAGAAGAGCACTATGCTATCGGCATCGCTTTTGGTCAGCTGGATTATTAACTTCG
Source organism: Fenollaria sporofastidiosus (assembly GCF_943169635.2). Classification (NCBI taxonomy): domain Bacteria; kingdom Bacillati; phylum Bacillota; class Clostridia; order Eubacteriales; genus Fenollaria; species Fenollaria sporofastidiosus. The sequence continues at coordinate 709,934 of NZ_OW968186.1, forward strand.
TCATAATATTGATATTTATTATTTATTTAAAATATGGTCTCGGGGTTGACTTTGGCGGTAGAGCCCTTCCACTTATTGTGCTTAGCTTACTAGCGTCACTAAGTGGTGTTGCCTTTGGCGTCTTGCTTGGCGTTTCAAATAAGGCAAGTTTAGACACGAAGATTGGTTTAGGCATCGCCATAACTATGCTTATGTCGTTTTTAGCTGGTATGATGGTATCGGACTTAAAGATAATTATCGCTGAGAAGGCACCCATCATCAACAAGTTAAATCCAGTTGCAATAGTGACTGATGCAGTTTATTCGTTATACTACTACGATTCGATGGCAAGGTTTAATTGGGATATGATTAATCTAGCTTTGATTACTTTGTTATTCGTAGTGGCTTCACTATTTTTCATGAGAGGTAAAGAATATGAAAGTCTTTAAAAATTATTTTAAAATAGTATGGGCTCACAAGACAGCCATCATTCTTTATACAATCATTTTTGCTGTTATTATGAGTTTTAGCACAAAGGGTACAAAAGAGGCCTCTTATAAAAGTATTGATGTAAGAATATATTTAAAAGATAACGCCAAGACAAGTCTTTCTAAGGCGCTTTGTGATTATTTAAAGACTTGCACAAAGCCTATCGACATGGACGAATCTTTGGTAGAAGACAAGCTTTTCTACGCCAATATTAGCTGCGCAATTGAAATACCTAAGGACTTTGATCAAACGAAGAAAGTTTTATTTAAGGCGGCACCAGATGAGATGTACGGCATGAGCGTTAAGGAGAAGGTCAATATCTACTTAAGTCAAGTAGATGCATACGAGGCGGCAGGCTTTAGTGAGGATGATGCCATTAAGTATACTAAAGAAGATTTGGATAAAAAGTTTGATGTTGAGATAAAAGAAGGCAGCGTCGATACTAAGAGAGATAATTCACGCATTTACTTTAACTTCCTAAATTATGTTTTACTTGCGCAAGCCATCATGGTTGTAGCGACCATAGTCAAAGTCTATAGGAAAAAGCCTATACTTATGAGAAACCTTGTATCGCCTATGCCAAGAACGAAGATTAATTTTCAGATGATGCTCGGCCACATCGTTACGGGACTGTTCTTATGGCTACTATATATGATACTTTTCGTGCTTATGTATAAGTATGACTTTACTAAGACGCACGTCAACCTCATGATGCTTAACTCATTTATATTTACGATTACAGTAGTAGCCATGTCGGTGATGATAGCAAATCTAATTAAGAGCGAAAATGCCATCTCAGGCGTGATGAATGTAGTCTCACTCGGCTCGTCATTCTTGTGCGGTTCCTTTGCTCCGCAAGAGCTGCTTGGTGATACAGCCTTGACATTAGGAAGAGTCTTTCCAGGCTTTTACTACATTCAGAGTAACGACATGCTTATGGAGAAGCCAGAGTTTAGCACTATGCTTCCGAATGTATTAATAATGGTAGGTTTTGCAGTGGTATTTATAGTGGTGAGTATAGTGGCAAGACCAAAAGCAAACGACAACGTAAACTAATTTCACAATAAAATGCGCCCTTGAGCTCGTTCCTTCCTCGGCAATGCTCAGGTACATTCGTACATTCCGCTTGCCTCGTCGGTCCACATCGCTCAATCATCACAGTGCGAAGTACCAAGGTTCACGGGACCCATCCAAAGCTTGCTTTGATGATGGGTGTGGTTCTTCTTTTCTCCGTGAAATTATGCGTATATAAGAAATTGAAGAGATATAAGAGAAAAAATTTCGCTTTCAATAAAATATCTTAGCGTTCACAGCAATATTGTGGGCGCTATTGTTTTGTGATATAATTAAGACAAATAAGTATATCAATGCAGAGGGAGGTATTATTATGGGACAAATAAAAGTAACAGGCAAGGGCACATTATCATTAAAGCCAGACACTATTGTCGTAAGATTTACATCAAGCGCGGTCTACACTGGCTATGCTGAGACCATCGCCAAGGCGAGCGAGGCGACTAAGGACTTGAAAGCTGTCATTGCAAAGGCAGGCATCGATGGCGAGCTTCTTAAGACTGCAAAACTTGATGTAAGTCCATCGTATGATACTTGGTATGACGATAAAGACCATAGACATAGAAAGTTTATTGGCTACGAGTACACTCATAACTCGAACATCAAGATCGATAATGACAACAAGCTCTTAGGCAAGCTTTTGTATGAGGTGAGCACTTCGCCACTTGATGTGGAATTCGATATAAGCTACACTGTTAAGGACATGGAGAAGGCTAAGAATGATTTGCTTAGAGAAGCTGTTAAGGACGCGAAGGAAAAGGCGGAAGTTTTGAGCGAGGCGGCAGGTGTTAAGCTTAAGGGTATAGAGGACATTAGCTACTCGTGGGGCGAGCTTAAAATATATTCTCAGCCGCTAAGCCTAGAAGCGTATAGCTTAAAAGCTGCACCATCGGAGTCATTCGATATAGACATAGACGCTGATGATATCGACGTAAACGACACTGTAACTGTAGTTTGGGAGATAGACTAGTGAAATTAGTTGAGATAGATGAAAGCTATTTAACACAAATAAAGGCTCTTTACGAAGAATCTGGCTGGAGTGCTTATCTAGGCGATGACGCAAAGCTTAGTAGGGCGATAAAAAATTCATTGCTAACACTTGCGTATATGGATGAAGGCGAGCTTGTGGGCTTTGTAAGATGCGTAGGAGACGCTGAACACGTTGTCTTAGTGCAAGACCTTGTCGTTAAGAAGGCATATAGACGCAAGGGTCTTGCGAAAAAGCTTATGAAGGAAGTTTTTGAAAAGTACAAGGACGTTCGCTGGATACAAGTTAATACCGACGGCGAAGATGAAGTAGCAAATGCTTTCTACAAGGCCATCGGCATGAAAGATATCAGTGAAGCGGGCGTAGTGAGTTATTTTATATAGAGGTAAGAAATGATAATCATAGAAATTTTATACTTTTTAATAATGTTTTCAATTAAAGGAGTCTCTAGTCCAGACTCTATGCTATTTTTTACTACACCATTGATTGTTTTTACTGTCTTTGGTCTAGCAGAATTTATTCTGTGGGCAAGTAAAAAGTTTGATAAGGATAGCAAGTCAAGCAAAATAAAACTTGTATTTTATCTCGCAGCAACCATGCTTATGATATACATTAATGTAACATTAGTCGCAATGAGCTTAAATCCAAGAGCTTAAATGTTTTTTAGGGTTAGACCAGTGGTCTAGCTCTTTTTTTATACAGCTTATATAATTTTAAAATATCAGAGAAAAATATATATAAAAAAATCTTATACAAACGGCTGAAACTATTGAAAAATCTAATTTGTAATGGGCTCACTCTTGTGCTATACTTAAGTCGATAGTGATATCGACATAAACACGAAAGGGAGGGTTTATTATGAATTCATTTGAAAGAGCAAGGGAATTTGCAAAGAAATACATTGATCCCGTTGCAAAACAATTAGACGAAGAAGCAAAATTTCCAAAGGAAATTTTTGATAAACTAGGAGAAGAAGGTTTCTTTAAGGTAATGATACCTAAGGAAATGGGCGGTGAAGGCGGTACTATAAAGGACCACTCACAAATCTGTATGGCTCTTGCTGAAAGCTGTGCATCTGTTGGTTTATGCTATATGATGCATAACGTAGCACTTATGTGTATCTTAGCTAATGGTAATGACGAGCTTAAAAATAAGATTGTTAAAGAAATTCTTGAAGATAAAAAATTATGTGCACTTGCATACAGCGAATTTGGCACAGGAACTCACTTCTACATGCCAGAGATGGGTATTGAACACAAAGAAAACTCTTGTGTATTAAACGGTTCTAAGTCAATGGTTACTTCAGCTGAATACGCTAGCTACTACTTAGTATTAGTGCCTTCTAAAAAAGAAGGAGAAATCGATAACTGGGTAATTCCTATAGATAAAAAAGGCGTTCATTTTGAAATGAAAGCTTGGAACGGTATGGGTATGAGAAGCAACGCATCTTGTCCAATGCTTCTTAAGGACGTTGAACTTGAAAATATGTATAGAATTGGCGAATGGGGTAGCGGTCAAGCACAAGTATTCTCAGTTGTTGCACCATACTTCATCTTAGGTCTAGCAAGTGTTTACTCAGGTCTAGGCAAAGCCATCTCTACAGCAGCTAACGAACACGCTATGAAGAGAAAATACCCTTCAGGACAATCTCTTGCAAACATTGAAACAGTTCAAATACACTTAGCTAAGATTTACAACAGAACTCACGCAGCAGAAGCATTTACAAAGCTTGCAGCTGAAAAGGCTGAAAGAGGCGACGCTGATGCAGTTGTTGACATCATCGCAGCTAGAGTTAACGCAAGTGAAGCAGCTATTGAGACATCTATCGATGCAATGAGAGTTGCTGGCGGTAAGGGCTATAACAAACAAAACCCTATAGAAAAATACATGAGAGACGCATATGCAAGTCAAATCATGGCACCATCAGTAGACGTGCTTACAATTTGGCTTGGTAAATTGATCACAGATCAACCAATACCATAGGAGGAAAGATGACTAATAAAATTAAAGTTGGAGCAGTTCTTTATGATCCAAAAGTTAGTATCATTTGGGATATGATCCACAAATTTTTTGAAGAAAGAGGCATGGAAGTTGAAGGAGTTTACTTCAAGGACTATGACTTACAAGTAGATGCTGTTGTTAACGGCGATATTGATATCGCTTGGAACTCACCATTAGCTTGGTTACAAACTCAAATCAGGACTCACGGAAAAAGTGAAAATGGTCCTATGAGAGATACAGATAGAGACAGAAAGACTATCTGCCTAGTTAAAAAAGGCTCAGGCATAAAATCTTTTGAAGATCTTAAGGGCAAAAAGATAGGCTTCGGCGCATTTGATAGCCCTCAAGCAAGACTTATTCCTATCTATTATTTAAAAACTAAAGGCTTAGAATATGGCAAAGACTACGAAGAAGTAAGATTTGACAAGGGTGTTGGCCTTAACGGAGACCATGTTGGCGGCGAACTTGACGCTGTGAAAGCACTTGAGGCAGGCGATGTAGACTGCGCTTTCACTATTGATTTAAACTTCAACGCTTGGTCAAAGGACGGCACTATCGATGCAAACGCTCTAGAAGTTTTAGGCGAAACACCTCACTTCGATCACTGTATATTCTCAGCTCGCGTAGGCTTCCCATCAGAAGACTTCAAAGCTTGGGCTAAGATACTTCTTCAAATGGACTATAATGATCCAGAACACAAGAAGATTATGGACCTTGAAGGCCTTAGAGAATGGGTTGAAGGCAGAACTAGTGGTTTTGAACAAATCACTAACGCCGATAAGTATTTAGACTTCTTCGGCAAGTATCGTGACTAGGGCATTCTCCACTTCACTTATAGGAAGCATGCCAAGAAATGAAGATATATTAAGGGCCCTTAGAAAGAGATCTAAGGGTTCTCTAAGTGAAGAGGATTTTATTAAGTTAATAGATGCTGAGGAAGAAGCCGTCCTACGCATGCAAGAAAAACACGGCATCAGCTACGTCACATCAGGCGAATTATCAAGAGATAACTACGTTTCATTTATATCGACAAAGTTAAATGGCGTTAAAATGATGTCAATGTCTGAGATGCTTGAGTACATCGACGATAAAAAAGCATTTGAACAAATACTTTCTATACTTGACGTTCCAGCCATAAGCATAAAAAACGCAATATGTACAGGAAAAGTCTCTCGTAAGACCAATATCGTTTGTGACGAACTAAAGAGACTAAAGGCAAGAACTGATCACAAGGTAAAAATCACTTTGCCAGGACCCTATCTAGTAACTCGCTCAATGTGGCTATATAACTTATCTAGCAAGGCTTACGGTTCTAAGGAAGAGCTTGGCGAAGATGTTATCAAGATTTATAAGGAAGAGATAGAAGAGCTTCAAAAGATTGGCGTTGACATAATTCAGTTTGATGAACCAGTTTTAACTGAAGTCGTATTTACCGAAGGAAAGCCGCGTACCTTCATGTGTGCAGCGCTTTCAGAAAAGAAAGATCCGACAGAGGAGCTAAAATTTGCGACTCACCTAATTAAGTCATGCATGGAGCATATCGATAGGACTAAGTCGATACGCGCGCTTCACGTCTGCCGTGGCAACTGGTCCAAGGACGAGAGCATTTTACTAGAAGGACCATATACACCGCTAATCAAATTATTTGAAGACATAGATACAGACGCACTATTCCTTGAATTTTCAACAAAGAGAGCAGGCGAGCTAAAAAGCTTATTTACTTCAGACAAAATTAGAAAAAATTATATCCTAGGTCTTGGCGTTATCAATCCAAGAACTGATGAGATTGAATCGCATGAGGATATGGTCAAGAGAGCCGAAGAAGCGCTTGGCTATATTGACAAAGAAAGATTATTCTTAAACCCAGACTGCGGTTTCGCTACTTTTGCAAATAGACCTGTATCAACACTTGAAATAATTGACAAAAAATTAGCAGAGCTTGAGACAGCAGTTAAAGAATTGAAGGAAAAATATGAGTAGCTACGGTAATTTTAATAGTACGGAAGAGATGGGCCGCTTTGATTTTACGATGAGAGCGACATCGAACGACATCAAAACCGTTAACAGCTACGGCGACATGGCCTTCATATCGACAGACCAAGAGCTGCCATACGATAACGAGAAAAAAGAATTATCGTCGGTGGAGATATTTTTGGCAGGAATTTTGGAGTCGATGATGCTCACAATCATTAGAGAAGCCAAAATCAAGAAGCTTTCACTAGATGAGATAGAAGCAAAGGCAGAAGTAAAGACGACAAACCCACTTCGTACGCTAAAAGTAGTTGGCGTTGATGATGCACCGCGCATAGACGAGATTAAGATCAAAGTGTATTATTATATAGACGATATCACAAGAGAAGAAGCAGATAAGTTTATGAGAGATGCTTTGGATATGGATATGGTTTATAGCGGAGTGAAAAAGGGATTTAACATAGAGACAGAATTTATATATGAGCTATAGAAATCAAAATAGTAGGGGCAGATGCTCCCTACTATTTTTTTATCTTATAATACACGGCAAAACTATAAATATATTCAATATCAAAGCCATTTGCTAATGGGTAATACATAATCGAAGAGAATAAAAATATATAAATGGAGGTAATTTTATGGATTTTAACAAAGAAAGAGAATTAAATGGTGCTATGAACAAAGAGCTAGTCAATTCAGCGCCAGAAATCATGAAAGCCTTTGGTGACTTGCATGCTGTTTACACAAAAGAAAGCGCTGCTACACTCATTGAAAAAGAAATGGTTGCTCTAGGCATCTCAATCACAATCAAGTGCATACCATGTATGCTAGCTCACATCACAAGCTTTAAAAAAGCAGGCGGCACAAGAGAACAACTTGTTGACGTTATCAAAACTTGTATCTTGATGAATGGCGGTCCAGGAACTGCGTATGGGGCAAAGGCGTTAGCGATGTATGACGAACTAGACTAAATTTCACGTTAATTTTGCGTTAAAATTAGCCCTTGAGCTCGTTCCTTCCTCGGCAATGCTCATGTACGTTTAGTACATTCCGCTTGCCTCGTCGGTCCACGTCGCTCAATCATCTAATTTTTCCTGCAAAATTAATACATAGTGAATAAAAAGATTTAGATTTCATAAAACAGATTTAAAAGTCTTGTGGCAAGTCCATAAGACTTTTTTCATGCTTATGGGTATATATAATTGAAAGAATATATATTAGGAGGTACTTATGTTTTACGATTATAAAGTTAAGAACATATTAGGTGAAGAAGTTTCTATGTCTGAGTACAAAGGCAAGGTAGTGCTTATAGTTAACACTGCAAGCAAGTGCGGCTTTACTAAGCAGTACGAAGGTCTTGAAGAATTATACGAAAAGTATAAGGACCAAGGCTTTGTGATCTTGGGCTTTCCATGCAATCAATTTGGCTCTCAAGAGCCGGGAGACAATGCTGAGATAAAAAATTTCTGCACATCTACATTTAGCGTGACTTTCCCTATGATGTCAAAGGTCGATGTCAATGGTGAGAGTGCAGATCCTTTGTACAAATTTTTGAAAAAGGAGCAAGGCGGCATACTTGGTGACGAGATTAAGTGGAACTTCACAAAGTTCTTGGTCGATAGAGAAGGAAGGGTTGTAGATAGATTCGCTTCACAAAAGACACCTAAGGCACTTGAAAAGGAAGTAGAAAAACTATTGTAGCAGTAGGACTATAATCTATGTAGCACTCATATATATGGGTGCTTCTTTTTTTTATGAAAAGCTTTGTAGCAACTTAGCACTTTTCTTGCTTAAGTAAGTAAACCTATTGCAAGTTGGCGGTTCATATATTGCATATGATACTCACAAAGTAGTATTGTATGCACATATTTGCAAATTTTTATATAAAAATTTCAAAAAGACTTGTCTTTTATAACATAAAGTGCTATAATATATAAAAGAGCTTCCACTTGATAAAGTGTAACATAGCTATCGTGACTATTAGTAACGCCATTAAGTTAATCAAGGCGGAGGAGTTACTTCACGAGATTAAGGCTCTTTGAATTATAACTTAAGATCCGTTGAAATTATCTTAAGCTAAGAGGACATTAAAGTACGAGGAGGTTTTATGATGAAAAGAGTACTTGCGATGTTAATCGCGCTAATTATGATGTTTTCTCTAGTAGCATGTAACAAAAACGATGCACCTGCTACTGACGCAAACAAGACTGAAGGCGAAAAAACTACTGAAGCTACTGATGGCGAAGCTAAAGACGGCGAAGCTACTGAAGCTAGTGATTTTCACATCGGTGTTGTAACTGGTACTGTATCACAATCTGAAGACGAACAACGTGGTTGTGAAGCTATGATCAAGAAATACGGAGATGCTAAGGAAGGTGGACTTATCGTTCACAAGAACTATCCTGACAACTTCTCTGCTGAACAAGAAACAACTATCCAACAAATAGTTTCTCTTGCTGACGACCCTAAGCTAAAAGTTATCGTTGTTAACCAAGGTGTACCTGGTACTGCAGCAGCATTTAAGCAAGTTAAGGAAAGACGTCCTGACATTTTCTGCTTCGTATCTAACTCTCAAGAAGACCCTAACCTTATCGAAAGCGCAGCTGACTTAGTTATCGACCCAGATAACGTTACTCGTGGATATTTAATCCCACTAGCTGCTCAAAAGATGGGTGCTAAGAAATTCGTTCACGTTTCTTTCCCAAGACATATGTCAATCGAACTATTGTCCTTAAGAAAAGATATCATGGAAGCAACTTGTGATAAGATCGGTATGGAATTTGCTATGGAAACTGCACCGGACCCAACAAGTGATATCGGTATCCCAGGCGCACAAAACTTCATTTTGGAACAAATGCCAGCTTGGGTTCAAAAGTATGGTAAAGACACAGCATTCTTTGCAACAAACGATGCTCACACTGAACCAATGCTTTTAAAAATCGCTGAATTAGGCGCATTATTCGTAGAACAAGACTTACCATCTCCAATACTTGGATATCCAGGAGCTCTAGGACTTGACCTTAAAGACGCTGCTGGCGACTTCCCTAAGATTGTAGAAAAAGAAGAAGAAGTATTATCTAAGAAGAACCCTGGTAGAATGGGTACTTGGACTTATTCATACGGTTTCTCTACAACTCAAGCTCTAATCGAACTTGGTAAGAGAATGGTTGAATCTGGTAAAGACATGATGAACACTGACGACGTTGCAGCTGTATTATCTGACATGACTCCAGGTGCTGCTTGGAAGGCAACTGTTTACAAAGACAGAACAAGCATGGAAGAAAGAAAGAACCACTTACTAGTACTACAAGACACTTACGTATTTGGTAAAGGTTTCTTAAAGATGACTGATGAAGAAGTTCCTGATATCTATAAGATGCTAGAAGATTTTCAATCTAAGAAATAGACATATTTGATTAATGGACGGAGCGGCTTCATGCTGCTCCGTTTAACATTATTGGAAGGCGAGGTTTTTATGGGCGAGTTATTAGAGTTTAGAAATGTAGGAAAAAGCTTCTCCGGTAACCATGTTTTAAAGGATGTTTCTTTCAAACTTAAAGAAGGGGAGATTCTAGGACTTGTAGGAGAAAATGGTGCTGGTAAATCGACCATGATGAACATACTCTTTGGTATGAGTTTCATTAAAGAGACTGGTGGCTATGAAGGAGATGTTCTTATCAATGGTGAAAAGGTTAACTTCAAAAACCCTATCGACGCACTAAATGCCGGTATCGGTATGGTGCATCAAGAGTTTTCATTGATTCCTGAATTTACTGCAACAGAAAATATATTGTTAAATCGTGAGATTACTAAGAAGAATCCAATCTCTGCTATCTTTGGTAAGCAATTGGAAACATTAGAGAGATCTACGATGGAAGAGAAGGCAAAAGAAGCTATCGAAAAGCTTGGAGTAGATATAAACTCAAAGACTTTGGCAAAGGATATGCCAGTTGGTCACAAGCAATTTTTGGAGATAGCAAGAGAGCTTTCTAAAGAAAAAGTAAAATTAATTATCATGGACGAGCCGACAGCGGTACTAACTGAGTCGGAAGCTGATATACTGATTGACGCGATGAAGAGACTTGCAAAGAAAGGTATTTCCATCATCTTCATCTCTCACAGACTTCGTGAAATCATCGATGTTTGTGACAAAGTTATAGTTCTTCGTGACGGAGAAATTATTAAAGATACTGAAAACAAAGACCTTAATATCATGGAGATAGCAAGCTGGATGGTTGGCCGTGATATGTCAAAGAAGGAACAGGCTAAGGAGCTTAGACAGATCGGAGACGAAACTATCATGAAGGTTGAACACCTTTATGTAGATATGCCGGGTGAGTCGGTTCGTGATGTTTCCTTCGAAGTTAAGAAAGGCGAGATACTTGGAGTGTGCGGTCTAGCTGGACAAGGCAAGCTTGGTATACCAAACGGTATCATGGGTCTATATCCATCAGGAGGCAGCGTTACTTATGAAGGTGAGCCGTTAGATATCGCACATACAAAGGAAGTTTTGAAGAAGAACCTAGCCTTTGTATCTGAAGACCGCCGTGGTGTTGGCTTACTTCTTGACGAAGGTATTGACTGGAACATAGCTTTCGATGCAATGATGGTCAACGATAGATTCACTAAGAAAGTTGGTCCATTTAAGTTCAGAGACGACAAGGCGATGAAAGAAGCCGCACTTAAATACATTGACGAGCTTGAAATAAGGACACAAGGTCCTAGTGAAAAGGCAAAGAACTTATCAGGTGGTAATCAACAAAAGGTATGTTTGGCAAAGGCATTTGCCCTTGAACCAAAATTCTTATTTGTATCAGAGCCAACTCGTGGTATAGACATAGGTGCGAAGTCACTAGTTCTTGAAGCACTTAAAAAGTACAACAGAGAACACGACACATCCATAGTCATAATATCGAGTGAGCTTGAAGAGCTAAGAAGCATAGCTGACAGAATACTTGTTATATTTGAAGGAAAAGTTTTTGGAGAGCTATTACCTACAGATCCGGTAGAGTACTTTGGACTAATGATGGCCGGAACTAAACCGGAGGAGGTGTAGAATATGAGAGAAGAAAGTTTTGTTAAAAAAGTAGGACTTCCTAGAATAATCATTTTCTTTTTCATAGTAGGACTTTTCATAGTAGGATCCTTTATAGGTGTTGACCTTAAGAGATCTTTCATAGACGTTCTAACACGTTTCGGTATGAACGCAATACTAGTATTATCAATGATACCTATGATACAAGCAGGCTGCGGACTTAACTTTGGTTTGCCAGTTGGACTTATAGGTGGTATGCTAGGCGCAGTTTTATCCTTAGAGTTAAGACTAACAGGATTTGGCGGCGTAATGTTTGCCCTTGGTCTAGGAATGCTTTTCGGAGCAATCTTTGGCTGGGTATATGGTTTAATTTTGAATAGAGTTAAAGGCGACGAAATGATTATCGCAACATACGTTGGTTTCTCATTCATCGCACTAATGAATATATTCTGGGTAGTACTTCCATTTAGAAATCCTGAATCAGTTATGGGTTTCAACGGTGAAGGTTTAAGAACAACTATATCCTTAAAGGCATACTGGGAGAAAGCCTTCTCTCGTATACTTGGTATAGAACTACAAACAGCAAGCGAGCTAGGAGACAAATTACTTATACCAACAGGTATGTTCATAGTCTTCGCAATATTTGCATATTTAGTTTATTTATTCTTCAAATCTAAAAAAGGTACAACAATGACAGCTGTTGGCTCAAACGAAAACTACGCAAGAGCAGCAGGTGCACACATCAACAAGACAAGGATGCTAGCAGTAATCCTTTCATGCGCAATAGGCGCAGCTGGTATGGTTATCTACGAACAAAGTTACGGCTTCGTTCAAATGTATAACGCACCACAATTCTTCGCTTTCCCAAGCGTTGCAGCCATACTACTTGGCGGTGCATCCATTAAGAAAGCTAATATAAAGAACGTTTTGATAGGTACACTACTTTTCCAAGGTATACTTACAATGACACCAACAGTTATTAATACAGCAATCAAGGTTGATATATCAGAAGTTTTAAGACTTATCATATCAAACGGACTTATACTATTTGCCTTGACACGTAAGGAGGGTGGAAAATAATGAAAAAGCGTAATAAATTCTTTACAGTAAATGAATACACCGTTCCTGTGATGTTCATCATCATATGCGCGATAGGTATAATATTTAGTAGATTCACACCACAATTTTTGATCTCACAAGTAGTTATAAGATTTGCAAGAAACGCCTTTTTGGTACTTTCATTACTAATACCTATAGTTGCCGGTCTAGGCATCAACTTTGGTATGGTACTAGGAGCCATGGCAGGACAAATCGCACTTATCTTTGTTGAGAACTGGGGCATAACAGGACTACCAGCAATACTAATTGCTGCACTAGTTTCCATCCCAATCTCCGTAGTTTTAGGTTTGTTCGCAGGTGGCGTACTAAACAAAGCAAAGTCAAGAGAAATGATCACATCCATGATACTAGGTTTCTTCATGACAGGTATCTACCAATTCTTCGTACTATACATCTTTGGTGGTATCATACCATTTGGCAACAAGAGCCTAATACTATCACGTGGTTATGGTGTTAGAAACGCAATCGACCTACAAAGTCAAAAAGGACTAGATAAGTTATTAGATAGAATCGTTGGCCAAGACCTATCCATATTCGGAGTACAACTACCAATTGCTACCTTCATAGTTATCATACTAGCTTGTCTTTTCATAGTTTGGTTTAGAAAGACAAAACTAGGACAAGACATGAGAGCCGTTGGAGCCGATATGAAGATAGCCGAAGACGCAGGTATCAACGTTGACAAGACAAGACTTAAAGCCATCGTCATCTCAACAGTTATGGCAGCCTTCGGACAAATCATCTACCTACAAAACATAGGTAACCTAAACACATATAACGGCGCAGACCAAACAGCACTATATGCAGCAGCAGCACTACTAATAGGTGGAGCGAGCGTATCAAAGGCGACAATCAAAAACGCCCTTGTTGGTACAGTACTTTTCCACTTGATGTTCATAGTAATGCCTACAGCAGGTGCTAACATCACAGGTAACTCAATGATAGGTGAGTACCTAAGAACATTCATCTCATACGCAGTCGTTACAGTTACACTTATACTTCACTCTATAAGAAGAAAGAGCGAAGCACAAGAACAAATGGAAAAATTAAAAGACGAAGAAAGCAAAAAATAAATTTCTTCTTTAAATAATACCGAAGATAGGGTGCTGACATGTGTTGGCACTCTATTTTCTTTTGCATAAAACTCTTGACATATGAGTTAGCGTATGCTAACATATACTCAATATTAATGTTTTTAAACAAAGGAGGGCTATTAATGAGGTTTTCTATGAAAAAATTACTTAAAAACAAAAGTTACTTAAGTTATTTTTTTGCAAGCGCTTTGTCGATGGGTGCGTCAAATATTTTGCAGTTTGCTTTGGCTCTATACATCTTGGATATGACAGGTTCTCCCTTGATTTACGCCTCTATACTTTCTATAATCATAATTCCAAGGATAATATTGACACCCATAGCTGGTGTTTTAGGTGACAGGCTAAGACGTATAGATATAATGAAGGTTTTAAACTTTGCTCAGGCTCTTCTTATGCTAATATATGCGATATTTGCAATTTTTTACAAAAATATTTCTCTTATTGCGGTTTACGCTCTTGTAGTTCTTCTTGAGATGATTGAGGTTTTTTACAATGCGGCGGAAAATTCAATACTCGCTGAGATTATTGATCAGGATCTTATGGAGGAAGCTGTCGCTTTTTCAAAAGTGGATGATGGCATTGTCTATGTGACTACACCTATGCTTGCGGCATTTATCTACAAGCAATTTGCTTTGAGTGGATCTTTTATTTTGGTTTGTGCCTTGATGAGTTTAACATTTATTTTGAATTTCTTCATAGAAACGCCTTTTGAAGTCAAGGGCAATCACGACGGGGAAAATTCTTTTAAAGGCTATTTTACTGATTTTAAAGAAGGTTTAGTTGAGCTAAGCAAAAATAAATTTGCAAAGGTCTTTGTTGTTGTAGCTCCCTTAATAAATTTTTCTTTTGATGCAGTTTGTTCAGTAATTATAACTTATGTTTTTTTAGAAGTTTTTAAGCTTGATGAATATGTTTATGGCGTCTATAGAACGATAACTGCATTAGTGAGCATAACTCTACCATTTATTATACTACCTGTAGTTAAAAAATTTAAGCCGCTAAAATTATTGAAGTGTGCTTCTTTATCTATAGCCACATGCATCTTTTTAATGGGAGCAGCTGTTTACTACGGCAGCTTGGATTTGGAAAATAATGTGATTATTAGCGTTATCTTGATAACAATTTTTGACTGCTTAATAATTAGTTCAGTTATGCCGCTTAATATAGCGACACAGGTTTTTTTCCAAAAGAATGTTAAGGATGAGTACAGAAGTAGGATTTTATCAGTGCTTAGAATGCTTGTTCTATCATCGATACCTCTTGGCAATATGTTTTATGGATTTCTAGCAAATACATTTGAGGCTCATATATGTATCTTTGTCGGCAGTTTGGCAGTTTTTATAACATATCCACTTATTTTATATCTATCGAGAGAATAAAAACGCTTGACATATTAGTTAGCTTGTGCTAATATATTCTTAAGTCGTTAGCCCACGCTAACGCTTTGTAAATATTTATAGAGAGGAAGAGTGCCATGTGCGAGGTGAAGTTTGAGAGCATCTTAGCAAATCACTGCTCACCTGTCCTTATGGGGACTAAGCTATCGAATTTAATATCTGTTTCGAAGCAGGACGCAGGTCATGGCGATGAGCTTCTCAAGAAGTACAAAAGTGCATTTAAGACTTATGGCATTGCCATAGAAATGCTTTGTGAGTGCGACGAGAGAATGCAACTTTTTGTCTACAATGAAGAAAGGCTTAGGAGGCATCTACATAAGGAGAGTATAGCGAGCTTTCTTATGGACTACGGTTACAGTAGTAGTGACCTAAGTAGCTGTCTAGCTGTGCTTAAGGCTAAGCTTAGACACTTTGAATTTCCTCACGAGATTGGTATCTTTTTAGGTTTTCCGCTAGATGATGTCAGAAGCTTTATCGAAAATCAAGGACAAAACTACATCTACTGCTCTTACTGGAAGGTTTATCACAATCCCGACCTTGCTAGGCGCACCTTCGACCTATATGACAGGCTCAGAGCCTTTGTTAAGTCTAGGCTCGATGAGGGTGACTCTATCGAGGTAGTAATGCGCGATGTTTACAAGAGTTCTAAAGGACTACACGATTTATTGAATGCTTATTAATACTTTGTGGGTAGAGAGATCTATCCACTTTTTTCTTGCTATTATCACGAATTCATTATATAATTATCTTGAGGTGTTCTTATGATATTGATAGTTGAAGACGATAAAGACATAAACAATTTAATTAAGGAGCTCTTAGGAGAGCGTGGGTTTGAAACGAAGCAGGTCTTTGATGGGGCTGAAGCGGTTGACTACCTAAAGAATAATGAGGTGGACTTGATGCTTTTGGACCTTATGATGCCTAAGCTTATGGGTGAGGACGTGATTAACTATGTAAGAAGCCGTGGTATGAAGATGCCTATCATAGTTTTATCTGCGAAGATTGACAAGGCGACTAGGCTTGGCTGCCTTGACCTTGGCTGCGACGATTTCATTATGAAGCCTTTTGATACTGATGAGCTTATAAGTCGTGTGAGGGCTCAGCTAAGGCGCTCTAATGCATACAACAGACTCGGCGAGAAGGCTGTGCGCTTCGAGGACTTCTACCTTGACAATGACAACAACGTCATAAGCTTTAAGGAAGTGCCCCTTAATTTAACGCGCATGGAGTACAAGCTATTAAGACTATTGATTGAAAATCCTAAAAAAGTTTTCACAAAGGAGAACCTGTATAGATCTGTTTGGGAAGATGACATCTACTCAGACAACACCATCAACGTGCATATATCAAACCTCAGAAATAAACTAAAGGAGATTGACCCGGATCATAAGTACATAAAGACTGTTTGGTCCATAGGTTATATATTGAAATGATAAATTATTTTGAAAAGGCAAGCGAGATACTTGACGGGCTCTATGGCACGGCTAAGCGCAAGCGTGACATGACTAGCAATGAGAACATGAAGAGGCTTGTGGAGATTTTTGGGATAGATCTAAGTAAGCTTAACGTGATTCATGTCGCAGGTACTGTTGGCAAGGGCTCGTTTTGCATAATTTTGGACAATATTTTACGCGAGGCGGGACTCAAAACTGGCCTCTATGTAGGACCATCGATAGAGGGTATGAACGACAGAATACGCATAAACGGCGCCTTCATACCACCAGAAAAGTTCTACACTTACCTAAAAACTATAGTTGACAAGATTACAGAGCTCGAGATCAACTGCATCTACTTCGAGGTAGTCACTCTCATCGCTCTTATGTACTTTGCTGACGAAGGAGTGGACTTTGCCATCGTCGAAGTGGGGGTTGGCGGTCTATATGACTCGACAAACTGCTTTTCTACAAAGGCTGCGGACGTCATAATGAAGGTTGACTACGACCATCAGAATGTGCTTGGCAACACTTTGGAAGAGATTGCCTTCAACAAGGCAGGCATCATCATGCCGTTTGATACGGTCTACGTTTATCCTCAAGGGGACAATGTCATAGAAGTCATTAAGGACGAGGCGAAGAAGGTTGATGCGAAGGTAAAGCTTATGCCAGCTGATGTAGATGTAGAAAAAACTGATACAAAGACAAGCTTTATATATGATGGCGAGGAGTACACTGTAAGCCTTGCAGGCGCCTTTCAAGCGACAAACGCGGCCATGGCTGTGTGGGTAGCAAAGGACCTTGCCACAAGGTTTAGACTCGATATAGATGATGAGGCTATAAGGAAGGGCTTAGGCGAAGTAAAGTGGCCTTGCCGCATAGAGACTTTGAAGGAAAAGCCATACATCATCATAGACGGCGCGCACAACGAGATAAGCGCTGCTGAGCTAAAAAACTACCTAATGAGTCTTGGCAAGAGGGTCATAATGATTACTTCGTTTTTGAAGGATAAGGACTACAGGAAGGTCTTCCAAACTTTCGAGGGTTTGAAGGCAGACTTTATACTAACGAGCCTTGTCTTCAAAGGCAGAGACTTTGAGTTCGAAAAGCTTGAGGAGGCCATAGGCGAAAGAGACGGCATCTACTTTATCAAAGACAACAAAGAGGCATACGAGAAGGCGCTTGAGCTATATACAGATGACTCGGTGATAGTTGTTGCAGGCTCACTCTACCTTGCGAGCGTTTTCAGAGATTTAATCACAGGAGAAAAGCATTATAATTAACGAACCTGGGTATATAGTCTAAGAAGGGGTGATTAGATGAAATTAGTATTTTTGATAGGCTCACAAAGAGAGGGCTCACTGAATAAACTATTAGCAAGGGAAGTAGAGAAGGAATTTGGTGATTACGAGATCGTTGAGTACTACCCAAACGATTTTAAAATGTTCAATGGGGATCTTGAGAAGCCAGAAGAAGCTTGGATAAAGAAGATTAGAGAGGACATAAGAGAGGCAGAAGGAGTCATCATCGCTTCACCTGAGTATAACTACTCAGTTCCAGGAACAGTTAAGAACATGATAGACTGGCTATCGAGACCAAATGATGAAGGTAAGTACCTTATAGGCGGCAAGAAATTTGCTCTACTAGGAGTGACTATGGGGCTTGATGCAACAAGGCTTGCACAAAAAGAATTAACAGCAATTCTTCATCAACTAGGAGCACATATTGATACTAAGAATATGATCAGCGTGCCATTCGCCGATGCACAAGGTAAGTTCGTAGAGGAGAACAAAGAGAGAATAAAGAACTTCGCTGATAAGTTTAAAAAGTTTATTAAGGCTTAAAGCTATGCATATAGAGCTGCGCGGTGCGGCTCTATTTTTATATGAGAAGTGACAAAGTTCTATGCAAATTATTTATTAAAATTATGTAAAAGAGGTGCAAAATATGTTATAATTAAACATAGTTAATTAAGCCTAACGGCACAAAGGAGACGAATGAAGTGAAAGACAAAAAGCTGAATATAGTTTTCGGCATCATATTTTTAATAAATGCAATTTTTTATTACAACGTATATATATACAAGGTAGCTTTGGAATTAAGACCAAGGCTTATTTTATTGCTCGCAGCAGTAGTACTAACATCTATGATAGACATATCAGTCCTACTTGCCTTCAAGAGTAAGACATATAAGGTGGTAGTCGCCTCTCTTATAGGGCTACTAAGAGTTGCAGCAAGCATATTCTACGCAGAGTTTGCGAATTTTGACATACTTTCTAGAACAGGTCAAGCCAAGGAACTTAAGGGTGTTGGCACAGAGATCATGCACAAGTTCAACATCTTCCTACTTATCATTTGCATACTTACACTAGTAAACATATATTTGATAATAAGCGCGCGCATAAGAAAGAGAGACGAAAAGTATAAAGACACTATATTTGAGATAGCGTTTAGGTGCGTTATCTCACTTATCATAGCAGGCATACTTGTAGTCGTACCGCAAAGCTTTGCCAAGGGCATCTTCGGTACAGAGCTCTTCTCAAGCATCGCTCTAAGCAATATTAAAAGAGAGCTTGCAGAGAAAGAGATGCATGATGAGGGTATTGAGGACGACATAGCCCTACAATTTAGCAAAAGAGAGTTTAAAAATAATGAGTTCACTGGCATTGCCAAAGATAAAAACATCATCATAATTCAGTGCGAGAGCTTGCAAAATACCTTCGTAGGTAGAGAGTATAACGGCCAAGAAATCACACCATTTATGAACAAGCTCATCAAGGAGAAGGGCAGCATCTACTTTGACAACTACTTCGAACTTCTAGGCATGGGCAACACCTCAGACGCCGAGTTCGTCTCAACAAACGGTATATTCCCGTCTCTGAACGGACAGTCATACAAGCTCTTCGAAGACAACGAGCACTACGGACTACTCAAGTCTTCAAAGGATTACGGCTACACTAGCATGGCGTTTCACGGCAATGTTGGAAAGTTCTACGATAGAGAGCATTTCTACAAGAAGATGGGCATAGAAAAAATCTATCTTGGAGAAGACTTCAAGCAAGATGAAATCATCAACATGGGTCTGTCAGACAAGTCATTTTTCAAGCAATCCATAGAAAAGTACAAAGAACTAGCACCAAAGAATGAGAAGTTCTTCTCACTCATGGTTACGCTTACAACACATACACCATTCATACTGCCAGATGAGCTCTCACATATCAAGCCGAAGGCAGGCGATGAAGACGACTTCGTGTATAAGTATGCAAAGTGTGCAAGGTACACAGACGAGGCTATCGAAGACTTTTTCAAGGACTTAGATGAGATAGGTCTACTAAAGGATTGCGTCATCGCTATATATGGAGACCACCATGCAATGTCAGTTAAGAACCCAGACCAGCTAAACTCAATTACAAAGTGGCTAGGTAGAGAGATTGACTACGACGAGATGATGAACATCCCATTATTAATAAGAGTGCCAGGACTTGATAAGAACGTTCAAAGGCACAACATAGGAAGCCAGCTAGACCTATATGCAACACTTTTAAACCTACTAGGCTGGGACAGAACTAAGTATCCAAACATGGGCATAGACCTACTTGGAGATGATGAAGAGACAGAAAATAACGTCGTCTTCCCACAAACACACTTACTTAAAGGAAGCTTCATTACTAAGGACAAACTATTTGAGTATCCAAGAGACAGAGTCTTCGAGCACGGCCGCTATATTAACAGAAAAACAAGAGAAGTACTGAATGTAGAAGATGCAAGAGAGCTTTCCAAAAGAGCGGTCATCACTACAGATTACTCATACAGCCTTATGAAGTCAAACTCACTTATGAACCTAATCAAAGCACCAGAGAAGCTTGCATCAGATAAAACCATACTCATGGGTGGAGGCGAGCTAGAAGGTCTTGCAAGAAGCAACGTCCTTGACGCCTTCGAGTACAACTACAAAAGAGGAAAACGTAAGTTCGAAGTTGACCTTTCCAAGACCACAGACGGTAAATATGTTGGACTAGAAGACTGGGACGGCATCATAAGAAGGTTCTTCGTTACTAAAGATACAAAGATGCCAGAAGTCAAGAGACTTAGCTACGAAGAGTTTAAAAATCTTGTGCCACTACGCGATCGCAAAGCCATCGACCTAGATGTGCTAGCAGGCTTTATGAACGAAAAACAAGATACAGAAGTCTTCATATGTACAAAAGACGATACCAAAGAGCTACTTAGCTATATAAAAGAAAACTACGAAGGACTTATGAAGCGCTTAACAGTAGAAGTTCACAGTAAAGACGAGTACAAGAGTGCAAACGATTTTGGCTTTAAAAACATTGTCTATAGCCTAGAAAACGCAAAAGACATAGACCTTGAGCTCAAAGAGATAAAAGACTTCAAGCTCACAGCCATCGCTTTGGATGCATCAAAGCTAGATGAAGAGACTGCGAAAAAATTAGTAGCAAGCGGTCACAAAGTCTACGCATATAAAGTCAATACCAACGAGCTAGCAGAGAAATTATTCACTCTTGGCATCACAGCCATATACACAGATAAGCTATAAGCTTAACAAAATCTTAACAAAATTATAAAGAGTATTGAAAAACATTGTACCTTGTAATATAATATGAGAGTACAAAAGGAGAATGATTATGAGAAAGAAATTTGTCATTTCCTTCATCGTTGCGCTTATAGCATTCAGCTTTGTTTTTTACAAGGCACAAAAGAAGCTAGACAGCGGTGCAGGACTTAATAAGAATATAGAAAACACAGAAAATGAAGACGCACACGAGGAGAACAAAGAGAGCGAAGAAGAGCTAAACCCTGTCTTCCCCGACGACCAAAAAGTGCTTAAAGAAGAGCACGGCAACGAACTTTGCTTCATACTTATGGGTATAGACAAAAGAGACGCAGGACAACAAGAGATGAAGGGACAAAGATCAGACACTATGATGCTATGCAAAGTAAACTTCGACGACGGCTCAATCAAGATGCTAAGCCTTCCTCGTGACAGCATAGTAAAAATTAGAGGCAAAGACGATAAATTAACACACGCTCACTCATACGGAGGACCAGCACTAACACTTAAAGCAGTTAGAGATTGGTTAAAGCTCGACGTTCGTTACTACGTAAGAGTTGACTACAAAGCAGTTGAAGAGCTAGTAGGTATAGTTGGAGGCGTTGAGTTTGACGTGCCAGTCGATATGAACTACCACGACACAACAAAAGGTAACGAACTACACATCAACATTAAGAAAGGCAAGCAAACCATCACCAAAGACAATGTCATAGGTCTACTAAGATTTAGAAAAGGCTACAACGACGGCAAGTATGGCGTGCAAGACTATGGTAGACAAAAGACACAACAAGACTTTTTGAAAGCACTTGCAAAGAAGATGCTTAGACCAGAAAATATATTGAAGATAGGATCAATTTGGAAGACAATCAACAAAAATGTTAAGACAAACATCCCAGGAGGAACCATCGCAACATCCATCTTGCAAGCCGGCATAGGTAGAGTACACGCAGATAAGATGGAAACCGCTTCACTTATAGGAACTGAAGGTCATATTGGAAAGCTTAGTGCACAAAAAATTCCTCAAAAAGAAATTGATGAGAAGGTGTATCCTTGGTTTGGAGATTATAAGTTTAGATAATAAGAAGGCGAGAGAGCCTTCTTTTTTTGCGCAAAATATATTTAAAGTTTTCATCGCTTCATCACATAAAAATATATGAACAAATCTTAACAAATTATTTATATTTTACTATTGTCATCTGCCACTATATGTAGTATAATAATAATTGCAATAAGGAGAAGCAATCAAAATATTGTGGAGGTAAAAGATGTATATATTCAAGAGAAGCGGCGAAAAAGTGCCATTTGACGAATCTAAGATAATTGTAGCTATTAAAAAAGCGATGAATTCTTCAACAGGGGTGTACGAAGAAGGTCTTGCTGAAAAGATAGCTGATGAGATCAAAAGGGAAGCTGTTGTAGCTGAGAGACCTCTTTCGATTTATGATATCGAAGACAAGGTTTACTACAAGCTTATCGAGAACAAGAACCCTGCTACTGCTAGAAGTTACGAAAACTACAAGGCTGTTCAAGCGTTTAAGAGAAGGATAAACACTACTGACGAGAGCATTATTGGTCTTCTTGACAGAAAGAACAGTGACTTAATGAAGGAAAACTCTAACAAGAACGCTCACATTGCATCTACTCAAAGAGATTTGATTGCTGGAGAGGTTTCTAAGGACATTGCTAGAAGACTAATGATTGATGATGACTTACTTCAAGCGCACGACGAAGGCTCCATCCATTTGCATGATATGGACTACATCATTCAACCTATGTTCAACTGCTGCCTTGTTAATATGAAGGACATGCTTGACAACGGAACTGTTGTTAATGGCAAATTGATTGAAAGCCCAAGATCATTCCAAGTTGCCTGCAATGTTATGACACAAATCATTGCGCAAATCGCATCTAACCAATATGGTGGTCAATCCATCGACATAAAATGTCTTGCTAAGTACTTAAGACGCAGCTATGAAAAGAACATGAAGCTTGCTAAGGAAATGTTTGAAGATGAGACAAAGCAAGACGAACTTGCAAGAAAACTTACTCAAAGGGATCTTGAAAGTGGTATACAAACTATACAATATCAAATAAATACACTTATGACTTCGAATGGTCAAGCGCCTTTCGTTACTCTTTTCATGCACATGGAAGATGATTTCGAGTATGCAGATGAGCTTGCTATGATCATCGAAGAGATTTTAAAGCAAAGAATTCAAGGCATCAAGAACGAATGCGGTGTTTATGTGACACCTGCTTTTCCAAAGCTTGTTTATGTGCTTGATGAAAACAACGTTCACAAGGATTCCAAATACTACTACTTAACAGAGACAGCTATTAGGTGTACTGCAAAGAGGATGTACCCTGACTATATCTCTGCTAAGAAGATGAGAGAAAATTACGAAGGCAACGTTTTTGCACCTATGGGCTGCAGAGCATTCTTATCGCCATGGAAGGATAAGGACGGCAACTACAAGTTTGACGGCAGATTCAACATGGGTGTTGTTTCTCTAAACTTACCGCAAATAGCTATCGTTAGCGGCGGCGATGAAGATAAATTCTTCGAAATACTTGACAAGAGACTTGACCTATGCAGAAAGGCATGTCTACTAAGATACGATATACTTAAGAACGTTACAAGCGATTCATCTCCAATACACTGGAGACACGGCGCTATCGCGAGACTTCATGAGCACGAGTCTATCAGACCACTTCTTCAGAATGGTTACGCGACTGTAACTTTGGGCTACATAGGCCTATATGAAGCGACTTATCTAGTACGCCATACTACTCATACTGACGAGCATGCGACTGATTTTGCACTAAAAGTTATGAGAACTATGAACGAAAAGCTAAACTCTTGGAAGAGGGAAGATGGCTTAGGATACGCACTTTACGGCACTCCTGCTGAAAGCCTTTGCTATAGATTTGCGAAGAAGGACCTTGAAAGATTTGGCGAGATAAAGAACGTAACTGACAAGGGTTACTATACAAACTCTTTCCATGTTGATGTTAGAGAGAACATCTCTGTATTTGATAAGTTCAAGTTTGAAGCTCAGTTCCAAACACTTTCAAAAGGCGGCTGCATAAGCTATGCTGAGATACCAAACATGGCAAATAACTTGGAAGCACTTGAAACTATAGTAGACTATATTTATGACAATATTCAATATGCAGAATTCAATACAAAGTCTGACTACTGTC
The DNA here is from genome assembly GCF_943169635.2 of Fenollaria sporofastidiosus. Taxonomy (NCBI): domain Bacteria; kingdom Bacillati; phylum Bacillota; class Clostridia; order Eubacteriales; genus Fenollaria; species Fenollaria sporofastidiosus. The sequence continues at coordinate 734,288 of NZ_OW968186.1, forward strand.
ACGTTTGCGGCTATGACGGCGAGATCATAATAAACGATCATAACGAATGGGAATGCCCTCAATGCCACAACAAGGATCAAGCAAAGATGAACGTTACAAGAAGGACATGCGGCTACCTTGGCGAAAACTTCTGGAACGAAGGCAAAACTAAGGAGATAAAGCAAAGGGTACTTCACATATAAATGAACTACGCGCAAATAAGGAAGTACGACATCGCGAACGGCCCTGGCGTTAGAACAACAATATTTTTAACAGGTTGCACTTTGAACTGCAAGAACTGTTTCAACAAAGAGTATCAAAACTTTCACTTTGGACATGTTTTTGATGAAAAGGCATTTGAGGAAGTTATTAGTTGCTTAAGTGATGACAATATCCGCGGCCTATCGGTTTTAGGAGGCGAGCCCTTTGACAACCTTGCAGGCCTTAAGGACTTCATAGGAAAGCTCAGAGAGAAGACAGATAAAGACATCTGGATCTACTCCGGCTACACCTACGAAGAGCTCTTAGAGAAGGACGGAGCCAAAGATGTTCTAGATAAGATAGACGTCCTTGTTGATGGACGCTTCGTTGAAGAGCTAAAGGATTTGAAGCTAAAGTTTAGAGGCTCATCAAACCAAAGAATCATCGATATGAAGAGAACACTTAAAGAGGGAAAAGTATTACTCATGGACAAATATATGAAGGAAGATTGACTAGTCAGTCTTCTTTTTTTTAATTAAAATATTAAAGTACTTGACTTATTATTGTAATAATGTATAATAGAATTAAGAAACAAATCAAGGAGGGTTTTAAATGAAGAAGAAAATTTCATTATTATTAGTGGCTTTAATCTTAATAGCGTTTATACCACAAATGACAGCACAAGCCAAGAATGTTACAGCTTTAAAGTCAAATCAAAAGTTTGCTTTTACAAGAGGCGTAGCTTATGGAAGAGATGACATAGACATAAGCTCTTATTCTATTGAAGGAAGCAATTATGTGAAACTTCGTGATGTTGCAGCTATACTGGTTGGAGAGTTTTATCAATTTAACGTAGGCTATGATAAAGAGAGAAACTTAGTAATTGTAGAACCATATATTCACTACAATAAGTCAGAATCAGACTTAAGTAAAATTACAAATAATAAAGCGAAAGCCACAGTGAGCAAAAAGCCGATTTTAATAAATGGCGAAGAAAAATTAGTGAACATGGCATATATTAATGGCAATAATTATATGAAGCTAAGAGATATAGCAAGCTTGATTGGTTTTCCTGTTAAGTATGAAGAACAAAGTAAAACAGTATTGCTGGCTATGGATACTGAAGAGGGTCAGGAAGCAAAAGTTATAGAGACATATGATTTAGCTGATGATATGGATATTGATAAGATTAAAGATATTTTTGATGCTTTTATTGAGAACAACGAAGCAAAGGCAGAAATGGCTGGAGAATCTATTGAAGGGTTTAACATAGATATTAGCTTTGAAATTCAACGTGAAGATTTATATGAAAATGCTGAGAAATTAGGAATCATTCCTTCAAAAAATTACAATAAAGTTAAGAAAACAGTTATAAGAAAGTTGTCACCTGGTGGATTTAGCTATAGCGATGAAATAAATTATGAATTCGAATATGATGATTATACAGGTATTAAATTAACTTTATATGATTATGGAGTAAGAGATTATCAGTTATTTTATATAAATCCATATAGAAAATAACAAATAGATCAGAAATGCAAAAGGAGAGTAAAAGCGCTCTCCTTTTTTTATGCCATATCGTTGACAAAGCGGTGCCTATGGTGTAGACTAAAGATAGAATTACATTGGAGGTAAATATATGAAATATAACGCTATAATACTTGGCACGGATCACAACTCATACTCAGTTGCAAGAACTTTTTACGAAGCATATGGCGAGAAGCCGATAGTTGTAGGAGCGGCTCTACTTGTGCCTTTCGTTGCAAGCACGATTGCAGAGGTGCACATCGTGAAGGACTTTTCAAGCGATGACGATGTTTTTGTAAAAACTTTAAACGAAATTGCAAAGGCAAGAAGTGAGGAGGACTTCATCTTCTTCGCACCGACTGAGCACTATGTCGATCTTCTTGTAAGGAATGAGGACAAGTTCGATTTCAAGGCACATGTGCCATATCCAGATCCAAAGGAAGCGGAAAAGCTCATACTTAAGTCTGAGTTCTACAAGATCCTTGAAAAGATTGGCGTAGCTTATCCAAAGACTTTTATAGCGAAGAAGGATAATTACAAAGAGGTAAATATCGAGGGCGAGGCCTTCCTAAAGGCTGATGAATACAATGACTTCATAGAGTCAAATGCGACAAATATTCAAAAGGGATACCACGCGATGAATAAAGACGAGACTTTAGCTATACTTGACGAGATTTACAAGAGCAACTACACTGGCTCCATCATAGTTCAAGACTACATCTATGGCGGACAAGGAACTGAGTACTCGCTTAATGGCTACAGGTCGCACGATGGCAAGGTGTCCATGGTCTTAGCAAGAAATTTATTATCAGACATGAGGCCTATGTGGGTCGGCAATCACTTGGTGCAAGTTGACCACTATGACGATGAGATGTTTAATATAGCAGAAAAAATTACCTCTAGCCTTGATTATAAGGGGCTCTTCAATTTTGACTTTAAGAAGGATGCAAAGACAGGCAAAGTTTATACGCTTGAGATGAATATTAGACAAGGTAGAACTTTCTACTATGCGACTCTTGGTGGGGTCAATCTAATGAAGATTGCAGCGGATGATATGATACTTGGTAAATCTGTAAGTGAAAGAACAAAGAGAGCTTTTATGCTCACAGCTATTGACAAAGATATTTGCAGAGAGCACCTTGATAAAGAACTTTTAAAGGACTTCGACAAGAAAGAAAGACAAGAAAACACAGCTATACACATAGTGAATTCAAAGGACGCTGCGCCTGAGAGGCTAGAGAGGGTTATGAACGCTCTTAAGCGTCAAGCGGATGATTTGTATAAGTAGACTTATGGAGATAGAGGGATCTATCTCTTATTTGTAAAAAATTCTTGACAAAGAGGAGAATTTATTATATACTAACAAGGTAACCTTGCTCTTTATTTAGTAAAGAGCCATGAGTCCAAAAGGAGGTGGAAAGATGAAAAAATATGAAGCTATGTATGTTTTTTATCCTGAAACAAGTGAGGAAGATAGAAATAAATTCCTTGATAGGATAAAAGCAGTTATCGAAGCAGAAGAAGGTAAAGTAACTAACACTGATGATTGGGGACTAAGAAAATTAGCATACCAAATCAAATTCAAAACTGAAGGCTACTACTTCTTAGTAAACTTTGAAGCAAAAGAAGAAACAATTTTAGAACTTACTAGAATTGCAAGAATCACAGACGTTTTACTACGTCACATGATAGTAACAGACGAAGATAAATAAGAGGTGAAAAGATGAACGTATGTAGTTTAATCGGAAGATTAACAAAGGATCCTGAGCTAAGATATACACCTAGCACAAATCAAGCAGTTATCACATTTACTATAGCTGTTGATAAGGGTTTATCTAGAGAAAAAAGAGAAGAGATGGAAGCAAAGAACATGCCAACAGCAGACTTCATTTCCATAGTAGCTTGGGGTAGAACTGCAGAGAATATCAGTAATTTTGTTTCAAAGGGCAACATGGTAGGAGTAACAGGTAGAATTCAATCAAGAACATACGAGGCTAAAGATGGTACTAAAAGGTACGTTACAGAAGTCATAGCATCATCCGTAGAATTCTTAGAAAGAAAGAACATTACTTCACAAGCTTCAACTCAATCACACGAAGACTACTTCAGTAATGAAGAAGACTTCTCAAATGTAGATGAAGGCTTTGCTCCTGGAAGCAATAGGGATATTCCATTTTAATTAAAGGAGGGAATATAATGCAAAGAAGATTCAGACCTAGAAAAAAGGTATGTGCTTTCTGCCAAGAAAAAAGCGAACACATAGATTATAAAGACGTTGCAAAACTAAGAAAATACATCACAGAAAAGGGTAAAATCTTACCAAGAAGAATCACAGGTACTTGCGCTAAACATCAAAGAGAGATCACAGCAGCTATCAAGAGAGCAAGACAAGTGGCGCTATTACCTTATACACAGGATTAGTACGTTTATGTGCTAAAATTGCGGTATAGCAAAATAAATAAATTATTAAAAGCTTTCACTTTGGTGAGAGCTTTTTTTGATGCTTATCTCAAAGCTCCACGAGTGTAGCGTAAAGGTTCTCGTCTGTTTACTGACGAGGTTCTTCAATCATCTTGGCGCTTTGCGATAAGGTTCCCGGGTACCCGCCCGATGCGAAGCATCGTGGAAGGGTGGGGTTCTTCTTTCTTCAAAAAATCACTATAAATTTTGTGCTTTCTTAGAAAATATAAATTAAAAAACTTTAAAAGCTTTCACTTTTGTGAGAGCTTTTTTAATGCTTTATTACAAATTTGTTAAAAATCACGAAAATCCATTTACTTTTGATTGAACGGGTGTATAATATATATAGGTAAAGTAATAAAAAGTGATAAAAGGAGGTTTATTATGAAAAAGTTTTTATCATTTGTTTTAGTATTTGTGCTAGTTTTGTCCATGTCTGTGAACACTTCTATGGCGAAGCTTCTTAAAGGGGAGATAGTAGTATTTGCAACTGAAGTAGGACCAGAAGATGCTACTATATTAATAGCTGACAAAACTTATCCTGTTAAGAATTGCACTGTTTTATCTATAAACGGTGAAGTAATTCCTGAAGCTGAGGTAATTATGGACGCAGGCAAGGCAATGCTACCTCTAAGAATTATTGCTGAAAAGCTTGGCTACGAAGTTGGCTGGAACGGCGCTGAGAAAAAGGTTACGCTTAAAAAAGCTGATAAAACCATAGAAATAAGTGTAGCTAAGGATGATGCAGCTAAGCTTATCAAGAATTCTACTTATGTAAGTCCAGCTTTTGTTGAAAAGAATCTTGCTGAAAGCGCTATAGTGACTGAAAGACTTGGCGATGACTCAAAAGAATTTTATGATACCAAGATGCCTATAACTCAAGATAAGACTATTGAAAGAAGCTTAAGAAATGTCATCATTGATGAAAAGCACGAGTATAAGGACAATCTAAGCTCGGATGACGCGATGAAGCTAGTAAAGGAGAAATGTCTTGAAGGTCTAAAGAATTTTGCGAAGACTTTGAAGGAAAAAACTAAGGAAGAACCAGGTAGGTTTGACGATGACATAAAATTAATCGAAAAAGATATCAATAGAATGATATACATTGGCAAAGTATCTAAGTTTTACAGATACACAATAGGACCTTACGATGTTTTATATGACAGAACAGATGGCAAAATCTACTTCCAAATATATTCATCAGGAAGTTATATTAAGGAAATGGATGTGAATGATCCGGATTTGTATATGTCAATTTTTATCGTGGGTTAAAGAAATTTCAATTAAGCTCCATTAATTTGGAGCTTTTTCCATGTCTACACAATTTGCAAAAATGATTTTTTAGTATTATAATATAAGTAAGTTTATTAGTGGGGTGTCAAAATGGAAAACCTTAATAAAACAAAGTCAAAGAGCAAGGTAAGTAAGATATATAACTACACTGTTTTAGGCATATATGTTTTGGTTTTGCTAGCATATACAGTTTTTAAGCTTATGGGTGCTGATGAAAAGACGGGCAGTATCATCCTTAATGCTGTGCTACTAAGCTTATTATTTGCGTTAGTGGGACTAATATTTATCCCGAAAAATACTCTTACATGGATAAACATTATCTTGCCTGTGGTAATCAATCTACCATACTTCTTAGGTCTTGTAGCATTTACGCGTGGTTTGGATTGGCTCGGTGTTATATCTTACTACTTTGAGAGGGTAATTACTTCGCCAATAAATTTAATAAAGGCGTTTTTCTAGATTACGCATAAAAATGCAGCTACATTATGTAGCTGCATTCGTTTTTATCTAATTACTTGCGGATATATTATCTATGGCTGTTCTATCTGAAATCTCGCTAATGTCTATCGGGCTCGAGTTTGACTCTGGCATATCGTCGAACTTGCCTTTCCAGGCTGGTTTTATTTGAACGTTTAAGTTCTCATCTCCTAGTTCGATTCTTATATCGTCAATGCTGCTATCACCATTACCTGAGGACACACAAAAGTAGGATAATGTATCTTTACTTTCGCTTAGGCCGATGTCGCCTCTAAAGCCGCCTGCTCTAGCTACTCCTACTGGCACAATTTCATCTGAACTTAGCTCTTTTGTAAAGTCTTTGTTTGGATAATAAAACTTGACGTCTGACATACCATAGTCATAGTCTTGATAAACTATAAGTAGTGGGTAGTCTAAATTGTTTAGCTTTACGAGTGAATATGTGTAAGTGCAATTAAATCCATCATCTTTTGTAGCTGGATTAAATTTCTCTGGGTTCATATTGTCCAAAACACTTGTGTATACTTGCTTTACTTTTTCAAGATTCTCATCTTTTTGAGCTGCTGCGTTTTCTTCAGCATCTTTACTTTCTTCGTTGTCTTCGCTTTCTTCATTATCTTCGCTTGATTTATCGTTTGCACTCTCTGTAAGATTCTTATCTTCAAGTGTAGTTTTTTGTTTTGATGAACATGCTGTTAGGCTTAAGATAAATGTAAGGCTAATTAGAAGAGCTATTATTTTTTTCATCATAAGGTCTACTCCTTTTCATAGATATTTTATATATCAATTCTAGCATATTTTTCTTTGTTTTACAATAATTTTGTATAGAGAAAACCCTCTTCACCACGTGGCAAAGAGGGCATATCTTTATATTAAATTACATCTTTGGATCGGCTTCGTAATGTGTGTGCAAAAGTTCGTGTGCTAATTCGCCGCCAACTTCGCCAAGGTACTCTTTGTAAAGTTGTATGATTTTTGGATTGGCGTGTGATTTCCTTATTACTTTACCTTTATCTATATTATAGATGGCTTCAGCTCTTCTCTTAAGTATTGAGATGTCGCCGTTATGAAGCGGTTGACCGCCTCCGCCTATACATCCGCCTGGGCAAGCCATAACTTCTATCGCATCGTATTCTTTTTCTCCTGACTTAACCATGTTTAGTAGTTTTCTTGTATTGCCAAGTCCGTTTGCTACGGCGATTCTGATTTCTCTTCCATCTATATCAACTGTTGCTTCCTTGATGCCGTTAAGGCCTCTAAGTGCAGTAAATTCAATCTCTTTAAGCTCTTTTCCTGTTATAGTCTCGTAAGCTGTTCTGCATGTTGCCTCGATAACGCCGCCTGTAGCTCCGAAGATTGCGCCTGCGCCTGTTGATTCACCCATTGGGTCGTCGAAGTTCTCGTCTTTAAGGTCTTTAAAGCTTAGTCCTGCTTCTTTGATCATTGCGCCAAGCTCATTAGTTGTGATAACTATATCAACGTCGCTGTGGCCCCTGCTCTTAAGCTCATCTCTTGCTGATTCGTATTTTTTAGCTAAACAAGGCATTACTGATACGACTACCATATCCTTAGGATCTATGCCAAGTTTTTGGGCAAGGTATGTCTTTGCAACTGCTCCAAACATTTCATGAGGGCTCTTGCAGGATGATGGTATATCGATCATATCTGAGAATTGTTGCTCCATAAAGTTTACCCAACCTGGACAGCAGCTTGTAAGTATTGGCATTTTGCCGCCCTTTGTAAGCCTTTGAACGAATTCGTTTGCTTCTTCGACTATAGTAAGGTCGGCTGCGAAGTTTGTATCGAATACTTGGTCGAAACCTAGTCTTCTAAGTGCGCTAACCATCTTACCAGTAACTATAGTTCCTGGCTCCATGCCAAATAGCTCGCCTAGAGCAACTCTAACTGCTGGAGCTGTTTGAACAACAACGTATTTCTTTGGATCTGCAAGTGCTTTCCATACTTTTCTTGTGTAGCTCATACCATGAAGTGCGCCTGTAGGGCAGACTGTAACGCATTGACCGCAGAAAGTACAAGTTGTTTCGAACATGCTTCTATTAAATGTTGATCCAACATGACAGTCAAAACCACGGCCAACCTCAGCAAGTGCACCAACTGTTTGCACTTCGTTACACATAGTCTCGCATCTTCTACATAGTATACACTTTTCTGGCTCTCTAACCATAGACAAACTTCTGTCGTCTATAGGTATATGTCTTCTTTCGCCTGCATATGGGATTTCTCTAACTCCAAGGTCTTGTGCCAATTTTTGAAGTTGGCAGTTAAGGTTCTTTGTACAAGTCAAGCAGCTGTTTGGATGGTCCGAAAGCAATAGCTCAACTATAGTTCTTCTTGCTTGAATTGCAAGAGCGGAGTCAGTTAGTATATTCATACCTTCTTTAACAGGAGTTGCGCATGAAGCAAGTAGTTTACCGCTTTTCTTATCTTCAACCATGCACACTCTGCAAGAAGCAAGTTTATTTACAAATTTTATATCATGTAAGTCCATATGGCATAGTGTAGGAATCTTTACGCCTATGGTCTTAGCAGCGTCAAGTACTGATGTTCTTTCCTCAACAGATACATTTACGCCGTTAATAGTTAAATTTATCATCTTAGCCATAAGTACCCTCCTATACCAATACTACTGCCTTAACTGGGCAGACATTCATACAGTTACCACACTTGATACACTTAGCTGTGTCAATAACGTGCTTTTCCTTAACCTTGCCACTGATACAGTTAACAGGGCAGTTTCTAGCACATTTTGTACAACCGATACACTTGTCAGTGATGAAGTAGTTAAGTAGACTCTTACACTTCTTAGCAGGACAAGTCTTGTGCTCAGCAACGTGCGCTAGATATTCGTCTCTAAAGTATGTTAGTGTTGAAAGTATAGGGTTTGGAGAAGATTGACCAAGTCCGCATAGTGATGACTTGCTCACTATGATCGATAGTGTTTCTAATTTTTCTATATCTTCCTGTGTACCATTGCCAGAAGTTAGCTTTTCAAGCAATTCAAGAAGTCTCTTGTTACCGATTCTACAAGGTGTACATTTGCCACAAGACTCATCAACTGAGAACTCAAGGAAGAACCTACATACGTCAACCATACAGTCTTCTTCGTCCATAACAACCATACCGCCTGAACCCATGATAGATCCTATAGCCTTAAGAGATGCAAAGTCAACCTTAGTATCGAAGAGTCTCTCAGGAATACATCCGCCAGAAGGTCCACCTGTTTGTACAGCCTTAGCCTTCTTTCCACCTTGAATGCCGCCGCCTATGTCAAAAACTATCTCTCTAATAGTAGTTCCCATAGGTACTTCAACAAGGCCAGAGTTTTCTACCTTACCAACAAGTGAGAATACCTTAGTTCCAGGAGAGTCTTCAGTACCGATGGACTTGAACCAGTCAGAACCGCGCTCAATGATTTGAGCGATGTTAGCAAAAGTCTCAACGTTGTTGATAACAGTTGGCTTGCCCCAAAGTCCTCTCTCGGTTGTTCTGTATTCCTTGTTTCTTGGCATACCACGCTTTCCTTCGATAGACTCCATAAGAGCAGTACCTTCACCGCATACGAAGGCTCCAGCACCTAGACGAAGCTCGATTTGGAAAGAGAAGTCTGTTCCTAAAATATTGTCACCTAATAAATTGTTTTCGTTCGCTTTTTGGATAGCGACTTTCAGGCTTTCTACAGCCTTTGGATACTCAGCTCTAACGTAGATAAAGCCTCTTTGAGCACCGATAGCGTAGGCACATATGGCCATACCTTCTAATACACTATGCGGATCCTTCTCCAAAACAGATCTGTCCATGAAGGCACCTGGGTCACCTTCGTCAGCGTTACAAATTACATATTTTATGCCTTCTGGCTGAGCAAAAGCAGCCTCCCACTTTTTACCAGTAGGGAAACCAGCACCGCCTCTACCTCTTAAACCAGAAGCTTTTACTTCACTAATGATATCTTCTTTTTGCATATTAAGGACCTTCTCTAAAGAGAAATATCCACCTAATGCTATGTATTCATCCAACGATGCAGAATCGATTACATCACAGTTCTTAAGAACAATACGATGCTGCTTTTCAAAAAATTCGCCCTTTTTAGTAATCACGTCACCATCAATATTAAAAGAGCCGTCCTTTTTAAGTCTATCAAGAAGAAGATCCTTAGTTTTCTTTTGAATTTCTAATAGATTTTCCTTATTCATTTACTACTCCTTATACTTATTAATAATTTCTGTAACTTGACTTTCTTTTACATGTTCATAAACATCGTCACCAACAGTTATAACAGGTGCTAGTGCACACTCACCAACACATCTAGTCTCAACAATAGAGAACAAGCCATCAGAAGTTGCTTCACCCTTAGCTACATTTAGCTCCTTTAAGAAATCATCAAGTAGTTTGTCCGCACCCTTAACGTAGCAAGCAGTACCTAAGCAGATACATATAGAGTGCTTACCCCTTGGTTTAAAAGTGAATTGACTGTAGAAAGATGCAACGCCGTAAATTTCGCTGCTATGTTTATTTAATTTAAGAGCCATAAAGTCTACAATCTCTTCAGGTATGTATCCAAAGAGTCTTTGTGCTTCTTGAAGAACAGGCATTACAGCGCCCTTATCATTCTTCTTATCTTCAACAAATTGTAAGAACTCGTCGAACTTAGCACGGTCTTTGTTAAAACAAAAAGCCATAATTTACCTCCTTTAAAAAATAAAAATAGTGCCATTTCCATTCTAATATAAAAAGCATATTTTGTCAATGAGATAAATCAAAAAAGTAGTATTAAATTATTTAGCATCCAAAAGCAAAGAAAAGGTATAGTTAAAATTAATTTTCCGCGTGCGTGTAATGAGTCGAAAACCATTTTAAACGAGTGATATATAAGGGGCGAGGTAGTATATGAGAGGCGAGGTGATATATAGTGAGCGAGGCAATATATGAGAGGCGAGGTGGCACATAAGAAGTGAGGTAGTATATAAGAGGTGATATATGTATACATTAGTAGGCATTATAAAAGAGGAAGCCTACGCATAGAAAAAAAATATTAAGCTCAAAGACGCTTTTAAAAGTTAAAAATATATATAGCTATATATAATATAAAGGAAGAAAAAAATTTAATAAAAAGAAAAATATTTTTAAAAAAGCCTTGACATAGCCCTGCATATTATGTATAATATATGAGTGCTTAAATCAAATGGCTATGACTAAGAAAGGTTGCGCATCATGTTTTTTTTGTTGCGTGATGTGGTAATTTCCCTAGTTTTATGCAAGTCTACTCACTTTAAGAAGTAGGCGATTGATTGGCATATTTTATTTACACTTAGAGAAAACGCACGGCTGCGTGTGTAAGAGTTGACTCTCTAGGAAGTAAAAAATATTACATGGAGGTAATTAAATGTCAAGCAAAAAACAAAAAATCAGAATTAGACTTAAAGCTTATGATCACACACTATTAGATCAATCAGCTCAAAGAATTGTTGAAGCTGCTAAGAAGACAGGCTGTAAGGTATCAGGACCAGTTCCACTACCAACAGAAAAGCAAATCATAACTATTTTAAGATCAGTTCATGTAAACAAAGATTCAAGAGAACAATTCGAACAAAGAACTCACAAGAGATTAATCGATATCCTTGAACCAAACGACAAAACTGTAGACGCACTTATGAAGATGAACGTGCCTGCAGGTGTAGATATAGAAATTAAACTATAATCTATAAGATTTTATTTAAAATCCGCTGTAAATTATGGAGGTGCAGTTAATGAACGGAATTTTAGCAAAAAAAGTTGGAATGACTCAAGTTTTCGAAGAATCAGGAAACTTAGTTCCAGTAACTGTTCTTCAAGCCGGACCTATGGTAGTTGTACAAAAGAAAACTGTTGAAACAGATGGTTACAACGCTATCGTAGTAGGTTTTGGAGAAATCAATGAAAAGAATGTAAACAAACCTCGTAAGGGTCAATTCAAGAAAGCTAACGCTAGCTACAAAAGATACCTTAGAGAGTTTAAAGTAGAAGATGTAGAAAAGTACAACTTAGGTGATGAAATCACAGTTGAGATCATGGAAGGCGTTGAATTTGTAGACGTTATCGGAACATCAAAAGGTAAAGGTACTCAAGGTGTTATAAAGAGACACGGCTTCGGTAGAGGTAGAGAATCACACGGTTCTAAGTTCCACAGAATGCCAGGTGGTATGGGTGCTGCAACATGGCCAGGAAAAGTATTTAAGGGCCACAGAATGATGGGCCGCATGGGTAATGAAAGAACAACTGTTCAAAACCTAAAAGTAGTAAGAGTAGATAAAGAAAACGGAATTATCCTAATCAAAGGTGCTGTACCAGGACCAAAGAAAGGTTTAATTACTGTTAGAAAAGCAATAAAGAAATAGCGCTAAAGGAGGATTAAAATGCCAAGTTATAAAGTTTTAAACATGGAAGGTAAAGAACTTGAGACAATTGAATTAAATGATGACATCTTTAATCAAGAAGACAACCCTCATCTTATTTACCAAGTAGTAGTTAATCATTTAGCGAACAAACGTCAAGGAACTCAAAGCACTTTAACAAGAGCTGAAGTTAGAGGCGGTGGAAGAAAGCCTTGGAGACAAAAAGGAACTGGTAGAGCAAGACAAGGAAGTACAAGAAGCCCTCAATGGAAAGGCGGCGGAGTTGTATTCGCACCAAAGCCAAGAAGCTACGGCTACAAACTTCCTAAGAAGTTAAAGAGATTAGCTTTAAAAGTTGCTCTTTCAAACAAAGTTCGTGATAATGAGCTTATTATAGTAGATGATATAAAATTACAAGAAGTTAAGACAAAATACGCTTTTAAAGCACTACAAAATCTTAACGCAAAGAAAGCATATATAGTTACTAAAGATAACGATAAAGATACACAAAGAGCTTTTAGAAATATACCATTCACAATGATTAGTGAAGCAAGAAACATAAACGTATATGATATAGTAAGACATGATAGCATGATACTTACAAAAGCTTCTTTAGAAACTATCGAGGAGGTGTTCAAATAATGCTTAATCCACATGATATAATCATAAAACCCATAGTTACAGAAAAATCTATGAGAGATATGGAAGAAGGTAAGTACACTTTCAAAGTAGACAGAAGAATCAACAAGTCAGAAATCAAAAAAGCAATTGAAAACATTTTTGATGTAAAGGTTGAAAAAGTAAACACAATGAACATGCTAGGTAAGTTAAAAAGACAAGGCGCTCACGAAGGAAGAAGACCTAACTGGAAAAAAGCCATTGTTACACTTAAGGAAGATTCAAAGAGAATTGAATTCTTTGAAGGCATGGCAAATTAGTGATAGGAGGGAAATTTAATGGCTATTAAAACATATAAACCAACTACTCCGTCCAGAAGAATGATGGCATCACCTGCTTTTGAGCTTATCACAAGAGATAAACCAGAAAAGTCACTTGTAGAGAGCATTAAGAAAAACTCAGGTAGAAACAACACTGGTAGAATCACATCTCGTCACAGAGGCGGGGGAGCTAAGAAGATATACAGAATTATCGACTTTAAGAGAAATAAAATAGGCGTTGTTGGAAAAGTTGCTCACATCGAGTACGATCCAAACAGAACAGCAAACATCGCACTAATTCAATACGAAGACGGCGAAAAAAGATACATCCTTCATCCAGTAGGATTAAATGTTGGAGATAAAGTAGAAGCTGGAGAACACGTAGACATCAAGGTAGGTAACGCACTTAAATTAAGAGACATCCCAGTAGGTACTCTAATCCACAACATTGAAATGAAGCCAGAAAAAGGCGGACAACTAGCAAGAAGTGCCGGATCATACGCACAACTTATGGGTAAGGAAGGCAAATACGCACAACTTAGATTACCATCAGGCGAAATGAGAGTAGTATTACTAGACTGTATGGCAACTATAGGACAAGTAGGCAACCTTGACCACGAACTAGTTAACCTAGGTAAAGCTGGTAAGAAGAGATTAACAGGAAGACGCCCTCACGTAAGAGGTTCAGCGATGAACCCAGTAGACCATCCACATGGTGGTGGTGAAGGTAGAGCACCAATAGGTAGACCATCACCAATGACACCTTGGGGTAAACCTGCTCTAGGACTTAAGACTAGAAAGAAAAAGAAACATTCTGATAAGTATATAATCAGAAGAAGAAACGATAAGTAGGAGGGTTTAAATGGCAAGATCAATTAAAAAAGGACCTTTCGTAGACGAACACTTAATGAAAAAAGTTGAAGCTATGAACGAAGCCAACGATAAAAAAGTTATTAAAACATGGTCAAGACGTTCAACAATCTTCCCAGAATTTATAGGACACACAATCGCTGTATATGACGGTAGAAAACACGTTCCAGTATATGTTACAGAAGATATGGTAGGACACAAACTTGGAGAGTTCGTACTAACAAGAACTTTCAGAGGCCATGTTGCTAAAGGCGATAAGAAAGCAACTGTAAAATAATAGAAGGAGGATATAAATGGAAGCAAAAGCAATAGCTAAATATATTAGAATTTCTCCTAGAAAAGTACACTTCATATGTAACGAAGTAAGGGGAAAACATATTGATGAAGCTCTTTCTATTTTAAAATTTACACCAAAGAAAGGCGCAAGAGAACTATTAGCAGTACTTGAATCTGCAATAGCTAACGCTACAAATAATTTTGATTTAGATAGAGACAAATTATATGTTAAGGATGCACAAGCAACTGATGGACCAAGAATGAAAAGATATAGACCAAAGGCTCACGGTTCAGCTTATCCAATACTAAAGAGAACTGCACACCTTTCAGTTGTAGTTTCAGACGAGAAATAAGGAGGTAAGAAATGGGCCAAAAAGTAAATCCACATGGACTAAGAGTCGGAGTTATTAAAGAATGGAGCTCAAATTGGTATGCCGACAAGAAAAGTTTCTCTGATAATTTAGTTGAAGATTACAAAATAAGAGAATATTTGAAAAAAGAGCTTTACCAAGCAGGAGTTTCAAAATTAAAAATTGAAAGAACAAGAAAGAAAATAAAAGTTACTATATACACAGCAAAACCTGGTATCGTTATCGGTAGAGGCGGAGAAGGTATAGAAGCACTTAAGAAGAAAATCGAAAGACTTACTACTAAAGCAGTTTTAGTAAACGTTGAAGAAGTAAGAAAGCCAGACTTAGATGCTCAACTAGTAGCTGAAAACATTGCCTTCCAACTAGAAAGAAGAATCACTTTCAGAAGAGCAATGAAGGGCGCTATCCAAAGAACAATGAAAGAAGGAGCTAAGGGTATCAAAACTCAAGTATCCGGAAGACTTGGTGGAGCCGACATGGCTAGAAGCGAAGGTTATTCAGAAGGAACTATACCACTACAAACACTTAGAGCCGACATTGACTATGGTTTTGCAGAAGCAAACACAACATACGGCAAGATCGGTGTAAAGGTTTGGTTATACAAAGGAGAAGTACTTCCAGAAGTAACTGACGAAAGAAAGAAAAACTTCAAAAAGAGAAATCAAGACGACAAGAAGAGAGATTTCAAAAAGAGAAGAAGAAACAACGGTCAAAACACTGGTTTTAAAGACAGAAAGAACGGCGAGAGAAACAATAACAACAGAAGAAGCTTTAAGCCAGAAGCAAAAGAAGCACAAAACGCTAATAACGAAAATTAGTAAGGAGGAAAACATACTATGTTAATGCCTAAAAGAGTAAAGCATCGTAGAGTTCATAGAGGCAGAATGAAGGGTAAAGCATACTCAGGTAACACAGTTACTTACGGAGAATACGGCCTTCAAGCTACTGAACCAACATGGATGACAGCAAACCAAATAGAAGCTGCTCGTCGTGCGATGACAAGATATATAAAAAGAGGTGGAAATATCTGGATCAAAGTATTCCCAGATAAGCCAGTAACAAAGAAACCTGCAGAAGTACGTATGGGTTCCGGTAAAGGTGCTCCAGAGTATTGGGTTGCAGTAGTAAAACCAGGAAGAGTATTATTTGAAATGGGTGGAGTTTCAGAAGATATAGCAAGAGAAGCTATGAGACTTGCAGCAATGAAACTTCCTATAAAGACTAAATTTGTAGTTCGTGAAGAAGGTGGTGAAGCTAATGAAGGTTAAAGAAATACGTGATTTAACAACTGAAGAATTAAATCAAAAAGAAAAAGAACTTAAAAAAGAACTTTTTAACCTAAGATTCCAATTAGCTACCGGACAATTAGAAAACCCAAAGACAATTTCTCAAGTTAGAAAAGACATTGCTAGAGTGAAAACAATTGTCAGAGAAAGAGAACTTTCTCAAGTAAAGGAGGCTTAAATCAATGGAAAGAAATCTTAGAAAAGTTAGAACAGGTACAGTAGTTTCTGATAAGATGGAAAAGACAATAACTGTTGCAGTTGAAACAAAAGTTAGTCATCCTATATATAAGAAGAGAGTAAACAGAACTACTAAATTTAAGGCTCACGATGAAAACAATGAAGCAAGAGTTGGCGATTTTGTAAAGATTATGGAAACAAGACCACTATCTAAGACAAAAAGATGGAGACTCGTAGAAATTATAGAGAAAGCGAAATAGTCCTTTTATAGGAAGGGAGGTTAATAAATTGATACAATCTGAATCAAGAATGAGAGTAGCTGATAACTCCGGAGCCAGAGAGGTACTAGTAATTAAAGTCTTAGGTGGCAGTAAAAGAAAGTATGCCGGAGTAGGTGACATCGTGGTTTGCACTGTTAAGAATGCAACACCAGGAGGCGTTGTTAAAAAAGGTGACGTTGTTAAGGCAGTTATAGTTAGAACAACACAACCTATTAGAAGACCAGACGGATCATATATAAGATTTGATGATAACGCAGCAGTTATCGTAAAAGAAGATAAAAATCCTGTAGGAACTCGTATATTTGGACCTGTAACTAGAGAACTAAGAACTGGTGGTTATATGAAGATCATATCACTAGCTCCAGAAGTTCTTTAATGAAGGGAGGTTAAATTATGCACGTTAAAGTAGGCGACAAGGTAATTGTTATTGCCGGTAAAGATAAAGGAAAAACAGGTAAGGTATTAAAAGCATTACCAAAGAAGGATCGTGTTATTGTTGAAGGTATAAACATTCAAACAAAACACCAAAAAGCTCGTGGACCTCAAGAACCAGGTGGAATCGTTAAAGCAGAAGGAGCAATTCATGTTTCTAATGTAATGATATATAATGAATCACTTAAAAAAGGTACAAGAGTAGGCTATAAGGTTTTGGAAGACGGCAAGAAGGTTAGATACATGAAAGCCGACGGAGAAACATTAGACAAATAAGGGAGGTAGAACGGATGGCTTCCAGACTGGAAACAAGGTACAAAGAAGAAATTGTGCCTCAATTGATGGAAAAATTAGGATATGATAATATAATGCAAGCTCCTAAGCTAGATAAGATCGTTATAAACATCGGTTTAGGACACGCTAAAGAAAATCCAAAAGTTCTTGAAAATGCCTTAAGAGAATTAGAGCTAATAACTGGACAAAAACCTGTTATTACACACGCTAAGAAATCTATAGCTAACTTTAAGCTAAGAGAAGGCATGAAGATCGGATGTAAAGTAACACTTAGAAGAGACAAGATGTACTACTTCTTAGACAAGTTAATGAACATCGCTCTTCCAAGAGTAAGAGACTTCAGAGGTGTAAGCAGCACTTCATTCGACGGTAGAGGAAACTATGCATTAGGTATTAAAGAACAATTAATATTCCCTGAAATCGTTTACGACGAAGTAGATGAAATCAGAGGTATGGATATCATAATTGTTACTACAGCAAATACTGATAAAGAAGCTAAAGTATTCTTAGAGCTTCTTGGTATGCCTTTTAGAAAGTAAAAGGAGGAAGTAGATGGCTAAAAAATCAATGGTTGCTAAGCAACAAAGAAAACAAAAATACAAGGTAAGAGAATACAACAGATGTAAGATATGCGGAAGACCACATGCTTACCTTAGAAAATACGGAATTTGCCGTATATGCTTCAGAAAGTTAGCATATAAGGGAGAAATTCCTGGCGTTAAAAAAGCAAGCTGGTAGAAGGAGGAGTGATGTAATATGATGACGGATCCAATCGCGGATATGCTTACAAGAATCAGAAATTCTAACTCACAAAAACACGATTCAGTAGATATTCCGAAGTCAAGAATTAAACAAGAAATCGCTCAAATACTTTTAGATGAAGGTTATATAAAGGGCTTTGAAGTCGTAGAAGACAACAAGCAAGGCTTAATAAGAGTTGAACTTAAATACCTTCCAAACAAAGAAAGAGTAATTTCCGGTATCAAGAGAATTTCTAAACCCGGACTTAGAATATATGTAAATTCAAACGAAGTGCCTAAAGTATTAGGTGGATTAGGTATAGCAATACTTTCTACATCTCACGGTCTTATGACAGATAAAAAAGCTAGAGAAGACAAAGTGGGCGGAGAAGTAATCTGCTATGTATGGTAAAATTAGCTAGGAGGAGTAATAATGTCAAGAATAGGTCTTAAACCTATTACAGTACCTCAAGGCGTAGAAGTTAAAGTTAATGACGGAGTAGTTACTGTAAAAGGACCAAAGGGCGAACTAAAAGAAAACATCTGTAAAGATCTTACAATAAAGATTGAAGATGGTATCTTAAATGTTGAACGTCCTAACGATGAAAAGAAAATAAAAGCTCTACACGGCCTAACTAGATCACTAATCCATAATATGGTTACTGGTGTAACAGAAGGTTTCTCAAAAGAACTTACTATTATAGGTACAGGTTATAGAGCACAAAAGAATGGTAATAAACTAGCCTTAACACTTGGTTTTTCACATCCACTTGAACTAGAAGATCCAGAAGGAATTACAGTTGAAGTGCCTGAACAAGACAAGATTGTTGTTAAAGGTTTAGACAAACAAAAAGTTGGACAATACGCAGCATACATCAGAACATTCAGAATGCCTGAGCCTTACAAAGGAAAAGGTATTAGATACACTGACGAGTATGTAAGACGTAAAGTTGGTAAGACTGGTAAGTAGGAGGATAATTAGATGATAAACAAAGAAGCAAAAAAAGTAAGTCGTCAAAAAAGACACTTAAGAATCAGATCTAAGATTTCCGGTACTCAAGAAAGACCAAGACTATGTGTATTTAGAAGTGATAAACATATATATGCACAACTTATAGATGACGTTAATGGTGTAACACTTGCACAAGCATCAACACTTGATAAGTCTTTGAACTTAGAGAGAACATCAAACATCGATGCAGCTAAAGCTGTTGGTACAAAGATTGGTGAAATCGCTAAAGAAAAAGGCATAGAAGAAGTTGTATTCGACAGAGCAGGTTACATCTATCATGGTAGGATTAAAGAACTAGCTGACGCAGCTAGATCAGCAGGTCTTAAATTTTAACAAAGGGAGGGGAATTGATGGAACACTTAATTATTGATGCAGCAACTCTTGATCTTGAAGAACAAGTTGTTTCTATAAACAGAGTTGCAAAAGTAGTAAAGGGTGGTAGAAACTTTAGATTCTCGGCCTTAGTTGTTGTTGGAGACAGACAAGGACATGTTGGCGTTGGTATGAGCAAGGCTCTTGAAGTACCTGAAGCTATAAGAAAGGCAGTACAAGACGCTAAGAAGCACTTAATTGAAGTTGCTATAGTTGATACAACTATACCACACGAAATTAAGGGTATCTATGGTGCAGGTAAGGTATTCTTAAAGCCAGCTCCTAAGGGATCAGGTATTAAGGCATCTTCCGCTATCCGTGCCGTATGTGAACTTGCAGGTATCGAAAACATTTCTGCAAAACGTCTTGGATCAAACAATCCTCGTAACATTGTAAACGCTACTATCAACGGACTTATGAACTTAAAGAGAGCCGAAGAAGTTGCAAAAGCAAGAGGAAAATCTGTAGAAGAGTTATTAGGATAGGAGGTTTAAGTTATGAACACTATTAAAATTAAACTTAAAAGAAGTTTTATTGGTAAACCTTCTGATCATATAAAGGTAGTTAGAGCTATTGGTCTTAGAAAGATTGGCCAAGTAGTAGAAAAGAATGATACCCCACAAATTAGAGGGATGATACACAAAGTAGACTACATGCTTGAAATCGTAGACTAATAAGGAGGTGTAAAGATGAAGCTAAATAATTTACAAGCTCAAGAAGGCGGCAAGATCGGTCAAAAGGCTACTCGTAGAGGTAGAGGTATTGGATCAGGCTTAGGCAAAACTTCTGGCCGTGGTACAAAAGGACAAAAGTCAAGATCAGGTGGAGGAGTTAGACCAGGCTTCGAAGGCGGTCAAATGCCACTATTCAGAAGATTACCTAAGAGGGGCTTTAAAAATATATTCAGAAAAGAATATGCAACAGTTAACATCTCCAGCTTAAATATCTTTGATGATGGTGAAACTGTAGATACACAAAAGCTTATCGATAGAGGCTTAGTTAGAAAGAACTTAGCCGTAAACGGTGTTAAGGTTTTAGGTAATGGAGAATTAGAAAAGAAAATCAATCTTAACGTTGAAAGAATAAGTGAAAGTGCTAAAGAAAAGGTTGAGGCAAAGGGCGGAAAGGTAGAGGTGAAATAAAATGTTTAAGACTCTAAAGAACGCATGGGCTGTTAAAGAGATAAGAGTTAAAATTTTATTCACTCTTGCCATGTTATTCATTTATAGACTTGGAAACTTTATTCCACTTCCATTTGTAAACAGAGATGCTCTTCAAAGCTTCTTTCAAGCAAACAACTCAAGCCTTTTAGGCTTTCTAGATATGATGGCAGGTGGAGCGTTATCCAGATTAAGTATATTTGCATCAAACATTTATCCTTACATCAACGCATCCATCATCATTCAGCTACTAACAGTTGCTATTCCAAAGCTAGAAGAACTTGCTAAGGAAGGCGAAACTGGTAGAAAGAAAATTAACAGATATACAAGATACCTTACTATACTACTAGCTGTAATTCAAGGTGTTGGTACAGTATTTGGACTACTTAGAGGAACAGTTACTGGCGGCACACTAGCAAAATTACTTATGGTACTTTGCTTAGTAGCTGGTACACAATTCTTAGTATTCCTAGGTGATCAAATCACTGAAAAGGGCGTTGGTAACGGTATTTCACTTATCATCTTCCTAGGAATCATCGCAAGACTTCCTGAAACAGTAGGACAATACTTCAAATTAACTAAAGCTGGACAATACAACTTAGTTAACGTTATAATTATGACTATCGCTATGATAGCTATAGTTGCTTTCGTTGTAGCAATACAAGAAGGCGAAAGAAGAATCGGCGTACAATATGCCAAAAGAGTAGTAGGTAGAAAGATGTATGGTGGACAATCAACACACATCCCTATGAAAGTTAATATGGCAGGAGTTATGCCAGTAATCTTCTCTACATCATTCCTTGGAGCTTTCCAAACAATAGGAATGATCACTGGAGGTTCATTTGGTAAGTTTATGGAGACATATTTAGGATACAACTCAGTAGCATTTGCGGTATTAAATATCATACTAATTGTATTCTTCACATTCTTCTACAACGAAATACAATTCAACCCAATTGAATACTCTAAGAACTTACAACAAAACGGTGGTTTCATCCCTGGCATCAGACCAGGTAGACCTACTAGCGACTTCTTAACAAAAGTTGTTAGAAGAATCGGTCTTGTTGGAGCTATATCGCTTGCATTACTTGCAACACTACCTATAATACTTGGATCAGTATTAAAGATGCAAACACACTTTACAGGTACAGGTATCATAATCGTTGTTGGTGTTGTTATTGAAACAATCAAGCAAATCGAAGCTCAAATGATGATGAGACACTACAAGGGTTTCTTAAGCTAGGAGGTTAATGATGAGATTATTAATTTTAGGACCTCCAGGAGCTGGAAAAGGAACTCAAAGTGATAAGATTGTTGAACATTACAAAGTAAAACATATTTCTACAGGAGATATGTTCAGAGAAAATATTAAAGGTGGTACAGAGCTTGGTAAGAAGGCAACTGAGTACATGGACAAAGGACTTTTAGTTCCAGACTCACTTGTTAACGATATGGTTATGGATAGATTATCCAAAGACGACCTTAAAGAACATGGCTTCTTACTAGACGGTTACCCAAGAAATATAAGCCAAGCTGAAGCGCTTAAAGACATGCTTAAAAAACTTGATATGCCGCTTGACGCAGTTATCAACATAGAAGTACCTTCTAAATTCTTAATTGATAGAATCACTGGAAGAAGGGTATGCCCTAAGTGCCAAAGAAGTTATCACATACAAAACAATCCACCAAAGGAAGAAGGAGTATGTGATTACGATGGCGAAGCTCTTATTACTAGAAAGGACGACAACGAAGAAACTGTTAAGAACAGAATCGATGTTTACGAAAAAGAAACAAAGCCTTTAGTAGATTTCTATACAGCTGAAGGCATCATATTGAATATCGATGGAACTCTTTCTATTGATGAGACTTTTGAATCGATAAAATCTAAATTGGGTAGATAGGTGAAACGATGGAATCTACAAAGGATATTGTAGTAGGACAACTGGTTAAATCTAAATCCGGAAGAGATATGATGAGACTGTTTTTGGTCTACGGTGTTGTTGACGATGCACACGTGCTACTTGTTGACGGAAAACTAAGAAAGCTTGAGAAGCCTAAGCTTAAAAAGATCAAGCACTTAATCGTATATCATACAATAGTTGAAGATTTTCAAAAGAAAGTAGAAGAAAATTCAAGATTAACAAACAGTCAAATAAGAAAGTATCTAGAACCTTTCTTAGAAGAGGAACATTAGGAGGACAAAATGGCTAAAAAAGACATTATCGAGCTTGAAGGTGTAGTAGTCGACGCACTACCAAACGCCATATTCAAGGTTAAGCTTCAAAATGAACACATAATTACATGTCATATCTCTGGAAAATTAAGAATGAATTATATAAGGATTCTACCCGGAGATACAGTAAATGTCGAACTTTCTCCATATGACTTGGAGAGAGGACGTATAACTTGGCGTAAGAAGTAAGGAGAGATAAAATGAAGGTAAGACCATCAGTTAAGAAAATTTGTGATAAATGCAAAATTATCAAAAGACACGGAAAAGTTATGGTAATTTGCGAAAATCCAAAACATAAACAAGTACAAGGTTAATAGGAGGTGTAGCTTAATGGCAAGAATTGCAGGTGTTGATATCCCTAGAGATAAAAGAGTTGAAATATCTTTAACATATATATTTGGTATAGGTCTTTCAACTTCGCAAAAAATATTAAGTGAATGTGGAGTAGATCCTAACACAAGAGTTAAGGATTTAACTGAAGCAGAAGTAAACCTAATCAGAGATAAGGTTGATCACATCAAAGTTGAAGGTGACTTAAGACGTGATGTTGCTCTAAATATAAAGAGACTTCGTGAAATAAACTCATACAGAGGAATTAGACATAAAAGAAATCTTCCTGTAAGAGGACAAAGAACAAAGACTAATGCTAGGACAAGAAAAGGCCCTAACGCAGGTAATAAGTAAGGAGGTAGAGTAAATGGCAGTTAAAAAAGGTACAAAAACTAAAACTAAAAGAAGAGTTAAAAAGAACATAGAAAAAGGCCAAGCTCATATTTCTTCATCTTTCAACAACACAATGGTAACAATTTCCGATATGCAAGGAAACGTATTATCATGGGCTAGTGCTGGACAATTAGGCTTTAGAGGTTCTAGAAAATCAACTCCATTCGCAGCACAAGAAGCAGCTGAAACAGCAGCTAAGAAGGCTATGGAGCACGGTTTAAAAACTGTTGAAGTTTATGTAAAAGGACCAGGAGCTGGTAGAGAAGCAGCTATAAGAAGTCTGCAAGCAACAGGACTTGAAGTTAACATGATCAAAGATGTTACGCCTATACCTCATAACGGTTGCAGACCACCTAAGAGAAGAAGAGTATAATTTGAAATATACTTTTTTAGTCTAAGGAGGGGTTAATTGTGATTGAAATAGAAAAGCCACATGTACAAGTACAAAGTGCTACAAGTGACGGAACTTATGTTAAGATGATTATAGAACCTCTTGAAAGAGGCTATGGAGAAACACTTGGTAACTCATTAAGAAGAGTACTACTTTCTTTATTACCAGGTGCAGCTGTAAACAAAATCAAGATAGAAAACGTATTACACGAATTTTCTACTATTGACGGAGTATTAGAAGACGTAAGTGAAATAATATTAAATATTAAGAGCTTAGTGCTTAAATACACAGGAGATGAACCGCAAAAGCTTCTTATCGATCAAAAAGGACCGAAGGAAGTAACTGCAAAAGATATAATCGCATCACCTGAAGTTGAAGTTATAAATCCTGATCATCACATAGCAACTATAAATGAAGATGGAAAATTAAGTATTGAAATGGACCTTGTAAGAGGCAGAGGCTATGAACTAACTGATATATACAGAACTGGCGACGAAACTGAAGCTGAGATAGGCATCATACCTATAGACGCATCATTCTCACCTGTTAAGAAAGTTAATATATCGATTGACAATACAAGAGTAGGACAAATAACAGACTTTGATAAATTAACACTCGAAGTATGGACTAACGGAACTATAAAAGCAGTAGATGCTGTAAGCTATGCAGCAAAGATTATAACTGAACACATGGGACTACTAATGGAACTATCCGACGGTATAGACGATGTTGAAGTTATGATTGATGTTCCTAACAAGAAGAAAGACAAGGCACTTGATATGCAAGTAGAAGAACTTGATCTTTCAGTTAGAAGCTACAACTGCTTGAAGAGAGCTAATATTAACACAGTTCAAGAGCTTGTTAGCAAGACTGATTCAGAAATGATGAAAGTAAGAAACCTTGGAAAGAAATCACTAGAAGAGGTTAAGAATAAGCTTGCAGAACTAAACTTATTTTTAAAGGAAGAAGAATAGGAGGAAGCTTATGGCACAATATAGAAAATTAGGCCGTAGAACTGATCATAGAAATGCTATGCTTCGTAACTTGGTAACATCACTTATAAAAGAGGGAGAAATTAAAACTACAGTTACACGTGCAAAGGAAACTAAGAGAATGATTGATAAGATGATCACTCTTGCTAAGAGAGGCGACATGCACGCAATCAGACAAGCACAAAGCTACATCTATGACAAAGACGTAAGTAAAAAATTATTTACTGAAATCGCACCTAAGTATGCAGATAGACAAGGCGGCTACACAAGAATATATAAACTTGAACCAAGAATTGGTGACGGCGCCGAAATCGCATTATTAAGATTAATATAAGTTAAGATGTATACAAAGTGGGCTTGAGATGGTCCACTTTTTTACCGCGAATTTTAAAATATGAAAGATTTAAATAGTAAAAGAATCGTTTCCACTTGGAAGGGAGGCACAACAGAAGAGCTTTGCATAGAGCCAAAAGATGCCTCGCTTCAAGAGAGAAACTTTGATTTAAGGATATCATCTGCGACCATAGACCTTGAGCGCTCAGAGTTTTCAGACTTCACAGGATACAGACGCTACCTAATGAAGCTAGAAGGGGATATCACACTTTTGATAGATGACAAAGAAGTCATTATTAAAGAAGACGAAGCCTTCGAGTTTATGGGAGACGAAAAAGTCATCTCCATAAGCAAAGAGCCATCAAGAGATTTTAACGTCATCATTAAGGAAGACAGAAAAGCAGATATATCTATAATAAAAAACAAAACAAAGGGCACAGATGAGGGTGCATATATATTCGCCCTTGAAGACGCTAAACTTAACGGAAAAAATGTAGAGAAATATTCTTTATACGAATCAGAGGGCGAAGAGATGAGCCTAGAAGGTAGATTCATTTATATAAAGATATTCACAATGGAGGATTAATATGAAAAATTCAAAATCAATACTAGCGTTAGTACTAGCATTAATGCTAACAATGACATTATTCGCATGCAATAAAGCAGACGAAAACAAAGCTGTAGAAGAAAACACAGAAAAGACAGAAGAAGCAAAGACAGAAGAAAACAAAGAAGAAGAAAAAGAAGCAAGCAGTGCACAAGAAGCACCAAAGGATGCACTTACACTAGAAGTGAAGAAAGCAGAAAGCTTAGACGCTAAGTATGATAACGCCTACGCATTTATGGATACAGAAAACGAAGAAGAAAAGGCAAAGTATGATGAATTATATCCAAATGATCCATACAAACAAGAAGTAGAACTAAAAGACACAGAAGAACCTAACAAAGCAAACTACATTGCACTACAAGACAAACTAGGTTACATGGACAGAATGCTTGACGAAGCAACAGATGAAAAGCCATATGACACAGCAAGAAATAAAGGTGAAAGAGTCCTTAACTATATTCTAAGCCAAGAAGATGGCAAAGACCCAGTATTCTTCGCAAACAGATACCTATACGATTTTCTAGGACTTGAACTAGAAACAGGCGACAAACTAAAAATTAAAGACTGGGCAGACAAGATAGATGAGCCAACAAACGTTATACTTGGCTTCAATCAAAAAGACAGATACGAACTAGGTAAGACATACGAAATCGACTACTTTGGAAGCAAGCTTAGCATAGTTCCAGTTGGCGTTGCAAAAGAAGGCGCTAAATTTGTTAATGGTAAAGGCGAAGAAATCAATCTTGATAACGCCATCATCACACCACTTAACTACAACGCATCAAAAGCAATGTTAAACGAAGAACAATGCAAAGAAATTAACAATACTAGTCTACTAATATCACCAGAAGCAGATAAGGCTATGTATGTAGGTAATTATCTTAGAGGAGCATATAAGGTAGTTCATCTTTCAGACCTAATTTTGCGTTAAAATCGCCCCTAACACTTGTTCACTTTTCGGTAATGCTCGAGTACACTTACGTACGCTCCGCTTACCTCAAAGCTCCACTTCGTGTTATGAATCGATTTTTCCAGCAAAATTATAAATAAGATGAATATATTATAATTAGTACAGATAATTAATAAATAAGAGCATGTGGGAAATATCTCACATGCTTTTTTTGTACCCCAAGATATACAAAATTTAAGTTTTGGAAGTGAGCTATATAGTAGCAAGCTTCTCATATAATAGCAAGCCTTGCTATGATAAGAAGCCTCTCATATAATGGGAGCCTAGCTATATACACGGCGGCTTTTATACCTATGCACGCCTCTTAGATATAGCTAATTAGCCATTGCTCACACAATTTAGCGTATTATTTTGTTTTAATAATCTTTCTAATGGGTAAACTTAAGCAAGGTGATTTTATGAATTTTGATACTATTATAGATGAAGCTCTTAAGAAGAAGGAAGCGATGCAAGGCTCTTTCTCGGGTCCTATTAAAAGACATGCTTCTAAGCTAAGGTTTAAGACGATAATGATGAAGGGTGAGGCGCACTTGCAGCTTGAAAGTTTTGAGGGTAAGAAGGCTTTTCACGAGAACATCGCCATGCGTGATGCGAAGGCAAGGCTAGGCGCTCTTATGAATGAGTACAAGCAGCTCTTCATAACTCTTGGCTCTGAATCTTATCAAGTTTTTAACAACAAGGGCAAGTTCAAGCTTCTTAAGGTTAAGACTGAAAGAGCGGCGAAGGCGCAATCTCATAACAAGAAGAAAAATTACATACTTGAGGAAGGGGAATGCATTGACTTTCTTATCTACCTAAAGGTTATGAGTGAGGACGGCAAGGTCTACAAGAGCTACTACGACAAGTTTAAGCAGATCAATAAGTACCTTGAAATCTTTGACAAGGCGCTTGAGAAGGTAGATACAAGTAAGAAGCTACGCATACTTGACTTTGGCTGCGGCAAGGCATACCTAACTTTTGCAGTTTATTATTATCTAAAGAATATAAGGAAGCTCGACTTCTACATCGAGGGTCTCGACCTTAAGGAAGATGTTGTTCATGACTTAAACTCCATCAAGGATGCGCTTCACTACGAGGACATAGACTTTGTATGTAAGGATATAAAGGACTACTCCAAGACTGATAATATCGACATCATGCTTACTCTGCACGCTTGCGACATAGCGACCGACATCGCCATAAAGAAGGCGGTGGATCTAAATGCGTCACTTATACTATCGGTTCCGTGCTGTCAAAAAGAGCTATTCCCTAAGATTAAATCTAACGAGCTTGAGGGCATTCTTAAGCACGGCATACTTAAGGAGAGGGTCGCAGCAATCGTCACTGACTCACTTAGAAGTCTTTACCTAGAGATGCATGGCTACAAATCAGAAATCATAGAGTTCATCGACATGGATCATACACCTATCTTATGATCAGAGCCTTCAAAGACAAGGCTAATCCATTAGCCAAGGCTCAGTACGATAGTATCAAAAAACTATTTAATTTAGAAAATATTTTCATAGAAGGTTAGACAGATGATAGAAAAATTAATTTACTTTATAAACAGACCTAACAGAAACACGCGTGATGCGTTATTTAGAAAGAAGACTGGTTACTTCGTTTCAATCACGGGTATCATCTTTAACATACTTTTAAGTGCAGCGAAGCTTACAATCGGTATCTTTGTTCACTCCATCGCCATCATGGCGGATGCGGTAAACAACATCTTTGACACCATCTCGTCGGTGATTACACTTTTGGGCTTTAAGTTATCGGAGAAGCCGGCGGATAGGGAGCATCCATACGGACACGGTAGGCTCGAGTACATATCAGGCCTTGTCATATCCATCATCGTCATCATCATAGGTCTGCAATTCATAAAGTCGTCGTTTTTAAGAATACTGCACCCAGACATCGTTAAGTTCGACCTTGCAAGCTTTATAATTATGCTGCTTTCGATACTTGTCAAAGTTTTCATCACTTTCTTGAACAAGGGTGCAGGCGAGATGATAGACTCGAAGGCGATGAAGGCAACTAGCATAGACTCACTTGGCGACGTCTTCACGACTATGGTTGTCATTGTGCCGATGATTAGCTCACTTTTCACAACTGTACAAGTCGACGGCTACTTCGGTATACTAGTTTCACTTATGATTATTAAGAATGGTATAGAGATGATAAAGGAGACCATAGGCCCAATTTTAGGCGAGGAGCCAGACAGGGAGCTTGTGGAGCTTATACACAAAGACTTAGAGTCTGAGCCATTAATCAAGAACGTGCACGACTTTCACGCACACAACTACGGTCCTGATAATGTCTACATCTCCTTCGATGTTGAGATGCCAGCACACCTTACCATTGAAGAGGCACACAGCGTTATAGACACTTGGGAGAGGATACTTGAGGACAAGTACAAGATCACCATCATCATACACGTTGACCCTTACATGGCTGAGGACGAGTGTTCTGAGCTTTACAAGAAGCTTGAGAATGCGGTGAAAGATGACAAAAATGTTGTTGCTTTACACGATTTTAGAGTTGTAAACAGTAAGTCTAGCAAGGACATCTTGCTACTAGACCTCGTTTTGAACGATATGCAGGGTAAGGACAAACAGACGCTTGCGGACGAGATGTGTAAACGTTTTGAAAGTGAAGTCTCAGATGACTACGACTATAGATTAAGGATAGTACCGAATTTTACAAATATAGGAGACGATTTGAAGTAATAGTTTGATTTTAGGAGGTAATTATGAAGGATATGGATTATGATAAGATAGGCGAAAGATACATCGAGATAGTGAAGGAGGACCCTGAGAAATATTATAAGGATTATAAAAAGCTCTTGGAGAAGGTTGAAAAGTTGACTGCGAAGTACAAGGGTAAGCCGGTTCCTGCTATATACCAACCTTTCTTCGTATCGGATGAGGACGAGGAGAACTTCAAGTACATCTCTGAGATGATGATGAGGATATCAGACAAGGTGACTAAGGCTTACGTTGCAATATCTGCTTTTAGAAACAGCTTTGACTTCGATGACAAGATGAAGAAGCTTTTGATACACAAGCCATTGCTTTCAACATTTGTACCAATCTGCCGCTACGACATCTTCTACAAGTCGCGTGATGAGTTCAAGTTCTGCGAGCTAAACACTGACGGATCCTCTGCCATGAACGAGGACAATGAGCTTGCACCTATGATGCTTGAGCTTGAAGCTATGAAGGAGATGGAGAAGCGCTACGGCTACAAGTTCTCATACTACGAACTGTTTGACTCGTGGGTTGATGAGTTCATAACGCTATACAAGGAAACTAATGGCGAAGAAAATTTCAACCTTGCCATAGTCGACATCATGTCAAGCGCATCAACAGAAGAGTTCGAACGCTTCAAGAGAGCCTTTGAGAAGAGAGGTATCAAGACCATCATCTGCGATGTAAGAGACATTAAGCGTAAGGACGGTCACATATACTCAGGAGATTTTAGGATAGACGCTGTCTACAGAAGGCTTGTTACCTTCGAAGCAGTTGAGCACTGGGACGAGATACAAGAGTTTGTTGATGCATACCTTAACGATGAGTTCGTTATGATAGGTTCCTTCAAGAGCCAAGTTATGCACGACAAAAGGATATTCATAAAGCTCTTCGAAGACAGAGTTAAGAAGTTCTTGTCAAAGGACGAGCTTGAGTTCATAGAAAAACACATACCATACACAGCCATGCTTACAAAGAGCACTGTTAATGAAGTTTTGGATAATAAGGACAAGTACATCATAAAGCCTGTTGACCTAAACGCATCAAGGGGCGTCTACGTTGGCAAGGACCACTCCGCAAAAGAATTTGAAGAAATTTTGAAAAAGCATGCAGACACTGGGTATATATTCCAAGAATACATCGAGCTATACAAAAGAGATGTTGTGATCTTTAACGATAAGGGTGAGCTAGAGGTGAAAGAGCTTAAGTCCATAGCCGGCCTCTTCATATATAACAAGAAGTTCAAGGGTCTCTACACTCGCTATGGTGAAGGCAATATAATTTCAAGCTTGCACCAATATTACCTTGGTGTAAACATCAGAGCAAAGGAGTCTTAAAGTGAAGAAGAAATTAATTTTGATGCTTGCTATGTTAATGGCGGCCGCACTAGTATTAACAGCGTGCAAGAAAGACGTACCAAAGAATAATGAAGCAAAAGAAAATACTGCTCAAGAAGATAGTAAAGACGACGCTAAAACAGAAGAAGATAAGAAGAATGATGAGTACGCTGAGCTTGTTAAGAAGACGAAGGGCGTATCGGACCTTATAGAAGGCGACTTAGTTATCCAAGATGTAAAGGTTTACAAGGCGGTAGAAGAAGGAGACAAACTTTCACTTTTAGTTAATTATGCAGAGTTTGGATATAAGTACAACGACCACGTTTTTGAAAACACAGCCGGTATGCTAATGCCGCTTAAGCTTGTATATGTGAAAAGTGGTGATGAATACGAGTTAAAAGAAAAGATTGATGCAGAAGATGGCGAAGGATATTATGCTTCTTTAGTTAAGATGGCAGACGGAGATGAAGAGCTTGCCAAAGAGGTAGCTGTGCAAGGCATAAACCCAAGATACGACAGCGTTATGAAGGAGCTTTACAAAGCTGCTCAAAAGGCAGGACTAAAGGACTTCACGCTAGATATTGACAATGCACCAGGCTACCCAAAGGATGAGTCTTTATTCATAGAAGACGTTCCTAACGAGCCTAAGAACACCATTGCCATAGTTAATAAAGAAGCTTACGAAAAAGCAAAGAAGAACGAAGCTAATGAAAATTGGCCACATATAGATGGCTTATTGTATCACAAAGATACAAAGATCGCAGTTAAAAACATTATTGACGACTTTACAAAATAATGTATACTTTAGCCTTGTCTATAAGATGAGGCTAAAATATTGCATTATTACTTGTAATTTTTGAATTCTTAGTGTATAATGACTGTAGGGAAATAGAGAAAGGGAGTGCGTGATGAAAGAGTTAGAACTAAAAGTTATTAAATCTGAATCATCAAAAGGCTTATACATAGAACTTGGTCAGGGAGTTGTTGACTTCACAAAAGCAATCAAAGCTAAGATATATATATCTGTAGGCGACAAAAAAGTAGAAGCTAGTATGATTAAGTTCCCAAAGGGCTTATATATAGTACCACTTAAAGAAAGACAGTTAAGAGTACTTAAGGTCGAAGAGGGTAAGACATATAAGTTCAAGATAGAACACAGAAGATAGCTATAAGCATTAAGGCGAAACATAAGTTTCGCCTTTTATTTTTGCGTGAAATAAGAGCTAGATTGCATAAAAATTGCACAAAAAAAGACTTCACAAATGTGAAGCCTTTAATCGATACTCCTATGTCTTAGTTTTGTTTTGGAGCATCTACTGGACAAACACTGCTGCATTGTCCGCAGTCGATGCATTTATCTGCATCAATTATGTAGATATCGCCTTCAGATATAGCGTCAACTGGACACTCTGGTAAGCATTGTCCGCATGCTATACATTCTGAACTGATTACGTATGCCATAATATCCCTCCTTGTACTTATATTATAATGAATGTAGATACGTTTGTCAAGTGATTAGAGTCACATTATCCATTTAAATAATGCGCTGCACTAACAGCTCTACTATCATCCATTATATCTATACCCAAATATGATTGTCTTTAATCACGATAAATGATATAATATTTATAAGGAGGCATATATGGACAAGGTAGCAGGTACAAACTATTACATATATCAAGACAAGGACGACTTTTCTTATGGTATAGACGCAATACTTCTTTCTGACTTTGCAAAGGCGAAGGAAGATCACATAGACCTTTGCACTGGTAACGGCATAGTCGCGCTTAGACTTTCCTACCTTTACAAGAAGTCGAAAGTGGTCGGAGTCGACATAGATGAGAAGGCGATAGATTTATGCAAAAAGTCCATAGCCGTGAACGAAATTAATGACAGAGTAGAGGCTATAAGGCTTGACATAAGGGAAGTGGAGGAGCACTTTAAGAAGAACGCCTTCGACAGTCTCTCTGTAAACCCGCCCTACCTTGATCCAAAGGATAATATAGCAACAGATGACTACAAAAGGCAGGAAATCCTACTTAAGCTTGATGATATAGCAAAGGCAGCGAGCTACCTACTTAAGCCATTTAGTAAGGTTTACATGGTGCATAGACCATCAAGGCTTATCGACATCGTCTTGAGCTTTAAAAAGTATGGCATCAACACTAGAAGGCTCAGAGCTGTTAAACCATTTGCGGACAAAAAGGCGAACATGATACTTATAGAGCTCGAAAAGTCAGACAAGACTGGCTTTGAATATATGAATGAACTTGTCGTCTACAACTCAGACGGCACTTACACTGATGAAGTAAAGGAGATTTACTATGGACATCAATAAAGGCACTTTATATATAGTCGCAACACCCATAGGTAACTACGAAGACATAAGCTTACGTGCGCTGAACGTATTAAAGAGCGTAGACTACATTGCCTGCGAGGACACAAGGCACTCAGGTGTGCTTCTTAAGCACTACGAGATTAAAAAGCCGCTCTTTGCCTACCACAAGTTTAATGAGAAGGACAAGACGCCATATATACTTGAGCTTCTAGCTGATGGTAAAAGCGTCGCAATAGTATCAGATGCAGGCTCACCTGGCATATCGGACCCAGGAGTTGTAGCGGCTCGTGCTGCAAGAGAAGCTGGATATACCGTGACAGCCATACCTGGAGCGACAGCCTTTGTTACATCACTTATGGCAAGTGGCATAGACCTTAGTCACTTTGCCTTCATAGGTTTTGCACCGCAAAAGGATGCGAAGCGTAAGAAGTTTTTGGAAAGCTACAGAGCGTACAAGATGCCACTAATCTTCTACGAAGCGCCGCATAGACTTATCGCTTTCTTAGAAACGGCACTTGACGTTTATGGTGACAGAGAGGCCTTTATAAGCCGTGAGCTAACAAAATTATACGAGGAGCACCTTCATATGCACCTAAGTGAGTTAATATCACACTTCAAAGAGAATGAGCCACGTGGTGAGTTTGTTATCACGATTTTAAATGACGCTGCAAGTGATGAAGATGAGACCATGGACATAAACGAAGCTGCAAGAGCACTTATAGGCGAGGGGATGAGCATAAAAGATGCTACAAATAAGTTAAAGGAGCTTGGCTTTAAGAAGAACGATGCCTACAAGGCTCTGCTTGAGATAAAGGATGAATAATATGAACGAAGAATTACTCATAAAGATTAGAGATATAAACTCTTTGCTTAGAGAAAAGTCGAAAATTTTCGATGAGAAGGGCAAGGAAGGTATAAAGAGTGAGATCTATGGCGTGCTTGCGGATAAGTACATGATAGAGGACGAGGTGGATCTAGAAAAAATTGCAGACGAAGGCGGTTTATGGGCAGTTGACGGCTCTCTGAATAGGATAGGCGCCTTGTATCCGCACTACATCAGTGTCATAGACGCACTTGTGATATCGACAAAGGATAATTATGAAAAGAGGCTCACTACAGTTTACTCGCCTATTGAGGATAGGATCAGAGAGGAAGATGAGTTTTCCTTTGAGCAAGAGGTCTACATCAAGAAGGAGATGGCAAGGCTAGAAGTAAGAGTGTGCATAGAAGCCTTGAAGGAGAGAAAGCCAAAGATGATATTCATGGACGGAGGCTTCATTCGCTACATCATTAGCTGCGAAGACGACTTCAACGAGCTACGAAAAATCTGCGTAGATGAAGGCATCATCTTAGTCGGTGTCATCGAAGAGATCAAGACAGCCACTATCTCAGAAGCAATAAAATTTGAGGCCTACGACAAGGAGATATTATACTCCCTACTTGATTACAAGGAAGCGATGATTATAAGGGACGCATGCAACAAGAAGGCAGAGAGCGGCATAGTGAGCGCCTTTGCTAGAACATCGATGAAGCCTAATGCCATCGGCGTGGATATATGCAAAGAGCAAAGAGATTACATGCACATGGTTTTAGAGACTATACTTAAGCTAACACCAAAAAACTCCAGAGGCATACCGCTTATACTTGACATAGTTGATAAGAAGGTCAAGATTACTGAAGAAATGAAAGAAGATGTTCTTGTTAAAGAGCTTGACAAGGACATATATGATAGATATTTTAACGAAGTGAGGAATTTAAGATGAAAGTTTTAGGTCTTACAGGAACTAGCGAGGTATACATAGCCTCGAATACGAGAAATTTTAGAATAAATGAATTTTTGCTTATAGAGGACGAGAAGAGAAACTACATCGGTGAAGTCGTTGAAGCTAATACCTATAACCGCTTTATGCCGTTTGAGAAGGAGAAGGACTTTATCGACCAAAGCGTGATTGAGTCACTGTTGAAGTTGGGCTACAATGTTGACAACGAAGTAGTCTACCTTGCCAAGCTTAGACTCTTGGAAGAAGCGATGTATCCTATCATGGCAGGTTCAAAGCTTAGGCTTCCAAGCTTTGACGAGATTAAGGATCTCATCATCAAGTCATCACCTAAAGCTGGTCTTGTGCTAGGCATCATAAAGAACACAGACGACCTTTATGAGAAAGCAGACGAGGAGCTAAAGAACTTAGTCTACACCTTTGAAGGCGGCACAAGACTTAAGCAAAATGATCTACCATACATCTACGATGTTGGAGAGCTTAGTCAGTATCCACACATCGGCGTCTTCGGAGGCTCCGGCTCGGGTAAGTCATTTGCACTTAGAGTCATCATAGAAGAGCTTATGAAGAAGAGAATTCCGACTATAGTCCTAGATCCTCACTATGAGATGGACTTCAAGCTTAAGACCTACGACGAAGCACCAAGCTACGAAGCATACTACGAAAGCTTCCTTCTTGGTAAGGAAGTTGGTGTTGACTACAAGGACATCAACGTCTCGGAGTTTAAGAACCTTCTTAATGCGGCTGGCATGATGACAGACGCGATGGAGGCGGCAGCAGACGAGATTTTCGTTAGAGGTGAGGACCACAATGCCTTTAGAGCGAGACTTGACGAGATCATCGAAGCCATAGACATGGGGGAAGATGGCATTAATAAGGCTATACAAGACGAGAACAACGGTGATCCTGATACGGCAGAGTTAATTAGATTAGAAAGACTAAAAGGCTATTACAAAAAGTATGGCAGAAGACTTAACACAGCGAGCCTAAAGGGCATTGGCTGGAGGTTCAACAGACTTGTTCAGGACAATGTCTTCAGTAACGACTCAGAAGGTATAGAGACTGCACTTAGAAGTGGCAAGCTCATCTCATTAAAGGGACCAACAAGACTACTAGAAGTTTACTCAAGCTATATACTTAAGAAGTTCTACTACAAAAGAAGAGCATACATGGATGCAAAGCTTCTTGGCATGGGCATAGAGGACTACTTCCCACCATTCATAATCATAACAGACGAGGCACACAACTTTGCACCGAAGGGCTACGAGAGCGCATCCAAGTCCATACTCAAAGAGCTTGCACAGGAAGGAAGAAAGTACGGTGTCTTCCTAGTCTTAGCAACGCAAAGAATAACGCTGCTTGATGACACAATCACTGCGCAGCTTAATACGAAGTTTATACTAAGAACAGTTAGAGAGTCTGACATCAGTACCATCAAAGAGGAGACAGACATATCCTCCGACGATGCCAAGAGACTGCCTTACCTTACAACAGGCGATGCCTTTATCTCGCAGGCCTCCTTCGGTAGAACGATATTCACAAGATTTCGTTATGCAGATACCAAGGCCATAGACAAAGTCAATCCGTTCCTAGAGCTAAGAAGTCAAACTGAAGACAAGATGCTCTCAGTTTATGAAGGGCTTAAGGATAGTCTACCTATCAGCGACTTTAACTTAACACGCGAGGCAGCAAGGCTTGAGAAGACAGTTGGCACACTAAGCGCCGAAGAGCTTCTTGATATACTTGAGCGCCTTGTAGAGAGTGGAAAGCTTGACAAGAGAAAGAATCCATTTGGACAAGATGAATATATAGAGAAGGCATAAGTATGAGGATATTTTTTTTAGCAGCAGAAGTAAGTCCCTTCGTTAAGACGAGAGGGCTAGCAGACACTATGCGCTGCCTACCCAAAGAGGTAGCTAAACATGATAACGATGTCTACGTCTTTATACCACTACACAAACCTATCAAAAGAGAGTATCAGTCTAAGCTCGAGTTTATGTCAAGCTATGGGGTTATGATGGGCGACGGCCTTATATATGCGAGCGTCTTCAAGTACGAAGAAGATGGTGTAAAGTACATCTTCATAGATAACGAAGACTACTTCAACAGAGACAGGATATATGGTGAGTTCGATGATGCCAAGCGCTACATCTTCTTTACAAAGGCAGTTTTGGAGTTTATAAAGACCTACAAGATCAAGCCAGACATCATACACGCGAACGACTGGCACACAGGCCTTGTGCCCGTGCTACTTAAGCAGTATGTCAAGAGCGACAGCTACTACAGAGACATCAAGACAGTATTTACGGTGCACAATCTTAAGTACCAAGGCGTATTCAATCAAAACATCATAGCCGGCATAGTCGACACAGACCTTGAAGTTTTGAAAGATGAGAATTACGAGTTCATCGACTCCATCAATATGCTTAAGGCGGGCATAGTCTCCTCAGACATAGTCACAACCATTAGCAAGTCGTTTAGAGACGAGCTGATGGATAAGCACTTTGGCGAGGGATTAGATGAAGTCTTTAAGGAGTATAGCTACAAGTTTCACGGCATTGTTAATGGCATAGACACAGATAAATACAATCCATTGACAGACAAGGCGATCTTTAAAAACTACGACGCTGCGAGCTTTAAGCTTAAGAGATATAACAAAGAAGCGGTGCAAGACTACTACGGCCTTAAGAAAGATGGTGACAAGCCACTTGTCGTTATGATTAGCCGTATGAAGCGCTCCAAAGGTATAAGCTTAGTCATAGGTGCCATAGAGGAGATGATGAAACTCGACTGCAACTTCATCATCATGGGTACAGGCATAAAGAGCTATGAAGAGAAGTTTAGAGAGTTAGAAGAAAGCTACCCTGACAAGATGGCTTCAAGGATCTACTACAACGAGAACGAAGCGAGAAGATTATACGCAGCCTCCGACATACTCCTAATGCCATCAGAGGTAGAACCTTGCGGCAGTGCACAGATGATAGCCATGCGCTACGGCTCACTTCCATTAGTAAGGAAGGTTGGCGGACTTAAGGACACAGTCATCGCGTATCACGACGATAAAGAGCATGCAAGTGGTTTCGCCTTTGACAATATTGATCAGAGGGAAATGTACGAGGCACTCGGCAGAGCCTTGAAGCTTTATTATCAAGACGAAGATGAGTTTAACAGAGTCTTGAAGAACGCGATGAGCCTTGACAACGGTTGGCACAAGACAGCAGACGAGTATTGCAAGCTTTATAATGAACTAAGCGAAGTATAGATAAAATTTCATATTATTATATGAGCCTCTTTACAATATAGTAGAGAGGTTTTTTATATTGAGAGCTTTGCTATGTAGATAGAGGCTTGCCATGTAGATAGAGGCTTACTATATAACGAGAGCTTTGCTATGTAGTGAGAGACTTGTCATGTATTAGTAGCCTTGCCATCTTTTAAAAATTTGTAAAACTTAAAATTTATCTTTTATAAGTGAGCTCACATGGATGCAAAGAATAAGTAAAAAAATATTTTTGAACAGATTAATATATTTCTTTCATATTTATCTCATTAAGGACTGTGATTTGAGTCACAATGAATTATCCTTCGTCTTAGCTTGCAAATACTTTAATGGATTAAAAACTTTGCTGCATCGTCCTAAAGCTAAGTGCTTGCAAGCTTTTCAATTATGTGTTAGAATTAAGGTGTAATTAAAAAACGGGAGGTAAGTCATGGAAGACATCAAAACAAGAATAGAATCAGACTCTATTGGTGAGAAGGAAGTACCAGTAGACGCTTATTATGGCGTACAAAGTTTAAGAGGAAAGGAAAACTTTCATATCACAGGTAGACATATTCATCCAGAGATGATAAAGGCTTTAGCAGAAATTAAGAAGGCTTGCGCTATTACAAACCAACAATCACGCCTTATGTCAAAGGAAAAGGAAGAAGCCATCGCCAAGGCTTGCGACTTAATCATCGAAGGTAAGTATCACGATCAGTTCATCTGCGACGCAATACAAGGCGGTGCAGGTACAACAGCTAACATGAACGCTAACGAAGTTATTGCCAACCTTGCAAACGAAATTATGGGTGGCGGACTTGGTACATATGACCATGTACATCCTAACGACGACGTCAACATGTGCCAATCAACAAACGACGTTTATCCAACAGCAGGTAAGATAGCTGCCGTTAAACTTGTTAACAAGACTATCGACCAGTTGATGGACCTTATAAACGCACTTGAAAAGAAGTCAATCGAGTTCGACGACGTTATCAAGATGGGTAGAACACAATTACAAGACGCAGTACCTATAAGATTAGGTCAAGAGTTTCACGCATACCAAAGCGCACTACGCCGCGACGTTAGAAGAATCAAAAAAGCTAGAGACGTTATCAAAGTTATAAACATGGGCTCAACAGCCATCGGTACAGGCATCAACGTTGATGTTAATTACTATGTTAATATTACTGAGACACTTGCAAGAGTGACAGGACTTTCACTAAAGCAAGCCGACGATATGATAGACGGCACACAAAACCTTGACGGAGTAGCACACCTATCAGCAACTATCAAGACATGCGCAATCACACTTTCAAAGATGAGTAACGACTTAAGACTTATGAGCTCAGGTCCAAAAACAGGCTTAGGAGAAATTATACTTCCAGCTAGACAAAACGGCTCATCCATCATGCCAGGTAAGGTAAACCCAGTTATACCAGAAGTTGCTAGCCAAGTTGCCTTCTCAATCATAGGTAACGATATGTGCATCACTATGGCAGCTGAAGCAGGTCAACTAGAGCTTAACGCATTTGAACCAGTTATGTTCTACAAGCTTTTCGAATCAATCGAAACACTAGGTAACGCTTGCGAAACACTTAGAGTAAACTGCATAGAAGGCATAGTCGCAGATAAAGAAAGATGCAAAGCACTACTTGATAACTCAGTAGGTATGGTTACAGCGCTTGTTCCACACATCGGCTACAAGAAGTCAGCAGCTATCGCCAAAGAAGCACTTAAGACAGGCGAGAGCGTAACATCAATCATACTAAGAGACAATATCTTAGATCAAAAAGAGATAGACGAGATCTTCAATCCATTCCAATTAACTAAACCGGGTATTGCAGCGAGGGAGTTAATCCAAGAAAAAGGCGATTTTGAAGAAGAATAAAATTTCGCATTCAAGCGAGCCCTTGAGCTCGTTCCTTCCTTAGCAATGCTCACGTACGTTTAGTACGTTCCGCTTGCTTCGTTAGTCCACGTCGCCCAATCATCTCGCTTGCTCTGCGAAATTTACTCGGGGTATTAGATTATTTTATAGATTGCTTACTTCGTCAGTCTACTTCGTCCCATTCATCACAAGTGCGAAGCACCAAGGTTCTGGGGTACCCATTCAAAGCGAAGCTTTGTAAATGGGTCAGGTTCTTCTTTTATTCGCAAAATTTACTCGGGGAAAAAGATTTATTTTATAGATCGCTTGCTTCGTCAGTCCACGTCGCCCAATCATCTCGCTTGCTCTGCGAAATTAACTCGGGGAAAAAGATTTATTTTATAGATCGCTTGCTTCGTCAGTCCACGTCGCCCAATCATCTCGCTTGCTCTGCAAAATTAGTTCGGAGCAGATAAACTATTTTAATAAATAAAACATAAAACTCATTGGGGAGCAAATGCATTAAAATTTGGTGCAAATGCTCCCCATTTTTATTTGCAAATTTATGCTATAATATATTTATAAAGCAGATAAAGGAGTTTATTATGAACTGGATCAATGCATTTGAAATAATTTGTTACATAATCGTCAGTATATTTTTGCTTGACGTCATAAAGAAGAAAAACTGGAACGAAGTATACATGTTTATATCAGCAGCGATTGCAGGCTTCTCACTGGAGCTATTAGCAGTGCGGCTAACAGACATCTACCACTACTCGAACCTCTACTACATAATGATAGGAGTGGAGCCGTATCAATTTCCATTCTTTGGTGGACTTATGTGGGGCGCAGTAGCAGTCTGTGCGTATAGACTTGCAAAGAAATTTAAGCTAAGCCCACTAATGACAGCGCTTCTATCAGGCTTCTTCGTTGTGTCCATGGACCTGCTTCTAGACGTTGCAGCCATAAGACTATCAGGCGGCTTTTGGGTTTGGGATGGAAGAGATATAAATTTAGTCATTGACCACCACAGCTTCATGTCCGTAATATGGGTAAACTTCCTAGGCTACATGTTCGAAACACCGTCGATAATATATTATTCAGAAGTCTATTGGCGTCGCAATGAAAAATCCATCATAAAAAATATAATTGTCGCCATAATCATCGGCCTTATGTCAGTTGCAACAGTTGGTATCTTAAGCTTTATATCACTTAAACTTAACGATATAACGGACGAATGGTTTTCCTGCATTGCCTTCGTTATTTTGTGGCTGTATATATTTATAAGGCTTATTAGAGAAATAATTATAAAGAGAAAGTTTATTAGGATAAAACTAAACGACCCTGCACTGACAATCTTTTGGCTTGCACTATATCTTTACTGTTTAGCGGGGCTTGCACACTTGGGTATATTAGGCGCAAAACCTATTTACGCTGCGCTTTGCTTGGCGCTATCTCTTGGAACAGTGCTACTTACTTTAATTACTTTTAGTGCTGATGATGAAGATCTTAGAAAGGAGCTTCAAGATGAAGAAAAATAATAAGCTTAGCGCAATAATTTGCGCGATATTAGCGGCAGTTTTTTATGCGTTAAATACACCATTGTCAAAAGTTTTATTAAAGAACATCTCACCGACATTCATGGCAGCCTTCCTTTATTTAGGAGCAGGCATAGGCGTTGGCTTTATGTACTTATTTCAATACAAAAAAGAAGACAGCTCAATGCGCTTAAGTAGAGAAGACCTGCCATATACGATACTGATGGTGGTCTTAGATGTCATTGCACCAATACTTTTGATGATTGGTATATCCATAGGCTCATCAGCAAACGCATCACTTTTAGGAAACTTCGAGATAGTCGCAACAAGCATCATCGCTTTAGTATTTTTTAAAGAAGCAGTTTCGAAAAATCTTTGGATAGCGATAGCCTTCATAACAGTTTCAAGTATAATACTTTCATTCGAGGGCAAAGGAGCATTTAGCTTCTCATATGGTTCGCTATTTGTAATACTTGCAACGCTTTCGTGGGGACTTGAAAACAATTGCACAAGGAAAATTTCAAATAAATCAAGTTATGAGATAGTTACGATCAAAGGGATATTCTCAGGATTGTCATCATTAATCATCTCATTCGTCATCGGGGAGAAGCTTCCTGAATTTAGATACATTCTCTGCACACTTTTACTAGGTTATGTGGCTTATGGCTTAAGCATCTTCCTATACGTAAGAAGCCAAAGAGACTTAGGAGCAGCAAAGACAAGTGCATACTATGCCATCGCTCCATTCATTGCAAGTTTTTTGAGCTTTCTAGTTAATTCAGAGGCCTTGAGCGCTTCGTACTTCATAGGCCTAGTATTTATGGTCTTAGGAACCATCTTTGTAGTTATGGATACAATCATAATGAAGCATACACATCTGCATACACACACAATAGTTCATACACACGGCGGCTATACACATACACATATCTTTACTCATGAGCATACACACAAGCACTTGCTTAACGAGGAAGGCAAGAGCCACAACGACTTTTTAAACAGCGAAGAACATAAAAGACTGCATAAGAATAATTTATAGATGAATGAAATTAATAAAAACTATGGGGGGAGCATTTACAATAAGATGTGCATAAGATGCTCCCCCCCTCCATTTTAAATATTAAAAAAATTTCATATATATGAAGAGAAACGATTGATTATTGTTTAAATATATGATAAAATTACTTTATCAGAATAAAAAATTTTGTATATAAGTTTAGGAGGATTGTAATGAAAAAGAGACTACTTTCACTACTACTAGTCATGATGATGCTTATTACAGCTATGCCACTTGCAGCAGCGCAAAGCACGAACAATTACAAAGTTGACTGGTTAGTACAAAACAATATCGTTCAAGGAAGGGGAGATGGTGAGCTTTCACTAGGCAAAAACATCACTAGAGCAGAGTTCACTAAGATGGTTTTAGCCGTAACAGGTGAGCTTAATCAAGCTAATCTATATGCAGCTGCGTCTGCATTTAAGGATGTAAACAATCATTGGGCGAAAAACATAATTAGCTACGCAACACAAAGGGGATACCTTGCAGGTTACCAAGATGGATCATTCCGTCCGAATGCACATATAAAACTAGATGAGTGTATAGCGATACTAGCAAGACTAAACCCAGACTTTGCAGAGCCAAAGGTAAAGACAGGTTACTGGGCACAAGCCTACATTGACTATGCTAAGACAAGCGGAATTTTAAATGGCATTGCAAACACAAATAACCTTAAGACCTTTGCCACAAGAGAGACAGCCTTCAACATGGTATATAACGAAGTTCAAGTCTACACTTTTGTTAATAAGAAGATAGCTGAAGAAGCTCGCAGACTTCTTGAAGAAGATGCAGCAAAGAAGGAAGAAGAAGCTAGAGAAGAAGAAGCTAGACAAGCAGAAGCTAGGAAAGCAAGAGAAAGAAAAGAACGCAGAGAAAGACAAGAGCGTAGAGAAAGAGAAGAACGCTTAGATAGATACTATAGAATAGAGTACAACGTTTACTTTAACTTAGGAAGCGGATATGAATTTAAAGATAGAGTGATAGCAAATACTTTCTATAAATTACCTCTAGCACCATCAATTGCGCCAAGTGGTAAAAAATTCAAAGCTTGGAATGTCAATGGCGCTGAGTACATGGCAGAGGCGTATGTTTATGTAGACATAGACCTATATATAAGCCCAGTGTGGGAAAATATACCTACGCCACCAACACCAGAGCCACCTACGCCACCAACACCAACAAAGTATAAAGTAACAGCAACAAAGGCAACAGCAGACCCTACAGAAGCAGAAGTAGGAGCAGAAGTAAAAATCAAAGCAGACGAGGCAGAAGAGGGACAAGAATTTGCAGGCTGGGAAGTAACAGGTATAACACTTGAAGAAAGTCAAAAAACAAGCAAAGAAATAACAATAACAATGCCAGCAAATGCTGTTACAATCAAAGCGACATTTAAAGATAAAACAGTAGTACCACCTACACCAACAAAGTATAAAGTAACAGCAACAAAGGCAACAGCAGACCCTACAGAAGCAGAAGCAGGAGCAGAAGTAAAAATCAAAGCAGACGAGGCAGAAGAGGGACAAGAATTTGCAGGCTGGGAAGTAACAGGCATAACACTTGAAGAAAGTCAAAAAACAAGCAAAGAAATAACAATAACAATGCCAGCAAATGCTGTTACAATCAAAGCGACATTTAAAGATAAAACAGTAGTACCACCTACACCAACAAAGTATAAAGTAACAGCAACAAAGGCAACAGCAGACCCTACAGAAGCAGAAGCAGGAGCAGAAGTAAAAATCAAAGCAGACGAGGCAGAAGAGGGACAAGAATTTGCAGGCTGGGAAGTAACAGGTATAACACTTGAAGAAAGTCAAAAAACAAGCAAAGAAATAACAATAACAATGCCAGCAAATGCTGTTACAATCAAAGCGACATTTAAAGATAAAACAGTAGTACCACCTACACCAACAAAGTATAAAGTAACAGCAACAAAGGCAACAGCAGACCCTACAGAAGCAGAAGCAGGAGCAGAAGTAAAAATCAAAGCAGACGAGGCAGAAGAGGGAC
This sequence comes from Fenollaria sporofastidiosus, assembly GCF_943169635.2. NCBI lineage: Bacteria > Bacillati > Bacillota > Clostridia > Eubacteriales > Fenollaria > Fenollaria sporofastidiosus. The sequence continues at coordinate 778,988 of NZ_OW968186.1, forward strand.
AAGAATTTGCAGGCTGGGAAGTAACAGGTATAACACTTGAAGAAAGTCAAAAAACAAGCAAAGAAATAACAATAACAATGCCAGCAAATGCTGTTACAATCAAAGCGACATTTAAAGATAAAACAGTAGTACCACCTACACCAACAAAGTATAAAGTAACAGCAACAAAGGCAACAGCAGACCCTACAGAAGCAGAAGCAGGAGCAGAAGTAAAAATCAAAGCAGACGAGGCAGAAGAGGGACAAGAATTTGCAGGCTGGGAAGTAACAGGCATAACACTTGAAGAAAGTCAAAAAACAAGCAAAGAAATAACAATAACAATGCCAGCAAATGCTGTTACAATCAGAGCGACATTTAAAGATAAAGAAGTAGAAAAAGTTTTTGGTATTGAAAAAATAAGTTCAAACGTTGGGACATTTACTGTAAGTTTAGATGATCAAGATATTGAAAAAGCAAAGGCTGGAGAGACTATAAAAGTTAAGGCCGATGTTCCTGGTGGATATAAACTTATAAAAATTAGTGTAGCTGTTAAAGAGATTGGCAAAAGAATAGAATTACTTTCCAAAAATGAAGAGGGCAGTATTATAACTTTCAAAATGCCAGATTGTGATATACAGATCCAAGTTTTGTATTGTCCTTTGGAATCAAAAATCAAAAATCAAGTATTTAATCAGCTAAAGGAAGCAACAAGAGAACTAAAAAACAACTTTACGCTTGATATTGATTTAACAGAAATTGATGTTAAGGACTTTGAAGGTGAAGTTATGGCGGGGTTTAATGATTTTAATGCAGTAAAGGAAGGAACATACCTTGATGCTATTTTATCTGGATTTAGCTATGGAAGTAAAAATCCTGAAGATCAAATTAAAAATCATCATTATATAGATGTAAACCTTTCATATACTCACACAAAAGAGCAAGAAGCAAAAGTTGATAATTATGTATCTAAAGTTATTAGTGAAAGAAGAATTAGTGAAGCTGAAACAGATTACGAAAAGGTAAAGGCTGTTCATGATTATATTATTACAAATGCAGCATACTTCAAGCTAACAAGCTCGACTGACAAGATAACTATTGGGTTAGTACAAGAAGGAAACGAAAAGTTTAATACAGTTAATGGCGTTTCAGTTCATTCACCATACGCTTTATGCGATGATGATAACGAAAAGAATGTTGGTGTTTGCCAAGCATATGCAGGTCTATTCCAAAAGTTTATGGATAAGCTTAATATAAAGTGCCACTACGCAACAGGATATGCAGGCGAAAAACATGCATGGAATATAGTTGAAATTGGAAAAAAATATTACAACATTGATCTTACATTTGATGATCCAGCAAACGCTTCAGGAGAACAACAAGGACCAAAATCAGGTCTTGAAAATTATGAATACTTTTTGAGAGGAGATAGATTTTTTAATAACCCAGGTAAAGATGACATTCCACATACAAGAAATAACTTAAAAGATATCACCGTTCAAAATGAAGATTATGAAGGCAGAGCAAAAGGATACCTTGATAAAACACAAAATGCAAACCAAATAAGTATAGATCCAGCAGCATAAACAATTATAATATCAAAATACTAAGTAGATGTACACAACGTGCATCTACTTTTTTATCAAAAAGAAGCTTTCATAAAAATTGTTTATAAAAATTAAGAAACAATATAACATATAGAATATTTTAAATATGTTCTGGGTATATATGCTATGGTGATGATATGAAAAAAATAGATACAAAAAAATATGTTGATGAATTTTATAAAAAGATAGCCGAGGACAACAAGGTTTCGGACGAAGAGAAGCAAAGGGCGGTTGCCTACTCCTTAGGTTACACTGACGAGGACATAGAGCTTGGAGGCGACTTGGGTCTTGGCTGCGGCAATCCCATTCAAAATGCTAAGCTAAAGGATGGCGAGTGGCTACTTGACCTTGGCTGCGGCAAAGGTGTCGACGTCTTCAAGGCGGCTCGTGAGTTGCACGGCACAGGTAAGGCTGTAGGCATTGACAGGCTTCCCGAGATGATTGAGCGTGCGAATTTCATCCGTGACAAGAGAGGCTTTGACAATGCGGACTTTCTAGTCTCAGACATTGACAACATCAATCTGCCTGACAATACCTTCGACGTCGTTATATCAAACTGCGTTATCAATCTATTAGAAGATAAGGAAAAGGTTTATAAAGAAATATTCCGCGTGCTTAAACCGGGTGGACGTGTTTCTATAAGTGACATCATTCAGATAAAGAAGCTTCCTGATGATATCTTGGCAGACCCCATCTTCCACGCGACATGAGTCGGCGGCTCCATCACTTCAGAGGCTCTGAAGAGTATACTAGAGAAGGTTGGCTTTATGCCATACACAATTGTCGAAGAGGAATTGACAGAGGAGTACTTAAACAAGTGGGGACACGAAGGCCTTGACGAGTACATTAAAAGAGGCAAGATACTTGCGATAAAACCATTTAATTAATTTAAAATTTATATTTATGGATGTCTTTTATTAAGACATCCATTTTCATTGTAAAATAATTTAACCATTTAACAAAGTGACTTGACAATTAGCTTGCAAAGTGATACGATTGATACAGTGAAGAATTTATGATATCTGACCCTCCCCGCAACCTTTTTCTACTTCGTTTGTGTGGTGGGGCATTTTAATTATTCATAAATTTTACTAAGGAGGTGTTGCTATGAAAGCGATTCTTAACACGTATAAACTAGTACGTAAGCATGCAGGCTCCACATACATATTCATTTTAATTGAATCTTTAATCACAGCTCTTGTTAGTCCAGCGATAATTTACGCTACGGCTATGGCTGTCGACTCGATTCTTAATTATGTACATGGAGAACGTAATTTATTTCCAATTATTTTATTAATAATTTTATTTGCTTGGGGAGAAGTATCGAAGTTCATTCGAAACATTTTAGACATAAAGCTTGAGCAAAAACTTGAACTTAATTTAAACACGGCTGTCATGAATAAGCTTGATAAAATATCTTTGGAAGAGATTGAAAAGTCAGGTTTTCAAGACAAGCTAAATAAAGTAAAAGATCGTCCGCACATGGCAGTGATCGAATTATTCAATTCATCCATAGCCATAGCAGCTATTGTGGTGAAGGTAGTGGGTATTGCCTTTGTGTTCTTTACAATCTCTATTTATCTTGGCCTTGCTTATATGATAAGTGCTGCGCTTGATGTTTTCTTCAGCTTCAAGGCAGTCAATAATATGAATAAGATGTTTGAAAACACTTCGCACAATGAGCGTGAGATGGAAAATATTTTAAGGATACTTAAGGATAAGAACGCCATCTATGAGATAAAAGTTTTTCAAATGAAGAACTTGTTTCTTAAGAAATTTAAAAAATATTCCGAAGCTGTTTTTGATGAGAGGCTTAAAACAACTATTGCAAGTCAAAAATATCTTTTGCTTAGCTCTTTTATAAATATAATATGGATGGGACTTGCAATACTCTTCGTCCTACTAAAACTTATTCAAAGAGCAATTACTGTCGGTTCGCTTACAGCTGTCATCACATCTGCGTCGACTACTTTGGATATGGCTGAGGACTTTGTTTATGAAGCGTCTAGTGTAGCTAATTCTGGCTACATCGCAGAAACACTTCTTTATATCTTGGATTATGATGAAAAAGAAGTCAAATCACAAATCGAGAGTGGCGACAAAATTGTTTTTGATAAATTATCTTTTAAATATCCACAAAGCGAAAATATTGTTTTAGATGATTTATCTTTAGAGATTGATAAGAACAAAGTTACTGCCATAGTTGGCGAGAATGGCGCTGGCAAGTCAACTATAATTAAGTTAATAGCTGGTCTTTACAAGCCAACGAGCGGTACTGTTAAGATCAATGGCACTGAGCCATACTATTTATCGAAAAAAGACTTGGCAGATGAGCTTGCGATAGTTTATCAAGACTTCCAAAACTATGAGCTTAGTATAAAGGATAATGTTTTGCTTGGCGATGATAAAGATATTTCAAGTGATTTACATTTAATGGAGCTTGATAAATATGATGCCAATACTAATTTAGGTAAGCTTGAAGACGACGGCGTATACCTATCTGGTGGAGAAAGCCAAAGACTTGCCATAGCTAGAGCCATCTCAAAGTCTTCTGATTTTCTAATCTTTGATGAGCCAACTGCATCCATGGATCCTATGATGGAAGCAAAAATGTATGAGGGCATAATCAAAGTGCTTAAGATGCGCGGCGCTATAATTATCACTCACAGACTTGTCTTATCTAAGCTTGCTGATGAGGTTTTAGTAATTGATAAGGGAAGGCTTATTGAACGAGGCACGCATGAAACGCTTATGAAAAAGGGCGGCAAATATGCAAAGATGTTCACTGAGCAAGCGGCTTGGTATAAGGAGGCAAAAAATGACTAAGGTAATTAAAAAAGTTTTTAGCGTAACACCAATCGCGATCATATATGTCTTCATCTACCATATAATTTCAGGTTTCTTTGTTGCAGCAAAGCTATATGCTTCGATGCATATCATACAAAGCGGCTATGAATACATCAAAAACTTTTCTGATATAAACGTTTTTATTAGGTATGGAGTCATGCTTTTAATCATCATAGCACTTGAAAGACTTCTTGAGTACCTATATGCGATAGCGATGAATGGCTATTTGTTTGAAAAAACTGACAGCTACTTAAATAGAGAGATGGCAGCAAAATTATCAAAGATAGACTTAATAAACTTTGAGGATAGAGATTTTTTAACTATAGAAGAAAGAGCGGCGAGTGCTGTTGACGACGAAAGGTTAAGTAATTCAGTAAGGCTACTTGCTATGGCACTAGGCCAAGGACTTGAAGTTATCTTGATACTTGTAACACTTTGGACTTATAGCCCATACTTAGTTGCACTAGCAGCCTTAACAGTAGTGCCGTACCTAATCACAAGACTTATACGCGGCAAAGCCTTTTATGATTTAAAGAGCATAGAAGCCTTTGACGAGAGAAAACTAAATTATTTCTATAGCATATTTACAGATACTAAGACTAATAGGGAGATAAAGTCATATAACAGCTCTGAGTTTTTCTTGAGTAAATATACTAGCGTTTTTAAAGATACAAGTAAAAAATATTTTGATGAGAGACTAAAAGATGCTAAGTCACTACTTTTCTGCGACATATTAGGCGTCATAGCCTTCTCCATCGCCATAATAATAACTATAAAACTTGCCTTCGATGGCAAGATACTCATCGGTATGATGGGTGCTGCACTTATGGCTTATCAAAATATGCAAAACTCAAGTAAGGATATGATAGTCACTGTCGGCAATTTACCGAGAAACATTTCCTTCGCAAGCGATTACTTTACTTTTATGGACAGCAGTGAAGAGAAAAAAGCTTATGATGTAAATTTTGGCAAAATTAGTGTAAAAGATGCTTCATTTACTTATCCAAAGACTGATAACGGTCTTCATGATATAAGCTTAAGTATAGACGAGGGCGAGAGCGTGGCAATAGTTGGCTATAACGGTTCAGGCAAGACAACATTTACAAAGGCTTTGACTGGGGTCTATGATGCCAGTGGAGAAATATCTTTTGCTGGAGTAAATATAAAGGGAAGAGGACTTAGCTTTGATGATTACACTATAGTTCCTCAAGAAAGAACTGAGATTAATCTTAGTATAGCTGAGCATATCGCGTCAAATGAAACATATGACGAGGCAAAGCTAAAGTCGCTGCTTGATTACGTAGGCTTAGACAAATTATATAAAGAGCACTCACTTGATACAAGGCTCGGCAAGGACTTTGACGGAGTAGAGCTATCTGGCGGCGAAAGACAAAGGCTTGATATAGCAAGGTCTATGTATAAGGATGCTAAGCTTATAATACTTGACGAGGCAACATCGGCTCTTGACCCAATGCAAGAGAGTGAGATCTTAAAGAAGTTCCTCGACATATCAAAGGGAAGGACGTCCATCATCGTTACGCATAGACTTGGTATATGCAAAAGTGTAGATAAGATAGTAGTCTTTAAAGATGGCAGAGTGTATAGCATTGGTACGCATGATGAGCTATTGACAAAGTCTCAATACTATAGAGAGATGTATGAAGCACAAGCAAAATTTTATAAGTAAATATATTGACAAGACTATAAGTAAGATATAAAATAGTATTAAAATTAATAATAGGAGCATGATATGAAGGAAAAGCATATAAATAATGATAGCAGTATGAAAAAGCCATTAATATATGAAGACTTAAGTGAAGAAGAATTTGACAATGAGATAATGAAGGCGCTTGACGATTTTGATAATGGCAGGACATATACTAGTGAAGAGGTCGAGAAAGAGCTTGATAAAATTTTATAAGCAATAAAGAATTAATCAAAGACTATATATAAATGGTCTTTGATTTTTTTGTGCCTTTATGCTATAATTAAGGGAAAAGGAGTTGAGAGAATGGAAAAATATTATTTAAGTACACCAATTTATTATCCAAGTGGTTACTTACACATAGGAAACACATATACGACTATAGTTGCGGACATGCTTAAGAGGTACAAGGAGCTTCAAGGCATGGATGTATATTTTGTTACAGGCTCCGACGAACATGGTGAGAAGATTCAAAAGAACGCTGAGAAAGCTGGCGTTACTCCTTTGGAATTCGTTACTAATATTAATGAACAAATATATAAGCTATGGGACTTACTTGACATAAGATATGATAAGTATATAAGAACTTCGGATAAGTCTCATGATGAGATGGTTAAAAAGATATTTACAAGACTATACGAGCAAGGCGACATATACAAGGGCGAATATGAGGGACTTTACTGCACACCATGTGAGTCGTTCTGGACTGAGTCTCAACTTGTCGATGGCAAGTGCCCTGACTGCGGTAGAGAGGTGCACCCTGCACACGAAGAAGCGTATTTCTTCAGGCTAAGTAAGTACAAGGACAGACTTTTGAAATACTACGAAGAGCATCCAGAGTTCATTGAACCAGAGTCTAAGAAGGCTGAGATGGTTAACAACTTCTTCAAGGAAGGTCTTCAAGACTTATGCGTTTCAAGAACATCCTTCGACTGGGGCGTTCAAGTGCCATTCGATCCAAAGCACGTTGTTTATGTGTGGATAGACGCTTTGTCTTCATACATTGATGCGGCAGGATACTTGCAAGATGACGAAAAGTTCAAAAAACTTTGGCCAGCTGATATTCACTTAGTTGGTAAGGATATTTTGCGTTTCCACGTAATCATATGGCCAGCACTACTTATGGCTCTAGATCTACCACTACCTAAGAAAGTCTTTGCACATGGCTGGATACTTTTTGAAAGCGACAAGATGAGTAAGAGCAAGGGCAATGTCATCTACCCTGAGCCAATAGTTAAGCTATATGGCAGAGACGCGCTTAAGTACTACGTTATGAGAGAGTTCAACTTTGGTAGCGATGGTAACTTCCAAAGCAAAAAGTTTATGGAAAGAGTAAACTCTGATCTTGCAAATGACCTTGGTAACTTAGTTTCAAGAACTATTGCCATGGCAGAAAAGTACTTTGGCGGAACTGTTAATAAAAAGACTTCTGATGATGCAATCGATAAGGATTTAATTGATGTAGCTCTAACAAGAAAAGCTGTTCTTGATGAAAAGATGGAGCACCTTAACCTATCAGTAGCCATTGATGAAGTGTTTAAGCTAATCAGAAGGTCCAACAAGTACATCGACGAAACATGCCCATGGACTTTAAACGATGACGAACACAAGGAAAGACTTGAAACTATCATATATAATTTACTAGAAGCATTAAGAATATCATCTGTATTACTAAGCCCATTCATCCCAGATACTGCAAAGAAGATTAGGGAAGCGCTTGGCTTAAGTGAAGAAATGAAATATGAAGAATGCGATGAATTTGGTAAAGTAGATAAATACACTGTAAAGAAGATAGATACACTATTCCCAAGACTTGATGTTGATAAAGAAGTAGAGAGACTACTTGAGGAAAACGCAAATTTAGTTAAGTCGAGAGAAGAAAAGGATGGCAAGACAAAGGCTGAGGACGCTGATGCTAAGCCAGCTATAGAATTTGATGATTTTGCAAAGCTTGATCTAAGATTAGGCGAAGTAATTGACTCAAAGGAACATCCTGAGGCTGACAAACTTTTGATTAACACAGTTAAGATTGGTGATGAGACAAGAACTATTGTTAGCGGCATCAAGAAGTGGTACAAGCCAGAGGACATCATAGGCAAGAAGGTTGTCGTTGTATGCAACTTAAAGCCTAGAAAGCTTAGAGGCGTTGAGTCGCAAGGCATGATACTTGCTTGCGAAAACGGCGATGACTTATCACTAGTTACATCGATTGAAGATATGCCAAGTGGCTCAGTGATCGCGTAATGGTATTCGTTGATTCACACGCTCATCTTGACGACGAAGCCTTTGATGAGGACAGAGAAGAAGTCATAAAAGATATCTTATCTGGAGGAAACTACTTCTTCAACATAGGCTGCGACCTTAAGACAAGCTACTCAAGCTATGAGCTTAGTAAAAAGTACGATCACGTCTACGCAGTTGTAGGCGTGCATCCGCATGAGGCGAAGTACTACACAGCTGAAACGCGCGAGGCACTTAAAGAGCTACTTACTAAGGATAAGGTTATGGCGATAGGCGAGATTGGCCTAGACTACCACTACGATTTGTCGCCACGAGATGTACAAAGAGAGGTCTTTATTGATCAGATAAACCTTGCTAGAGAGATGGATGTGCCCATCGTTATTCATACGCGTGAAGCGATGGAAGAGACTTACGAGATACTTGAAAAGCACGCAAAGGGCATGAATGTTCTTTTGCACTGCTATACAGGGTCTATAGAGATGGCGAGAAAGTATCTAAAACTTGGCTACAAGCTAGCTTTAGGTGGAGCGCTAACTTTTAAAAATGCAAAGAACACTGTGGATGTTGCAAAGGAAGTTGATTTGAAAGACCTACTTATAGAGACGGACTCACCATATATGACGCCGGTGCCATATAGAGGCAAGAGAAATGACCCGAGAAAAGTAGTCTTGGTTGCAGAAAAACTTGCCGAGATCAAGGGCATCAGCACAGAAGAAGTTTTAGAAGCGACAAAGAAGAACGCATTTGAATTTTTTGGAGTGAAAAATGATTAAAGAACTCATAGTTGTCGAGGGCATGGACGACATCGCTCAGATTAAAAACGCTGTTGATGCCGACATCGTTGCAACACATGGCTATAAAATTAAAAAAACGCTCTTTGATGAGCTTAAGAAAGCTGTCAAGACGAGGGGAGTCATTGTTTTTACTGACCCTGATTATGCTGGTAAGATGATTAGACGCACCATAAATGAAAATGTCAAGGGCTGTAAAAATGCTTATCTAAAGCAGTCAGATGCGATTAAGAAAGATGATATCGGCGTTGAGAATGCTTCGAAGGAGGCAATTATCGATGCACTGATGAACGCAAGAGCATCGACAGAAGAGAGGACCGTACTATATACATCGAAGGATTTGTTTGATAATGGTCTTTTAGGCGCAGATGGTTCTAGTGAAAGGCGCGAAAAACTTGCGAGCCTACTAAAAATTTCTAATTCAAACGCAAAAAAGATGCTCGACGCACTAAACTATTATCAAATTTCGAGAGAAGATTTTGTGGAGGCTATGAAGAAAATTGACTGAGAAAGGTTTATATAGCATAGCAAGACTCAAGGAGCTGCAAGAGGACTTCGGCTTTGAATTTAAAAAAGCGCTTGGACAAAACTTTTTGATCGATGGCAATATCATTAGAAAGATAGCACAGGAGAGCGGCATCACAAAGGATACTACAGTTATGGAGATAGGTCCTGGCATAGGAACCTTGACAGAAGAGCTAGCAAAGCACGCAAAGAAGGTCATTGCCTTTGAGCTTGACGAGTCGCTTAAAGAGATACACAAGGAGACACTTGGACGCTTTGACAATGCCACAGTCATTTACAAGGACTTTATGAATGCCACAGAAGACGAGATCAAGGCATTGACGGGAGGACCCTTCAAGGTATGCGCCAACCTTCCATACTATGTGACGACACCCATACTTACATTTTTGCTCGAATCAAAGCTAGAGATTGAATCCATCACGGTTATGGTACAAAAAGAAGTCGCTCAAAGGATAGTCGCCGATGAAAAATCAAAAGACTACGGCAGCATATCGGTATTTACACGTGCCTATGGAGATGTGCGCATAGCATTTAATGTGTCAAAGGACTGTTTCTACCCCAAGCCAAAGGTGGACTCAGCAGTTTTATATATAGAAAAGAAGAAAAAAGATTTGGCAAACGAAGAGCTATTCTTAAAGATAATTAGAGCAGCCTTCATGAAGAGAAGAAAAACACTTGCGAACGCTTTATTTAATAGCGAAGTGGGTATAGATAAGGTGCACACAATAGATGCACTTAAAGCCATTAAGAAAGGCGAGAACACAAGGGCAGAGGAGCTAAGCTTCGATGACTTTGTAAGTATAACGAGAGACTTGGAGGGAATATATGGAAAGTAAAGTATTAACACAGGAAGAACTGGATGCGATTAAAAATGATAACATCGACTACAAGGTAGTTGAGAAGTTAGCAGACATTATGAAAGCACTTAGCGAGCCTTCCAGAATACAAATCATACACGCACTGAGCCTAAGCGAGATGTGTGTAACAGATCTTTCATACGCACTAGGTATGACACAGCCACTTGTTAGTCACCACCTAAGGATACTAAGAAACCTTGGCCTCGTTAAGTACGAAAGAGACGGCAAGCAACTTGTCTACTCACTAGATGACGAGCACGTGCTTATGTTATACAAGCAAGGCTTGGAACACGCAAAAGAAAAAGCTTAATAGTAATCGATATATTATCTGTCACTATAATGGTGGCAGATTTTTTATGGCTTGTATGTAAATTAGTCTTTAATTAGATTAAATAAATATGCTACATACATCCATCAATATGAGTATTAACCTTGCATTCTAAGTTCTGTAGTGATATAATTATATTGATATCGTTTAAGGGAAGTTTTAAAAACGCAGTCGCCGCTGCCGTTGGCGCATACTGAGTAAACACTTATGTCACTGTTATTTCATCCATAATGGGAAGGCGTTTACAAGGGATTAAAGCGCTAGCCGGAAAACCTTACTTTATCGAGAAACACCTTCGGCAAAGAGAGGTTCTTTTCCAAATCAATTTGATTTTCAAAAGGAGTCTTTGCGTGGGGAAATAAAAGGAGGAATAATTTATGAGAAAGAAAAGTATCATTCTCATGAGTCTTTCACTAATTTTATTGTCCGCAGACGCATTCGCAATGCACATCATGGAAGGTTACCTTCCTAAAGAGTGGTGCGTAATCTGGGGACTTGTATCTTTACCATTCATCATACTTGGTATAAGAAAAATTGCTAAAGACTCTGATTCAAACGAGAAGAAAGTTTTACTTGCACTTGCAGGTGGCTTTATCTTCGTACTATCTGCTATGAAGATCCCTTCAGTAGTAGGTAGCTGTTCACATCCAACAGGTACTGGACTTGGTGCAATACTATTTGGACCACTTCAAACATCCGTTTTAGGTTTAATTGTTTTAATTTTCCAAGCTTTGTTATTAGCTCATGGTGGTTTAACTACTTTAGGTGCTAATACTTTCTCTATGGCTATAGCTGGACCATTCTTAGCTTTTGCCATCTATCACTTGTTAAAGAAACAAAATAGAAGCCTTGCAGTATTCTTAGCAGCAACTCTTGGTGACTTATTCACTTATGTTGTTACTGCAACTCAACTTGCTGTTGTTTACCACGAAGGAATTGGATTTACAGCTGCTTTAGGTAAGTTCTTATCTATCTTTGCTGTTACTCAAGTTCCTATCGCTATAGTTGAAGGTTTACTAACTGTTGTTATTGTTAACCTTATAGTTAGATACAAAGGTGAGGGGGTACTTACAAATGAAAGATTATAAGAAGACTAATTTGATTTTAATCATACTTGCTATCTTACTTGTTGTACTACCACTTGTTTTCGTTCAAGGCGAATATGGCGGATCTGATGATGCCGCAAGTGAAGAGATTGAAGCATTAAAACCAGGCTATGAGCCATGGTTCGAGTCCCTTTGGGAACCACCATCGGGCGAAGTTGAATCCTTGTTATTTGGTCTTCAAGCTGCTATCGGTGCTGGAGCTATTGGCTACATCATTGGCAGCTGGAAGGGAGATGCAAGTAAGAAGGAAAAAGATAAATAAAGGAGCTTAGGTAAATTGCTACTCATTGATCAGTTCGCATATACCAACGGCTTAAGGCATATCAAGGCAGGATATAAATTTATATTCTGCCTAGCTATGCTAGTTTTAGCTATTGGTCTTGACAATATATATGTAAATTTAGGCATATTCATCTTAATAATATTCTTAGAGCTTGCATTTGCAAAGTTTAAAGTAAGAAACGTCTTATCATTTATTAAAGTTCCGACTATATTCATATTCTTAGGAACAATATTTTTGATAATTGGTTTTTCTAAAGAAAATCATTTTGTCTATTCCATAAACATCTTTGGCATATACTTTGGAGTGATTGAGGGGCAAGAGATGCTGTTTCTTAACGTGTTTATGAGATCTCTTGCGGCGACCTCTTCGGTCATATTCTTAAGTGTAACGACACCCATGGTCGATATAATCAAAGTTTTCAAGAGCTTGCATCTGCCAAACATCTTCATCGAGCTCTTTATGCTTATTTACCGCTTCATCTTCATCATCATAGAAGAGGCGCAAACAAACATAAACTGTCTTGAGATAAAGTTTGGCTTTATAAACACTAAGACATCGTTTAAGTCTATCAAGATCTTTGTTGAGAACATGGTCTTAGGTATATTTAAGAGAAACGAAGAGATGATTAATGCTTTAAATATCAAGCTATACAATGGGGAATTTCCGGTTAGGTGATTATATGTTAGAAGTAAAAAATTTAGAATATACTTATGAGAGTGGACAAAAGGTCTTAGACGGAGTAAGCCTCTCGACTAATAACGGCGCCATCACCATGATTATAGGTGAGAACGGTGCCGGTAAGACTACTTTATTTAAAAACATACTTGGGCTACTAAAGAGGGACAAAGGCGAGATACTTGTTGATGGTGAGCTTCTTCGCTACGACAAGAAGAGTCTTTTGAATTATAGAAAGAACGTTACTATGGTTTTTCAAGACCCGGACAATCAAATCTTCTACTCGAACGTGTTTGATGACACTGCTTTTACGCTTAGAAACCTTGGCTACGACGAAGAAACTGTCAAGGCAAGGGTTGAGATGGCGCTTAAGAATGCAAACGCATATGAGCTAAAGGACGAGCCGGTTCACTTTTTAAGCTATGGACAAAAAAAGAGGGTTGCCATCGCTTCGGCGATCGCCTTGGGTGCAAAGTACATCCTTATGGACGAGCCGACTGCAGGACTTGACCCTGTGTCTATCGGCATACTTAAGAAGACTATCGCTTCTATTGCGAAGGATAGTTCGCTTCTAATATCTACTCACGATATGGAGTTTTGTTATGAGATGGCTGACTACATATATGTAGTTAAGGACGCAAAGATTATCAAGGAAGGCAATAAGTATGAGATCTTTAAGGATGAAGATCTTATTAAGCGCGCCAATCAAGAGCTGCCTATATGTGTTAGGGTTGCTAATGCTATGGGTCTTGACTTCTTTGAGAACAACGATCAAATGATAGAGAGATTAAAGGCTTATGCTAAGCATAGCTCTTAATATAAAGGATAGACCTGTTACCATAGTTGGTGGCGGGTCTGTCGCTTTAAGAAAGTTTAAAACGCTTCTTAGTGAAGGAGCAAAGCTTACTGTCGTTGCTAAGGACTTCATAGATGGCTTTGCCTGCGAAGGAGCAAATCTGATAAAGGGTGTTTACAAAAAAGAATACATAGAAGGAGCCTTACTAGTCTTTATCGCGACTGATGATGAAGAGCTTAACGATAGAGTTGCACGTGATGCGAAGGAGCTTGGCATCTTATATAACAGGTGTGACAAGAAGGACGACTCTGAATTTCACTCTATCAACATGAAGAAGCTTGGCGGCATAGACATCTCCATATCGACAGGTGGAAGGCTTCCTGATCTAAACAAAACGATTATGGACCAGATGCAAAGCTACGCTGTATATGATGATGAGTTTTTAGACTTAGCATCGAAGCTAAGAGAGTGCTACATAAAGTGCCATAGACAAGACGAGATTAAGAAGATAAAGACTTACAGTAAAGAAGAAATTTTAAGCTATATAAAGGAGTTTGAAGACTTTGAAACTAAAGGTGGGAACGAGGACAAGTAGGCTTGCGCTGAAGCAAGTTGAGCTTGTATTTGATAAATTAAAAAATTACTACGACATTGACTACGAAGTTGTGGGCATAGAGACGCTTGGAGATATCGACAAGAAGACATCCATACGCCAGATGGGTGGCAAGGGTGTCTTTGTCAGGGCGATTGAAGAAGCACTTGTTGATGGCAAGATCGACATCGCTGTGCACTCATTAAAGGATATGACTTCTGAGCTTGCGCCTGGTCTTGAGATCATATACTTTGGTCAGAGAGCAAGAAGAAATGACATAGTTGTTCTTAACAGAGTGCATAGTGGTAAGACGGCTCTTGAGCGCAGCATGAAGGTTGCTACCGGCTCCTTAAGACGCAAGTTCTTACTTGGGCAAAAGGACAATGACTACATAGTTTCTGAGATAAGGGGCAACATCGAGTCGAGAGTAGCAAAGCTTGATGAGATGGGCTTCGACGCTATTATATTATCAAGAGCGGCTATAGATAGACTCGATTTAAATGATGAGCTTAAAGGTAGACTCATAGACTTAGATGAGGACGAGTTTTTACCATCGCCATGCCAAGGTGTTATAGCTCTTGAACTTAACTCGAATAATCACGAGCTAAAACAGATGCTAATGTCTATAAGGGATGCGAAAACTGATTTTGAAGTAGACATCGAGAGAGCCTTTCTTAGTGAGTCGGGCGCATCGTGCAACAAGCCGCTTGGTATACATGTAGTATCAAAGGGCGATAAGGCACATGTCAAGGCCTTTATGGCATCAGACGACCTAAAGAGGTACAAGTATCTAGACTTTGATACGGACAAAGAAAGCTATGCGCGTGATGTGAAAAAATACACTGAAGTGATTAAAGGTGAGATAGATGGCTAAGGTATATTTAGTTGGAGCGGGCCCTGGTGATGAGGGCCTAATTACTATAAAGGGGCTAAGCTTAATACAAAAGGCGGACTACATTATCTACGATAGGCTTATCAATTACAACTTGCTCAATGAAAAGAAGGAAGGCGCAAATGTATTCTACGTCGGCAAAGAGGGGATGAAGTCCTCTTGGAAGCAAGATGAGATTAATGAGCTTCTGCTTAAGTGCGCACGTGATGAAGGCAAGATCATAGTTAGACTAAAGGGAGGCGACCCGCTTGTCTTTGGACGCGGTTCTGAGGAAGCACTCTACCTAAAGGAGCACGGCGTTGATACAGAGATAGTGCCCGGCATCTCATCATCGATAGGCGGCCTTATATATGCAGGTATACCTACGACACACAGAGAAGTCGCAAGGAGCTTTCACGTCTTTACTGGTCACACTATGAACGGACCTGCAGAGCTTGATTGGGAAACCCTTGCACATATGGAAGGGACACTCATCTTCCTTATGGCTATGAGTAATATAGAGACCATTGCAAAGAAGCTTATAGAAGCTGGCAAGGATCCAATGACTAAGGCAGCCTTCATATACAAGGCGACAAGGTCTGATCAAAGAAGATATATAACAACACTTAAGGATGCTTACAAGACTAAAGTGGATAATGATATAAAGAATCCATCGGTCTTTGTAGTCGGAGATGTGGTTAACTTTGCCAATGATATAGACTTCTTTGGAGACAGGCCATTTAAGGATAGAAGCTTTATACTATTAAGAAAGAAGGAGTTCAATCAAGACTTCAAGGACTTCCTTATCGACAATAAGGCAGAGTTTTTGGAGCTTGAGACTATAAAGTACACTCCTATACAAGATGCAGGCTTTGATAATGCACTTAGGCATATAGAAGATTACAAGTGCCTAATACTTACTAGCCGTAATGCAGTAGAATTTTTCTTTAGGAGAGCCTTGGAGCTTGCTATAGACTTTAGAAGATTTGCTAATATCAAGATAGCCTCCATAGGTCAGAAGACTATGAAGGACATAGCTCAGTATGGTTTCAAAGCAGACTATGTATCAGAGAAATATACATCAGACGAGCTGATCAAGAATGTAATCTCGAACTTTGACAAAAAGGCAAAGGTTTTGTATCCTCACTCAGATAAGGCCAAGGGCAACATTAGAGCGGCACTAGCTGACTACGATGTGGACGCCTTTGAAGTGTATAAGAACAGCGATGAGGCATATGAGAAGATGTACCTTGATGATAAGGTGTATGACATATTCTTCTTCTCGTCATCGGAAGCTATTAGCTTCAATAAGTTCTACCCAGAGATAATGGCAAAGGCGAGGATATATTCCATAGGACCATATACTACAAAGAGCATAGAAGAACTTGGCTACAAAGTATATAAAGAAGCCAAAGTACATGACTCAGAAGGCATGATAGATTTAATTAAAGAGGAGATAAACAATGAAGAATAGAATGAGAAGACTAAGACTTAATGCGAACATTAGAGAAGTATTCGCAGAGACAGCTCTTAGAAAGGAAGACCTTATATATCCACTTTTTGTGAAAGATGGAGTTAATGAGGTAGAAGATATAAAGAGCTTAAAGGGACAAAAGCAATACACCGTTGACAAGCTTGATGAAGTGATTAAAGAGTTAAAGGACTTGGGCATACGCTCAGTAATACTATTTGGCGTGCCAGAGCACAAAGACGCGTGCGGCTCAGGTGCTTATGCAAAGGACGGCGTTGTTCAAAGAGCGATTAGAAAGATTAAAGAGCTTGACAAGGACTTCATCGTTATAGGTGACGTGTGCATGTGCGAGTACACTGATCACGGTCACTGCGGCATCTTGCACGAGGACTATGTAGATAATGACGAGACTGTTTCATACTTACAAAAGATAGCCGTGTCCATGGCAGAGGCAGGAGTAGATATAGTCGCACCATCGGACATGATGGACGGACGCGTTGCGAAGATTAGAGAGGCACTTGATGATGCTGGCTACATCAACGTATCAATCATGAGCTATGCATCAAAGTTTGCATCAAACTACTACGGACCATTCAGAGATGCAGCAGGTAGCGCACCAAGTTTTGGCGATAGAAAGCAGTATCAAATGGACTACAGAAACAAAAGGGAAGCACTTAGAGAGATACTATTAGACGTAGATGAGGGAGCCGACATGCTTATAGTTAAGCCTGCCATGGCATATGGAGACATAATTAAGCTTGCAGCCGAAGAGACTAAGTTACCTATAGTTGCTTACTCAGTAAGTGGAGAGTATGCTATGCTATACGACGCAGTTGCGGGTGGCCTTGTCAAAGAAGACATCATCATGGAGACTATGCTTTCATTTAAAAGGGCGGGAGCAAATTTAATCATCACATACTTTGCTAAGTACTTAGCAGAAAGATTATAATGGCGAAGAAGTATTATGCCGTGAAGTCCGGCAGAGTTAGCGGCATATATGAGACATGGGACGAAGCAAAAGAGCAAGTTCATGGATATAAGCAAGCGATGTATAAGTCGTTTAAGACCTTAGAGGATGCTCAGTCATACATGGAAGACGAGGCGCCTGAAGTCAAAAATGATTTGACTGGAAAACTTCTTGCTTATGTTGATGGGAGCTTCAGCAATATAATAAAAAAATATGCAGCAGCTGCCGTATATGTCATAGATGATGAAGTGATAGCTACAGAGGCACTTGCATATGATAACAAAGAGCTTGTTCAAATACGAAACGTTGCAGGCGAGATCAAAGCATCAATGATGGCGATTGACTACGCGATAGACAAGGGCTACGACGAAGTGCACATCTTTTTCGACTACGAAGGTATACGCAGCTGGGCCATGGGTTATTGGAAGACAAACATAGACGCGACTAAGGACTACAAGAAGTTTTTCGATGCGAAGAAGGACGAGGTCGAGATACATTTTCATAAGGTAGAGGCACACACGGGAGATAAGTATAACGAGCTTGCAGACAGCTTAGCTAAAAAAGCACTGATTAAAATGTCTTGACATCTACATTCTAAGAGTATATAATAAAGGTACTTGAATGACAAAGATTAATATATGGAGGTTGAACTTATGAATTTTGCAATGAAGTTAAAAAGATTGAGAGAACGTGCAGGCTTAACTCAAACTGAGCTTGCGGAGCAACTAGGTTTATCATTAAAAACTATATCAAGATACGAAGTCAATGGTATGAGACCTCGTAGTAGACAAACATATAACGACATGGCTAATATATTTAGAGTAGACGCATCATACTTATTAGTTGATGATGACGACTACAAAGTTCCAGTTCAAGATCAAAACTATGACATGCTTGTCAATGGTATGATAGGCTTGTTTGCTGGTGGCACACTTAGTGATGAAGACAAGAAGGCTGTTGTTGAAGCGATAACTGAAGCTTATTACAAGTCGAAGTATCAAAATGCAGACAAAAAAGAAGGCAGCAAGAATTAGTGAGTGAGAAATATTTAGAAGACGCACTCAATTTGATAGAAGAACACGGGACAAACGATCCATATGAGATATTAGAGAACCTTGGAGTGGTAGTTATACCTATTAACATAGGTGCTGCCTTCCTTGGTATGTTTAGAATTTTAGACGGTGTAAGCTACGTAATATATAATACTCGCGTGGATGAAATCGTGATTAAAGAAGTCCTGGCACATGAGCTAGGACATTTTTTATATCATAAAGAGTATGCAAGTGAAGCTGAGCTAGCCGACTTTGGTTTAACGCAAGAGTCGTCCATCATAGAAGCGCAGGCCAATACCTTTGCGGCGCATCTACTTATAGATGAGGATGAGCTCTTGGACACCTTAGAGGAAGGCATGAGCTATATGGAGCTTGCTCAAAGACTTATGATTGATGAGAACCTACTACTTTATAAGCTTAAGTCGATGAAGAAGAGAGGACTTAAGATTAATTTAAGCGAAGTGGCTCGCAGTGAATTCTTTCAAAATCTTGCAGAACAAGCTAAAAATTACGATATAGACTAGTGGAGGAAACTATGAAGAAGAAAATTTTAACTTTAGCAGCATTACTGCTTATAAGCTTATGCTTATTTGCGTGCAATGGAAAAGAAGCCAATAAATTTGCTATAAAAGGACAATACACAACAGCAGGTACTGATGGTGTGTTGACTTCTTATGACATCGATGGCAAAGAATATGTCATCTTTGATCAATTCTTAGAAGAGCTTAACCCAACTATACATAGAGTTGGTAATGTTTATGAGATGGTAGATGGAGTGCCTTCGCCTAAGAAGAGCGAAGACGGCCACTACTACCTTGACGATGGTATGCTATACAGCACAGACAAGGCCATAGAAGCAGTGAGACTTGACAAGGATACTTATAGTAAACTAGAAGACGTTAAGTTCCCTATATACTACAAGGACGAAGCGACCAATTTAGACAGTGGAGTAAAGAAGCTTAACGATGTAATCTTCTACCCACTAGAGCACTTAGAAGAAGTGTTTAAGTTCAAAGCCGAAAACGGCGAATTCGTTTTCGAGACAAAGGACGATAACGAGCTTGAAGTTCTTAATCAAAGGGACTACGACTGGTATATAGATCAAAAAGAAACAGGCAAGTACTCTGAAAACAACTGCGGACCAAGCTGCGCTGTTATGACTTTGTACTTCCAAAAAGGTTATGACAAGGCAGTCACAGCTGAGATGGCAAGGAACACTCGCCTTAACGATGGTGGCTGGTGGTATACTAACGACGTTAGTGACTTCTTGAAAGACTCAGGTGTTACACACAAGATGAAGTTCTACAAGAACCCAGACAGCTTACTTAAGCCGCTTAGAGAAGGCAAGGTATGCATCATTTGCATCGATTCATCAACACTACGCTACAATCCAGACGCGAACTCACACTTCAACAAGTACTACACAGGTGGCGGCGGTCACTTCATAGTTGTTAATGGTTACAAGGTTGTAGATGGAAGACTTTATTATATAGTAAACGATCCTAATTCTTGGGGTATGAAGTACTCAGACGGCACTTACATGGGTAAGGATAGATACTACGACGCCATCGACATAGACAAGACAGTTAGAGAATGGTCAAGAGAGTATTACATTATAGATAATAAATAGTGAATAGGCGACTTAGTCGTCTATTTTTTTGACTAAAAAAGGAGGTATATAGAAGTGGACATACTAGATAAATTAAAAAATAGAGAAGAGACTTACCTTCCTATCAAAAGAACGAAAGCTGTAGAGGAGTTTGGCTTCTCACTATATGATGCGTATCAAAGCAAGAGACGCTTCGAACGCTTTGCACGCTTTTTCATGGAAGCCTTTGATGAGATAGATAGCAAAGACTACTACAAGAGCGCGCTTAAGAAGTCAGAGCTTGGATGCGAAGTTTACTTAAAGCTTGACTCACAGCTAAAGGTTGCGCATAGTGTTAAGGCGAGAGGCGGCTTTAACGAAGTCATGTCTAAGGTAGAAGAAGTGCTTACACAAAAGGGCATGATGGAGAACTTCGACACTCTTAGCCTTGATGATATAAGATGCATAATGAGTGAATACACGATAGAGGTCAGCTCTACCGGAAACTTAGGTTTATCCATAGGACTATGTGCCAAGGCTTTCGGCTTTAAAGCAAAGGTTCATATGAGCCGCGACGCTAAGGAGTGGAAGAAAAAACTACTTAGAGAGGCGGGAGCAGAAGTCGTAGAGTATGAAAGCGACTACACATACGCAGTGAAGATGGGCAGATTGAGTGCTAGTAAGAATCCAATGAGCTACTTTGTTGATGACGAGATGAGTGAGAAGCTCTTCTTAGGCTATGCGGCATCCATCTTCGAAGTGGCAGATGAGGTGAGTTTAAGCACTATGCATATAAGCCGCGAGGAGCCGCTACATGTCTTTCTACCTTGTGGTGTAGGAGGCGCACCTGGTGGCATTGCCTTTGCCTTGAGAAGCTTCTTCAAAGACATGGTGCGCATATATTTTGTAGAGCCAACAGAGTACCCTTGCATGCTATATAGTTATGTAAGTGGTGAAGCTAAGTCTGTTAACGAGATAGGACTTGGTGGCATAAGTGTTGCCGATGGTCTTGCATGCAGTGCACCATCTAAGCTAGTCTTTCCTATGCTTGACGCTCTTGTCGATGGCTTCTTCACCTTTAACGATGAGAGCATTCTCTTAGCAAAAAAGCGCATATACGATATGGACCATGAAGTAGTAGAGCCATCAAGTGCGGCAGCCTTGCTTGCATATGAGAAGCTTTCTAAACCTAAGAACTCAATTCTTTGGATGACGGGATCTAATGTTGATAAATAGCTTCTAAAGTATTGAATTCTACATTTATTAGTGATATAATTAAAATTTGGAGGGATATTATGAATTTATTAGTTGTTATTTTAAATGAAATGGATAAGCTTGATGAATTATTACTTGAGCTTTCTAAAAAATCTATCACAGGAGGAACTATACTTGAGAGTCAAGGTATGGCAGCAACACTTGCTGATTGGCACAAAGAGATAAGCGCCTTCGGTGGTTTAAGAAGAATTTTGAACGGACAAAGACCATTCAACAAGACTTTGTTAATGGTACTTGACGACGAAAAACTTGCCGTAGCAAAGGACGTTGTTAAAACTGTTATGGGCAATATTGAAAATGAAAATACAGGAATCATGTTTACACTAGATGTAAAGAGTGTGGAGGGCTTGACTAAATAGTATGAACTTCGAAATTTTATTACACTTAGGTACAATACTTTTAGTCGGCTTTATAGTTGCTAAATTGCTTGGTCTTTTAAAATTTCCAGAAGTAACTGGCTACTTGATAGCAGGCATACTTATAGGACCATCAGTCTTCGGTTTTATACCAGAAGAAGCAGTTAAGAGTTTCGACATCATCAGTGAAGTCGCACTTGCCTTCATCGCCTTTTCCATAGGTGCTGAACTAAAGTTTGACGACTTAAAGAAGGTTGGTAAGGCCATCTTCCTAATAACTATACTAGAAGCACTAGTTGCCTTCTTCTTAGTAACAGTAGTTATGCTTTTATTAAAGCAAAGTCTACCATTCTCACTAGCTATAGGTTCAATCGCGTGCGCAACAGCACCAGCAGCTACACTTATGGTTATCAAGCAATACAAAGCAGAAGGACCACTAGTTAGAACATTAATACCTGTTGTTGCATTAGACGACGGTGTATGTATCATCGCCTTCGGCGTTGCATCAACACTCGCACAAAATATGATACAAGGCGGCGCTTTCTCCATGATGAACATGGTAGGTAAGCCAATAATACAAATTTTCTCTGCACTTGCACTTGGTATTGTCGCAGGCATCATCATGGTTAAGGCTATGAACTTTATGAAGAATCAAGGACAAATACAAGTTGCCTTTATAGGTGTCATCTTCTTACTTGCAGCTATATCACTACGCTTCGACCTATCAAGCCTTCTTACTATGATGGCTTTTGGTACAACAATTTGTAACACATCATCAAACGAAGTTAAAGTTTTCACTGCAATCGAAGTTATCACACCAGCTATATTCTTATGCTTCTTCGTACTATCAGGTGCGGATCTAGACCTTTCGAGCTTAACAAAGGTAGGCGTACTTGGTGCAGCTTATGTTGTAGCAAGAGTTATAGGTAAGGCACTAGGAGCAGGTATCGGCGCAAAGATAGGCAGCTTGTCATCATCAGTTCAACAAAACCTAGGCTTCTGCTTAGTACCACAAGCCGGTGTTGCTATAGGTCTTTCACTTATAGCAAAGAGAATCATACCTGCACCACACGGAGCAGCAATCAGAGACATCATACTTTCAGCTACAGTTATTTATGAACTTATAGGACCACTATTAACAAAGATGGCACTATTCAGAGCTGGAGAAATTAAGAAGGAGAACATATAATGAACATAAAAATTAAGTATTTTGAGGAACTAAACACAACTGAGCTATATGAAATACTTAAGCTTAGACAGTCGGTCTTCGTAGTTGAACAAAACTGTCCTTATAACGATGTGGACGAGTTTGATCCACTTTCGGTTCATTTAATGATGATAGAGGGTGATGAGCTTATAGGCTACGCAAGGATTACTGAGAAGGATACTCGTTACCCAGAAGTCTCCATAGGTCGCTTTCTTGTGAAGAAAGACTTTAGACATAGTGGTTTTGGCGATAAGTTATTCACAAGGGCGATTGATTACATCACAGACGACATGAAGGAAGACACAATTAAGATACAAGCACAAACATATATGAAAGACTACTACGCAAAGAAGGGTTTTAAAGAGATATCAAAGGCTTATCTCGAAGACAACATTGAGCATGTAGACATGCTTTATAAAAAAGATTAAGATGCAAAAGAGATTATTCGCCGTGCTTATGGCCTTGTGCCTAGCTCTTATTGCTTGCGGCACAAAAACAAGCAAAGAAGAAAGAAAGGATCTTAGCATACTTCTACTTATCAATGGCACACTTGGTGACAAGAGCTTTTTTGACAGCGCTGAGGCTGGTATGAAGCTTATCAAAGAAAAGTATCCTGATATTACGACTAAGACCATACAGATGGGTACTGATGAGACGAAGTATGATGCGATACTTGAAGAGAACACAGAGTCCAAGGCATATGACATCATAGTAGTTGGCACTTGGCAGCTAAAGGATAAGATACAAAAGATTTCCGACAAGTATCCAGAGCAAAACTTCATACTCTTCGACGATAACGCAAATGACGGCGAGAAAAAGTATGAGAACATCTACTCGATACTCTACAAGCAAAACGAGGGAGGCTTTTTAGCAGGAGCTCTTGCAAGCCTTGTTGAAAGCAGCGAGGGATATAGTTTTGCCAAGAAGACTAAGAAGCTTGGACTTATTGGCGGCATGGATAATAAGATTATAAAGGACTTCTTACTTGGCTACGAAGATGGAGCAAAGTATATCGATAGCGAGGCTACGATACTTAGTAGCTACGTTGGTAACTTCACTGACGCCATCAAGGCGAAGGACCTTGCAAACATCTTGTACAAAAAGAAGGATGTTGATATCATCTTTAACGTTGCATCCATCGCGGGCCTTGGCATCATAGACTCGGCAGTAGAGAACGAGCGCTACGTCATAGGCGTGGATTCAGATCAAGCGGCTCTACTAGGTGACGAAAAGGCGAAGTACATCCTAACATCTATACTTAAGAGGGTCGATGTATCCTTACTAAGAGCGATTGATAAGTACAAAAAGGGAGAGAATATTTTTGGCACTACAGAGTTTTTGGGAGTAAAGGAAGGCGGCATAGCAATTGCTGATGGCGCATACTACGAGGCGAATATAAGTAAAGACACAAGAGATAAGATGGAAGAAATTATTGCTGAAATAAAGGCTGATAAGATTAGTATAAGGTCAGAGTTCAATGATTAAGATACGGAATTTACACTTTGCTTATGGTGAGAACGTCATCTTTGACAAGTTTACACTTGATATAGACGCTAGGCTTAGCTTTCTTATGGGCAAGAATGGTGCGGGAAAGACGACGCTTCTAAAGCTCATACATGCAGACTTAAAGGGCTACACTGGAGAGATAGTCTCGGACGAAGCCTTCATGGTGAGTCAAAGCTTTATGCTCTTTGACGATTTAAGTGCTATAGAAAACATCGCCATCGCCATAGATATGAAGAAGGAAAAAGTCCTAAGCCTAGTTGAGACATCGCCATTCTATATATCAGGTCTTGATAGAAAAGTTAAAGAGATGTCGACTATAGAAAAACAGACGCTTGAGCTTATCGCGATGAGCTTATCAGATAAGAAACTAATCCTACTTGATGAGGTGAGTGGGGCACTAGACTCGAGTGTAACTCAAAAGCTAATTGACTACATCAAGTCTTCTACAAAGAGCTTTCTTATGGTCTCGCACGACTCTGAGTTTATATCAGCCTTCGATGCTGAAGTGATTTATTTGAATGAGCAAAAAAACATTTCTTCACAAGCATCACATATAGTCACAGAGGGCAAAGATAAAAAGATTATTGGTATATATATAAAGGACGAGGCTGCTCTAGAAGAGCTTATGAATAAGTACAAAAGTTTTGCTTACGTAGCAAAGGATGTGCGCGAGGCTGTGCTTATGGACGAGAGGGCATATAGGAACATCTTCATATACGAGATGCTAGCTAATACAAGGCACGACTACGAAAGAGAAGCAGAGGACTTTATTAAGAGATATAAATTAAAGTTTAAGCCAAATGACATCACAAGTACACTCTCAGGTGGCAACTTGCAAAAGCTTGTCTTCTTTAGAGAGATGCTACGCGATGAAGAGGCATACATTTTATATAATTACAAGAAGGGCATGGACTTCGAAGCGAAGGCGCTTGCTCAAGAGGCGATACTAAAGAGGCGAGATGAGGGTAGGACGATATACATCATCTCGGACGATTATGAAGAATTAAAGGAGGATATAGTAGATGAAATCAAAGTCATTTAAGAGATATTTCATTTTGCTATATCCTATTTTTATGCTTATTGTCTTATTAATACTTGCGCTTCTTTCACATAAGAGCTTTGCAGATATTGGGGCTGCGGCATTAAAACCATTCACCTCGCATCTATATAGACTGAGCTTTGTTAAAGAGTTTATGGTCATTAGCTTTTTATCCCTTGCTATGAACCTTTCCTTGTCGATGGGCGAGATGAATTTTTCGCTTGAAGGCATTTTTCATATGGGTATATTTTTATGTGCACTTGTAGCTATATACTGCGCAAATTTTTTCTTTATTATAATTTTCATTCCAATCATTTTATTCTTACTATGGCAAGTACCTAAGGGCATATCCAGTGGAGATGGCAAGAAACTCATCATATCGTCACTGATCTTTAACTATGTGATTTTAGGCATTATCAATTACTTGGTATATACATTCTTCTCTGATGAGAGCATCTCCTCAGCTGTAACAAAAAAATTTGACTTCGCTCTTGACATAAGAGCAGCTCTTCTACTTAGTGCTGTCTCTCTTATAGTCTTCGTAGTCCTTGCACGTAAGTTCTCTTTAGTAAAGAAGCTTAAGCTAATTAAGGATGCACCGAGCGTTTTAATCTCGACTGGAACTGATATAAATAAAGAAAAGAGGGCGATTGACCTTTGCCTTGCTATGCTTACATCTGTGGCAGCATTTTTATATTTATTTTTAAACTACGAGCGCTTCAGCTTGCAAGGCTTTACAGGCTATGGATTTGACGCGATAACTGTGTCTTTACTCGCTCGCGGCGACTTTAAAAAACTTGCCTATCCAGCAATTTTAATTACATACATAAGACTTTTAAGCCTTGTCATGCAGACCGAATTTTCATTCGTCTCGTCTGTGATGTATTTAATGCAAGGCGTTCTCATTTTTATATCAATATTGGAGGCGCGCAATGACAGAAATTATTAGAGCTTTTATACGCATATTTTTATTGTGCCTAGCCATCAATGCGATGAGAAATATTGGCCTATGCCTATTGCACGCGGACGGCCTTGTCAATATCTCAGCAATCACAGCCATCATCGTCTTTAATGAAACGTCGTCCTTTGCACTAAGCTTAAGCACGGCTGTACTTGTGTGCATGAGTGTAAACATCTTATTCGTCTACCTAACGAAGAGAAGGGGCACTTCGGACATTGTTTATGGTATAGCGATGAACCTTATGCTGCGCGGTCTATCAGGACTTATGCTCTATCTATACGCAGGCGACCTTGCTATGTCGACTTCACTGAGCATAAACTTCGACTCTAATATATTTGGAGTCAACATCTTCATAATCTTGGGAGCAGTAATGAGTCTAGCCTACTATGTATTCTTATATAAGACAAAGGCAGGCCTTGAGCTAAGAGCCGTGGGACTTGATGAAGAAAAGGCTAAGTTTAGAAAATTAAATATATTTAGCTTGCGTCTTTATGCTATTATCTTTGCATCCGTTTTTGCGGCGCTCGTTGGAAGCTTCTTATCGCTTTCGTACTTTTCATACTTCACAGAAAACATCTCGCAAAATGTGGGCTACGTATGCTTGGCACTTGAAGGCTTCTCAGCCATACATCCAGCTCTAACGCCAATCGCAAGCCTTGTATACGCTGTCTTTACTTATCTTGCAGGCTCCTTCCAAAGCGTGGCGGCCATTAACTACAAGCTACTTGATACTCTGCCTTACATCGTTATGCTTGTGCTCTTATACTTCTCTAAGGGCAAGGGCAAATTGCACGGCAAGAATTTTTATGATATAATAAAAAAAGAGGTGAAAGAATGAAAAAATTACTTAGAAATTTATTTATAGTATCGATACTGCTACTAACACTGATACATACAGGAGAAGTTAAGGCAGCATCACTTAATTTAATCATAGACGGAAACAATGTTACAAAGAGCGCAAGTCCTATCCTCAAAGATGCGAGGACACTAGTGCCACTTCGTTTTATCGCGGAAACTTTTGGAAGAAACGTTGAGTGGAGTGACGCAGAAAGGAGCGTTACAGTTAGTGACGGCGCGAATAACTTCAAGCTATACATTGATTCGTTCCTTATAGACATAAGTGACGGCTCACTTAAGTTTACAGATGTTGCGCCTTGTATAGTCAAGGGCAGAACTTACTTGCCACTAAGAGCAGTAGCAGAGCTTATGAACATAGCTGTTGGCTATGACGACCAAAGTAGAACTGTTAATATCGACTCTAGTGCATTTAATCAAAGCACACAAAGCACTATGCTAATGGGACTAGAGCCAAATCAAAACATCACTACTAAGATGAACTTTACTTTTGCAAGTGATAAGACATTTGCAAAGGCAAAGCTGCTTCTACTTGATGAAAATAACGAAGGATATATACAAGACGTTAAAACAAACATGAGTGAAACTCTAGAGTATCTTCCAAGTATGAAGGATGCTGGATGGAAGAAATTAGTCCTTGCACTATATGATGCGAGCGGCAAGCTTGTAGACGCGACAGGTGCGAGAGTAAACATAAATGTTCTTCCAAGAGTAACATATACAGGAGTTGACAATGGCGGCTTAGTGCAAGATGAGTTAAAGATTACTCCAGATATAAATTTTGTCGCATCAAAGATGAAGGCGATAATAACAAACCTAACAACAGGAGCAACAGAGACTAAGGACAATCTTGATCCAGAAGGAGAGTTCGCGTTTAGACCAAGCTATCTAGACTCAGGCAGCTACTCAATCATGCTATCGGCCTTTGATGAACTTGGAAACGAACACTTCGGCGAGACTAAGACCTTCACTATGAACATAAGTCCTTACATCAATATAACAGGTGTGCCAAAAGACGGTGTCATCTCTGGACAAGTGACTCTTAATGTGCAAAGAAACTTCGACGTTATGAGAACTGACTACATGCTTAGAGATCCACTTACAGGAACTGAGAGCGTTATCGAGTCGAAGTCCTACGGCGCATGCAAGTTCTTCCCGAATGTAAAGGATGCAGGTCAAAAGGAAGTCTTCGTTAGATGTATAGACGCTAGCGGCAAGACTATGGAGAGCGAGCACAAGCTTGTCTTGATAAAGGGTGACTCCAAACTATTGATTCAAGGCGTTGCACCAGGCGGTATAATTCATAAGTATATAGACCTAAATGCAGTGTCTAATGTTGGTGTCAACAGCGTAAACTATTATCTAAGAAACCTTAGAACAGGTAAAACTAAGACTATAGCAGAGAACGTTGCATATGGCGAGAACTATAGATATAACGTAAATAGCGATGATGAGGGCGAGAACGAAATTTACGCAACAGGTAATCAAATTGATGCCTTCATAAAGGGTGAGAGCATAAAGTTTAGAATTTATACAGGAAAGATTTTTACAAAGCAGCCACTTATGGCTAAGGATAAGTTCCTTGACTACACAAAGAAGGTTGCTAGACGCGAATTTTTAAGAACAGACCTAAGCGGCGCCATCACAACAGCGCAAGCTATACTTGAGTCGGGTTGGGGTCAATCAGTGCCAGTTGATAAGTATACAGGTAAGTTCTCAAATAATTTATTTGGTGTTAAAGGCAGTGCATCAAACGGCACAGTTACCATCACAACATCTGAAGTTTATAACAACGTCAAAGTAAGTATAGATGCAAACTTTAGAGCGTACAAGTCAGCCGATGAATCCTTCGTTGACCACACAGCACTTTTACTTGAAAGAAAGTGGTATGCGCCATTTAGAAAGGTAATGTTTAACGACCAAAGAGGCGTTTACGCTATCAAAAGAAGTGGCTATGCAACAGATCCAAAGTATCCAGGCAAGCTTAAAGCCATCATCGATAAATATAATTTGAAAGAGCTAGACAAAGTTAATATATAAAACAAAGAGCAAGGCTAGCCTTGCTCTTTTACTTGCAGCATAAGTGAGTCTACATTAGCTATCAGTAAAAAATCCTCTGGATCACTCCAGAGGATTATTTTATTCAGTAATTCTATATGCCTTGTAGCCCTTTGTTCTAAGCTTAGTTATTCTTACACCAGTTGTCTCTATGGACTCAGCAACCTTGCCATCACCAATGTAGAGCATCATGTGCTGACCAGCCTTGTTTAGTATGTCGCCCTTTTGCAATTGATTCATAGGTATCTCTACGAAGCTCTCTGGATACCAATCAAGCGTCCATGAGTATAAACCATCAGCAGGCACATCAAAGCCTGCTACCTGTATAGCTGACGAGACAAGACCTGAGCAGTCAACATTTGCGTAAGGCGCTCCTAAAACAGAGTATATATAGTCGATCATAGTTTCGACCTTCTCAGCCCTAGGTGGACTTTGGTATACGAACTCTTGCGTGCTGTCTATGAGTATAGTCTTAGATGGAGCGTCGTAGCCAACTTTGAAGTTAGCCGCTTGAGCAATGTCCCTTAAGCTCATGTAGTTGTAGTCATTAATGTTGTAGGACTTAACTATCAAAGAAGTGTAACTAGGTCTCATGCCTAGATACTTAAACTTTGGATTCAAGTTTAACTTCTTCACACTAAGAGGAGCAAGCTCGCTACCGTTTTCAGTATAAGAGCTATCCCTTACTACAACAGGAGTGCTTTCATCAACCATGACCTCAAAACCCTTTTGCGTACCCATCATAAGCTTTGCGACATCTCTTAGCTTGAAGTAGTTGTAGCCCTTGATGTTGTAGCAGCTCACATTTTGCACCTTGCCGTCAACACTAATATTTACATTATTAAGCTTAGCAGTGTTACGTGCACTAGCCTTGCTGCTTATTAAGATTAGTCCTATAAGCAAAATAAAAATTTTCTTTCTCATACTAACCTCCTATAAAATTTCTTCTTAACTATAGTATATATGATAATTCATTTTATTGCAATTGAATAATATTTTGGGGTATATATAAATGTAATGAGGTGACATAGATGAAGATATTAGTAACAGGCTTTGATCCCTTTGGCGGAGAAAATATAAATCCATCCATAGAAGCAGTTAAAAAGTTGCCAGAAAATATAGCTGGAGCAGAAATTATTAAACTTGAAGTGCCAACCGTAATTGGTAAATCAATTGAAAAGATAAAAGAAAAGCTTGAAGAAGTGCATCCAGATGTCGTCTTATCAATTGGTCAAGCAGGAGGCAGGACAGATATAGGTGTTGAAAGAATTGGTATTAACTGCGATGACTGCAAGATAAAGGACAACGAAGGTAATCAGCCTATAGATGAAAAAATTATTACAGATGGACCAGCGGCATATTTCTCAACACTACCAATCAAGGCCATAGTAAAAAATATAAAGGCTGGAGGAGTGCCAGCGAGCGTGTCAAACACAGCAGGTACCTTCATTTGTAATCACGTTCTTTATGGTGTACTTCACTTACAAGCAAGTAAGTATAAAGAGATGCGAGCAGGTTTTATACACATACCGTTTTTGCCAGAACAAGTAGTAGAGAAGAAAAATATGCCATCGATGACAATCGAAACTATAGTTAAGGGACTTACTTTGGCAATCGAAGCAATTGTAAATAACGATACTGACATAAAAATTACAGGCGGAACAACGCACTAAATAAAATTAGGAGGTATTTATGATATTTAGAGAAATTGAAGAAAAAGATATACAGAGCTTAGCTGCTTTAATGAAATCAGTTTACAACGAAGCTCCTTGGAACAATGAGTGGACTATGGAGACTGCGAGGGAAGCAGTGGAATGCCTCACAGCCTTTCCAAAGTTCTTTGGCCTACTTGCCATAGAGGGTGATGATATAGTAGGCGCCATTATGGGTAATGTTCGTCCATATTCAAAGCAAAGGACATACTACATCGACGAGTTCTTCGTATCAAGTGCGCATAGAAGACAGGGCATAGCAAAGAAGCTATATGAGAGCGCAAGAGAGAAGCTAAAGAATATGGGGGTAGCAGGTGCTTTCTTCACCACACTTAAGGGTAGCGACGCATATAAGTTTTATATAAAGGAAGGCGCCTTCGATCTAGATGACTCGGCAGTCTTCTACCACCCATTTAATTAAAGATAAAGACTAGTTGATTCTAGTCTTTTTTTGCGTAAAACTATTGACAAAAAAATTAATCAATGCTATAATCATATTGAACAAGGTTCAGTTAGGAGATTATATGACAAAAACTGTTACATCTAAGGATGCTATACTTCTTAAAATCAGAGAGATGGTTGCGAAGAAAGGACTCAATGCACTTAGCATAAGAGGACTTGCTAAGGAGCTTGGCTGCTCAGTAGGAACGATCTACTACTACTATCCATCGAAGGATGAGCTCATCATCGAAGCGATAGAGAGCGTATGGGAGGACATCTTCCACACGTCAGATTGGACTAAAGATGAAGCCTTCTCAGAATACATCAAAGACATCTTTGAGTATATCTTAGATGGCGTTAAGAAGTATCCAAACTTTTTTACACTACACTCCATTATGCTTCAAAGCAATACTAAGCCTAAAGCAAAGTCATCAATGTATATCTACATGACTAGACTTATGCAGAGGATGAAAGAAGTTTTAAACGCAGATGAAAAAGTTAGAGATGACGCTTTCACAGATGAGTTTACAAAGGACGACTTTATAAGCTTTATTATGTCAAACATCATGAGTCTCATACTTGACAAGTCGTACAAGAAGGATTTCTTCATATCCGTGATAGAAAAACTACTATATTAATAACCCGTCACACGCTTGACGGGTATATATAGAAGCTAATCTGAACAATGTTCAAACACAAGGAGATGATTTTATGCGTGCAATTTTTGAAAGTCTCTTCGACGCTATATACCTAGTAACAGTTCTTACTATAGGCATAAAAATGATGAAAGAGGCTAGGGGAAGAAAAGAGTACTACTTATTTGGGCTGATGGCAGTCGTTCTAGGTTTTGGAGACGCCTTCCACTTAGTACCAAGAATGCTAGCACTACTTACGACAGGTCTTGATGACTACACAGTCCCACTAGGCATAGGTAAGCTTATCACATCCATCACCATGACCGTATTTTATATAATTTTATACTATGTATGGAGGATACGCTACAAGATCGAAGGCAAAGAAGGACTCACATACACAGTTTATGCGCTAGCTATACTTAGAATACTTACATGCCTATGTCCAAGGAATGAATTTTTATCAAAATTACCACCACTATCTTGGGGCATACTAAGGAACATTCCATTCTTAATAATTGGACTTATAATTATTGCAATCTTTTACATCTCACAAAAAAAGCATCATGACAAAAACTTTAAGTACATGTGGCTAACGATAGTTCTAAGCTTTGCGTTCTACGCGCCAGTCGTTTTGTTCTCGCAAGAGCACCCAAACCTTGGCTTACTTATGATACCAAAGACATGCGCTTACGTATGGACAGTTTTGATTGGATACAAAGACATGAAAGGAGACAAGTATGAAGAAAAGACTACTTAATACCGCCTTCATCTATGGCATACTTGGCTTAGTAGCCGGCGCCTTCTATAGAGAGTACACAAAGTTTATAGGCTTTAGTGGATACACAAGCCTTGCCTTTGTACACACGCACCTTTTAGTCTTAGGCATGCTTGTCTTTTTATCGCTTGCATCCTTTTCCTTGATTGGCGATTTTACAAAGAATAAATACTTTAAACGCTTCTACTACACATATAACACAGCTCTTATATTAACAGCTTCAATGATATTTGCAAGAGGCATCTACGAAGTACTTAAATTTGAAAGTAAGGCGCTTGATGCATCCATCTCAGGCTTAGCAGGCATAGGACACATAGTCTTGGTAGTGGGACTTGTGTTTTTATTCACCTCACTAAAAGAAGCAATCAAAGAAAAATAACAAAGCAAAGTATAAATAAAATATATGCGCAAGACTTAATGCTTAAAAACTTAATTACACTTATACATGAATTATGTATATACATTTTGAATATACTTTATTCAACCCTCATTTCTCTATTAGCCTCATCTATATGATGAGGCTTTCCCTTTATTAAATATTTAATAAATTTATATTAAAGCGGTTTACTATAGATATAATTTATTTGACAGAAGCGACAAATGATGTTATATTTTTAATGTGCTGACATTAGTTGGTAACAGAACTTTAGGAGGTTTTTTATGAAAAAGAAATTATTTAGGACTAGTATTTTATTAATGTTGTTGCTATCTTTAGTGATATTTTCAGTAGCTTGCACAAAGAATAATGATACAAGTGACAATAAACCAAAAGAAGAAACAACAGCAAGTACAGATGAAACAAAAACATCTGAAGAACCAAAAGAAGAAGCTACCAATGGTGAAAAGGAAGTTATAAAAATATCAACAACTGGAAACCATGCATTTTTCTCTGAAACTAATGAAAAAACTGGAGAACTTCAAGGTTATGAAATAGATGTTTGGAATGAAATTGCAAAAAGAAATAATTGGGAAATTAAATGGGAGATAGCAGGATTCCCTGGAATTCTTGAGTTATTAGAAGCAGGCCGTGTTGATACTGTAGCTGATCAAATTGGAGTTACTGATGAACGTAAAAAGACATATAATTTTAGTGATGTATATTTCTATGTTCCATATAAGGTTGTAGTAGCAGAAGATAATAACACTATTCATGGAATCAAAGATGTATATGGTAAGAAACTAGGCTTACTTACAAATGATATAGCATATGCGTTTAAAGATCAATTTGACCCAGATGGAAAAATTGAATATGTTGAATACGATGTTAGTACTGCAGTTCATACAGACGTAGCATTAGGACGTATTGACGCATCACTAATGTCTGCTATGCACATCAATGACGTAAAAGAAAAGTCCGGATTAAAAATTAAAGGCGTTGGTGACACTGTTTATACAGAAGATGCTGCATATCCTTTCCATAAAGATGAAAGAGGAGAAAAACTTTTAAAAGAAGTTAACAAGGTTCTTAAAGAATTAAAAGAAGAAGGATTTTTAAGCGAAACAGCAAAAAAATGGTTTGGCTTTGATCCTATGGCTGAGTAAACGTTTGTATGGATCGTTTTAATATAAATCTCTTTTTTAAACTATTTCCAAAAATATTAAGATATTTGCCAGAAACATTTAAGCTGGCATTTATAACTATATTTTTCTCTTTATTAATAGCTTTAATTGTTGCTATTATAAGACAATATAAAATAAAGGGTTTATATACTTTAACGTCAATATATGTTTCATTTTTTAGAGGCACACCATTTATTGCACAGTTATTTTGGTTCTATTATGGACTTGCACAAGTCTTTGAATCAATAAAATCAATGAATCCATTTCAAGCTTTAGTTATATGTATGAGTGCTAACTATGCAGCATTTATGTCAGAAGACATACGTGCTGCATTGAATTCTGTTAGCAGATCTCAGTATGAAGCAGGTCTATCAATAGGAATGTCCCCATTAAAAGTTATACAGAGAATAATAATACCACAAGCAGCTAGAGTTGCTGCACCGGGATTGTCTAATCATTTTATAGGGATATTTAAATCTACATCTATTGGATTTATGATTGGATATAAAGATATGATGGCTGCAGTAAGTTTGGAAACATCTAAAGTATATAGATTTTTGGAAGGATATACAGTTGCTATAGTTATTTATTGGATAATAATTTCAATATTATCATATGGCCAAAAGAAATTAGAAGAGAAGCTTAATTTGAACTATAAGTAGGAGACAATAATGATTAAAATAGAAAATTTATGTAAAAAATTTGATGATTTTGAAGTATTAAAAAACGTTTCACTATCGCTAGAAGAAGGAAAAGTGGCAGTTTTAATTGGTCCTTCAGGATCAGGAAAATCAACATTTTTAAGATGTATAAACTTTCTTGAAAGAGCTGATAAAGGCACTATTAGTATCAATGATTGTACTATTAATTGCGAAACAGCTACTAAAAAAGAAATTAGTCAATTAAGATCTTTAACATCTATGGTGTTTCAAAATTATTGCCTTTTTTTAAACAAAACTGCTCTCGAAAATATAATGGAACCAATGATATCGGTTCAAAAACTTAGTAAAACTGAAGCTAGAGAAAAAGCTCTTGAAATAATAAAATCAATTGGACTATATGACAAACAAGGTAATTATCCAACACAACTTTCTGGCGGTCAACAACAAAGAATTGGTATTGGCAGAGCCATGGCTGTTAATTCTAAGTTAATGCTAATAGATGAGCCAACATCTTCTCTTGATCCTGAATTGGTAGGAGAAGTTTTAAAGCTTTTATATGAATTAGCTAAAGAAAAAACAACTATGATAATTGCAACACATGAGATGAAATTTGCTAAACATATAGCTGACAAAGTTATATTTATTGATAATGGAGAGATAATAGAAGAAGGATCTGCGGAAGAAATTTTTAATAATCCAAAGTCTGAAAGGTTAAAACAATTTTTAAATAAATTTCAGGTAAAATAAAGGAGTATTATTTATGAACTATATTGAATATAACGGAAGAAAAATATCTGTCAGACCTGCTGTAAAGGACTATGAAATTGATGAGAAAGGCGCTTATGTAAGACAGATTCCATGGTTCAGGGAGCCTTTTGGAGAATCATATAAAAACCCTGTAGAAAAAGATAGATATACACTTTTTTGGGCAAAAGATTGCGCTTGGTCTAATCGCGTTGCTATAGTTTATTCATTATTGGGTTTGTGTGAATCAATTAAGGAAGAGATTGTTGATTGGACTGAATTAGATTTGCCTGTTGGCTGGGAATGCGTAAACTCTAAAGATTGTATAAACAAGGAAAGTAATGCTCGTTTTGTTGGCGAGCTATATTATAGAACTGATAGTAATTTTGTAGGAAGACCAGCTGTACCATTGTTATTTGATTATAAAAGGCAAGTAATAGCAAATAATGATTATCACAAAATGACATATTATTTAGAAAAAGATTTTAAATCTCTTCATAAAAAAGGAGCACCTAATTTATTACCAAGTAGCATCGAAAGTGAAATAGTAAAAATGGGCTCTTGGCTTTATGACAATATCAATAACGCTATTTATAGAATGTGCTTTGCTAACAATAAAACACAATACAAGATAGCCTATGATATATTTTACAAGGCTATGGAAGAATTGGAACAAAGACTTGCAAAGTCAAGATTTATCTTTGGTGATTATTTAACAGATTCAGATATACGTCTATTTTCTACATTGGTAAGATTAGATGTGGATTATGGTAAATATTTAAATCTTGATATTTATTTAGCAGATTATAATAATTTGTTTGATTATTGCAGAGAAATATATCAAATAGCAGAAGTAAGTAAAAAAACTTTTTTTAAAAAAATATGTAGGAAAGAATTTAATGAGGAAGATATAAAGAACGTTGAAAAATTATGGTCTGAGAAAATTGATAGGAAGAATAAGATTAAGTCGAGTGATAACATATTTATAATAGAATAAGTATACAATACAGTAGTTTTATGGTTATAACTTAAACATTAATATTTAATTTCTCTATTAGCCTCATCTATATGATGAGGCTTTCCCTTTATTAAATATTTATTACAGAGCATATTTACATGGTAAAAGTGGTATAATTATATCAAAGGAAGTGAGACCATGAATAAAAAACAATTTATGATATTTATAATATGTTTACTGCTTATTGCTTTAGCTGTAGTTTCTTTCGTATATATAAGACAGACAAACTTACTTAGAGAACAGGCAAGGCGCATAAGATATCTTGAAGATCAAATAAGAGAAAAAGAGAGAAAAAACCAGGAGCTAGAAGAAGCTAAAAGAAAAGACGATGAAGAGAGCAAAAAATATTCTAATCTATATGTGGCTATGGCAGACAAATGCGGCTTAAGTATTATGGATGATAGAAAAAAAGCTATGGTAGTTCCTTTGGGAAGCGCTTATGACGAGGAGACTTTAAAAGAAGTTTTAGCAAAGCTAAAGCTATGGTCAGTTTGCTACGATGTCAAGGATATAAACAAGTTACTCGTGCTAGCAAAGGCTGAGGGCACAAGCGATACTTACCTTATGGGTCAAGAATTTTATATCGTAGTTCCTAAGTATAAGGATGCTGAAGTTTCACTTAAAGAGCTTGAACTTTTAGAAAATGGCAAGCTTAATACTGTTGGCAATGAATTTTTAGACGGCAAGAAATTTACTGGACCTGTACTTGTATGCCAAAATATTTCAGACATAGCACCTAATGCACTAATCTGTATCGATGGTGAAGGTAGAGAGATAAAGTTTAGTCCATTTGTCAGTTTGAAAGACGGCGAGCTTATATTGGATGACGAAGTATACAATGCTTATGCCGCTCTTGATATGAAGGTGTATGATAAGACTGATTACGATGAAAATTTATTTAACGAGATCAAGTCTTACTTATATAATTATGATTAGTAAAGGCAGCTCTTAGGGGCTGCCCTTTATATTGTTTAGCTAAAGAAATGAAAAAAATTCTTGACATTTCTACTTCAATAAGGTATAATAATCGTTGTTGGGACCTTTAGCTCAGTTGGTTAGAGCGTCCGGCTCATAACCGGCAGGTCCGGGGTTCGAGTCCCTGAAGGTCCACCAATTTGCCCAGATAGCTCAGTCGGTAGAGCAGTAGACTGAAAATCTACGTGTGGCTGGTTCGATCCCGGCTCTGGGCACCATGCTTAAGTTTTTACTTAAGCTTATTTTTTTGCCCAAAATCAAAAAATGCTAATATTTTCCTATAAAAATATATTTTTGTTTATTTTAAAAGCCTCATGGGTATATTAATAACAGATGATACTAAGTGCAAGGAAAGGATGAATATAATGAATGACGTTCTTCTTATCAATAGGATAGATGTTCAGAAGGAGTATGACAAGAAAAAGAAGGTCTTTTTTATTGTTGACTACAAAAGTGAAGACTACTCTGAGTATAATATAGTGAAGCTACTTTCTAGTTTGGAAGACATTAAGTCTGAGGACATAGTCTTTAGATACAACGGTTTTCAAATCCAAACTGAGATACGAAATATACCTGCCATCTTAAAGGCTTTGATGGATGAGAAAGTTCCTGTCTATAGCGTCTTTGAGATGTATACACCGGTGGTTTAGTATGAGTAGATTATCGCAAAGGCAAAGAAGACTTCGCTTCTACAGATTGCTAGTAATTATACTTATTGCCATCATTGCAATCTACTTCTTCGTTTTTAGAAAGAAGTTTATTGGGGTGAATAAGGAAGAAAGAGTTGACAACTTAAAGGCTTCCATAGAAGACATAGGAGACTTAGTAACTGTCGAGTACAACTACACTGACATATTGACATACAAGGACAGCTTGACTCTTATGGATATGAAGATACCATTCACAGACAAAAGCTACATTATTAAGTATAATGGCTACATAAAGGCCGGCATAGACTTATCAAAGGCGGTAGTAAAGGACGTAGGCGATACTAAAGTTGAGCTTGAAGTACCTAAGGCTACTATCACAGATAGCGTGCTTGATGAGAAGTCCATGGTCATACTTGATCAAAAGAACAATATATTTAATCCACTAGACTTGGGAGACTACCAAGAGACACTTAAGAAAGAATTGAATGCAAGAGAGCTAAAGGCTAAGAAGGACGGCATACTTGAAAGGGCGCAAGATAATGCGGACAAGATTTTAAGAAAAATGCTGCAAAGCCTTGGCTATAAAGATATTAATATAAGTTACATTTAGGAGGTAATTGATATGAAAATTAGTAAGCAAGTTGCAGATGCTCTAGTAGAACAATACAATTTTGAATTGGAAAGTGGCTATATTTACTTAGCTATGGTACATGATTTAAAGGACAAAGCTTGGGATGGCTTCTCTCACTTCATGGACAAACAAGCTGGGGAAGAATATGAACACGCTACAAAGTTTAAAAACTTCATCGAAGAAATCGGTGAAAGAGTTGAATTAAAAGCTATTCCTGAACCAAAGAAGGAATACAAATCAGTTCTTGAAATCTTTAAGACAGCTTACAAACATGAACAAGAAGTTACAAAGAGAATCGAAAACATCTTTGATCTAGCACTTAAGGAAAAGAACTATGTAGTTGTTGAGTTCTTAAACTGGTTCTTAAAAGAACAAGTTGAAGAAGAAGACAACATGAGAACTATCGTTGAAGTATTAGAAAACCTAAAGGATGGCTACACTGGCTTATATCTATATGATAAGGAACTAGGTAGAAGAGAATAATTAAGGTATTTGAGGGTGCTTAAATGCACCCTTTAAATATAGATAGCAGAGCTATAAATATAATTTTAGGAGGAAAAATTTTGAGAGCAATGACACAAACAAACCTTCAATCAGCATTTGGAGGAGAATCACAAGCACACATGCGTTATCTTTACTGGGCAGGAGCTGCAGAAAAGGAAGGCTTCAAGAACATAGCAAGATTATTTGAAGCAACAGCAGAAGCAGAGAGAGTTCACGCTCATCTACACTTCAGAGCAATGAAAGACTTAGAAGGTGACTTCACAGTAACATCAGGAGCAGGTTTCGGAGATCACGGAACATCAAAAAACTTACTTGCAGCAGCAGGTGGAGAACACTTTGAACATACAGAAATGTATCCAAGTTACATATTAGTAGCTGAAGAGCAAGGCGAAAAAGCCGCTGTATCAGCAATGAAATTCGCAGTTGAAGCAGAAAAAGTACACGAAAAATTATTCTTAAAAGCAAAAGAATATATTGATCAAGGCAAGGACCTAGAAGTATCTAAGATATATCTATGCCCAGTATGCGGTTTCATCTCACTAACAGGTGAAGAAGAAAAGTGCCCTATCTGCAGTGCACCAGCATCAAAATTTGTTGAATATTAATACTCTTTAATCAAGAAGTACTTATTGAGTTCTCACACGCAATGTGTGGGAACTTTTTTTATGAAAATAGTAGAATTATTTTAACATATGTGATAAAATAGTACTGATTAATATAGAAAGAGGTAATTCATTGGCAAAGTTACTTATACAAGAATCGAATCCTTTGCTTGGAACAGTAAGAGTCAGCGGTGCAAAGAACGCCGCTCTGCCTATACTTGCTGCGACTATACTTGGCACTGAAGACATAATACTAGAGGACCTACCTAAACTTAAAGACGTCGAAGTTATGTGCGAAGTGCTTTCCTCATTAGGAGCAACGATTGAAAAGATAAACGAACATACAATTAAAATAAATTCAAACACTATTAATAAATACGAAGTAGACTACCAACTAATGCATAAGATGAGAGCATCCTTCATCGTTATGGGTGCGCTTATAGGCAGGATGGGTAAGGCAAGAAGCTCTATGCCGGGAGGCTGCGCGATAGGAGCAAGGCCAGTTGATTTGCACCTAAAAGGTTTTAGATCACTTGGCGTCAACGTCGATGTTGAGGAGAATGATGAGTACACAGACATCTTCGCTCACGCAGATAATTTAGCAGGCAATAAAATTTACCTAGACTTCCCTTCAGTTGGTGCGACACAAAATATCATCTTAGCTGCTGTTCTTGCACAAGGCGAGACAGTTATCGACAACGCGGCGATGGAGCCCGAGATTGTTGATATGGTTAACTTCTTAAACAAGATGGGCGCGAAGATATATGGAGCAGGTACGTCGACTATACGTATTAGAGGTGTTGAAAAGCTTTTTGGTGCGACTCATCAAATCATGCCAGACAGGATAGAGGCGGGCAC
Organism: Fenollaria sporofastidiosus; assembly: GCF_943169635.2. Lineage (NCBI taxonomy): Bacteria > Bacillati > Bacillota > Clostridia > Eubacteriales > Fenollaria > Fenollaria sporofastidiosus. The sequence continues at coordinate 820,290 of NZ_OW968186.1, forward strand.
TTTTATGGTGGCTGCAGCTGCAACACATGGCGACATCATACTTAACAACGTCATAGTAAGTCATATGAGACCAGTCATAGCTAAATTGCGTGAGGCAGGCTGCGACATATATGAAGACACTGACACTTTAAGGATAGTTGCAACAAAGAAGCTTAAACCGATAAAGGTAAAGACACTACCATATCCAGGCTTCCCAACAGATATGCAAGCGCAGTTTATGGCGCTTGAGACCATCATCGAAGGCGAGTCTGAGGTTATAGAGACAGTTTTTGAAAACAGATTTATGCACGTTGATGAGCTAAGAAAGCTTGGCGCCAATATTGACGTAGAAGACAGAACAGCGACAGTTAAAGGCGTAGATAAGCTTCACGGCGCAGAAGTTAGGGCGACAGACCTTAGAGCCGGAGCAGCCCTTGTCATAGCGGCGCTATGCGCAAGTGGCGATACTAAGCTATCGGACATATACCATATCGACAGAGGATATGAAGATTTTGAAGAGAAATTTAGATCTTTAGGCGCAAAAGTCTATAGAGTAGAGGAATAAGGAGGATACGCATGGGATTAAGATCTGATGTAGGCATTGACTTAGGTACAGCTAGTGTACTTGTTTATGTAAAAGGAAAAGGCATAGTACTTAAAGAACCGTCTGTCGTTGCGATAGACCAATATACAAATAAATTCTTGGCTGTTGGCGAAGAAGCAAGAAAGATGCTTGGCAGAACACCAGGAAACATCGTCGCTATAAGACCGCTTAGAGAAGGAGTTATCTCTGACTACAGCGTTACACAAAGAATGCTTAAATACTTCATACAAAAGGCACTTGGCAGAATGCTTTTCAAGCCAAGATTAATTGTTTGCGTTCCAAGCGGCTGTACAGAAGTTGAGAAGAGAGCGGTTATTGAAGCTGCAAACGAAGCAGGCGCAATCAAGACCTACCTTATCGAAGAACCTATCGCAGCAGCTATAGGCGCAGGACTTGACATCACACAACCTAACGGCAACATGATCATAGATATAGGTGGCGGTACAACAGACATCGCAGTTATATCACTTGGCGGCATCGTTGTAAGTAAGTCAATCAAGGTGGCAGGCGACAATTGCGACGAAGCAATCACAAAGTACATTAGAAAGAAATTTAAGATGATGATAGGTGAGAGATCATCCGAAGAGCTAAAGGTAACTATAGGCTGCGCTTATCCACTTGAAGAAGAACAATACATGGAAGTTAAGGGTAGAAATCTTATGAGCGGCCTACCTATGAACGTTGTTGTTTCATCAACAGATATGCTTGAAGCGCTTAAAGAGCCGGTTCAAGAGATCATCGAAGCAGTTCACACAGTACTTGAGAGGACACCACCTGAGCTTGCAGCCGACATCTCTGGCAGAGGCATAATACTTACAGGTGGCGGCGCTTGCTTAAAGGGACTTGACACACTTGTTACAGAACAAACAGGTATACCATGCAGAGTTGCTGAAGATCCAGTAGAGTGCGTTGCTATAGGTACAGGTAAGTCACTTGATTGGGTAGAGATACTTGAGAAGTCAAACAACAAAAGCGGTGCGAGCGTAAGATTTAGATAATTTTATCTATACTTATAAGACAAACTATTAATATTATTTATACAAGAGCGGTTATTGATATAACTGCTCTTTTTTTGGTATAATAGTAGTGGCAAGCATTATAAAAAGGAGGAATAAAAATGAGTCAATATTTTGAAAGAAAAGATTTACAAGAATTCGGCAGAGGCGCTTTAGGCGAACTTAATAAAGAGATGTGGGATAATTTCATGAAGTATTACGCAAGTGTATACCAAGACAGCAAGCTAACAGCTAGAGAAAAATCACTTATCGCACTTGCAGTTGCACATGCTATCCACTGCCCATATTGCATCGAAGCATACACAACAGCATGCTTAGACCAAGGCTACACTAAAGAAGAAATGATGGAAGCAGTTCACGTTGCAAGCTCTATCACAGGAGGAGCAGTACTTGCTTACTCAACTCAAATGAAGAAACTTGCTGACGAGATGGAGATGTAATTGTCTTACCTAAAGAGTTTACAAGAAGCAGTCCAGCCATTTGCAAAGACGGTTGGGTACGATATCTTAGCTAAGGAGCCAAAGACACTGCAGCTAAACATAACGAGGAAGTGTAACCTTGCGTGCAAGCACTGTCACGTCGAGGCCTCACCTACAAGAGATGAGGATATGGATATGAAGACTGCACAGAGGGCCATGGAGATATTAAAGGAGTGGGACTTTACAACTCTTGATATAACAGGCGGCGCGCCAGAGATGAGCAGCGTTTATAAGTACCTCATCGAGACAGCCTCGTCTATGGGTAAGAAGCTTATGACTAGAAGTAACCTTACTATCTTTTTGGATGAAGAATACAAGGACTTACCTGAGTTTTTAAAAGAGCACAAGGTAGAGATCATCGCTTCGCTGCCATTCTACGAGGAAGTAAAGACTGACAAAGTTAGAGGCATAGGCGTCTTTCACGACTCAATCGAGGTCTTGCAAAGGCTATGCAAGCTTGGCTATGGTAGAGATGAAGAACTGCAGCTAAACCTTGTATATAATCCGAGTGGAGCCATGATACCAGCGGGTCAAGAGGAGCTTGAGGCGATATATAGGACCAAGCTTAAAGAGGGGTATGACATCGACTTTAACAATCTATATAGCATGACAAATGCACCTATAGGACGCTTTGGCGAGTGGTTAGATAAGTCGGGCAATATGCAAAAGTACTTAGGAAGACTATGCACTGCCTTCAACCCAGCGACTGTCGATGCACTTATGTGCCTTGACACGCTCTCAGTTGACTACGACGGCAGCCTTCACGACTGCGACTTCAACCTTGCACTCGGAATGAAGATATCAGGGGAGCACAAGAGCATCTTCAACATCGAAAAAGAAGATTTAATCGGAAGAAAAATTAGAACAATGAACCATTGCTACTCATGTACCGCAGGAAGCGGTTCCTCATGAGGTGGAGCATTGGAGTAGTTACTCACATGTAGGCTTTCTGTCATATGACGGGAAGCTTTTTTTATATCTTATATATATATTAAGCTGCTTTTTAATCTTAGGGAGCCAGCTACTATATAGCAGGCCCGCTACTATATACCTCGCTCGCTACTATATAGCTCGTTTCATAAGCCTTATGCGCTTCTTAATACATAGCGTTTCACTTATATAAAAATATTTGCAAAATACTCTTGCTTTTTATAAAAATATATTGTATAATGAATTCAGTTAGCAATGACTAACAAAAGGAGGTTTTTTATGAAAGCGAGCGTAATATTCTGGTCAGGCACAGGCAACACAGAAGCTATGGCGAACGAAATCGCTGCAAAGCTTAAAGAGCTAGGTGCAGATACTAAACTATTGACAGTTGAAGAAGCAAGTGTTGACGATGCAAAGGACGCAGATTTACTTGCATTAGGCTGCCCAGCAATGGGAGCAGAAGAACTTGAAGAAGACTACTTCAGACCTTACTTTGACAGCATCAAAGACGTGATCAAAGACAAAAAAGTTGCTATCTTCGGTTCATACGAGTGGAACAGTGGAGAGTGGATGGACCTTTGGAAAAACGAATGCGCTGACAGCGGCATCGCAGTTGTAGATGCACTTATCGCATATGACCATCCAGATGCAGATGCACTAGCTAAGTGCAGAGAACTTGCAGAAAAATTAATGAAGTAATTATCAAGGAGTGCTAAGCCCCCTTGGCGCCCCTTGTACATATATAAAAAAACTGCCCGCGAAGGCAGTTTTTGTATCGTATGGAGTTTTATCCTAGTAGTATATCTAAGATCATCATGATGACGAAACCAAAGATGATGCCGTATGTGGCTTCTCTTTCGTAGCCTTTTGAGTGCGTATCTGGAATGATTTCGTCGCAGATAACGAATAGCATCGCTCCTGCAGCTGAGGCAAGTACTACTGGAAGTACAGGCTTAAACACATTAACAAGGCCAAATCCAAGAGCGGCGCCTACAGGCTCAACTAAGCCAGTTAGTGCAGCAACTATGAAGGCATACTTCACAGAGTATTTCTCACGCACAAGACTTAGCGCAACGGCTAGACCCTCAGGCATATTTTGAATGCCTATACCAAGGGCAAGCGCAAGACCGTCACTAATGTTTTCGGTACCAAAGCCTACACCTGTTGCCATACCTTCAGGGAAGTTGTGTATGGTTATCGCAATGATGAATAACCAGATCTCACTAAGTGATGATGAGACACCTTCGCGTCTTTTGTCGATAAGGTGCTCGTGCGGCGAGTACTTGTCAATCATGTCAATGATGAAGGCACCAAATAAGATACCTAGTGAAGTGATTATAACAGCTTTGAAGTCGCCACCACCATACTCAATCGATGGCATAACAAGCGAAAAGCAAGTCGCAGCTAGCATGATACCTGCTGCAAAGCCAAGCATCATATCTAAAAGCTTCTGTGATACATTCTTAGTAAAAAATACGGGCACAGCACCTAAGGCAGTCATTAGACCTGGAAAGACAAGTCCTATTGCGATGGTAGCCTCCCTACTTAATAAATTGTTCATATGTGCATCCCCTTAAGATAATTTATTTAAGAGCATTTTATTATAAAATATTTTAAAAGTCAAGAAAAAGGGTATAAAGAACTTGCAAAGGAGTTGAAAAAAGATGTATTATATAGATACACTTAAAAGCGAACACGAACATATAATTAAACTCACAGACCATATACTTAAAGTTTCAAAAGACATCTTGCACGGCACAGTAAATTCTAGTGATATATTGACCATAACAGACGTGATTAGAAACTATGCAGATAAATATCATCACAAAAAAGAAGAGGACCTAGTCTTCAAAGCTATGCTAGAATATCTTGGTGAGCTTGCTGAGAAACTTGTTACAAGCGGCATGCTTGTTGAGCACGACCTAGCACGTTACGAGCGCATGATGATAGAATTTAGTCTTGAAAGCTACGAAAAAGATAAATCAGATGAGGCGCGCCTTGAACTCATAGGCCACCTTATGAGCTATCGCTCGCTACTTATTAGACACGCAGACAAAGAGAACAAGGTAGTCTATCCATTTGCAATGAAGAACTTGCCAGAAGATGTGCAAAGAAAACTTGACGAAGAGACAAGGGTCTTCGAAGAAGAAAATAAAGAACAAAGAGAAAAGTACTTAAAGATCATAAACGATTTTGAATTGGTAACAATTTTATAAGGAATTTAATAAAAATGATGTCAATGCTACTCATTGAGCTTATAGCTTAAGGGTAGCATTTTAATTTTGTATGATATCGCTTTTAAGTGCGTTGCATAATATGGACTTAAAAAGAGCTACACAAGCAGCACCTGCACAAGCACCACAAACACCACCAGCACCTGTACCAAATCCACAAGAGAATGGTAATGAAGGTGCAGATGAAGATAAGGGTAAGCCAACAAAGCCTGTTGTTCAAAAGAATCAGATTAATAAAAATGAAGACGAAGCTTCAAAGCAAGAAAGAAGTTCTACGATTTTCTTAAGAAGCATGCTGTGTATGACACAGGCTACGAACTTAAGGAAGATGACAAGATCATTAATCTAGTTACTTGCACTTATGAGAAGAAGAATCAAAGACTCATAGTGCTAACAATTGTAGATAAATAAGAGAAGCGCCTCCCGTGCATAATGCATGGGGGCGTTTTTATATGAGTGGATTGACAAGCTAGGGCCTTTGGTATAGAATGGGTATATAGATAGTAGTAAGGAGTGATATATATGGAATACAAAGAGGCGCTTAAGAAGGTACTTGATGAGTTTCAAGCTGAGGCAAATTTAAAAGAAGGCGAGATACTTGTTGTTGGCTGCTCGACTAGTGAGGTCGTTGGTGGCAAGATTGGCAAGGCTTCGTCTATGGATGTTGCAAAGGAATTCATCGAAGCCTTTATGGACTTTGCCAAAGAGCACAAGGTCTACCTTGCTTTCCAATGCTGCGAGCACTTGAACAGGGCTATAGTTACTACAAAAGAGTGCATGGAGAAGTACTTCTTAGAAGAGGTAAGTGTTGTTCCTAAGATGCATGCTGGAGGTTCTATGGCGACTATCGCATATAAGAAGCTAGATGAGCCTGTAGTTGTTGAGTATATACAAGGCCACGGTGGTATCGACATAGGTGACACCTTTATAGGCATGCACATCAAGCCTGTCGCTGTACCTGTAAGAGTAAGCGTGAAAGAGATAGGTGAGGCTCACCTTACACTTGTTAGAAGAAGACCTAAGCTAATAGGTGGCGAGAGGGCACAGTATAAGTAGTTAGATAAGAGGAGTGAGGAGCTCCTCTATTTTATTAACGAGGTCTATAGTGAGAAGTAGATAAGGAAAAAATATGAAGAAATATCTTAGTCAATGCTTGAAAAAGACTTGAATATGTGATAAAATGATATGAAGATAATTTTAATTATTAGTAAAGGAGGATAAAATGTACGATATTATTGTAGTGGGCGCCGGCCCTGCAGGTGTATCTGCTGCACTATATGCAAAGAGCCGTGGCTTCAATGTGCTTTTATTAGAAAAGGACGAAGTCGGAGGACTTATTAAAGGCGTTTCACACGTGACACACTATGTTGGACTAGATGAAAACGAGTCAGGTGAGACTTTTAGAGAGAAGCTTGAAGAGCAAATCGCAGACGCTGACATCGAGCTTAAGTATGAAGAGGTTATTGATCTTGACTTAAAATATGAAGTGAAGAAGGTAAAGACTAGACAAAATTCTTACAATGCAAAGGTCGTTATAATTGCAATGGGCTCTACTCCAAAGGATCTTGGCCTTGAGAACGAAAAGGAAATTGGTGTTGAACACTCAGCACTAGGACTTGATGATGAGATCGAAGACAGAATCATCTTCGTAGCAGGTGGTTCAGACGGAGCAGCAAAGGAAGCACTACACCTTTCTAAGCTTGCAAAGAAGGTCTACCTTATCGAAGAGAGAGATGAGCTTGGCATGATTGATGAGTTCAGAGAAAAGATTGAAAATTCTGACAACATCGAAGCTATGACATCTTCGAAGATTGTAAGTGCAAGCGGCACTAAGGACAAAATCACTGAAGTTTGCATATACGATTCTAACGAAAAGGAAGAAAAGATATTTGAAAACGGCGAGGACGAATTTTTAATCTTTGCCTACATCGGACAAAAGCCTAACACTGAGCTAATCAAGGATAGCTTAGAGATGGCGGGTGCATTCATAAAGACTGACGGAGTAAAGACATCCATACCGGGTGTGTTTGCTTGCGGCGATATTATAGATAAAAAGATTAGACAGATAGCAACTGCTGTAGCTGAAGGCTGCACATGCGCTATCGAAGCACAAAAGTACTTGGGATATTAGTACTTAAATATTACGAAGAAGGGGTGTAAAAGATGGAGTTTATTGGAAACGCACTGACATTTGACGATATACTACTAGTGCCAAATTTTTCACAAATTTTGCCTAGAGAAACTAGTACTGAAACAAGACTAACTAAGAAGATCAAACTAAATATACCGATGATGAGTGCTGGCATGGATACAGTAACTGAATCAAAGATGGCGATCGCTATGGCAAGAGAAGGCGGTATTGGTATCATTCACAAGAACATGTCTATAGAGGACCAAGCTATCGAAGTTGACAGAGTTAAGAGAAGTGAGCACGGTGTTATCACTGATCCTTTCTACTTATCTGCTGAGCATAAGATTGCTGATGCTGAAGCCATTATGAAAAAGTACAAAATCTCTGGTGTGCCTATAACTGATGAAGACGGTAAACTAGTTGGTATCATCACTAACAGGGACATGAGATTTGAAACTAACATGGAAAAGAAGATTGCCGAAGTTATGACTAAGGATCATCTTGTAACTGGCAAGGAAGGTGTTTCCATGGACGGAGCTTTGGAAGTTATGAAGGTTCACAAGATTGAAAAACTTCCAATAGTTGACGATGAGAACCACTTAAGAGGCCTTATCACTATTAAGGATATAGAAAAGTCAATCGAGTTTCCAAACTCTGCAAAGGACTCACAAGGAAGACTACTATGCGGTGCTGCTGTAGGTATAACTGAAGATATGCTTCAAAGAGTTAAGGCTCTATATGATGCAAAGGTTGACGTTATCGTTCTAGACACTGCACACGGTCACTCAAAGGGCGTACTTGATGCTGTTAGAAAGATCAAGGAAAACTTCCCTGACTTACAAGTTATAGCAGGTAACGTTGCAACTTACGAAGGCACTAAGGCTCTAATGGAAGCTGGTGCTGACTGCGTTAAGGTTGGTATAGGACCTGGATCTATCTGTACAACAAGAGTTGTTACAGGTATCGGTGTTCCACAAGTAAGCGCCATCATGGAAGCTTACAGAGCATCTCAAGAAACTGGTATACCTATCATCGCTGATGGTGGTATCAAGTACTCTGGAGACGTAACTAAGGCGATAGCTGCTGGTGCAGATGTTGTCATGATGGGATCATTATTTGCAGGAACTGACGAATCACCAGGAGAAGAAGTTATCTTCGAAGGTAGAAGATACAAAGAATACAGAGGTATGGGCTCACTTGCAGCAATGAAGGCTGGTTCATCTGATAGATACTTCCAATCAAAGGCTAAAAAGTATGTACCAGAAGGTGTTGAAGGTAGAGTTCACTACAAGGGCAAAGTTGGGGAAGTTATATATCAATTACTTGGCGGCTTGAAATCAGGTATGGGTTACCTTGGATGCAAGGACATCCCTACACTTAAGACTAATTCAAGATACGTTCAAATTACAAGCGCATCACTAATTGAAAACCATCCACATGACATAACTATCACTAAGGAGACTCCAAACTACTCGCCTAAGAACAATAGGGATTAAGATTATGGATAAGATGTTAAAAGTTTTAGACAATGGCTACGTAAGGCTAGTAAACCATTTGGGTAGTGACCTTACAGTAGTAAATGCAGCTAGGGTTTCTTATCAAAAAGAATCCTTCGAGCTTGATCAAAATGACGAGAAGCTAATAAGTTTCTTAGCTAAGCACGATCATACATCGCCATTTAGACATGCTATGCTGCAATTCGAAGTCTACGCACCACTTATGGTTGCTAGACAATGGTGGAAGTACATCATAGGTTCTTCTCACATGGAAGGCATAGGCGACACTATGAACGGCTGGAACGAGTCTTCAAGACGTTACGTTACTGAAGAGCCTGTCTTCTACGTTCCGAACGAGAACGAGTGGAGAAGTATGCCGGATAATAAAAAGCAAGGCAGCGGTGACCCGGTTGCTGCTGAATTAGGTTCTGAATATACGAAAGAGCTTCTTGAGCTTATTGAAAAGGGCCAAGGCCTATACGAAAAGGCTATGGAAGACGGCATTTGCTCTGAGCAAGCAAGATTATTCTTACCAGCTTATGGCTTATATGTAAGATGGTACTGGACAGCTTCTTTGCAATCAGTTGCACACTTCATCAAGCAAAGGATGGACGGCCACGCACAAAAAGAAATTAGAGACTATGCAAAGGTTATTTACGACTTAAGTTTGGAAGACTTCCCAGTAGCTATGAAGGCTCTTATTGAAAACGTAAATTAATGATAATATATTTTACAAGGCACGGTTTAACAGAATACAATAAGGAGAGGAGAATTCAAGGTTTACTTGATTCTCCTCTTACAATTGAAGGCAAAGATAAGGCGAAGGAGCTTGGAGAGCGCTTAAGAGGTGAGGGCATAGAGCTTATATACTCCTCTGATCAAAAGAGGGCTATGGACAGTGCTAATATTATTAACGAGGCCTTAAATCTTGAGATAAGACCAAGAAGAACACTGCGCGAGGTATCAATGTTAAGTCATGAAGGTATGACTTGGGCAGAGAGCGTTGCTACTGATCCAGAGCGTGAGGACCTTATTATGCAAAGACCCGATTTATTTAACGAAGGCGGCATATATCCATACAAGGACGCGCTAGAGGATGCGGAGGCCTTCTTGAAGGAACTGATTAAATGCAGTTATGAGAAGGTTCTAGTTGTAACGCACGGAAGCAAGCTTAGAGTAATAACAACTGTGCTTGAAGGATTTGACTTAAAGGACGCAAACAGGGTAGAGCTTATAAAAGGCTTAAGCCTTAAGATTTATAAGTACGATGGAAGTGAGTTTACGCTCCTTCACGACGACCACGACTACGACAATTTTGTATAGGAGGCAAGATGAGATGAGAGAGGATAGATACGACAATCCCTTAGTTAGAAAACCAATTTATCAATTATTAATAAAGTATGCAGTGCCATCTATACTATCATTCTTGGTAAGCGCCATCTACAATATAGTTGACCAGATCTTCATAGGCAACATTGTAGGTCACCTTGGCAATGCGGCAACGACAGTTAGCTTTCCCATAGGCATAATATCTACAGCGCTAGCACTACTTTTAGGCATAGGAACTGCGTCGAACTTCAGTATATACAAGGGCAGAGGTGACGACGAGAGAGCAGAAAGGATTGTTGCGACAGGCATCACAGGACTGCTTTTCGTGTCAATTGTGGAGCTCGTTATAGTCATAGCCTTTCTAGATCCATTGTTAAGGCTTTTTGGCGCGAGTGACAATATATTCCACTACGCACACGACTACGCTTTTATAACATCACTTGCGATAGTCTTCGTTGTGTTTTCAATAGCACTCTCGCACATAATTAGAGCGGACGGTTCGCCAAAGTATGCGATGATGCTTAACGTTACAGGTGCAATACTTAATGTTATCTTGGACTACATATTTATGATTCACTTCAAGATGGGCATCAAGGGTGCTGCATGGGCAACATTCATAGGTCAAGCAGTAAGCTTTGTTCTAGCACTGTATTATATATTCTTCTTGAAAGATAATCCAATTCGTAAAAAGGATTTCAAGATACATCCAGAGGAACTAGCAGCTATATTGAAGCTTGGTTCGGCAGCATGTATCAATCAATTAGCAATGGTAGTTGTGCAGATAGTTATGAATAACGTTATGACATACTACGGAGCAATGAGTAAGTACGGACCCGACATACCACTAGCCGCGGTCGGCATAGCCTCGAAGCTATATATAGTCTTGATTGGCTTCAACATAGGACTCGCACAAGGTGGTCAGCCAATCATTGGTTATAACTACGGAGCAAAGATATACAGACGTGTAAAGGATACCTACCTAACGACCATCAAGATATCTGTCATATACAGCACGGTCTTCTTCTTGCTAGTTGAAATATGGCCGCAAATCTTTGTTAATATCTTCGGTAAAGGCAACGAACTATACATGGAGTTTACAACTATACTACTAAGAATCACTATGATAATGACAGCACTAAACGGACTTCAACCAATCACGGCAAACTTCTACACATCCATAGGCAAGGCGAAACTTGGTATCTTTGTTTCATTAACAAGACAGGTTTTATTCTACCTACCACTGATTATAGTTTTGCCACAATTCTATGGCATACTTGGAGCACTTTACGCAACACCAATCGCAGATTTCATAGCCTTTGTACTTGCAATGTACTTTGTAATTAGAGAGTTTAAAGCTATGAATAGAGCGGGAGATGAGGTAATATTAAATGCAGAAATTCGTTAAATTTTTTAAAATATTTTTAATAACAATACTAGTTTGCATACTGTTCTTCGGCTTGTATTATTATAAGAAGCTTTCTAAGAAGGACAACAAACTAGTTATAGTTGATGAGACTAAGATCAATCAGAAGACGACAGATAAGCTTGAAGGAGAGCTAGTATTTGCTTTCTTCGGTATAGATGGAGAGAACGGTCTTGGCTATATCAAGCAAAAACTTGCAAGGCTTGATGGCAAGACTGGAGAGGATAGGTACTTCACTACAGGTAACCCATCAGATACCATGATGCTAGTAAAGATTGACAAGAAGACAGCTAAGGTTAATGTCGTGAGCGTGCCAAGAGATACTAAGGTCAAGATAGTAAATCACGAAGGCTTAAGAAAGATTAACGCATCTTTTGCAAAGGACGGACCTTACGCGGCCATTGATACACTTAGAGAGTTTTCGAACGTTGACTTTACTAATTACATTGCCGTAGACTACAAAGGCGTTAAGGCTATAGTCGACATCATAGGCGGCATAGAAGTAGATGTGCCGTTCGACATGGACTATGACGACCCAACAGACACACCACCACTACACATTCACTTAAAGAAGGGCAAGCAAAAGCTCGATGGTAAAAGTGCGATGGAGTTTCTTAGATTCAGAAAGTCGAACGAAGGACAGGGTGATAAGTTCCTTGGCGACGTCGGTAGAGTAACTCATCAGCAGTACTTTATAAAGGAGCTTATGAAGCAAACACTTAGCGCAAAGAACATTGCAAAATTGCCACGCATGATACAAGCAGGACTTGAGCATGTCTTGACAAACATTAGCATAGATGAGATGCTTGATTTGGCAAAGGTATTTACAGCCTACAAGCCAGACAAGCTTACTATAGAGACAATACCAGGCACAGATAAGTTTGAAGGTGGCGCGTCTTACTTCATCGCAGATGAGGAAGAGACAGCAAAGCTATTTACAAAGATATTTAAGTAATAGGAGGAGAAAGATGGACGCATTTTATTTTTACAATCCAGTTAAAATTCATTTTGGAGAAGGATCAATTAGAGCACTAAAGGAAGAGATGAAACCATATAAGAAGGTTTTACTTACTTATGGCAAAGGCAGCATCAAGAAGAACGGCATCTACGACAAAGTTATGGAAGCACTTGAAGGCAAGGAAGTTTACGAGCTTTCAGACATAATGCCAAACCCAAGAGTAGAGAAAGTTTATGAAGGCATAAAGTTAGTTAAGGACAACGGCATCGACTTCATACTAGCAGTTGGCGGTGGCTCAACTATCGACTGCTCTAAGGCAATAGCTGCAGGTGCAAAGACAGATGAGGACTTCTGGAAAAAATACTTTATCGACAAAGACGATGTACTTGATGCAACTCCACTAGGAAGCGTGCTTACAATGGCAGGCACAGGAAGCGAGATGGACAACGGCGGCGTTATCACAAACTGGGAGGAACAATTAAAGCTAAGCTTCGGCGGCGACCCGTGCTATCCAAAATTCTCAATACTTGATCCAACATACACATATTCACTACCTAAGCACCACTTAATCAGCGGCACAGTAGATATGTTCAGTCACATCATGGAAGAGTACTTCTCAATGCCAGACGAAGAAAATACAACAGACGAAATCAGCGAAGCACTTATGAAAACTATAATCGAAAATATCTATATAGCACTAGACGACCCAAGAAACTACAGAGCAAGAGCCAACCTTATGTGGGTATCGACACTTGCCATCAACGGCCTAACATCACTAGGAAAGCGTTCAGACTGGCTAAGCCACAGACTTGAACACACATTATCAGCCTTCTACGACGTTTCACACGGCATGGGACTTGCAGTAATGCATCCAAATTACTTAAAATATGTTTACAAGGGACACGAAAAGAAATTTAGAAGATGGGCAGAAAACGTTTGGAAGATGGACACATCTAAGATGACAGACGACGAAGCGGCACTTAAGTCCATAGAAAGATTGCAAGAATTCTTCAAATCCATAGGTGCACCAACAACACTTAAAGAACTTGGAATACCAAAGGACAATATTGAAGCCATGGCAAAGAAGACAGGCGTATACAAGACAAGCTACTCAGACCTAAAACTACAAGACGTAATCAATATCTACGAGCAAGCATACGAATAAAAGATAAACAAAAAAATATATATAAGGGAAGAAATTTTTAATGAAAGACATTACTACAGATAAACTAATCCTAAGAGACGCAAAAGTCAGCGATGCACAAGACATGTTTGAATACGCTAAACTTGAAGAAGTGACAAAATATCTTTCATGGAAAGCACATCAAACAGTCAAAGACTCAGAGAAAATTTTAGATTTACTAAGCAAAGAAGCAAAAGAGAAAGACTCCTACGTACTTAAAGCCATAGTCCTAAAAGAAAATAATAAGATGATAGGCACCATAGACGCGAGAATCTTTGGAGAGGATTTAAAAGACGCAGAGTTCGGTTACTGCCTTAACCCAAAGTATTGGAACAAAGGTTACATGAGCGAAGCACTTAAAGCATTTATGAAAGCACTTCATAAAGAACACAGCGTAGAGAATATATTTGGCTGCTTCGAAAGAGAGAACATAGGATCGAAGAGAGTTATGCAAAAGAACGAGATGTACTACTACGAAACAGTAAAGAGAAACTTTAAGAACAAAGGTGAGGTCGAACTCATAAGATACAAAGAACTTAATACAAAGTAAGACAAAAGATATAAAGCAGTGGAGTGAGTCCACTGCTTTTTTTGTATGCAAAGGCATTTTGCATGATGAGTAAAATTGCTACACGAATGACGAATCGATGATATGTGACGATCGATTGATGAGTGACTTGCATTAGATAAGGCAAAAAGAAAAAGAGATTGGCGTGCACTAGAGTTGTGACGATTGATACAATAGTGTAAAGTAAATTGACTAAATTTTGAATAATGTAATATTGTATGTAAAAGTAAAATTATTTAAAAATTAAAAATTAAAAATTAATTTCTTAGATAAAATGTGATGATTGGGCGAAGTGGACTGACGAGGCAAGCGGAGTGTATAAGTACATACTCGAGCATGCCGAGGAGGGAACGAGCTCAAGGGCGCATTTTAGCAAGAAATATACTACAGCTAGTATTAGACGAAGGATCTAGATACAAGCTTTAAAATTTTTTTAAAAAATTTTAAAAAAAGAGAAAAAAGACTTGACAAAGGTAAGGAATAAATGGTAGAATGGATAAGTCATCTGGAAAGACTCCAGGTGGCAAGCAAAACTGAATAAAAGTGAAAAGAACGATTTAAACCAATCAATTTTTATTGATAAATAATTTCGAATTTAAGAGCCAAGGTTAACTTGGGATTAAATAAACCATTTAATCGAGAGTTTGATCCTGGCTCAGGACGAACGCTGGCGGCGTGCTTAACACATGCAAGTCGAACGATGAAAGAGAATCCGATCTCTTCGGAGTGAAGAATCTCTGGATTAGTGGCGGACGGGTGAGTAACGCGTGAGCAATCTGCCTTACACAAAGGGATAGCCTCGGGAAACCGGGATTAATACCATATGATATCACATCTTCGCATGAAGAAGTGATTAAAGAATTTCGGTGTAAGATGAGCTCGCGTCCCATTAATTAGTTGGTGAGGGTAACGGCCCACCAAGATAGCGATGGGTAGCCGATCTAAGAGGATGACCGGCCACATTGGAACTGAGAAACGGTCCAAACTCCTACGGGAGGCAGCAGTGGGGAATATTGCACAATGGGGGAAACCCTGATGCAGCGACGCCGCGTGAGCGATGAAGGCTTTCGAGTCGTAAAGCTCTGTCCTATGGGAAGATAATGACGGTACCATAGAAGAAAGCCCCGGCTAATTACGTGCCAGCAGCCGCGGTAATACGTAAGGGGCGAGCGTTGTCCGGAATTATTGGGCGTAAAGAGTGCGTAGGCGGCAAATTAAGTCAGATGTGAAAACTAAGGGCTCAACCCATAGATTGCATCTGAAACTGATATGCTTGAGTCAAGGAGAGGAAAGTGGAATTCCTAGTGTAGCGGTGGAATGCGTAGATATTAGGAGGAATACCGGTGGCGAAGGCGACTTTCTGGACTTGTACTGACGCTGAGGCACGAAAGCGTGGGGAGCAAACAGGATTAGATACCCTGGTAGTCCACGCCGTAAACGATGAGTGCTAGGTGTCTGCTCATACGAGTAGGTGCCGTACGTTAACACAATAAGCACTCCGCCTGGGGAGTACGTACGCAAGTATGAAACTCAAAGGAATTGACGGGGACCCGCACAAGCAGCGGAGCATGTGGTTTAATTCGAGGCTACGCGAAGAACCTTACCAGGACTTGACATACCAAGGAAAGTTTTTAGAGATAAAAACCCTAGATTTATCTACCTTGGATACAGGTGGTGCATGGTTGTCGTCAGCTCGTGTCGTGAGATGTTGGGTTAAGTCCCGCAACGAGCGCAACCCTTACATTTAGTTACTAACAGGTTAAGCTGAGGACTCTAGATGGACTGCCGATGACAAATCGGAGGAAGGTGGGGATGACGTCAAATCATCATGCCCTTTATGTCCTGGGCTACACACGTGCTACAATGGTCGGTACAAAGAGAAGCGAAATAGCGATATCAAGCAAACCTCAAAAAACCGATCCCAGTTCGGATTGATCTCTGCAACTCGAGATCATGAAGCCGGAGTTGCTAGTAATCGCAGATCAGAATGCTGCGGTGAATGCGTTCCCGGGTCTTGTACACACCGCCCGTCACACCATGGGAGTAGGCAATACCCGAAGCCTGTGAGCTAACCGTAAGGAGGCAGCAGTCGAAGGTAGGGTCAATGACTGGGGTGAAGTCGTAACAAGGTAGCCGTATCGGAAGGTGCGGCTGGATCACCTCCTTTCTAAGGAGAACATTAGTTCTTTTCACTTTGGGCTTTGCTTAAAAACAAATACCCAAACAAAACCATCAACATGGGGGTGTAGCTCAGTTGGGAGAGCACCTGCCTTGCAAGCAGGGGGTCAGGAGTTCGAATCTCCTCATCTCCACCATGACTTTTCAAAAGAAAAGTCAAAACCAAATAAAACTTAATAACCATAATCAAATGAAAACGAAACGACATTTATAAAGAAAATAAATACAGTAAATTTTAACAATAAGCGTTAAAGGATTTTTAAAAAAATTAGGTCAAGTTACTAAGAGCGCAGGGCGGATGCCTTGGCACCAAGAGGCGAAGAAGGACGTAGAAAGCTGCGAAAAGCTCCCTAGATCTGCAAACAAGAAACGAAAGGGAGATATCCGAATGGGGCAACCCACTTAAGCAAACCTTAAGTATCTATATATGAATAAAATAGTATATAGAGGCAATACCGGGAGAACTGAAACATCTAAGTACCCCGAGGAAAAGAAAGAAACATCGATTTTCAAAGTAGCGGCGAGCGAAATGGAAAGAGCCCGCTTAAAGAAATACTAAAACAATATCCGAATGATCTTGGAAAAATCATCCATAGAAAGTGAAAGACTTGTAAGAGAAGATATTAGCATTTCAATAAGCTTAACGAGTACCACAAGGCACGAGAAACCTGGTGGGAACATGGGAGGACCACCTCCCAAGGCTAAATACTACTTGGTGACCGATAGAGAACAGTACCGTGAGGGAAAGGTAAAAAGAACCCCGAAAGGGGAGTGAAATAGAACCTGAAACCCTGCGTTTACAAGCAAAGAAAGCACGTGAAAAGTGCAATCTTGTACTTTTTGTAGAACGGGCCAGCGAGTTACTTTTGTAAGCAAGGTTAAGAAGTTAAGCTTCGAAGCCGAAGAGAAATCAAGTCTTAATAGGGCGGTTTAGTTTACAGGAGTAGACCCGAAACCAGGTGACCTATCCATGAGCAGAGTGAAGTTAAAGTAAAATTTAATGGAGGCTCGAACCGGGTGTGGTTTAAAACACATCGGATGACTTGTGGATAGGGGTGAAAAGCCAATCGAACCTGGAGATAGCTGGTTCTCCTCGAAATAGCTTTAGGGCTAGCCTTTAGGATGTTTAATGGAGGTAGAGCTACTGACTGGTTGCGGGGTGTTTGTACATTACCAAAACCTATCAAACTCCGAATGCCAAGAAAACAAACCTAAGGAGTCAGACATAGTGGGATAAGCTTCTATGTCAAAAGGGAAAGAGCCCAGACCATCAGCTAAGGTCCCCAAATACCGATTAAGTGGTAAAGGATGTGAAGTTACCCAAACAACTAGGATGTTGGCTTAGAAGCAGCCATACATTTAAAGAGTGCGTAATAGCTCACTAGTCGAGTGACCTTGCGCCGAAGATTTCCGGGGCTAAATCGGATACCGAAGCTGTGGACTCAACTTGAGTGGTAGAGGAGCATTGTGTAATAGGCTGAAGCAGTATCGAAAGGCGCTGTGGACGAAACACAAGAGAGAATGCTGGCATAAGTAGCGAGAAGGAGTGTGAGAATCACTCCCGTCGAAAACCTAAGGATTCCTGAGCAAGGCTCGTCCCCTCAGGGTAAGTCGGGACCTAAGGCCAGGCCTAAAGGCGTAGCCGATGGACAACTAGTAAAAATTCTAGTACTATCAAATATCGTATAAATGAAGCGGGGACACAGAAGGATAAGCTAAGCGTACCAGATGGAAGAGTACGCTCAAATAAAAAGGCATGCCAGGACTAATAACCAGGCTAAGCTGATTTATGATGAGGATCGAAACAAAGTAGAGAAGTAGCCGATTTCACACTGTCAAGAAAAGCCGCTAAATAGATAAATGATACCCGTACCGTAAACCGACACAGGTAGGAAAGGAGAGAATCCTAAGACGCGCGGAAGAACCTTTGTTAAGGAACTCGGCAAAATGACCCCGTAAGTTAGCGAGAAGGGGAGCCAGAGCGATCTGGCCGCAGTGAATAGGCCCAAGCGACTGTTTACCAAAAACACAAGTTTCTGCTAAGTCGAAAGACGACGTATAGGAGCTGACACCTGCCCGGTGCTGGAAGGTTAAGGGGAAATGTTAGCGTAAGCGAAGCATAGAACTTAAGCCCCAGTAAACGGCGGCCGTAACTATAACGGTCCTAAGGTAGCGAAATTCCTTGTCGGGTAAGTTCCGACCCGCACGAAAGGTGTAACGATTTGGGCACTGTCTCAACAAAGGATCCGGTGAAATTGAAGTAATGGTAAAGATGCCATTTACCCGCGACAGGACGGAAAGACCCCATGGAGCTTTACTGTAGGCTGACATTGGATTTCGGTAGTACATGTACAGAATAGGTGGGAGGCAAAGATCCTGGTACGCCAGTATCAGAGGAGCCGAAAAGTGGGATACCACTCCTGTAGTGCTGGAATTCTAACCTTGAGCCGTAAACCGGTTTAGGGACACTGTCAGTTGGGCAGTTTGACTGGGGCGGTCGCCTCCCAAACAGTAACGGAGGCGTTCAAAGGTTCCCTCAGCACGGACGGAAATCGTGCAAAGAGTACAAAGGCAGAAGGGAGCTTAACTGCGAGATAAACAGATCGAGCAGATGAGAAATCAGGACTTAGTGATCCGGTGGTACCACGTGGAAGGGCCATCGCTCAACGGATAAAAGCTACCCTGGGGATAACAGGCTTATCTCCCCCAAGAGTTCATATCGACGGGGAGGTTTGGCACCTCGATGTCGGCTCGTCTCATCCTGGGGCTGAAGTAGGTCCCAAGGGTTGGGCTGTTCGCCCATTAAAGAGGCACGCGAGCTGGGTTCAGAACGTCGCGAGACAGTTCGGTCCCTATCCGTCGTGGGCGTAGGAAATTTGAAAGGAGCTGTCCTTAGTACGAGAGGACCGGGATGGACAAACCAATGGTTTATGAGTTGTAACGCCAGTTGCATAGCTCAGTAGCTACGTTTGGAAAGGATAAGAGCTGAAAGCATCTAAGCACGAAGCCCCCCTTAAGATAAGATTTCCTTTAAGTAAGACACCTTGAAGACCACAAGGTAGATAGGCAGTAAGTGTAAGAGTAGTAATACTTTGAGCCTAACTGTACTAATATGTCGAAAACTTGATCAAAAGACGCTTGTTGAAGAATTATGGTTATTAAGAAATGTGGCAGCAATAGCAAGAGGGAAACACCCGTTACCATACCGAACACGGAAGTTAAGGCTCTTAACGCTGAAGGTACTTGGTTGGAGACGACCTGGGATAATAGGTAGCCGCCACTTAAATAAGCTTGTGTAGCTCAATGGCAGAGCAACCGGCTGTTAACCGGTAGGTTGTAAGTTCGAGTCTTACCACAAGCGCCAAACAAGCCGGGGTGGCGGAACTGGCAGACGCACAGGACTTAAAATCCTGCGACCCCTAAAGGTCGTATCGGTTCGATTCCGATCCTCGGCACCATAAAAGACATCGCGGGATGGAGCAGCTGGCAGCTCGTCGGGCTCATAACCCGAAGGTCGCAGGTTCAAATCCTGCTCCCGCAACCATAAAAGTTACGGAAGAGATCCAATAAACAAATAGATATCAATAAGACGGTTCAGCAGACTGTTTCAGACCAATCGAACAAACTACGTTGTTCTCTTGGGAAACAGGTTGCACTTGACCTACTAAAGTTCGCCCTAGCGTGCTCACTAAGTTAGGTCAATGAAATCCTGCTCCCGCAACCATAAGATTACGGGTATAGATGAAGTCCTTAAATAGACTATCAAAAGACGGTTCAGCAGACGTTTTTTACCAATCGAGCATCGCAAAGCTTGCTCTCTTGGAAAAACGGTTGCACTTGACCTACTAAAGTTAATTACGGCTGACGCCTAATTCACTAAGTTAGGTCAATGAAATCCTGCTCCCGCAACCATAAAAGTTACGGAAGAGACCTTTATATATAATTTAATAAAAATATTAATAAGTAAATATGGCCCTATGGTCAAGCGGTTCAAGACACCGCCCTTTCACGGCGGTTACCCGGGTTCGAATCCCGGTAGGGTCACCATTTTTATTCCAAAACAAGAAAAGAATTTATTAATTTTATATTGACAAATTCTTTAAAATGTATTAATATAGAAGTGTAGTCACTTAGGAGAGTAATGTAAGCTACTTTGTTGATTACAGTCTGTTATGGCGGAGTAGCTCAGTTGGCTAGAGCATTCGGTTCATACCCGAAGTGTCAGGAGTTCAAATCTCTTCTCCGCTACCAAGTTCTTTTTAGAACTAAAAGTTAATAGATTTATAATTCATGCATGGACGATTAGCTCAGCTGGGAGAGCATCTGCCTTACAAGCAGGGGGTCATAGGTTCGAGCCCTATATCGTCCACCATGCATGGCCCGGTAGTTCAGTTGGTTTAGAATGCTAGCCTGTCACGCTAGAGGTCGTGGGTTCGAGCCCCATCCGGGTCGCCATAAAAGATTAGGCGAAATTTATCGCCTAAGTTGCCGGCGTAGCTCAATTGGTAGAGCAACTGACTTGTAATCAGTAGGTTAGGGGTTCAAGTCCTCCCGCCGGCTCCATATCTTTTAGCATTTAGGAAGAGTACCCAAGTGGCTAAAGGGGGCGGACTGTAAATCCGTTAGCTAAGCTTTCAGTGGTTCAAATCCACTCTCTTCCACCATATGCGGGTGTAGCTCAGTGGTAGAGCCCCAGCCTTCCAAGCTGGTTGCGAGGGTCCGATTCCCTTCACCCGCTCCATAATTCAATATATGCGACTATAGCTCAGCTGGATAGAGCAACGGACTTCTAATCCGTGTGCCGGGGGTTCGACTCCTCCTAGTCGCGCCATTGTTGGGATGTAGCCAAGTCGGTAAGGCACCAGACTTTGACTCTGGCATTTTCGTAGGTTCGAGTCCTACCATCCCAGCCATGCGGAGAGGTATCGAAGCGGTCATAACGAGGCGGTCTTGAAAACCGTTTGGGTGCAAGCCCACGTGGGTTCGAATCCCACTCTCTCCGCCATTTTTTTTATTTAAAATGGTAATGACCATAATTTAATAACTATTGGAGAAGTACTCAAGTGGCTGAAGAGGCTCCCCTGCTAAGGGAGTAGGTCCTAATTTACGGGGCGCGAGGGTTCAAATCCCTCCTTCTCCGCCATATGTGGACCTTTAGCTCAGTTGGTTAGAGCGTCCGGCTCATAACCGGCAGGTCCGGGGTTCGAGTCCCTGAAGGTCCACCATTTTAGGGGTTTAGCTCAGCTGGTAGAGCAACGGTCTCCAAAACCGTGTGCCGAGGGTTCGAAACCTTCAACCCCTGCCATAAGCCTTTTATAGGCTTATTTTTTTAGCTTTTTATTCTTTGTATATATCATTTAGAATGGATGTGTTTCTATGAAGGCACGCGCTTTTTTTGAAACAATTGAAGAGATATTTTTGCAGTCTTTAAAAGATGAACTTAATCTAACACCTAAGCCTGGCTGTGTTGATGGACATGATAGTGGTCCGCACGCAGACATGGATTATGATGTGTTTTTAAGTAGTATTTCATCTCTTAAGGGCTATTTTTTTGAAATAATGATGATTTCGAACACGCCTAAGAGCTTTGCTGATACCTTTGAGGCTATTAGGCCTATTGGTATGATCTATGAGAGGAAGATGTATGAGGCTACATCTGGGATTAACACGCACAAAGGTGCGATCTTCACTCTTGGTGTGATTGCCTGTGCTATCGGGAAAATTTATTATGATAACAAATACCTTACTATTGACTTGATTAGTGAGTATGTTAAGAAGCTTTGCGCTAATATTTTTGACGATTTTAGCAAAGAAGAAATGCAAAAGACGAATGGCATGCGCATATACAAAAAGAATGCTAAGCACTCTGGCATAAGGTATGAAGCGAAGAATGGCTTTAAGACGGCTCTTGATGCTTATGACTTTTATAAGGAAGTGAAGGATTTCTTAAGGACTTTTGTTTATATAGTAGCAACTCTTGATGATACAACGACTATTAATAGAGTAGGTGAGTCTGGTCTTAATTTCTCAAAAGCTTATGCAAAGAATGTTTTAAATAGTAAAAATTTTTCTGAAGATATCATTGCTATGGATAAGCTATACACACAGAAGAATATTTCAACTGGTGGCTGCGCTGATACTATAGAGCTTGTTTACTTTTTTAAGCGTATTGATGATTTTATGGTATCTTTTATGAAGGATTTTTTAAGGGCGAAGGAAGCTAGATGGAAGATCATTACTGATGCAATTGAAAGCTACAAGATGCCAATAATTACTCTTAACTTAAATATCAAAGGTATGCATAAGGACAAGTATGAGTTCGCTCCTTTATATAGTAAGGCAAAAACGCTTTTAGCTTCTTACGACTTAGTGTATGAGGATAGTGATGCGTTCACAGCTGCATACTTAGCGAAGTCTGATGCAATTACTGAGAAGAAGAAATTTGTGAGCTTAGAAGAGTCTTATGAGTACATGCGCTTTGTTGATATCGATGTGATTGATAGATCTTTTGCGCCTATATCAAGATCTCAGCTTGACCTTCCTAAGAGGACCTGTATAGTATGTGGGGAAGATAGGTTTACATGCATGCGTGAGGCAAGGCACACTCAAGAGGAGTTTAATGCTCAGTTAGACGATGCTTTATTAAATCTTGACAAATAATAGAGTTTACTATATAATATTAACTATGGAAAAAAGGTTTATGAACATGGCAATCAGAGAGGCGATAAAGGCTTATAGGCTTGGTGAGGTTCCTGTAGGTGCTGTCATTGTGAAAGATGGCGAGGTAATTTCAAAAGCCTACAATGAAAGCATTACTTCGACTGATGCGTCTGCTCATGCGGAGATGCTTGCTATAAGACGGGCGTGCGAGAAGCTCAAGAACTACAGACTCACAGGCTGCGACATATACGTAACGCTTGAACCTTGTATGATGTGCCTGGGTGCGATTTTAGAAGCACGCATAAAAAACTTATATATAGGTCTTCTTGATTACAAGAAGGGCTCTTGTATTAGCAAAATGCAGCTTCACAACTCATCTCTTAGCTATCATAAGCTAAATGTAGTATATAGTGAAAGCAAGATTTATAAATTCCTTTTACAAAACTTTTTCAAGACCTTAAGAAACAAATAGGGAGTGGTATCGAAGAGGTCATAACGGGGCGCACTCGAAATGCGTTAGGGGCCATGCTCCACGTGGGTTCGAATCCCACCCACTCCGCCAATACAATATTTTACGTGCACTAGTAGCTCAGTTGGATAGAGCAGCGCCCTCCTAAGGCGTGTGCCGGGGGTTCGATTCCTCTCTAGTGCGCCATTTCTTTTTACATATAAGGAGGTTTTTGACAGCGTGAGTTTTAAGTTAAAAAAGCTTGGTGTTGTGGCAGGTCTAGCAGTTTTAGCCCTTGCACTTACTTTGCTTTTCGTATATAAGAATTATTTCTCTAAGGTGGAAGTTTTTTCTTCTGGAGAGTCCTTAGGTGTTTATGCAAGTGTGCATAATTTTAATGAAGCTATTGATAAATATAAATCAAAATATGAAGATAGATATGATGTAGATTTAAAAAAGGCTAAATATGAGTTCAAAAGAAGCGATGAAGAGCCGAAGAATACTATATCTGAGTGTGCTTTTAATATTGATGCTTGTGCCATCGAAAAGGATGGTAAGTCACTTTATGCGCTTAAAAATGAAGATGCGGCGAATGAATTTTTACAATCTCTTGAAAATCATTACTACAGTGACAATACTATGAGCGTAGAAATTAAGGATGATGTAAAAATTTCTAAGTTAACTATGCCTTTAAGCGAGATTAAAACTGTAAAAGAAGCGCTTAAAGAGGTTGTAGAGAACAATAAACTAAAGAATGACAAGGCCATAAACGTGCTTTTGACAAAGAAGGAAAGCACTGAAGAGGTTATCACTATGCCTGTTGAGAGCCAAGAAGATCCATCTCTTCCAAGAGGCGAAACTGTGCTTTCTATGGACGGTGAGGAAGGCCTTAAAGATGTTAAGAGCATCGCATATTACGAGAACGACGAGCTTATTAGCAAGGTTGTTTTAGAGGAAAATGTTAAGAAAAAGGCTGCTCCAAAGCTTGTGCTTGTTGGAACTAGAAAGGCTTTGGCTGACGGCAGCTTTATAAAACCTACCAGAGGTGGTTATTCCTCAGGTTTTGGTAGCAGATGGGGCAGAATGCATCAAGGTGTTGACATAGATGCTGATTATGGTGATGACGTATTTGCTGCAGATGGCGGAGTTGTAAGCTACGCAGGTACTCTTGGTACTTATGGCAAGCTTGTTGAGATAGACCACCAAAACGGTTACAAGACAAGATATGCGCACTTAAGCAGTATAAATGTTTCAAAGGGAGATACTCTTACTAAAGGTGAGTTTATAGGCAAGGTAGGAGCGACTGGCAGAGTAACTGGACCGCATCTACACTTTGAAGTTATTGTTAACGGCAAGGCTCAAGACCCAATGAATTACTTAAGAGGATATTAAAATGAAACGCAAAGTACTAGTACTTTTGCTAATAGTTATGTCGCTTAGCTTAATTTCATGTGCAAAGAAGATAGATGATACAAAAGCAAAAGACATTGCCGAATCTTGCATGCAATCTCTAAGAGACTCAGATGGCAAGGCACTTTTCAAAGCAGCAAAGCTTGAAGGTCAAAAGCAAATTACGGAAGAAGATTACCAAAGGTCTTTGGATCTTACTATGCAAAAACTTGGAAAATTCATAAAATCAAATACAGAAGACTTTATATATAAGGATGATAGATTCATATTAACTAGCTATGATGAGTTTGAGTATAGAGACGCTACATCCATTATCGAGCTAGACAAAGCTGGGACTATGGTCAACTCTTACTTCGTGCTTACTAATCCAAAATGTGAAGTAAACGATGACTTTGAAGAAAAGCCATTTACACTGAACAATGGTACAGCAAAGATGTATGGCATCATATGCAAACCTAAGAATCCAAGCACTAAGGCGATAGTTGTGATGCTGCAAGGCTCAGGTCCTCAAGATATGGATGAGACCATAGGTCTAGCAGGCAACAAGCCATTCAAAGATATTGCACATGGTCTTGCAAAGCTTGGCATAGCAACACTTAGATATGACAAAAGATATGTAAACAATGCAGCTGTTGATTATACTATAGATGAAGAGATTATCTCCGATGCAAAAAAAGTTATAGATGGACTAAAGGAAGACAAAGAATATGATGAAGTATACCTTCTAGGTCACTCGCTTGGTGCCATGGTAGCACCAAAGATTGCAAGAGAAGAAGGACTTAAGAAGGTAGCAATGCTTTCTGCTTCAACTATGAAGTTTACAGACATCATCTACAATCAGCAGCTTGAGTATCTTAACTCGGGTGCGGTAGGTCAAGCAGCTGCAGAATTTCAAAAGAAGGAGCTTGACAAGATCAAAAAGCAAATTGATGAGATGACTGAGAAGACTAAGGGTAATTTCTTTAGTATGCCTGCTTCATATGTGTACTCAGTTAACCAAGTTAGTCCCGTAGAAGACATAAAAGCAGCTGAATTTGATGTATTTATAGCACACGGCTCAAAAGACTTCCAAGTGAAGAAAGATGAGCTTGATAAGTTTGAAAAAGCTTTGAATGGTAGAGAGCATGTTATATACAAATTATACGAAGGACTTAATCACATGATGATGCCAGAGGACTCAGACAAATTCTCTATGGATATATATGATAAGCCAAACAATGTAAGTGACGACGTAATTAATGATTTAGCAGAATTTTTTATATAGACAGATTGGCGAATAGTGATATTCGCCTTTTTTCTTAAGGAGATGTATATGTTAAGAGGGATTGCATTTGCACTAATATTTATAGGTGTATCCATGCAGCTTCCAAGCAAAGTAGAATCATATAAGAAATATAAGAGCATAGACAATTTACTAGAGATGCTTGCTTATCTATTAATAGCACTAGGCTCATTCCTACTTGCGCTTGGATACATCTTTGGATAAATATTATATACGCAAGAGGTAAACTAGATATTCAGCTAGGACAAGGAGCTAGCTTTATATAAATATAATTTTTATAGGAGGATTTTATGAAATTCAAAAGACTAATGGCTCTAATGCTTGCATTAATAGTGTTCTGTGCATTTGCTATAGGCTGCTCTAAGCCAGCTAGCGATGCAGGAAAAACTAATGAAGAAGAAAAAGTAGCCGATGAAACAAATGAAGCTGAGGCTACAGAAGAGCCAGCAGCTGAAGAGGACGACGGTCCTGTACAAGAAGGAGGAATTTTAACTTCATATACGTTTATGATGCCAGAGGTATTTGGTTTGTTTGCTAACGATTTTAACTACGGAGCAAGAGATGTATGTCCAAACGTATTCAATAAACTTGTAAAGATGAATGCTAACTATGAAATTATTCCAGATTTAGCTGAAAGCTACGAGTACAAAGACGATGGCAAGACTATAGTCTTCCACCTACGTGACAATGTTAAGTGGCACGATGGTGTAGACTTTACTGCTGATGACGTAAAATTTACTTTTGACATGTACAAGTCTGGACAAACTGTATTGGGCGATTTCTTTTATTACCTTGAAGCAGTTAATGTTATAGACAATAAAACTGTTGAATTAAAATTTAAAGAAGCAGGAGCTAATATCTTATCTTTCTATGCATCTTATGACGTTTATATCATGCCTAAGCATATATATGAGGGCTCAAATGTAGCACAAAACCCTGCAAACAAAGCGCCTATAGGCACAGGTCCATTCAAGTTTGTAGAAAAGACTGAAAGTGCTATCACTCTTGAAAAGAACCCTGATTACTTTGGCGAAGGACCATATCTAGATAAACTTATCTTCAAATATTATGAAGATGGAAATGCTATGATACAAGATTGGTCAGATAATAAACTTGATATTACTGGCGCTTTCCCAAAAGACATTGATGAATTAGTTAAGAGTGGCAAGTGCAAATATGTAGAAAATGATTCAACAAACAAAATAGGTCTAATATTCAATACTAAAAATGAAAAGTTCTCTAATCCTAAGCTAAGAGAGGCAATCCTTTATGGACTAGATAGAGAAGAGCTTGCTAAAACTTACCCTGGTGGAAGATTTGTTCCAGCTGAGTACTTTATACCTAACGTTTACAAGTGGGCACTTAATGATGATGCAAAGTTGCCTCAAAGAGATCTAGAAAAAGCTAAGAAGCTTATGGAAGAAGCAGGCTTTACTATGGACAGTGACGGATACTACTTGGAAGCAAGTATGGATACACAGGACAATTCATGCCCTGAAGAATTAGCTAAAGCACTTGAAGCACAATTTAAAGATATGGGTATAAAGCTTAAGATTAATAAACTTGATTGGTCAGCATATAATGACAAAATTATGACTAATAAAAATTTTGAAATGGCTTTCTCATATAGTTATTTAGATCCAGATGTATCATCTATAGGAAATTCATTTAGATCTGATTCATACTCAAACAGCTCTAGCTATGCAAACGAAGAGATGGACAAAGAGCTTGCTCTTGGCTTAAGTAAACTTACTCAAGAAGAAAGAGCACCTCACTACAAGAAAGTTCAAGAGATCTTAAGAAGAGACTTACCAGTTATCTTCCTAATGGATATGCATTCTAAATATCCACTTAAGACATATATCAAGGGCTACCCTGGAGACAAAGTTAAAGACGAAGTTTCTTGGGGAGAATACACGCTAACTTGGATAGATGAAAGCAAGAAATAATATTTAACTTAATAAACACTAAATGAGCGTAAGAGGCAATTTGCTTTTTACGCTTTTTCTTTTCTATTAATAGCTTTTGGGTATAAATACTTAGGTGATTATATGAAAAATATCAATGACAATATCAATCTAGCAGATGAATTATACGATAAAATCGAGAGGGAACTTGGCAAGCTTAAAAAGGTGAAGATACTTGTGCTAGGCAAGACTGGTGCAGGCAAATCGACACTAATCAATGCTTTATTCCGTGAGGATATATTAAGGACGGGAGTTGGCTATCCCATGACCAAAAACATTGTCAAGGTAGAGAAGGACGGTGTGCCTCTTACTTTATACGACACACGCGGACTTGAGCTTGATAACGACTCGCGCCTTGAAGTATACAAGGAAGTAGCAAACTTTGTGAGCGAAATGCTGATGAAGGGTGATGATGAAAAACTGAGTCTCATCTACTTTTGCATCAACGCTCAAGGCCTTAGGATAGAGAAGGAAGAGGAAGAACTTATAAGAACGCTAAGCAAGGAGAATAAAGTCATCATAGTCCTTACAAAATTCTTCTCTGAAGAAGCTAAAGATTTCTACGACTTTATTAAAAATATGAATATGGGTGAGTTTGCGATAGCTCCAGTACTTGCGAAGAACCTTAAGATTAACCGTGACAATGTTATTGTCTCGCATGGACTTGAGGATCTTGTACAGATGAGTATGGACGCACTTGAAGAAGAATACCAAATATCTTTTAACAATGCCCAACATGCAGATTTAAAATTGAAAGCAGAAAAGGCACGCAGTTGGGCGAAGAAATACATTGCCTCAAGTTTTGGAGTTGGTTTCGTTCCAATACCATTCTCCGATGCATCGGTACTGGTGCCTATGGAGCTAACTATGCTTGCTCACATCACAGCCATCTTTGGAGTGCCAGTTAATAAAAAGAGACTCGCTTCACTACTTGCTGGTCTCGGCGGAACTATGGGCGCGACATATCTTGGACGCTTTATAGTAAGTAATGCGCTAAAATTCTTCCTAGGCGCAGGAACTGTGGTCGCTGGTCTCATAAGCGGCGCAACTGCTTCAGCCATCATGGCATCACTTGCCTTTGCCTACATCGAAGTACTGACAGTTCTTCTTAAAAAAGCAAAGTCTGGTGATGAGATTGACGACAAAGAGCTTGAAGAGATGCTAAAGAAGCTCTATAAAGATAATTTAAAGAATCACAAGAAGCTTAAATAAATTAAGACCTTAAGAGTTAACTCCTAAGGTCTTTTACTTTGCTTATATTAAACTATTATCTATATGTGAACCAAACGAGGATGTAGCCGACTAAGACTGCTGTCAAGGTGAACGGCACGCTCATCTTCATAAAGTCTTTGTTCTCAACAGTGTAGCCTGCCTCCTTAAGTATACCAAGCGAAGCAATGTTCGCTGAGGCACCTATTGGTGTGATGTTTCCTCCAAGAGTCGCACCGCTAAGTAGTCCGAAGTAGAAGACTGTCATGTCGAATGGCACGTGAGTTGAGATAACAGAAAGAACTGGAAGCATTGTCGCAACATAAGGAATATTATCCACGAAGGCACTAATTAAAACGCTGCCCCAAACAAGTGCTGTGTATAATAAAAGAGGTCTATCTGCTAGCTTTATGAATAGCTTCGCTATCTCGTCTATAACTCCAGCATTTTCAATACCGGATATAATTATGAAGAGTCCTGCAAGTAGTCCAAGAGTGTTGAAGTCAATCTCGCTTGCAACAGTCTTTATTATGGACTTGTCTTTATGTCTTAATAGGTGATAAATTACACCAAAGACAGCTACGCCAACGCAGATAAGGCCGTTTAGTATGTCAATCTTTTCATCTTGTGGTATAAATGATGCAAAGATTAAAAGAACTATCATTAGTATTACTAAAATTGTTGGCATATAGTCCTTAACCTTTGTTACTTCAATCGCGTCAACCTTGCCTTGCATATCTTTTGTTTGAAAGTAAATAATAGCAGAAGCGATTATTGCCGATATTTGCACTATCCAGAACATACCCATGCGTCCATTATATACGAAGAAGTCGAAGAAAGTCATGTTTAACGCACTTCCTAGGAGTATCGAAGATGTATCGCCGACCAAAGTTGCCGCACCTTGTAAATTTGACGATATGGATATAGCTATAATCATTTTTACTGGTGATATCTTTAGTTTTTTCGCTAAGCTCATCGCAACTGGAGCTATCATAAGTACTGTAGCAACATTATCAATAAAGGCTGAGACGAAGCCAGCAAACATTGATAAGAAAAGTATGATGAGCCTTATGTCCTTAACCTTGTTTATGATTAGGTCTGCAAGTCTCGTTGGCATTAAACTTTCTGAGAAAAGCGAGACAAGCATCATAGTTCCACCTATCATTAAGAGCACGTTGAAATCAATTGCGCCCCAAACTGTGTTTATTGGAACTATGTTTAAAATTATAAAAACAAGCGCACTTATGCCGACAACTAGTGGTCTATGATTAACGAATTTAATCATAAATATGTATGTTATAATGAAAAGTGCAGCTGCGAGTATGAGTCTGTCCATATTGTCCTCCTTATATATTAGTCTTAACTAAATTATTATATAAAGAATAGTAAAAAAAGTCAAGGCGCGCACAGGCTTATCTTGATTTTTTCTTGCGTATGCTGTATTATGTTTATAGGTGAAATTATGTTAGAAGAGTTAAATTATGAAGATATAGAAAATTTAGATAATATAGTCTTAGTTGATGTAAGGAGCGAAGCTGAGTATAAGAAGGCACATATACCTGGCGCGATAAACATAGCCATACTCAATAATGATGAGAGAAGCGAGGTAGGAACCTTGTATGACAAGGTCTCATATGAACTTGCCAAGGTCAAGGCGGTCGAGTACGCATCGAAGAAGCTTCCTGAGCTTTACAAAAAATATTTAGAGCTTGAGGAGACTTGTGACGAGATCGTTATATACTGCGACAGAGGGGGCTATAGGTCTAGCGTTCTTGAAAAGACTTTTCGTGCGCTTGGTATGCACATCTCTAAGCTTAGTGGCGGCTACAAGGCATATAGAAAGTACATCACACAAAAGCTAGATGAGTATCTTGACAGGATCAAAGTCCTTACTCTATATGGACTTACAGGCACGCACAAGACCTATATACTTAGAAGGCTTAAGGAAGATGGACTTAAGGTTTTGGACCTTGAAAAGTATGCTAATCATAGAGGCTCAATCTTTGGTTCAGTCGGTTTAAGTGAGAAGGTTTCGCAAAAGATGTTCGATTCCTACATCTATGAGGCGATAAAGAAAGACCCTGATGCAACTTATGTAACAGAGGGTGAGTCAAGAAGGATAGGTGACATCGTCTTAGATGAAAAGCTATACACAAAGATGCTTGAGTCGGAAAAGATTTTAGTTGAGGCCTCACTTGATGAGAGAGCAAAAAACATCTGCGAGGACTATTTGCCAAAGGACAACGAAGAAGAACTCCTAAGGACCTTCGAAGAGTTTAAAAAGTTTATAAGCAAGGAGAGGTACGAAAAATACAAGGACATGCTACTAGCTAAGGATTACATTGAACTAATCAAGGATATGATGAAGAGCTACTACGATCCTAAGTACTCCTTCAAGCAATATGAATACATCAAAACCTTTACAGATGCAAGCTATGAAGACATCAGAGATTTTATAAAAAAGCGCTTGACATATTAATCTAGTTATGCTAAACTATGGATGTAGTATTAAATACTAAGTGGAGGCAATATGAAAGTTAAAATATTAAATGGTCTTAGCGAGTTAAAGCTTCCAAGATACAAGGACTTGCCTGACTTTGGTATATATTCAGAGCAGCTAGTCGAGATAGTAAACAAAGCTTTGGAAGCGATGTTCGATGAGGACAATAAACTAACAAAGTCCATGGTCAATAACTATGTCAAGCACAAGATCATGCCTAGCCCAATCAAGAAGCGCTACTTTCGTAATCACATCGTTTATTGCATAGTGATCACGGTTCTAAAGAACATATTGAGTATAGCCGAGATTGATGATGGCATCTTGCACGAGCTTAAGAAGAGCTCAATCGAAGAGTCGTATAATTACTTTTGCTACAAACTTGAAGACGTGATGAAACTCATCATAGATATCTTGGAAAGGCAAAAAAGTGACGGAGTGAAGATAAGAACATCTATCGACATAGACCTTGACAAGAGGAACGGTTTTACGCTTGCAATTGTTAGCGTTTGCACAAAAGTTATTACACAAAAGCTATTAGAATACGAGCTTTTAAATGCTAAGGAGGACATATGAGTAAAGTAGGAATAATTATAGATACAGCCTGCGACGTACCTAAAGAAGCATATGAAAAATTAAATGTAGCAATGCTGCCACTATGGGTGCACTTTTCAGACAAATCATACAGAGATGTTTTAGATATAGAAAAGGATGAGTTTTATGACTTACTTGATAAGGAGTTTCCTAAGACAAGTACACCATCGCCAGTAGAGATAAAAGATATAGTTGACAAAGAATTTGCAGACGGCGCAGATGAAGTTATAATCATCACATTATCATCAAAGCTTAGCGGTGCCAATAATTTAGCAAATCTTATAGCTATGGACTACGATGGAAAGGTGAAAGTTTTTGATACAAAGAACATCGCCATAGGTGCAGGCTTTTATGCATATAGAGCAGCTAGCCTAAGAGACGAAGGACTTGGTGCAGACGAGATCATCAAGATTATGACAGATGACAGGGACGCTATGAAGTCTAAGACATACTTTGCTATACCAGAACTTACTAACCTTATCAATGGTGGAAGGATAGGCAAGGTTCAAGGTGTTATCGGTCAGTTCTTAAACATCAAACCCATCATCACATGTAACATGGACGGAGTTTACTACGCCATCGACAAGGTAAGGGGTTTTTCTAAGGCACAAAAGAAACTTATAGATAGAATTAAAGAAGAACTAAGCGGTGTGAAGGACTATTACTTAGCAATTTGCCACGGTGCAAATCCTGAAGCATTTAATTTAGTTAAGGAAGCACTTAAAGACGAAGTAGCAAAGGCGAAGGTATATGTTGAAGAACAAATTGCACCGACACTAGCAGTACACACAGGCAGAGGCCTAGTAGGTGTTGCGTATTATAAATTATAGCTATCAAGCTTAGGAGATTATTCTCTTAAGCTTTTTTTAACAATTTTGTAAGATTTAAGTGCTTGTATATAGCTTTGATAAGTTATATAATATACTTAACGATATATCAGACGAAAGCACAAGGAAGGTGGTTTTATGAAACTTAATAAGAAAAATATGTTTTTTGTCTTATGTCTATTAGCATTAAACCTATTATTTATCAGTGCGTGCTCAAATAATATTGCTTCGAAATTTCCAAAAGATGAGGACGGCTATCCAGAGCAAAATTACGCAATGATAGATGGCGAAGTTTATGAGGTAGAAAAGAAAGAAGGTATGTATGGAAAAGATGAAAGTGATAATCCTGATGAAAAGACCATAGACATAGGCACAAATAAAGATGAAGTAGAAGTAGTCTTGCCAGCAGGAAATTGCTGTGACGAGTGGGTCATATCGCCAAAGAATGATGTAGCCGAAAAAACCTTAGTGGAATTTAAAGTTAAGGGCGAATTAAAAGAAGGAGGCCCGTCGACTTGTGTAGACGTATATAAAGTGAAAGTTAATGGCGATGAGACCATAGAGTTTAAAAATGTAAACGTTACGAATGAAGATGAATATGAGGCTAAAAAGGCTTACTTTGTATTAAAAATTAGGGTAAAAAAAGAAAAGTAAATAAGGAGGAATAATAAATGAGTAAAAGTAAAAAAATAATATATGCCATATTAATTATTGTAATAATTTTTGCAGCATATAAATTGATTAATAATAAAAATACAAATAATGAAGAAGTTTTATATCCAGCTATTAACGATGAGCTAATTAGTGAATTGGAAGATGGAAAGAAACCATATCTATTTGACAGTGAAGGTGTTCTTAATGAATATCTAGCTAAAACATATTCAGATAGCAAATTTGAGGTAAAAGATAAAAAAGACAGTGGCAATACCATTATCTATAATATAAACTTAGCTGATAAGGATAAAGATTTTGAATTGACTTTGAAGCAAAAGGAAATTGAAGTGAATAAAGAAAAGTTAAATATATGGGTTGTTACAGATAGTAAAGAAATAACAAAGAAGTAAATAGATTATATAAGGACTTATTGATTAAGTCCTTATATTTTTGCAAAAAAACATTTCATAATGATTGAAAAATGTTTTTCTTAGTGATATAATTAGAATGTAATTTTTAAGGAGGATGACGACATGGAAAAGTTAGAACAAGTATATGAAGGCAAGGCAAAGAAGGTCTTCAAGACTGATGACCCTAAGAAGTTTATTTTGTCTTATAAGGACGATGCTACTGCATTCAACGGTAAGAAGAAAGGTACTATAGTTGGCAAAGGGGTAGTCAACAACAAGATGAGCAACTTCTTCTTCCAAAAATTAGAGAAGGAAGGCATACCAACTATATACATCGAAGAATTAAACGACAGAGACACACTAGTTAAGGCTGTTGAGATAGTTCCACTTGAAGTTATAGTTAGAAACGTAACTGCAGGTAGCTTCTCTAAGAGGATGGGTGTTGAAGAAGGTAAACAGTTACTTCACCCAATAGTTGAGTTCTCATACAAGTCAGATCCACTTGATGACCCATTCATCAACGATGATTATGCAACAGCACTTGGTCTTGCAACAAAAGAAGAAGTAGAAACTATAAAAGACTACGCTAGAAAGGTTAACGAATACCTATGCAAGCACTTCAAATCTGTTGGCATAAGACTAGTTGACTTCAAGTTAGAGTTTGGTAGATACGACGGCAAGATCATCTTGGCTGACGAAATCAGTCCAGATACAATGAGACTATGGGACTACGAAACTAACGAAAAACTTGACAAAGACAGGTTCAGACGTGACCTTGGTAATGTTGAAGATGCATACCACGAAGTCATGAGAAGACTTGGACTAGAAAAGTAATGTTTGATAAAATGCATGAAGAGTGTGGCGTTTTCGGTGCTTATTCACTTAAGCACGAAGACGTCTCTACTCTGATATACTACGGATTATTTGCGTTACAGCACAGAGGCCAAGAGTCTTGCGGTATTGCTGTAACAGACACTTATGGTGCGCAAAATGTTGAAGTTTATAAGAACATGGGCCTTGTTAATGACGTTTTCAACAAGGACAATCTAGCTAAGCTAAACGGCAATCTTGGCGTTGGTCACGTTAGATACTCAACAAGCGGTAACTCCAATGTTGCAAATGCGCAGCCACTAGTTATAAACTACTGGAAAGGCACTTTAGCCATCGCGCACAATGGCAATATTGTCAATCAAAAAGCACTAAAGGATGAACTTTCACAAACAGGAGCCATCTTCCAAACTACTTCTGATTCTGAAATCATTCCTTATCTTATAGCAAGAGCTAGACTTGAATCCAAATCTGTTGAAGAGGCGGTTGCAAAGGCTATGCCTAAGATAGTTGGTGCGTATTCACTTGCAATAGCAAGTCCACAAAAGCTTATAGCTGCAAGAGACCCGAACGGTTTTCATCCACTTTGCATAGGTCAAAAAGAAGATACATACTTTGTGTCGAGCGAGTCATGCGCTCTTGACGCAGTTGGAGCAAAGTTCATAAGAGATGTTGAGCCAGGCGAAGTCGTTGTTATTAATGAAGATGGCATAAAATCTGTCTACAAATACGAAGCTAAAAAATCCATCTGCATCTTTGAATACATCTACTTTGCAAGACCCGACTCAGTTATAGATGGCATCAGCGTTTATGAAGCAAGATTAAACGCAGGTAGGATGCTACACAAGAGATATCCAGTTGATGCAGATGTTGTTGTCGGCGTTCCTGACTCAGGCACACCAGCAGCTTATGGTTACGCACAAGAGTCTAAGATACCATTCTCCATAAGTTTCATCAAGAACAACTATGTCGGCAGAACATTTATTAAGCCTACACAAGATCAAAGATCGACAGGAGTTTCCATAAAGCTAAATATACTTAAGGACGAGGTTAAAGGTAAGAAGATAGTTCTAGTCGACGACTCCATCGTTAGAGGCACAACTATGAAAAACATTGTCAAGGATCTTAAGGAACTTGGTGCAAAGGAAGTTCATGTTAGGATATCCTCGCCACCATTCTTACATCCGTGCTTCTATGGTACTGATGTTCCAACAAACAAAGAGCTAATAGCTTATAAATACACTCAAGACGAGATTAGAGACTACATTGGCTGCGACACACTTGGCTACTTAAAGGTTGAGGACCTTAAGGAGCTTGTAGGTGGCAGGTGTGACTATTGCAACGCTTGCTTTACTGGTAATTATCCAACAGAGGTGGAAGATGGACAAATATAATAAATATATATCGCCGTTCTCAGAAAGATACTCATCTAAAGAGATGCAGTATATATTTTCAGAAGAATATAAATTTAAAACATGGAGAAAGATGTGGATAGCCCTTGCAGAAGCAGAAAAAGAGATGGGTCTAGACATATC
Source organism: Fenollaria sporofastidiosus (assembly GCF_943169635.2). NCBI lineage: Bacteria > Bacillati > Bacillota > Clostridia > Eubacteriales > Fenollaria > Fenollaria sporofastidiosus. The sequence goes on from NZ_OW968186.1 coordinate 857,119, forward strand.
AGATGAAGCTATCGAAGAAATGAAGGCAAACAAGGACAATCTTAACATCGAAGTCGCTAAAGAGAGAGAAAAGCTTGTGCGTCACGACGTTATGAGTCATGTCTACGCTTATGGTCTTCAAGCGCCAAAGGCAAAGGCAATCATACACTTAGGAGCAACTAGCTGCTACGTTGGTGATAACACTGACCTTATCACTATGCATGAAGCTCTTAAGCTTATCAGGAAAAAAGTTCTTACAGTTATGAAGAATCTTAGAGACTTTGCCATGAAGTACAAAGACCTTGACACGCTTGGCTACACTCACTACCAAGCAGCTCAACCAACAACTGTTGGCAAGAGAGCATGTCTATGGCTTCAAGACCTTTACATGGACCTAGAAGAGCTAGATAAGTTATTACTAGACTACAAGCTACTTGGTTCAAAAGGAACTACAGGCACACAAGCCTCTTTCATGGAACTTTTTGACAATGACGAAGCAAAAGTAAAGAAAGTTGATGAACTTATAGTGAAAAAACTTGGTTTCGACAAAGTTTTAACTATAAGCGGACAAACATATACAAGGAAGATAGACGCCAAGATACTTAATGTTCTTAGCCTAATCGCTCAAAGTGCATACAAGTTCTCAGGCGACTTAAGACTACTTGCAAATTTAAAAGAAATAGAAGAGCCACTAGAGAAAAATCAAATCGGTTCATCTGCTATGCCATATAAGAGAAATCCTATGCGTGCAGAAAGAATCGCATCAATCTCACGCTACATCATAGTAAACTCACTTAATCCGCAAATAACTGCTGCAACACAATGGTTCGAAAGAACACTTGATGACTCAGCTAACAAGAGGATAGCTGTGAGCGAGGCTTTCCTAGCACTTGATGGAGTACTAGATATATACATCAACGTTAGCGACGGACTCATAGTTTATGAAAATGTTATCAAAAAGCACTTAAACGAAGAGCTTCCATTTATGATAACAGAAAACATACTTATGGAGTGCGTTAAACGTGGTGGCGACAGACAAGCCCTTCATGACAAGATCAGAGTGCACTCAAGAGAAGCACAAAAGAGGATCAAAGAAGAGGGCAAGGACAATAATTTATTAAAGCTAATTTCTGAAGACAAAGACTTTAACTTGACTATGGATGACATAGAAGAGATAAAGGCTGCATCAAAGATTAGCGGTAGAGCATCTTCACAAGTTGAAGAATTTGTAAGTGAAACTATTGACCCGATACTTGAAGAGAACAAGGACAGCATCGGTATCAAAGTTGAACTAAATGTTTAGGAGGTATATATGATTACAGCTATAGTAGGAGCTAACTGGGGTGACGAAGGCAAGGGTAAAGTAACCGATATGCTAGCATGTAATGCAGATTATGTTGTTAGATTTCAAGGTGGAGCCAACGCTGGCCACACTATTATCAATAATTATGGTAGATTTGCACTTCATCTATTGCCATCAGGAGTATTTAATGAAAACACTGTCAATATACTTGCCAATGGCGTTGCATTAAATATACCATTCTTCATTAACGAGCTTAAGTCAATAATTGATGCGGGCGTTAAAGAGCCTAAAGTTTATGTATCCGACAGAGCACAAATAGTTATGCCATATCATATAGACTTTGATAAGTACGAAGAAGAAAGACTTAGCAAGGCATCCTTTGGCTCTACTAAGTCAGGTATTGCATATATATTCGCAGATAAATATCAAAAGATAGGCTTCGAAGTGAATGAGCTTTACGACGAAGAATATCTTTCTGAAAAATTAGATTTGATACTACCAATCAAAAACGCTATACTTAAGGAGCTTTATCATAAAGAGCCGCTTAAGAAGGAAGATGTTTTGAAGACGCTTCTTGAATATGGCGAAATGATTAAGCCTTATGTCAAGAACACATCCAAGATGCTTAGAAAAGCTATCAAAGATGGCAAGAAAATATTATTTGAAGGTCAACTTGGCACACTAAAGGACACTGATCAAGGCATCTACCCAATGGTAACAAGCTCATCAACACTTGCTGGCTACGCATCCATAGGAGCTGGAGTGCCACCATATGAAATTAAAAACATCATCGCAGTGACAAAGGCATACTCATCAGCAGTAGGCGCAGGCGAGTTCGTTAGCGAAATCTTTGATGAAGAAGCAAATCAATTGAGGACTCATGGCGGTGACAAAGGTGAGTTCGGCGCAACAACAGGTAGACCAAGAAGAGTTGGCTGGTTCGACGTAGTCGCAACAAAGTACGGCATCGAAATGCAAGGCGCAACAGATATTGCCTTCATGGTCGTAGACGCACTTAGCTACTTAGATGAAATACCAGTTTGCGTTAGCTACGACATCGATGGCGAGATCACAGATGAATTTCCTAACACATCCAAGCTTAAGAAAGCAAAACCTGTTTTGGAAAGACTTAAGGGCTGGAAGAGCGACATAAGAGGCATAACAAAGTACGAAGAACTTCCAAAAGAAGCAAGGGACTACATCGAGTTCATCGAAGAAAAACTTGGTAAGAAATTCAAATACATTTCTACAGGACCAAAGAGAGAAGAAATGATAATAAGATAAAGATTAACTACGCTTGTGTATATGAGCGTAGTTTTTTTGTAAAAAATTGTATTTGTGATATAATACTTATAAGGAGATGGTAGTATGAATAAGAAGATAGCTTTATTTCTCTTAGTGCTTTGTTTACTAATGAGTTTTGGCTGCACAAATACAAAGAAAGAAAGCAAAAATGATATTGAAACTAAGAATGAAATGACTGAAGAGACAAGAATAAGTGAACTAGAAAAAGAAAATAAGAAGCTTAATAAAAAAATTATAGATTTAGACATTAAAGCATATACGAATAAAAAAATGCTTGATTTTTATAAAGGTATACTTAGTAATATGAACGAAAAAGCTGATGATGATTTAAAAAATAAAATAGTGGCCGCTACAATTAATCCAGTATTTTCGATGAATGATGCTCCACTCAGTGAAGAAGAGGTGCTATCTATTAATGAACTTGAAAATAATACTTTCAGTGTTAATTTATCATATGATAACGTTGACCCAGAGTTAGTAAGAGACTATTCGCTTACATTTAAAAGGAGGCTTCCATATCTTGATTCTGAAAATCTTTTTGAAATAAAAACAAAGGCTATATATAATATAATGTTTCTTAGATATCATTATGTAGAAAAGGTGTTAATTACATTTAAAGACTTAAAAGTTGGCGACACAATTACTATAGTTCTAAGTGATGAACTTGCTAAGCTATGTGATTATAAGAGTGGCAGCATCACCATAAACATAGTAGATTAATTAAAATTAAGCGGGGCATTACATTGTCTCGCTTGTACTATATTTATAAAGAAAATTTATAAAAAGATACACTTTTTTATAAAAAAATCTATATTTGTGATTCAAATCACATATTTAATATAAAAGGACATGTATAATCTAAACACAATATAATTCATCCAGAGAGGCGGAGGGACTGGCCCTATGAAGCCCGGCAACCTGTTTAATCAAGGTGCCAATTCCAGCGGTATTACCGAGAGATGACGATACACTTTACTCTTTATCTTTTGGTAAAGGGTTTTTTTTATTGGATTTATCCAAGAAAGGAGGAGCTTATGATAGAAGCAAAAAATTTAATTAAGACTTACAAGGTAGATGGCAAAGAATTTAATGCTGTTGACAATGTAAGTTTCAAAGCAGAAAAGAAAGACATCTTAGCCATCATAGGTTTATCTGGTGCAGGCAAGTCGACTCTTGTTAGACTACTCAACAGACTTGAGGAAGCTGACGGAGGAGAAGTAATCATAGACGGAGTGAACATCTTTAATTTAAAGCAAAAAGAGCTCTTAGCTTTAAGAAAGAGAATCGCTTTCATCTTTCAAACTTTCAACCTTTTCAGTCAATACACAGTTCTAGACAATGTGTTATTCCCATTAAGCTTAAATGGTTTTAAGGGAGACAAAAAGGCTGAAGCGAGAAAATTTCTTGATTATGTTGGCCTACTTAATAAAGAGAAGGCATATCCAAGCGAATTATCTGGCGGACAAAGACAAAGAGTTGCCATAGCAAGAGCCCTTGTATCTAAGCCTGAGATCATACTTTCAGACGAAGCGACAAGTGCACTTGATCCAGAAAGTACTAGGATGGTCATAGATTTATACAAAAGAGCAAGAGATGACTTTGATACGACTACCATAATGATAACTCATCAAATGGAAGCGGCAAAGGATGCTTCGAACAAAATTGCTCTTATGGAAAATGGAAGAATTATAGAAGAAAACACTACTACAGAGCTTTTCAAAAACCCAAAGACAAAGCTTGCACAAAGCTTTATCAAGAAGGCAGCTCCTGATATAGAGCTTGATTACAGTGCTTTCAGTGGAACGCTAATCAGACTTTCTTACTCGAAGGACACAGTTAAGACTCCTGTATTAAGTAACGCAATGAAGACCTTTGACGTTGACATAAACATCATAGACGGTAACATCAGTAACGTCTTAGACGAAGAGCTTGGCTACATGGTTATCGAGCTTCGCGGCTCAGAAGATGAGAAAGCAAAGCTTATTAAGTATCTTAAAGATAACTGTGCAGAGGTATCGGAGGTGATAGCATGAGATTCAAGGAGATAATGGACATAGTTTTACCAGCACTTCCTGAAACTATAATCATGATTTTAGTTCCAGCACTCATCGCTTTGATTATAGGGCTACCTTGGGGCATACTAAGTTTTATAACTAGACCTAAGGGACTTAGAGAGAATAAATTTATATACACTATAACCAATGGCTTAATCAATATTTTTAGAAGTATGCCAGCCATTATACTAATCATAGTCTTAGCGCCACTATCAAGAATTATAATTGGTAAGGCTATAGGTACTGAAGCGGCGCTTGTACCACTAACATTTGCTGCAGCGCCCTTCATCGCAAGACTATATGAAGGCTACTTCTTAGAAGTAGACTCAGGAGTTATAGAAGCAGCCAAATCAATGGGCGCAAGCAACTTTGAGATAGTCAAGGTGCTTTTAAAAGAGACAGTACCAGCAGCTATACTTGGTGTAACGACTACCATCATTAACTTAGTTGGCTACTCAGCAATGGCTGGAGCACTTGGTGGAGGCGGTCTTGGCGACATCGCCATCAGATACGGCTATCAAAGAAATCAACTTGACATACTTTGGATATCGGTCGCACTTATAGTTGTCATAGTACAAATTGTACAATTCACAGGAAACACAATTTATAAAATTACAAACAAAAAATAAATTTAAGGAGAGAATAAAATGAAAAAAATATTTACATTACTATTAGCATTAACATTATTAACAACTCTTGTAGCTTGCAAGAACTCTACAGGAAACACAAATAAAGATAAGGCAGAGACAGGTTCTGAAACAAAGACAGAAACAAAGACAGACGATGATAACAAGATTATCATAGGTGTGTCACCAGTACCTCACGCAGAAATTACTGAAGCACTTAAAGATGAATTCGCAAAGGAAGGCCTTGACGTTGAAGTAAAGGTATTTGATGACTACGTTCAACCAAACCTAGCTCTTGATCAAGGCGACATTGACGCAAACTTCTTCCAACACATTCCATACCTAGTAAACTTTGCTAGAGAAAGAGGACTTAACTTAGAGAACCTTGGCTCAGTACACATCGAACCAATGGGCTTATACTCAGACAAGATCAAATCACTAGACGAGTTAAAAGAAGGAGACGAAGTTTTAATTCCAAGCGACCCATCAAACGGACGCAGAGCTCTATTACTTCTTGAGAAGAATGGTCTAATCACACTTAAAGATGATACTAAAGAAGACTTAACTGAGAAGGACATTGATCAAAACGTAAAGAACTTAAAGTTCACTCCAGTAGAAGCAGCAAACATTCCAAATGTTTATAAGGATGCAGCACTTGCAGCTATAAATACAAACTTCGCTCTTGGCGCAGGACTTAATCCATCAAAGGATGCTATCGCTCTTGAAGATAAGGACAGTCCATACGCAAACATCATTGCAGTTAGAAAAGGAGACGAAACAAAAGATAAGTTTAAAAAGCTAATTAAAGTTTTCCAATCAGACGCTTGCAAGAAGTTTATCGAAGAGAAGTATAACGGAGAGATATATCCAGCATTTTAATATATACGTAAGAAGTGGTGACTAAGCTCACCACTTTTCTTTTATAAAAAATTTACTACAAAGCTATTAAATATATGTTATAATTAGTATAGATGTTTTGCGTAAGTTTCTTACGCATCAGATATAATTTGTTTATGATATAAAGAGTATTGAAAGGAAGATAATATGTGTGGTATAGTTGGATACTATGGCAAGAAGGATGCTATCAAGCATGCGATAAGCGGTTTATATAGTCTTGAGTACAGAGGCTACGATTCGTCAGGCGTGGCATTCATTAAAGATGGGTTTCTTAAGGTGTATAAGAGAGTTGGCAGGATAAAGGAGCTTGACAAGGCGTGTCCTAAGGAAGATTCTGACATAGCCATCGCTCATACGAGATGGGCAACGCATGGAGCAGTGAGTGAAACGAATGCTCACCCTCATATAGACACAAGCGAAACGTATGCCATAGTTCATAATGGTGTTATAGAGAACTATCTTGAGCTAAAGAATTTAATGCCAGATTTCACTCCAAAAGGAGAAACCGACACAGAAGTTCTTATCGAGTACATCGCAAGAAATATGAAGAATCATGACCTTGCTAGTTTTATTGAAGCGCTTGAAGCTGTTAAAGGCAGCTATGCCATACTCGTTTTAGATAAGAAGACAAAGAATCTATACTTTGCAAAGAATGGCTGCCCTTTGCTAGTGAGTGTTAAGAATGACGAATACCTATTTGCAAGCGACATCTCTGCTGCAATCGAGTTAAGTGATGAGATCATCTACTTTGAAGATGGCGATATGGGTGTTATAAACTCTGATGGCATCAAGATATACAATGGCGGTAATGAAGTTCACAGAGAAGCGCAAAAATCTAATATTAATATAGAAGAAACTCAAAAAGATGGCTACGAGCACTTTATGCTTAAGGAAATACACGAAGAGCCAAAGAAGTTTAAGGAGCTACTTGATAGACACATACGTGACGGTAAGGTTTACTTCGACGAGCTAGATGGACTTAATCTAAATGACTTTGACAATATCTACGTAACAGGTTGCGGTACTGCATATCATGCGAGTCTACTTGCTAAGAACTACCTTGAAAGGTTCTTAGAAAGACCTCTTATAGCAGAGACTGCAAGCGAGCTAAGGTACTCATACAACTTCATAGGAAAGAAGACTCTACTTATAGCAATCAGCCAATCAGGCGAGACAGCTGACGTTATGGGTCTTGTGAAGGAAGCAAAGGCAAGCGGAGCAACAGTTCTAGCGATAACAAATGTAATTAATTCATCACTTGATAGAATCGCCGACTACAAGGTGCACATCTTTGCTGGACCAGAGATCTCAGTCGCATCGACTAAGGCCTTTATGATGCAGATACTTTGCATCTATTTACTAGGCATATACTTTAGAGATGGCCTTGCTGGTTATGACTGCGGCATGTACAGCCAAATCATTGATGAGCTTATCAAAATATCTAAAGAGATGGACTCAGAGATTACAAGGCTTGAGCCTATCGCTAAGGAAGTCGCTTCTAAGATCAAAAATAAGGAGAAGATTTTCTTCATTGGTCGTGATCTTGACTATATAGCAGCTCTTGAAGTTTCTTTAAAGCTTAAGGAGATTAGCTACATCAACTCAATAGCTTTTAAAGCAGGCGAGTTAAAGCATGGCAGCATTGCACTTATAGACGAGAACTCATCAGCCATAGCCTTTGCAAACGAAGGACAAATTTTCGAAAAGACAAGAACTACTATGGAAGAATTAATGGCGAGAGGCGCTGAGACTATACTTGTGACAAATCAATCTGAAGGCGAGAGCATAGTTACTCTAAAGAGAACCTTTACTATATTCACGCCAATATACAGTGTTCTTTTTGGCCAACTTATGAGTTATTATACAGCGATGGTTTTGGACCGCGACATTGACAAACCTAGAAACCTTGCAAAGAGCGTAACAGTAGAGTAGGAGGACATATGATTAGAAAAGCAATAATACCTGCGGCGGGCTTAGGCACGAGGATGCTTCCTCAGACTAAAGCATCGCCGAAGGAGATGATACCAATCTTCGATAAGCCGACACTTCAATACATAGTTGAAGAGGCATACGACTCAGGTATAAGTGATATATTGATTATAACAGGCAGAAATAAAAACAGCATAGAAGACCATTTCGACAGAAACATTGAACTTGAGAAGTCTCTTGAGGAGTCGGGAAAGATTGAGATGCTTAAGGAGATTAGGAAGATTTCAGACATGGTGAACATATACTACATTAGGCAGAAGGAGCCGCTTGGACTAGGACATGCTATACTATGTGCGGAGAGCTTTGCCGGCGGGGAAGATGTAGCAGTGCTTTTAGGAGACGACATCGTTTATTCAAAGGAGCCTTGCTTAAAGCAGCTGATGAACGCATATAATGAGAGAGGCAAATCCATCTTGGGAGTCGGCTACGTTGCTAAAGAAGACACTTCGAAGTATGGCATCATCGCTTACGACGAAAAAGTGAACGAGAGACTATACAAGGTTAAGTCCATAGTTGAGAAGCCAGACATTGACAAGGCACCGTCGAATATAGCAGTTCTTGGTAGATACATTTTGAAGAACGATATCTTTAGCTTGCTTAAGAAGACAAAACCCGGTAAGAATGGCGAGATACAATTAACTGACGCCATCGACATGCTATTAAAACAAGACGATATATATGCTTATGCCTTCGAAGGACAAAGGTACGACCTTGGCAGCAAGCTTGGCTTCATAAAGGCGAACCTTGACTTTGCACTTAGAAGCGATATAAAGGGAGATGTTTTAAACTACATTAAGGATATAGTGAAAGATGAGACTTAAGGACTTTGAGGCAGCCATATTTGACCTAGATGGAACTGTCTTTGACTCGATGGACGTTTGGAAGAACGTAGACTTAAAATTTTTTGCAAGGCACTCGCTTTTCTTAACAGATGACTACTTTGATAATATCTTGCACAAGACTCTAGTAGACTCTGCGAAGTATACTATAGAGCGCTACGCACTTAGTATGACGCCAGAAGAAGTCGTTAGAGAGTGGACTCGCTTAGCAAAGGAAGAGTTTGAAAACGATGTTGTACCAAAGAAGGGCATCATTGATTATTTAAAGAAATTAAAGGCGAGAGGGGTCAAGACATCTATCGCCACAGCTAATGAGAAGGACATCTTCACAAGTACATTAAAAAAGTTTGATATGGATACACTTTTCGATGACATAGTGACACTATCCGAAGTCGGTTCGGATAAGTCGTCACCAATTATATACCTAAAGTGCATTGCCAAATACAATATTATGCCGCAAAACACACTAGTCTTCGAGGACCTACCCAAGAACTTAAAGACTGCGAAGAAGGCAGGCTTTATAACGGTTGGAGTGCTTGATAACGAGGACTACTTGTCACATATTTCTAAATATAGCGACATCATTATTAGAGATTTTACAGAAATTTAGGAGGACATTATGAAAAAAATTATTTTAACTTTACTTATTTTATCTATGCTTATGGGACTAGTTGCTTGTAAGCCAAAGGAAAAAGACGAACTTAAACTAGGCTTCGTGCCACTTGTTGATCAAGACAAGCTTGAAGATATGACGGAACCATTGACAAAAATACTTACAGACAAGCTTGGAACAAAGGTATCAATGTTTACATCAACAAACTATGTTGGTGTAGTTGAAGCACTTGGTTCGGGTAAAGTTGATTTTGCAATCATACCGCCATTTGCCTATGTACTAGCGAATAAAAATGGTGGAGCACAAGTACTTTTATCAGCACTTAATAAGGACGGCAAGAATTACTACAGAAGTGAATTATTAGTAAGAAAAGATTCTGGCATCAAAGAAGCTTATGAAAAGGACGGCTACGCAGCACTTAAGGGTAAGAAGATTGCCTTCGTAGATCCAGAGAGTGCATCAGGCTACATCTATCCAGGAGCTATGATAGTTAAAGGCGGCCTTGATCTTGAAAAGGACCTTGAATATATGTTTGCAGGCGGCCATGATAAGGCAGTACAAATGCTTTTAAATGGCGACGTTGATGTGTGCGCGACATATGAAGGCGCAGAAAAGAAGCTTATGAAGGACTTTGAGGGTCTTGATGGATTAGAAGTTTTAGAGTATACAGACAAGATCCCATATGTATGCGTTGCAGCTAGCAAGGACCTTTCAGATGATATGAAGAAAAAGATAAAAGATGTTTTCCAAAATGATTTATCAAGCGGTGAAGGTAAAGAAGCTTGTGAAAAGATATTCAACTTAACAGGCTTTGTTGAAGCAACAAACGATGACTTCCAAAACGTTATCGACACTGCTAAGATTATGAACGTTGATTTAGATAAATGATATTAGAAGTAAAAGATATATCTGTACAGTATGAAAAGAATATAGACGCGATTAAGGACGTCTCCTTCGATGTAGAGGGAGGCGACTTTGTCGCGCTTATAGGTCCATCTGGTGCGGGTAAGTCAACACTATTAAAGGCGATAAACGCTCTTAACCCACTTAGCAAAGGTAGCGTTATATACAAGGGCGAAGATGTTCATAGTCTTGGCGCAAAAGATTTAAGAAAGCTTAGAAGAAACATTGCCTTCATCTTTCAAGATACGAGCATCATAGAAAACATTTCTGTCCTTGATAATGTTTTACTAGCACGTCTTGGAGAGAAAAAGTTCTTTGAGGCGATGCTGTCAAAGTACACAGACGAGGAGTATGATAGTGCACTCAAAGCCATAGAGATGGTTGGATTGAAAGAGAAGACTTATGCACTTGCAAAAGATCTCTCAGGTGGACAAAAGCAAAGGGTTGCCATAGCAAGGGCGCTTTTTCAAAAGTCAGACCTTATCTTAGCAGATGAGCCTATATCGTCTCTTGATATAGAGACAAAAAGGTCCATCATGGACATTTTTAAAATGCTTAATAATGATTACAAGAAGATCATCGTCATAAGCATGCACGACCTTGATTTATCGCTTGAGTATGCGAAGAGAGTGATTGCCATAAAAGATCACAGAGTTTATTTCGACAGGAGCGTAAGTGAACTAGATTATGACAGAGTTAAAGACTTATTTATCTAAGAAAAGAAGGAAGAATATACTAGCAGCACTTGCATTTTTAACGCTGCTAATAGCTTCAGGCTTAGGATCACAAGTGTCCTTAAGCTCTTTTTTGCGTGGACTGCCAGATATGTTCGACTTAGTAAGAAGGATGTTTACACTCGACTTTCAATACATCATCTCGGTTATGGATCTAGTCTTCGAAACCTTCCTTATGGCTTTTGCATCATCAGCCTTGGGAGTCTTCATGGCTTGTCTTATAACATTCTTCCTGCCATACAATACGAGTCCCTCAGAGCTAGTATCCAAAGTATTAAGCGCAGTCTTTTCTGTATTTAGAACTCTGCCATCACTTATATGGGCGGCTCTACTTGTGAGCTTCTTCTCGGCTGGCCGCTTCTCAGGCTTATTAGCACTTAGCATAATTTCATTTTTTATGTCTACTAAACTTATCAAAGAATACATAGAGGCCATGAATAGGAATGACTTCGACTTCTACAGGTCGCTTGGCATAGCTAAAGGCAAAATTTATTACAAGATAATATTAACTAAGATGAGAAAGTTTATAGTCTCGACATTTTTACTATGCTTAGAGAGTAATATCAGAAGCGCGTCTATACTTGGTCTTGTTGGCGCAGGTGGTATTGGCCAAAGACTGTGGCTCGAGTTAAACCATATGAACTACGACAGAGTCTCGTCAATCATCTTTATGCTATTGATATTAATCTTCGTTATAGACCTTGTGAGTCAAAAGCTAAGAGAGATAGAGATCAAGGTGCCGATAAAGATAAATGATCTTAGCTCATACAGAAGAAGCAAGAGATTAAAGACGCTTTTCTTTATACTCTTCATGCTTGCTTTATTTCTTGTGCTAAGACTTACTATCAATATCACATACGAGCGCTTTGTACTTGGCCTTAAGCAAGGAGGCGTAATTATATCAAAGATACTTACACCTGACCTTGCCTATCTATCAAGAGCCGTGCCAGCAGCACTTGAGTCAGTAGCCATCGCTGTCTTTGCTTCGCTTATGGGGGCAATTATATCATTTATATTCACAGCATTTACAGCAGCGAACATCGCCCCTTCGAAGAAGGTCTCAGTCTTATTCAAGCTCATCATCAATGTAATCAGAACCTTCCCAGCCATCATCACAGCGATCATCTTCTTCAGAGGACTAGGACCAGGACCCTTTGCAGGTGCACTAGCGCTTACAGTATACACATCAGGCATGCTTAGTAAGCTCTACTTTGAATACATCGAGGACATAGCAGCTGATTCCATCATGTCTATGAAGGCACTTGGACTAAGCCCATTTACCATGTATGCAAAGCTCATATATCCAAAGACATACCGAAGCTTCTTAGGCTTCGTACTATATAGACTCGAGTCCAACATTAGAAACTCATCTGTACTCGGCCTTATCGGTGCAGGAGGTATTGGTACACTGCTTTCTATGAACATAGCGTGGCGAAACTGGAACAGAGTTGGCTCACTACTACTAGTGAGCTCGGTGATGATAATATTTTTTGATTACTTATCATCAACAATTAGAAAAAAATTATTATAATTAAGTGGGCAGACAATGCTCACTTTTTTATTGCAAATACAAGTGTAATGATATAAAAAAATATTTATATATATATTTAAAAAGGTATTGACTTTAAATTGTTTAAATAGTATAATTAGCTATAGCTAATGAAAGTTAGCTAAAGCTAATGATATATTGGCTGAGAAGGTTTATTTAATGGCGAATATACTTGCCAAATATTTTCGAAAGGAGGAACTATGAAAAAACTAAGCATAATATTGGTGACAGCACTAGTTTTTTTGATGTCCATAACTAATGTTTTTGCAGGTAATGTAGATAAAATATACAAAGACTGGGAAGATGTAAGTAAGGACATGGAAGTGGTTTTAAGAGATGCTCTTAAAATTTATGAAGCAGGCGGTCCAGATGCAGGCAAGGAAGGCTATGACAAAATTAACGAAGCTTATTTTAGATATTATGAAAAATTAGGCTTTGAAAAAATTGTTATGACAACAATTTCTGGAAAGCGTGGATCAACCGTTGAAAACCAATTTTATTTGGCGAGAAAATCTATGCGTCAAAATGAAGATATCGATGTTGTTAAAGATGAAGTTGAAGTACTAATTAGATATCTACACGAAGATGCAAAGACACTTGACGGTATGAGAGGTAAAACCAGTTCTGGCTGGGGCGTTTTCTTTAGCGTTTTAGGACTTACTTTAAGAGAAGGTCTTGAAGCCATCCTAATCGTTGCAGCCCTTATTGCTTATCTTGTAAAGACAAACAATTTAAAATACGTAAAAGGCGTCTATGTCGGCGCAATTTTAGGTATTGTTGCTTCAATAATTCTTGCGATTATTTTCAATATAATTTCTGCAAAATTTGGCGAAGACAGCAGTGGTGTTAGCCAAGAGATTTTTGAAGGATGCGGAATGTTTTTGGCTGTTATTGTTTTATTCTATGTATCAAACTGGATGCTATCAAAATCTGAAGTGGAAGTTTGGAATCATTACATCCAATCAAAAGTTGAAAGTTCAATTACAAAGGGAAGTGCTATGGCTTTAGTATTCAGCTCTTTCTTGGCAGTTGCCCGTGAAGGCGCAGAATTGATTATTTTCTTCCAAGGTATGAGAGAAAATATTTCAAACAATCCTGCATATATGTGGGGCGGCCTTGCATGTGCAATCGTAGTACTTGCAATTGTGTATGTATTGATCACTAAGATGAGTGTAAAGCTTCCATTAAAGCCATTCTTCACAGTTACATCAATCTTGATGTTTGTACTTTGTATCTCATTCATGGGAAAAGGAGTCGCCGAACTTCAAGAAGCTGATATTATCGGCAGGACAATAATTCCATGGATGAATGGATTTACGATTGACATCTTAGGAATTTATGATAGGGTAGAAACCCTATTGCCACAAGTTATCTTAATAGTAATAACTATTGTAACAGTTATCGTTCAAATTAAACGTAACAAAATTAAAAGAGCAGAACTTGAAAAAGATTATGCAAATAAGAACTAATAGGAGGTTTATTATGAGTTCAAAAGTAAAAAAATTATTAGCATTAGCGCTTGCAGTTATGACAATTGCAGCATACGGATGCAACAAAGCACCAAAACCAGCTGAAGAAAATACAGCTAAAGTTGAAGACAAAAAAGATGAAGACACAAAAACTGAAGACACAAAAACTGAAGACACAAAAGATGAAGACAAAAAAGACGTTGCAGCTCCTGGTGAAGACGCAGGATTCGACGAATTCCCAATTGGTGACGAACAAGAATCAGGCCCTCTAGCAGTTGCTGGTGTTTATTTCCAACCAGTAGATATGGAACCAGCAGGTAACTCATTATCAAAAGAAGAAGCTGACTGCCATATCGAAGCTGACATTTCAGCAACAGAAGAAGGCACAACTCTTGGATACGGCGCAGGCGACTTTGTTCCTTGGCTAAATGTTAAAGCTTATATCCAAAAGAAGGGTTCAGACAAGGTTCAAGAAATTGCTTTCATGCCAATGAACGCATCAGACGGTCCACACTATGGTGCAAATATAAAATTTGAAGAAGGTCTTGGAACATACGACGTTAAGTTTGAAATTTCTGCTCCAGGAAACGACTACCTTCTACATGTTGATAAAGAAACAGGTGTAACAGGAAGATTCTGGACAGAGCCAATCGTTATTGAATGGCCAGAATTTGAATGGACAGGTCCAAAGTGGTAAAAAATATTGGAAATGGCTTTAAGCCATTTCCACCTTGTACATAGGAGGAATTATGTTAAAGATATTTATTAAAGTAATGGAGGCGGGAGTAGGATTCTCGTTAATAATGGGCTTGGCGCTTGGATATCTAAGTACAGAAAACTTCAAAAACAAATATAAAATTATTTTTGGTACAGTCTTTGTGGGCACTCTTGCGGCAATTATCTCTTCAGTAATTAGAGAAATTCCAAATTTTGTCAACAGGAGCTCTTTGTCATTTTGGTCAATGGTACCAATAGTAGTTGCTTTTATTGGAATTATCATCTTTTATTTTTTTAAAGAAAAATCCAGTATTTATAAAAATATTTTTGTTTGTTTTTTGTCTTTGTATATAATAGCGTCATTTTTCTATTATATGCCGGCTATCTTTGTCCAGCTAAACAATTTTGTTTACTATGGAGAATCTGCTGTTTCCACCATGGTTTTATATAGAATCATTGGTTATGTATTTGCAATTGTTCTTATGCTTTTATCTAGTATTGCAATTTTTAAAATCATCAGACGAGTTGGCAAGACATATAGGGATAAAATTTTAATGATCTCATTTTTAATTTGGGGAATAAATCAAATTTTTATTGTCCTTCAAAGACTATACGCAGTTGGCTTCTTACCAAGAAATGCAAAATTATTTAGCGCAATTGCTTGGGTAATAAACCACGCACACTACATTGGGTTTATTCTAATGATTTTTTCAATTATCCTACCAATAATTTTATATTCAAATAATATGAAAGTTAAGGAAACTTTTAAAAATCCTGCAGAATTAAGAAAAAAGAAATACCATATGAGATGCAACAGAAATCTGGCAAAATTTTTCTTGATTTTAATTGTAATTAATGTTTTTAGTTTAACTTATCTAAGGGCATATTCGGGTCGTGATATTGCACTTTCTGAACCAGAAGAATATGTAATTGAAAATGATATGATTGTTGTTCCGCTATCAGAACTTGAAGATATGAAACTTCACCGCTATCAATACACGGCATCTGATGGAGTTCACATGAGATTTTTCTTAATTAAAAAGTCTCAAGGTTCCTATGGTGTTGTACTTGATGCTTGTGAAATTTGCGGACCATCCGGTTATTATGAGCGTGGCAATGATGTTATTTGCAAATTGTGCGATGTTATTATGAATCGTGGTACGATTGGTTTTAAGGGCGGATGCAATCCAATCCCTATACCATACATTGTTCATGATGAAAAAATAAAAATCAGCACGCAAGATCTTGATGCCAATAGCTTTGTATTTAAGTAGGTGACTTATGTTTTTTAGAATGATTAGGGGTGCAATCTTTAGGCAAAAGAAAAAAATGGTCTTGATTGCATTTGTAGTAATGCTTGGCACTTGTCTTTCAACCGGCATGCTTAACACTATGCTTGGCATTGGTGACAAGGTCAATAGAGAATTGAAAGCTTATGGGGCGAATATAAACGTTGTTCCAAAAGAATCTTCCATGCTTGATGATATTTATGGAATCGGTGAGGATAGTCAGAAAAATTATTTGAAAGAAGATGAACTTGGCTTGATAAAAACCATCTTCTGGTCTTTCAATATCGTTGATTACACACCATATTTAAATATCAATGCAAAAGTCGATGGAGAAACTACGAGAGTTGTTGGTACATGGTTTTATAATCATATGGACCTTCCAACTGGCGAGGCCATTGACACAGGTATGAGAAAATTAAAAACTTGGTGGAATATCGAAGGTGAATGGATTGAAGACAAAGATACAGATAAGGCCATGGTTGGCACTGTATTTGCTCTAAGACACAATTATAAGCTTGGTGATAAAATTAAAGTCGTAGGTTCTTCTACAACAAAAGAATTTACGATTGCAGGCATTTTTGATTCAGGTAGTGATGAAGATTCGCACATTTATCTTCCATTAAAAGCTGCTCAAGAATTAGATGGAGTATCAAATGTAGTTTCTCGTGTTGAAGTTTCTGCACTAACAACTCCTGACAACGACTTAGCAAGAAAAGCTGCAAGAAATCCAAAGTCTCTTACAATCAAGGAGTGGGAGGTTTGGTATTGTACAGCATATGTAAGTGCGATTTGCTATCAAATTCAAGAAGTTATGACTGATTCAATCGCAAAACCTATTAGGCAGGTTGCGGAAAGCGAAGGCGATATTTTAAATAAGACAACTTTATTAATGGTTTTAATCACAGCTCTTAGCTTAATTGGTTCAGCACTTGCGATATCAAACCTAGTAACAGCATCTGTTATGGAAAGACGTGCTGAAATTGGACTTCAAAAAGCAATTGGCGCAAATAACACAAGAATTATTACAAGAATTTTAGTTGAAAATATTAGCACGGGTATTATGGGTGGAACTGTTGGTTACTTCATAGGACTTGGTCTTACTCAAATAATCGGTATAACAGTTTTTGGATCTGGAATTCCTCCAACACCAATGGTAATACCTATCGTAATTATTTTGATTTTGCTTGTAATTGTTTTGGGCTCGATTCCAGCCATTAGATATTTGCTAAAACTTAATCCAACGGAGGTGCTTCATGGAAAAGGCTAAAAGAAAAAATATACAATTCTTTTGGAAGATGGTTGAATCATCGATAGCAAGAAGAAAAGCTCGTATGCTTACAGCCCTTCTTGCAATTGCCATGGGTGCAACGATTCTATCGGGTCTTGTTACAATCTACTATGACATTCCAAGACAATTGGGCAAGGAATTTAGAAGTTACGGGGCAAATATGATTGTTATTCCAAAGTCTCAAGACGATAAGATTGGCGATAATCATATTGAAGAAATTAAAAAACTTGCAGGAGATAAACTAGTGGGAATTGCTCCTTACATTTATCAGAATGCAAAAATTAATGAGCAGCCTTTTGTAATAGCGGCTACAAATTTTGATGGCTTAAAAAAGAACAGCCCCTTCTGGCTAGTCGATGGTGAATGGCCAAGCGAAAAAAGGACTGTTATGATTGGTCACGAAATTTCAAAAAAACTTGGCTTAAAAATCGGTGATCCTTTCGTACTGAGCACTCCAAAAGAAAATTCGCAAGAAATGAGAGACAGCGACTTCAAGGTAGCTTCGATTGTAACGACTGGTGGTAAAGAAGAAGATTTGATATTTATGTCTATTGAAGATATTAGATCTATCATGGGCGATTTGAATATCAATATCATTGAATGTTCAATCGATGCAAACAGTGAAGAGCTACAAGTAATTGCAGATAATATAAATAAAATTGATGCTACTGTCAGCGCAAGACTTGTTAAAAGAGTTACAGAATCACAAGGCGTGGTACTTGAAAAGCTTCAAGCTCTTGTGTGGATAGTTACAATTATTGTTTTATTTATTACGATGATTTGCGTTAGCACAACCATGATGGCTGTTGTTGCAGAGAGAAGAAAAGAGATTGGCCTTAAAAAAGCCTTGGGTGCACACAATAAATCAATCATTTATGATTTCTTGGGCGAAGGATTTTTACTTGGACTAATGGGCGGAGCTCTTGGTTCTTTACTTGGATATTTATTTGCAAGTGAAGTTTCAAGACGAGTTTTCGCAAGAAGTGTAAATTTCTTATGGGCCCTAGTTCCAATTACAATCATTACATCAATAGTAATTACGATTGTAGCTTGCATTATACCAGTTAAAACTGCGACTGCAGTTGATCCAGCACTTGTATTGAGGGGGGAATAATGAACATATTAGAATTAAAAGATATCTCAAAGATATACGGCGATTTAAAAGCGCTCGATAAAGTAAACTTAAACGTAGAAAAAGGCGAATGGGTTTCAATCATGGGTCCATCAGGTAGTGGTAAAACGACAATGATGAACATCATCGGTTGCATGGACAAGCCTTCTATAGGCGAAGTTTTACTTGAAGGAATTGATATTTCTAAATTGAATCAAAAGGAATTAACAGAAATTAGAAGAGATAAGATTGGTCTTATTTTTCAACAGTTCCACTTGGTAAACTATTTAACTGCTTTAGAAAACGTTATGATGGCGCAATACTATCACTCAATGGTAGACAAGGAAGAAGCCTTGCAAGCACTTGAAAGCGTTGGATTAAAAGATAGGCACAACCATTTACCAAATCAGCTTTCAGGTGGAGAGCAACAACGTGTTTGTATTGCACGCGCTCTTATCAACCACCCTTCACTCATCTTAGCAGACGAGCCAACGGGAAATCTTGATGAAAAGAATGAAATGCTAGTATTGGATATTTTAGAGAGACTCCATAACAATGGATCTACAATTGTAGTTGTTACTCACGACCAAGAGGTTGGTGTGGAAGCAGAAAGAATTGTCTTCCTTGAGCACGGAAGAATTGCTAGAGAAGAAAAACAAAAAAGACAAAGACCAATTCTGGAGGTTTAATATGAAAAAGATTTTATTATTATTGTTGGCTGTAAGCTTACTATTGACAGCTTGCGCCAAGAAGACTGACGATGCTTGCACAGATGCTTCATGCGCTGATGCATACAAAGACGGCACTTACCACGGTGAAAGCCAAGTTGATGAATGGGGCGGTAAGGTAACAACAGATATCACTATCAAGGACGGAAAAATTGTTGACGCAAGTTTACAAAACTTACTTGCTGACGGAAGTGAAAAAGACGAAAATTATGGAAAGGCCAAAGAAGGCGCTACTAATCCAGGTCTTTATAAGATTGCTCAAGAAGCAGTTAAAAATTCTAAAGAGTATCCAAAGCTTTTAATTGAAAAAGGTAAGATCGAAGATGTAGAGGCTATCGCTGGTGCAACTGTTACATTCAAATCTTTCAAAGAAGCTGTAATTGATGCATTAAAGGATGCAAAATAAAATTAATATAAAAGTTCAGGAGGTTAATATGAACAAAAATAAAATTATTGGAATTCTATTTATAATATTAGGTGTTTTAGTTTTCTTAACACCAGGAACACTTGCTCCAGTATGTCCTGCAATGGCAGATGGAAAGTTTATGAAGTGCCACTGGATGGGACAAGCAATTAAAGGTATTGGTGGTGTTATGACTGTTCTAGGTCTTATTTATACACTTATTTGCTCTAAGAAACAAATGTTCTTTACACTAGCTATCTCCAATGTAGTAATCGGAATTTATGCAATTTTATTGCCTGCAAAATTAATTGGTGGCTGTATGAATGCTGAAATGGCTTGTAGAGCAAAAACTATGCCTATGATTTATATTTTAGTCGGACTTTATATTGTTATTAGCGTTGTTGCTGCAATTTTAAATAGGTCTTGCAATGAATCTAATCAATGTAAATAATCTATCCAAATCATTTAGACGTGGGGAGAGAGATTTTTTCGCAATCGATAACGTAAGTTTTGATGTTAGCGAAAAAGATTTTATAAATATCATTGGTAAAAGTGGGAGTGGTAAATCAACACTCCTTACTCTTTTATCTGCGATCATTGAGCCCACATCAGGAGAAATCTTTGTAGAAGGAAAAAATCTTTCTAATATGGACGATGAAGAAAAAAGTGGATACAGGAATGAATTTATTGGTTATGTTCCTCAATCACTTGGAACTTTACCGACCTTGAATGTCCTTGACAATGTAAGACTTACTTACTTTTTTAAAAAACGTGAGGGAGATGGAATCGAAAGAGCTAGGATGCTCCTAGATATGCTCGGTATATTGAACTTGGAAAATGATTTTTGTAAAAATTTGTCAGGCGGCGAATTAAAAAGAGTTTTAATTGCAAGAGCCCTAATGAACGAACCGAAAATTTTAATTGCAGATGAGCCAACTTCAGATTTGGATTCAAAAACTACAGTTGAAATTATGGACATGCTAAAAGAAATTAATGAAAAAGGGACAACTATCATTATAGTAACTCACGACAATGATTTATTAAAATATGGATCGCGACTTCTTGAAATGACAGACGGTAAATTAAATGAGGTGGTCAAATGAGATTAAGTTCCAAACAAATTGCCTTTAAAAATATTCAAAACAAAAGTGCAAGAAGTGCTTTGCTTATAATTTTAACAGCAATTTTAACACTAGTTTTATTTTTATCTAGTTTTTTGATTTTGTCACTTGGAAATGGCATGCACTCACTGGCTAATCGTATGGGAGCGGATATTATAGTTGTACCTGAAGGTTATGATTCGAAAATTAGAGGCGCAATTCTACGCGGCGAACCAAACACATTCTTTTTAGACAAGTCTGTCGTTGAAAGAATTAGAAAAATCGATGGAGTTAAAATTGCAACACCACAATTATTCATTGCCACTCTTTCTGCTGGTTGCTGCTCATTTCCAATACAAGTTATTGGCTTTGATTCAGACACAGATTTTGTAGTAAAACCTTGGCTAGAGACTCAAGCTAAACTTCCCTTAGGAAAAGGAGAAATTTTGGTTGGACACAATATTGTTGGCGATATGCATAAACACGTTAAATTTTTCAATCAAGAATTTATTATTAGAGGCAGACTTGCAAAAACAGGCATGGGCTTTGACAATACAGTGTTTGTAAATTTTGATGAAGCAAGGCGCCTTGCTAAAGAATACGAAAAAATTCTTCATCTTGAAGACAAGGATCATGAAAATATGATTTCATGCGTAATGATTAAGGCCGATAAAAACGTTGATCCAGTTGAAATTCAAAATAAGATTAGGAGCGAGTTTAAAGGCGAGGGCGTTTATCCTCTTCTATCACAATCAATGATGAACGAAGTCAGCACATCAACACAAGACATGATCAAGTATGTTTATATATTAATTGCTCTAGTATGGCTATTGGTCTTCCTTGTACTAACTCTCGTTTATTCAATTACAATTAAAGAACGTAAGAGAGAATTTGCAACACTAAGAATTTTAGGAGCTAGCAAAAAGCATCTAAGAAGTATTATCTTGTGGGAGATATTTACTATAAATATCGCAGGTTCTGCATGCGGAAGTGTGCTTGCTTTAGTTATTTCAATTTTATTTGGAACTTGGTTTAGTCGAAGTTTCAAAATGCCATTTTTAGCACCAAATGTTTTAACGCTTGCAACAATATTTATTGCTGTTTTTGCAATCGGCACAGTAATGGGACCAATCTCATCACTCGGATCAATTAGAAAGATGAACGCAGAAGAACTTGGACTTTTATTAAGACAAAACGATTAATATACACTTTGAAACTGTTATGTATTTATTATATCTATGGAGGGTTTTTCCTTCATAGATATTTTTATGTAAAATATATATTACTATTTCCTTTATATTGCTATTGACTAAGGATTTTATCTTATGGTATAATCATTGTGTGTGAGAGAAATAGGGGGAGGTAATTTAATTGGCACTATTCAAAAAGGAAAAATTTACAAAAGAGAAAATTACAAAATTAATTAAAGAGTACATATTGATATTGTTTGGTAGCTTCATAGTAGCGGCAGGGATGTTTTTCTTCTTCAATCCAGCGCACCTTTCAGTAGGCGGAGCAAACGGTCTTGCTGTCGTACTTAATCACTACCTTGAGATTGGCGTTGGTAACTGGATGTATGTTATCAATATCGGTCTATTCATACTAGCCTTCTTAACTATAGGTTCGCAGTTCGGCGTTAAAACTATCATTGCGTCACTACTTACATCAGGCTTCTTTGACTTACTAGAAAAACTTATGCCGCACTTCCAACCATTGACAGGGGATACCTTCGTAGAGTTATTTTTCGGTGTCTTCGTTACAGCGGTTGGTATGGCGATAGTATTCAATCAAGGTGCATCGACTGGTGGTACAGACATCATTGCAAAGATACTTAACAAGTTTATCGGCATGGACCTTGGCAAAGGCGTTTTAGTATCTGACGTATTGATTACATTACTAGCAAGTAATGCCTTCGGCGCGAGGATTGGTATCTATTCACTATTTGGTGTTATCGTTAATGGCTTCTTAATCGACTTTGTCATCGAAGGTATGAACATGAACAAAGAGGTCAAAATTATTGCTGAAGACACTAAGCCTATCGAGGAGTTCATCATCAAAGAGCTAGATAGAGGCGCAACCATATACAAGGCTTACGGCATGTATACAAAGGAACCAAAGGACATCATCATGATTTTGCTTGACAGAAAAGACTTCTTAAGACTTAAGAACTTCTTAAAAGACCTCGATCAAAAGACTTTCATTTCAGTTTCGAACGCATCAGAAGTCTTAGGTTATGGATTTAAAAATTTAAAAGACTGATATATGAGAAAAGCCTTTCAAGTGAAGGGCTTTTTGCTTTTTAAAAAAAATATTACATACTTTACAATTTCTTAACAAAGAAGTATTACAATGATTATTATAAGGAGAATAAAATGAAATACGCACTAATTGATATTGGAAGTAACTCAATACGCCTAAACGTTTATAACAAGGACGATATTCAAAAGGAAGTCTTCTCAAAGAAGTACATGGCAGGTCTTGCAAGCTTTGTTGAAGATGGAAAACTTAGCAACAAGGGCATAAAAAAATTGATCAAAGTGCTTTCAGCGCAAAAGATGTTGCTTGATTATTTGCCAGTTGATGAAATTTACGCCTTTGCCTCGGCTTCTTTAAGAAATGTCGATAATGGCAAGGACATTGTGAAAAAAGTTAAGAAGGAGCTTGATCTAAACATCGATTTAATATCGGCAGACGAAGAGGCTTTCTATGGAGCTGAAGGCATGAAGATGGTATACGACTTTGATGATTACTACACCATAGACATAGGAGGCGGCTCGACAGAGCTTTGCTATCTAAAGAATAAAGAGATTAAAGACATGGCATTTTTAAGGGCAGGATCCTTATCATTGTTCCGTGACTACGTTGAAAACACTATACCGAGCGTTAGAGAGTACGATGAGATGATAAACGCCATCGACAAGATGCTGGCTGAAAATGTTTTCACATACAAATGCACAAAGCTTGTGGCTTCAGGCGGAACAGCGAGGGCTCTAGGCAATATCTTCGAAGAGTTTTATGACGGTGATGACAAAGAATACACTATTGACGATGTAAAAAATTATATCTATGAAATGATTGATGGGAATAAAAAGATTATTCGTACAACTGTTATGGTTGTGCCTGAAAGACTTCACAGCATAGTGCCAGGAGCTATCATGCTATATAGACTCTTAAAGCACCTTGGCATAGAAAAGGTCAATGTCTCAAAGCTTGGTGTGCGCGAGGGATATTTAAAGGATAAGATAATTAAGGAGTGAAATTATGGAAGAGTTCATGCAAAACCGCGAGTTGAGCTGGCTAAAATTTAATCAAAGAGTACTTGAAGAGGCGAGCGACGAGAGCGTGCCGCCACTTGAGAGATTCAAGTTCATATCGATATTCACATCGAACCTGGACGAATTTTTCATGGTTAGAGTCGGATCTTTGTTTGATTTGATGAAGTCTAAGAAGGAGTTCATCGACAAAAAATCTGGTATGACAGCTAAGGAGCAGCTTGATGCCATATACAAGACAATGCCCTACTACTACGAGATGAGGGACAAAATCTACAAGGACGTCATCAAAGAGCTAGATAAGTACAATATGCACAATAAAAATATGAAGTCCTTAAACGATGAGGAGCTAAGTTATGTAAAAAGCTTCTACCTTAGTAAGATTGAGCCATTAATTTCCGCGCAAATAGTTGACGCAGCACATCCACTTCCATTCTTAGAGAATAAAAAGTTATATATAGTGACTGAGATGTGGGACACTGAAGGCAATATTGCGCATGGACTTGTAGCCATCTCAGACATATTCGAGCGCTATCTATCGCTGCCAGGCGATGAATTTAACTACATCAGAGTCGAAAAAGTGATTGAGCATTACGTTCCAACCATGTTCCTAGGCTATACAATTAAGGAGCAATCACTTGTTGCGGTCACTAGAAACTTTGATTTCGAAACAAATACTGAGATCGAAGAGGAGATTGCCGACTACAAAGACTTTATGAAAAAGGTCATCAAAAAGAGGACACGTCAAGAGGTTCTTCGCCTTGAAATTTCTAACACAAAGTCAAAGAGCATTACTGATTTTCTTAAGGCCGAGCTTGGTATTACGGATGAGATGATACTTGTGACAAAGAGTCCCATCAATATGAAGTACGTCTATGGTCTTGAGGACATCATTCCGAGCTCCGTCATCAAAAAAGTTTCTTACGAAGACTTTACTCCATTTAAAAAATATTCCTTAGAGCGCGGCTCTATCATTAAAATAATAGAAGAGAAGGATCTTTTACTAAGCTACCCATACGATGATATTGATACCTTTCTTGACTTGATTAAGGAAGCTGCCGAGAGTGACAAGACCATCTCTATAAAGATAACTATATACAGGCTTGCTAAGCACTCGAAGCTTGTCGAATACCTTAAAAAAGCCTGTGACAATGGCATCGAAGTCACTGCACTTATGGAGCTAAAGGCGCGTTTTGACGAAGAGAACAATATTAATTATTCAGAAGAATTATTTAAGGCGGGCTGCAATATAATGTACGGCTTTGAAGAGTACAAGACGCACTCAAAGCTTTGCCTAATCACATACAAGGACGATAGGGAGAATATCAAGTACATCACGCAAATAGGTACCGGCAACTACAATGAAAACACATCGAAGATTTACACTGACTTTTCACTGATGACATCTAATGAAGAGATAGGCCTTGACGCAAATGATTTTTTCAAAAACATGTCAGTCGGCAAAATTAATGGTAAGTACCTTCACATATTACAAGCACCATCGACTCTTAAGGTTAGACTACTTAAGGAGATGGATAGAGAGATAGCTAAAGGTAAAGACGGATACATCAGATGCAAGATGAACTCACTTACAGATTATGATTTTATAGAAAAATTTGCCGAAGCTTCACAAAATTTTGTCAATGTCGACTTGATTATACGCGGTATATGCTGCATAGTACCTAATGTGACTGGCTATACAGACAATGTTCATGTCTCGTCCATAGTCGGACGCTTTTTAGAGCATTCAAGGGTCTACCAATTTGGAAGAGGCAGTGATATGAGGATATATATCTCAAGTGCAGACCTTATGACAAGAAACACAGAAAAAAGAGTCGAGATAGCCTGCCCAGTATACGATGAAGAGACAAGAGCAAGACTTGTAAGCTACTTAGATACACAGCTTAAGGATAATATTAAGAGAAGGATACTTGTTAACTCGGGTGACTACATCAAACCAGAGGTACAAGGCGAAGCGCTTATCGCTCAAGATTATTTCATGCATAAAGCAAATGAAAAGAGAGAAAAGTTTTATGAAGAGCTTGAGAGAGCTAAATCAGATGAAGCGCCTAAAGAAAACTTTTTTACTAAGATTAAAAAGATATTTACAAAGTAATATTTATTTTGAGAGCCTTTCATATGAGAGGCTTTTGCTTTGCCAAATTCATAGTAATTGAAAAATGCACTCAGCTGTGATATAATTACAAAAGAGGTGATTATATGCATTATTTTGACAACGCATCGACAACATTTCCAAAGCCAGAGAGCGTATATGTAAAATTTAATGAAGCATTTAGAGAGTATGGGGCCAATCCAGGAAGGAGCGGCCACAGGCTAGCACTTAGGGCGATGGAAGAAATAATGCAGACAAGACTAAGTCTTGCTAAGCTGTTTAATGTGGATAATCCACTTAATATAAGCTTTCATATGAACACAACATATGCACTTAATGCTGCTATCAAAGGCACGCTTAAGAATGGCGATCATGTAATCACAACATCGATGGAGCACAACTCTGTTCTTAGACCACTGTTTACACTTAAAGAGATGGGCATAATCGAGCTAACAGTAGTCAAGGCAGAACTAAGCGGCGAGGTCGGTAAGGACAAGATAGTCTCAGCAATTAAAGAGAATACTAGGATGCTTGTTATGACTCACTCCTCGAACTTGCTTGGCACAGTTGAGGACATTGACGAGATCTCAAAGGCTGTTAAGAAAGTTAATAAAGACATACTTATACTTATAGATGCAGCTCAATCGGCAGGCATCATAGACATAGACTTAAAAAAGCTCGATATAGATATGCTTGCAACAGCTGGGCACAAGTCTTTATTTGGTCCGCAAGGTACAGGTGTCTTGTACTTAAGAGAGCCAGAACTTGTTATGCACACTGTTGAAGGCGGCACAGGATCAAGATCAACCGAGGTTTATCAGCCTATGGACATGCCGGATAAGCTAGAAGCAGGCACACCAAATGGACACGGCATCATAGCCTTAGGCGCAGGAGTTGAATTCATACTTAGTGAAGGCATAGATAAGATAAGAAAGCACGAGGAAGCTCTTACAAAGCTCTTCATAGATGGCATAAAGGACATTGAAGGCGTAGAGATATACGGCCTACTTGATGAAAAGAAGAAGACACCGGTTGTTTCTATAAACATGGAAGGCGTGGATTCATCGATACTAAGCTACGTTTTAGATGATGAGTACGACATACAAACACGTCCAGGCATACACTGCGCGCCACTTGCACACGAAACCATTGGCACAATTAAAAAGGGTGCGGTTAGATTTAGTTTTTCGTATTTTAACAAGGAAGACGAGATAACTTATGCAATAGAGACATTAAAGAAGATTAAAAAAGAGGCGGCAGATGGAAAATATCAATAAGTTTATAAATGACAATATCTTAATCATAGTTGCAGCTCTAGCTGTTTTATTAATTGCGCTACTAGTCTTAGCTCTTGTACAAGTTTTGAAGTATAAAAAACTTAAGGAGAGATTCGATACCTTCACTCAAGGTATGGACGGCATCAGTGTTGAAAAGCTCTTAGCAACTTTTGGAAAAGACATAAAGGACATACACAGAGACATGATACTTAATGAGGACAGATTCAATCGCATAGAGACTAATCTTAGCTTCTGCGTGCAAAAGCTTGGCTTCGTTAGGTACAATGCTTTTCAAGACAGCGCATCAGAGCTAAGCTTCTCCATATGCTTATTGGATAAGTTTAACAACGGCGTCTTACTTTCTGTTATTCATGGCAGGGAGCAAAGTGTTAGCTACGGCAAGATGATTAAGAATGGAGAGAGCACATCGCCACTTTCAGAAGAAGAAGTGAGCGCAGTAGATAAAGCAATCAGAGGATAGTAAAATATTTATAGTAGACTTGTCTAATGACAGGTCTATTTTTATGCTTAAGAACTTGTCTAATATATAGGATGCGTGGCACTATATACGACGCGTGGCACTATATACGACGCTTGCTACCATATGAGAGGCTTAGTTATATATGAGAGGCTTGCTATTATTAAAAAAGAAATTTTCTTCACAATTATACATTTACTAGAGAACGCTGCATGCTTATAGTATAATATACTTGGATTATTTGATAGATAAGGAGGGACAATTTTGAATAATATAAAGAGAATTTTTGCTTTATTCTTAGCAATAATTGTAATGAGCATCTCTTTTACTCAACTTAGCTTTGCGAAAGAAGGAGCTAAGACAAAGAATTTTAATGAAGAAATTAGACTCATAGTCGAGCTTGACGAAGCACCGCTTGTGTTAAAGACTAAGAGTGCGAAGGTCTTTAGCAAAAGCAGTATAAGCTGTGATGCTATGAAAAAGATTAAAAAGTCTGAAGAGAGCGTTAAGATGCTTATGCGCAAAGCCGGCATAGAGTACAAGGATATATACTCCTTAGACACCTTTGTGAGCGGTTTTTCTATATACACACAGAAAAAGAACATAAGCATCATCTCTAAGATAAAGGGTGTTAAGAATGTGCACGTTTGCGAAAAGTATAGCATAGCTAGGCCCATAAATGCGGCGAAGCCTGCAATGTATGCTTCGCTTGATATGATCAGTGCGCCTAAGGTGTGGCACTCGAAGAAGTACAAGGGCGAAGGACAAGTTGTTGCCGTTCTTGATACTGGCTTTGATACTAATAACCTTGATAGCTTTAGACTTGATAAAGAAGCACTAGATAGTGTTGCTCTTACTAAAGAAAAGGTCGCTATGCTTAAGGAGAAGTACGGACTTAAGGGAGTCTATATCAGTCCAAAGATACCTTACGTCTACAATTATCAAGATGAGACAGCGGAGGTTGATGCACTTCAAGATAGGTACGGTTCAAGACATGGCCTACACGTTGCAGGCACCATAGCAGCGAATGAAAAGGATGACTACAAGAACGCAAACAATCTAGCTAAGAGTGCAATCAAGGGAGTTGCGCCTAATGCACAGCTCATCATAATGAAGGTCTTCTCAACATCGCTTACCGACCAAAGTACTTATACGGATGCTCAGTGTAAAGCAATTGAAGATGCTTATAAGCTTGGCGCAGATGTTATCAATCTTTCACTTGGTTCGCCTGCTGGCTTTATCAAGAAGGACGACATAGTTGATATGGCGATAGAAAACGCTACCAAGGCGGGTTGCTTAGTCGCAGTTGCTAATGGCAATGAAGGCACAGCATACTTTGATGACGCTAATGATAGCACTAAAGAAGAAGGCGTAAAGGCGCTTAAGGGTAACCCTGATTATGGTATGGCGGGCGACCCTGCATGTGCGAAGGCAACAACATCGGTTGCAGCGATTACTAACATGAAATATTTGAGCTGCTCAATACGCTCAAACAATAAGGACCTTGATGGCATTGAATTTTCTTGGGGTGCCGAGATTGTTCCTAAAGACTATACGTTTAATAAATTTGTCTATGCTAATAAGGGCAGGGCAAGTGAGATAAAGACCTTAGCACCTGAGATGATAAAGGACGCCTTAGTCTTGGCAGATAGAGGAGAGTGCACTTTTAATGAGAAGGCAAGTAATGCTAAGCAAGCTGGAGCAAAGGGTCTTATAGTTATCAACAACGAAGACGAGATGACTAGTATGATTGGCTTTAAAGATGAGAGCTTCCCTGCCATCATAGTAAGTAAGAGTGATGGGGCAAAGCTTTTAAAGCATATCAAAGACGCAGGTTTAAGTATAGCCATCAATAAAGAGATGAGCGTTCATGATAACCCTAAGGCAGGAAAGATGGCAGACTTCACAAGCTGGGGTCCTACGCCAAACCTTAGGATGAAGCCTGAACTTACTGCGCCAGGGGCTGACATCTACTCCATAGACCAAGACAATGCATATCAAATAATGAGTGGCACGTCGATGGCAACACCACATGTTGCTGGTGCGGCAGCCATACTTATGCAATACCTAAAGGACAAGAGTTCACTGTTTTACGAAGAAGCGAAGACGGCTTCAAAGAGAGAGCAGCTAGCGAAGACATTGCTTATGAACACAGCACTTCCACAAAAGGATGCTGACGTGTACTACCCAGTCAGAAGACAAGGCGCAGGCCTTATTGACCTTGCTAATCTTATGAAGTCGAGGCTAACGATTAAAGCAATTAGCAAGAACGATAAGGACCTTGATGCGAAAGCTGAGTTAGGAAGCTTTATGGATAAGGACTTCACTATCGATTATGAAGTCAAGAATTATTCGGATGAGGACATTGAATACACTCTAGTGCCATCTATGATGACTGAGAACTACGTTAATGATCAAGAGCTTGGACCTATGTCGACTGAGACTGATAGAGATATGAACTTCACTATAGACAAAAAATCTTTTATAGCGAAGGCTTCTAGCACAAGCAAGTTAAGTGTGAACTTTAACTTTGCAAATGACGATATCGATATCAATAACTATGTGGAAGGTTTCCTAAGCTTCGTGCCAAAGGATACTAAGAAGGACGCGACTTTATCCGTTCCATACCTTGGCTTCTATGGCGACTGGTCTAAGCCGAGGATTTTTGACGTCTTTAGTCACGAGTCGGATGATAATATAAAGCCAAACTTTATTAACGAAGATACAGAGAACGCTATGGGAGATGTCTTTGACTACAATGAAGAGAACGAAGATGAAGAAGAACTTGACAGTAGATTGAATCAGTTCAAGTACAAGGGCAAGTGGACTTACATCACTAGTCACGCATCATCAGAGGAGCTCAAGGTAAGATTTGCCCTGCTTAGAAATACTGAGTATATCAAGGCAAGGATAGAAGACGTAAATGGCAAGCTGCTTAAGGACAATCTTGTAGACCTAAGCTACTTTACTAAATCAAGCCTAGCTGACAATGGTGGAGAGAACTGGATAAGCTTATACAAGGACGATTTCGAAGAGAACTCTTTATCTAAAGTTGTACTTAAGGCTAAGCTCAACATAGAGAAAGACGCGGTGCAAGAGGAAGGTGTGCCTATCTACTTTGATGATATCGCTCCCATCGTCAAGTCTATAGAGCTTGTAAGTGAAGGCGATGCAAAGTATGTAAAGCTAAGTGTTTCTGATAACATTGGCATAGATACTATAGGAGCTGAGCAAGTTAAAGAGATTGGCAAAGATGATGAAGGAGAGCCTATATACAAGGCGCATAAGTATAATGAGGTTAGTGGACTATACTACGGCGCTACTGAGTTCTATACAGAGGATGAAGGCAGAGTGACTGAGCAAGATGAAAAAGTTATTAAATCACTTGCAAAGCTTAAAGAGTCAAGTAAGGAGCACACTGTCTATATAAGAGTAGATGATATAGCTGACATTGAAAAGATACGCGTCTATGTAAAGGACCTTGCAGGTAACTGGTTAGATGAGGTAGTACTTGATACTAATTATAAAAAAGAAGGAAGTGTTAGCTTAAAACTCATAGGCGAGAACGCAGCCTTTACTACCGAAGCATCTAGCTTTACACCAAGCAAGTGGAGGAAGAATACTTATAAGCTTGAGAAAGGTGCTTATGGCAATTTAGAAATAAAGCTTGCAAAGAATGATAAGAACTATGCGATAGACACAGCCTTGGTCAATGGAGTAGAGATGAAGGATAGCTTTATCTACGATCAAGATCAAAGATTATACTATCTAGCATATAGATTCGAAGAAGATACAAGCTTCTTGGCGAGAGTAAAAGAAGAGAAAGAAAAGAAAAAGGACTTCCCTAAGGGCAATGCTTACCCTGCCATCTACCTAACACAGCCAGCTAACCTATGGACACTTAGTGAGAACGGGCCTCTTAATGATCAAGGAGAGGAGCCAGAGATAATTGATGGCAAGCTAGTGGTCAAGGGTGCTCTTGGCTTTACTAAGGTAGATGAGCTTAAGAAGCTAAGCCTAAGCATACTTGAGAGCACAAATAATAAGGTCTTAGTCAAGAAGGACATCACTAAAGAAGTAAAGGCTGAATATACTGGCGAGATCAGTAACGAGGAAGGCGTTGTATATGATGGGCTTGCACTAATCTTCGATACTAAGATAGATATGCCAAAGGCTTATAACGATATTAAGCTACAAGTAGAAGCGGAAAATAAGGATGGTAAGAAGACCGTTACAGCCCTAACACTTGCTTTTGATGAGAGCCCTGCGACATTTAACTATACTATCGATAAAAGAGATATAAAGAGTGCTTATGCGACTATAAGATATGCACTCTCTGATGACAATAAGAACACCGAGCTTAGCATCGATAGAGTGAGTTCAGATGACAATAACGATTACATTGAAACAGTTTTTAGAAAGACATATAACGAGTTTGACATTGACAGGCTAGGATCTATTAGATACATTTATAAAGACAAGTTCACTGTAAAGCTAAAGCCGGGCTATAACAAGTTTAAAGTTTCGATTAGTGAAGTGGGTACAGCTAGAGTTAATGAGAAGTACATCCTCATCTATATGCTTGACCCAAAAGTGAAGCTTAAGAACTTTAAATAAGGAGGCAGAGCATGAAAAAGAAATTAGAGATACTTATTGTACTAGTATTAGCTTTAGTTTTAGTTTTATCTATGGATATATCTGCAGCCTCATATAAGGACCTTGATGGACACTGGGCGAAGGACTATGTAGATGACAAGTTGGCTATAGAACTCTTTGATGAACATGGCGAAGTCTACGGAGCAAACGATGTGCTTACGAGAGCTGAAGTGCTTAAGGCTATAAATAAATTAACGCGCATTAATAAAGAAAGCAAGATTGACTTTGATGACATAGATAAGGACGACACTTATTATACTGAATTTAAGAAGGCGGCCTACACAGGCTTCATTGGTCTTAAGAGTAAGAAGGCAGAGCCTAAGCGCTTAGTAAGTAGAGCGGAAGCTGTGCATATGCTAGCCCTTGTTTATGGCATAGACGCAAAAGACTCAGCGAATGCTTTTACAGACTTAGAAGGAATTAGCGAGGCTGGATATATAGATGCATTCAAAGCACTTGGAGTAATAAGTGGCTACCCAGATGGAAAATTTAAGCCGAAGGATGCTATCAAGAGAGCAGAGTTCACGGCTATGGTGAGCGCCTTATACGCAAGGTTTGCTGCACCTTTAAGGTACCCAGCTTCATATAAAAACACAGATAAGACTAAGCTTAAGAGTTTACTTATACATGGTAGCACTTATGCGAATGAGGCAAGCGAGAATGAAAAGAATGAGTACAAGCTTGCTTATGCTAACGCAAAACTTATTTTAAATAACAAAAAGGCTATACAAGTAGAAGTAGATCTTGCTTGCGAGAAGCTTAGCAATGCTATAGACGCGCTTAATAAGGACTATGCTAGTCAAGGTAAGAAAGTTGAGCTTAAGGAAGATATGGACGAAAGAAATCCTAAAAGCGATTTAAAGAACTTAGTATATATGTCCGAAGCCTTGGAGAAGAAGCTTGACCTTGAATACTACAAAATTAACTATGAGAGAGCTTTGAAAGACTTTAAAGAGACTCTTGCGATGGCAAAGCAAGTTCTTGATGATGAATTTGCTAGCATGGAGGCCATAGCTGAATCGAAAGCGAAACTTGAAGATAAGCTAGATGGTCTTTATGCATCTAATAATGAACTTGAAGAGATAAAGGATGCTGCGACTAGATTAAAAGATCTCATTAAAGACAAGAAAGATGATAAGCTTGAAGAGCTGATTAAGAAGGCACAAATGCTTATAGTTTCGAAGCCTATGCATCAATGTGCAGACGAGATGATACTTAAGCTTAACGATGCAATAATCAAAGTCCTTGACGAACTTGATGATAAGGCAGCCATTGAAGAGATGGTCAAAGAGGCATTAGAGAACCTAGAAGACATTAGCAAGGGAAGGATCTTCTTCTTAGAAGATAGGTCTTACACACTTATGAGAACAATTAGAGCGAATAAGGACACGGACGGCGAGGAGTCAAAGGAAACTTTGCTTAACGCACTTAAAGATGCCAGCAAAGTTAAGGAAGACTACGACACTGCCATAGAAGAACTTAAGGATATGCAAGCAGCTGCAGATGATTACGAAGGCCTACTAGCAGACCTTGGCCTAAACGAGAAGAATTCAGATAAGCTAGCAGCCATAGATATAATTAAGCATGTGAAGGGAGTTGCGGCTTCTAAGTCTAAGATCACAGACCTTGATAAGATATCTCAGCTTTGGGATAAACTTGATAGTACAGACGAGCTTCTTAAGGATGAGATGGCTCTTGATGATGAGTTAAGAAAGCTTGAAGACTTTATAAGCCTAAATAAGCTTAAACTGAAGGAAAGTGATACGGCTCTCATAGATGAAGCAGATGAAATGCTTGGAAGGGAAAAGCTTAGCGATGAGGAGCTTAGCGCAAAGAAGAAAGAGCTTGAAGAACTATTAGCTAAGCTATACAAAGCTGTGATTAGTAGAAAGGACGCAGAAGACACTTTAAAAACTGCTGAAGCAATTATCAAAGAGAATGCTACTTATAAGGCAGTACTTTTAAATAAAGAAGCTTTAAAGGCAGCACTTTCAATGGATGATGAAAGAGCCATTACAAAGGCAAATGAAGAACTTAAGAAAGAGATTGCAAGGCTGATACCGATTAAGCTCATCTACCAAGGAAGGGATATAGAAGGCGAGACTATAAGCTTCGATATGAAGTCCGATATGAGTGTGGACGAAGTAAGGCGCCTTGTTTATCCAATGCAAATGGATAAGAGTGCACTTAGCTCATGCAAGATGAAGCTAAGCCTAGGCGAAGGAACTAAGCAAGACCTTGCAGTTAGGAACGCCAAGGAAGAGATAGTGACGTTCAGAAAGCCAAGCATGAAGGACAAGATCAGGATCAAGTTCACTTTTAACTTTGCTGGCAAGGCTTACGAGTGTACGCTTGAGTACAGGTCAGAGGACAAGGCAAAGAGGTTCAAAAATATCATAGGCATCTATAGAGCGCTTGAAGGAGAGAGCATAGACGAGAAGTTCTTTAAAAATTACGAAGGCGGCGAAGCAAAACTTTTCGATATTGCTAAGGGCGAAGATGCAAGTGAGGCTTTAAAAGTAAAAATTCTAAAAGATGGAGAGCTTCTTAGTAGTAAGGACACTAAGCTTAGCAAGGGAGTTTATGACGTTATCTTCTACTACCTTGATGATGCTGAAGAAGTAAGCGCATCTACAAGTTCAAAGCTCATAGTTGATGAGGCTATCAGTACAAAGGATTTATTATATGTCTACGATGGCGATAATGCGTCATACATCATTCCTACTAAGGATGCGAGTGGCAATATAATTTTCGGCTTCAAGGTGAAAGAAAGATGCTTTGCCTTTCCAAAGACGGTAAAGATATTCTCTCAAGATAGTGGCGTGGCTTTTCTTAATAAAGACTCTAAAGCAGAGCTAGGAGTTAAATTTATTGATGCGAGTGGTAAAGAGCTAAGCACGAGGGCAGATGCTCTTAAGGCTAAGGAGATCTTTTTAGTCTTATTAGAGGATGCAGAAGGAAGCCTTGGCGATAGGAACTTAAGTCTTAAAAAAGGCGAGAGATATCAAGTACCAATAATTAAATAGCTTTATATATTAAGAGGGACTAGCTTAGCCCCTCTTTTTTATGCCGCGCGAGGTGATATATGAGAGGCTTGCTACCATATGAGAAGCTTGCTACCATATGAGAGGCTTAGTACTATATACCAAGCGAGCTATGTTTTGTAAATATATTGTATCTAATTAAACGCATTTTCAAGAGCCTTTGTATTGATAATTCATATCTTTTGTGGTAAAATTAAGTTTAGAGGTTGATATAATGACAGAGCTTTTAAAAATTACAGATGATAATATAAAATTGTGCGCTGAAGAGATTAAAATGGGCGGTCTAGTTGCCTTTCCAACTGAAACTGTTTATGGCCTAGGAGCCGATGGACTAAACGCTGAAGCTGTTAAGAAGATTTACGAAGCAAAAGGTAGACAAAGTGACAACCCACTAATACTTCATATTGCGTCTTTAGATATGATAGAGCCGCTTGCATATTATGACAAAAAATATGATGCTCTTCTTGATGCCTTTTGGCCAGGACCTATGACTATAATCTTGAAAAAGAAGGACGTAGTTCCAAGCGTAATCACAGCAGGTCTTGATAGCGTCGCAATACGTATGCCATCGAGCGAGGTTGCACGAAAACTTATAGAGTATGCTGGGACTCCTATAGCAGCACCGAGCGCGAACATATCTGGCTATCCATCGCCAACGTGCGCAGAGCATGTATACAAGGACCTTCACGGCAAGCTTAAGTACATACTAGCTGGAGAGATGAGTGAAGTAGGTATCGAATCAACTGTTATCGACCTAAGTAGAGACAAGGTACGCATACTAAGACCGGGCAAGATTTCCTTAGAAGACTTGCAAAAGATAATACCGGATGCAGAGTATGATGAGGCAATCACTGATGATAAAGAAGTGAAGAAACCAATCAGCCCTGGACAAAAGTATACACACTACAAGCCTAATGCCAAGGTGGTCATCATCATGGGCGAGGGTGAGGACCTTATTAAAAAGATGAAGGCCGAGTATGAGGCAAACCTTGACAAGAAGCCAGTAGTCTTTACACTTAGGGAGTACGAAGACGAGTTTCATGGTTTCAAGACCATGGACCTAGGCAGTATCAAGGAGCCCATAAGCATATCGCACAACATCTTTAACCTATTAAGGACGGCAGATGATATGGGATACGGCTACATCATCATGCAAGGTTATGAGCGCAAAGGTATATTCATGGCGATTATGAATAGGATTATCAAGTCTTCGGGCCACAACATTAAGTATTGAAAATAGAAAATGTATATGATAAAATTGTAAAGGAGAGGTATCATGAGAAAGATAGGCATAGCATCAGATCATGGAGGATTTGAACTAAAGGAAAAGTTAAAAGCTTATATGAGCGAAAAAGGTTTAGACGTCGTTGATTACGGCACAGACTCTACAGAGTCAGTTGACTATCCGGTTTATGGCAAGAAAGCAGCGAAGGGTGTAATTGCTGGCGAAGTAGAGAAGGCAGTCGTTATCTGCGGCACTGGCATAGGCATATCACTAGCTGCAAACAAGGTAGAAGGCATCAGATGCGCACTTTGCACTAATGAATACATGGCTAAGATGTCAAGAAACCATAACGATGCGAACATGCTAGCTCTTGGCGCAAGAGTTATAGGAGATGAACTTGCGAAATCTATACTTGATACATTTTTAGCGGAAGAATTTTTAGCAGGAAGACATAAAAGAAGAGTCGATTTAATCGAAAATTGTTAGGAGGGTATTATGGTAACTGTATTTGATCATCCACTTATTAAACACAAACTAAGCATATTAAGAATGAAACAAACTGGCACAAAGCAATTTAAGGAGATAGTTACAGAGCTATCTATGCTTATGGGCTACGAAGTAACTAGAGATTTACAATTAGAAGAGATGCCTATAGAGACACCTATATGTAAAACTGTTGGCTATAGTTTAGCTGGCAAGAAGATAGCACTAGTGCCTATACTTAGAGCTGGTCTTGGTATGGTAGACGGCATGCTAAGCCTACTACCTGCAGCAAAGGTTGGTCACATAGGTCTATATAGAGATCCAAAGACTTATGAACCGGTTGAGTACTATTGCAAGCTCCCTTCAGATATAGAGAAGAGAGAAGTTATAGTTCTTGACCCAATGCTTGCAACTGGTGGAAGTGCCACTGCAGCTATAGATTTTTTAAAGAAGAGAGGCGCAAAGCACATTAAGCTTGTAAACATCATTGCTGCTCCAGAAGGAGTTGAATACGTAAAGAGTCACCACCCAGATGTTGACATCTTTGTAGCAAATGTTGATGAAAAGCTTAATGAACACAAGTACATCGTTCCAGGACTTGGAGACGCAGGAGACAGACTTTTCGGAACTAAGTAGGTGAATTAATTGAGAAGAATATATTTTGCAGCTTTTGTAAGTTTAGTTTTAGCGCTTATACTTACAAGATTGCAAATAAAATTGTCTAAGAAGCTTGGCTTTATCGACGTGCCGAAGGATCAAAGACGTATGCACACAGACTCTGTGCCAACATGTGGCGGCTTCGCTATGTTCTTTGCAATCTTCATTCCATATATGATACTATACAAATTTACGCCAAGGAACACAGCCATTTTCATAGGCTCTATCATCATTATGCTATCGGGTTTTTACGATGACATACATGACCTTAAGCCGAAGTATAAGGTGTTATTTCAGCTTATGGCGGCGCTTGTGGTTTACTTTTTAGGCAATATTAGGATAATGAACATAGGTAACCCATTTATCGATAACAACCTTTTGAGCTTGGGTTTTCTATCTCTGCCTGTAACACTATTTTGGATAGTTGGTGTTACTAATATCATAAACTTAATAGATGGCCTTGATGGTCTAGCAGGCGGTGTTGTCTTTATCTCATCAATGACCTTAGCTGTAGTTTCTGTTTCGTATGAACAGTACTCACTAACAGCACTAGCTTTATGCATAGGCATGAGCTACCTTGGCTTTTTGAAGTACAACTTTGCACCTGCAAAGATATTCATGGGAGACACTGGAGCCTTGCTAGCAGGATTTTTGCTCGCAGTAGTAACTATACAAGGAGCGATGAAGGCGGTCGCTGCCATCGGCATCATAGTACCAATCATGATACTTGGACTACCAGTCTTCGATACAACTTTTGCAATGATTAGAAGGCTGCTTAGCGGTAGATCGATTGCTTCAGCTGACAAGGGCCACTTGCATCATAGATTATTAAGAAAGTATTCGACAAAGAAGACAGTTTTGATATTATATACAATATCAGCCATATTCTCAATCTTTGGCATACTTGTGATGAAGCTTAGAAACACAGTATCTGTACTTTTGTCTGGAATTATTTTTATGATTATAGTATTTTTAGCATATAAGATTGGATTGTTTAAGGATGGTGAAAATTGAAAGCTTTAATAATATTTGGCACAAGGCCTGAAGGTATAAAGATGGCACCTATTATTAAAGAGTTAAAAACTGCTGATAATGTTGAGCTTGTAACATGTATAACAAGTCAGCACAGAGAGCTTTTAGACTCTGTAATAAAGGTTTTTGATCTTGAGATTGATTATGATTTAAATATATTTGAGAAGGGACAGACTTTAACCGATATAACTGTTAGGTCCCTAAAGGGTCTTGAAGAGGTTATTAAGAAAGAGAAACCTGATGTAGTTCTTGTGCAAGGTGATACTACAACAGTATTTGCAGGTGCACTTGAGGCCTTCTACAATGGAGTTAAGATAGGCCACGTTGAAGCAGGCCTTCGTAGTGGCAACATCCATAGTCCATTCCCAGAGGAAGCGAACAGAAAGCTTACTGGTATCATGACTGACTTTCATTTTTGCCCAACACAAAGGGCGAAGGATAACCTTATCAAAGAAGGATATGATGAGAGTAAGTTATACATAACAGGTAACACTGTTATAGATGCCCTACTAATGACTGCTGACAAGGTAGACTCTTTTACAAGAGATGACCTTAAGAAGCTCGACTTAAATAAGAAGCTAATACTTCTTACTTCGCATAGAAGAGAGAACCAAGGTGAACCTATGGAAAATATCTTCTCAGCTGTAAGAAAGATTGCTGACGAGTTTGATGATGTAAGCATAGTCTTTCCTATGCATCCAAATCCAAGGGTTAGAGAGCTTGCGAAGAAGCACCTTGATGGAGCGGACAATGTTTTACTAACAGAGCCTGTTGAGTATGAAGACATGGCATATATATTAAAGAACGCTTACATGGTTGTAACAGACTCAGGCGGATTGCAAGAGGAAGCACCTGCACTTGGTGTTCCTGTTCTTGTTATTAGACGCGAGACTGAAAGACCAGAAGGCATTGAATATGGTACTGCAAAGCTTGTCGGAACTGAGTTCGATAGTGTTTATACTAATATGAAGACGCTACTTACTAATGAAGACGAGTATATGAAGATGCACAAGGCCATCAACCCATATGGAGACGGCAATAGCTCCAAGATAATCAAAGATATATTGATAAGAGAGGTAAAGTAATGAAATTAGGTATAGTAGGACTACCCAATGTTGGCAAGTCAACACTTTTTAATGCGATAACAAAGGCAGGAGCGGAAGTTGCAAACTATCCATTCTGCACTATAGACCCCAATGTTGGCGTTGTTGAAGTGCCAGATGAGAGATTAAAAATATTAACAGAAGTAAATAAATCAAAGAAGACAATACCAGCTGTTATTGAGTTTTATGACATAGCAGGTCTTGTTAAGGGCGCGTCAAAGGGCGAGGGCCTTGGTAACAAGTTCCTTTCACACATAAGAGAGGTTGAAGCCATAGTTCACGTACTAAGAGTCTTTGAAGATGAAAACATAGTACATGTTGACGGCAGCATAGACCCTATAAGAGATATAGAGACTATCAACCTAGAGCTTATATTCTCAGACCTTGATATGGTTGAATCTAGGATACAAAAGCTTATTAAGCAGGTGAAGGGTGACAAGTCTTTACAAAGCGAGCTTGACTTACTTAATGAAGTGAAGAAGGTTCTTGAACAAGGTAAGTCTGCGAGAGTCTTAGAACTTAATGATGATCAAAAGGCTATGCTTAGAAGCTTTAATCTTTTAAGCTTAAAGCCTATAATTTACGTTTTAAATGTATCTGAAGATGACTACATCAATGACTTAAAGGATAACAAGTACATTGCAAGACTTAGAGAGTATGCAGAGAGCGAAGGATCTGAGATAGTTCCTATCTCTGTAAAGATTGAAGAAGAGATGAGTGAGCTTGATGATGAAGAAAGAAAGGCTTTCTTAGAAGACATGGGCATAAAAGAGTCTGGTCTTGACAGACTTATCAAAAAGAGCTACAAGCTTCTTGGTCTTATGAGCTTCTTAACAACTGGTGAAGACGAGACAAGAGCGTGGACTATTAAGAATGGAACTAGAGCCGTTGATGCAGCGGCAAAGATTCACTCAGACATCGCAAGAGGCTTTATACGCGCGGAAGTTGTTAGCTACGACGACCTTGTTGCTAACGAGATGTCTATGAACAAAGTAAAAGAGAAGGGCCTTATGAGACTAGAAGGCAAGGACTATATTATGCAAGAAGGAGATATAGTTTACTTCAGGTTTAATGTATAATGAAAATTTTAGAATATGATGAAAAATTAACTTTTAAGTCTAAGTACTACGATGAGGAAGCTGTTTTTCTTGATATTGAAACGACAGGACTTAGCCCCATGAGAAGCTTTATCTACCTCATTGGGCTAGTTTTTATTGACTTAAGTAAAAGCACTATGCATATAACACAGCTCATAGCTGAGGATGCTGATGAAGAGGAAGAAATTATCTCTATAATGAATGAGAAGCTTAAAGGATACAAAACAGTCGTTACATACAACGGCAACTCCTTCGACCTTCCTTTCATATCTAAGCGCGCTGAGCGTTATGGCATAGCCGTGCATGAACTAGCGTCCTTTGATATGTATGAGAAGCTTAGACTGCATAAGGACACCTTAGGGCTTGACGGACTTAAGCAAAAGAATATCGAGAAGAAGCTTGGAATCATTAGAGAGGACCGCTTTAATGGCGGTGAGTGCATCAGCTTCTACAAGGACTACGCGAAAAACAAGACTAAGGAGAGCTTCGATAGATTCGTTCTTCATAACTATGATGACCTTTTATATATGCCTGCAACCATGTCCATACTCGACCTCTTAGATGAGAAGATCACCATTGACATAGATGGACGCAAGTATAAATTTGATAAGCATAGTATTAAAAAGGATATCTTAGTGATTGATTTCACAACTGATATGGGTATCAATACTTATGTAGAGGAGCAGGGCTACCTCGTA
Source organism: Fenollaria sporofastidiosus (assembly GCF_943169635.2). NCBI lineage: Bacteria > Bacillati > Bacillota > Clostridia > Eubacteriales > Fenollaria > Fenollaria sporofastidiosus. Next base: position 899,150 of record NZ_OW968186.1, read on the forward strand.
GAAGAGAACGAGGGACACAGGCACCTAGAGTTTACACTCAAGACTGGCTACATGAATGATGCGCGTAAGGTGAAGTACCTAGAGAAGAAAAGCTTAGGCAGGCTAAAATGTGACGACTTTGATGGCGAAGACTTAGTGGCAGGTGGCATTGTTCCTATACGCATACAAAATAAATTATTTATTCGAAATATAATTAAATTAGGTAGTATTTAGGAGGTTAAGATGAAATTAGAACTTTATTACAAGGCTGAGTGTCCATACTGCGAGAAGGTACTTGGATATATGATGGACCACTGCAATGTTAAGGGTGTTGAGCTTATCGACATCAAAGAGGGAAACAACAACGAAGACTTAATCAAAAGAGGCGGCAAGGATCAAGTGCCATGTCTTTTCATAGATGGCAAGGCACTTTATGAATCGGACGATATAATTAAATATTTTAAAGAAAATTTTTAGGAGGTTTATTATGGATTACAAAGAATTACCAGCACAAGAAGTTTTTCATTGGTTTAGAGAGATCAACCAAATTCCAAGAGGCTCAGGCGACGAAAAGAGAATTTCTGACTACCTATACAATTGGGCAAAGGAAAGAAATTTAGATGTATGGCAAGACAAGGCGCTAAACATCGTTATACACAAGGGCGCTACAAAGGGTTATGAGAACGCACCAAAGGTTATCTTGCAAGGACACATGGACATGGTTTGTGAAAAGACTTTAGATAGCGACCACGACTTCTCAAAAGATCCAATTGAGATGATAGTTGACGGCGACTACCTAAGAGCCAACAACACAACACTTGGCGCTGATGACGGTATAGCTGTTGCGATGGCACTTGCAGTACTAGATGCAGATGACATTGAGCATCCAGCATTAGAAGTAGTATTTACAACTGCAGAAGAAACATCCATGGTCGGAGCTATAAACTTAACAAACGAACACCTAAGCGGCGACTACCTATTCAACATTGACTCTGAAGAAGAAGGCATATTCTTATCTTCAAGCTCAGGTGGAGTTAATAGTGAATCCAAATTCAAAGTAGAATACAAAGATAACGACAAAAAAGCTTTAGAAATAACACTTAAAGGCTTTACAGGCGGACACAGCGGCATGGAAATCATCAAGCAAAGAGCAAACGCTATCAAAGTTTTAGCAAGACTACTTAATGAGTGCAACTGCGATAAACTAAGATTAGTCTCAATCGAAGGTGGTACTAAGCACAATGCCATCGCCAACGTCTCAAAGGCTACTATAGTTCATAAAGATTACGCTAAAGTTAAAGAAGCAATGAATGAATTATTCAGCCATATCAAAAAAGATTATCATATAGAAGATCCAAATATGACACTTGAATTTAAAGAAGTCAAAGCAGATAAACGCATGACAAAGAAAGATACAGATAGAATTATAAACTTCTTAATGCTTGCTCCACACGGCGTTATATACATGTCTAAGGACATAGAAGGTCTTGTAATGACAAGCTGCAACGCAGCTATATTAAGAACTGAAGCGGGTAGCGTAAACTATCTATGTTCAATCAGAAGCTCATCAGATGCAGCTTTAGTTGAAGTAAGAGAACAAGTTAGAATCATGACAGAAGTACTTGGCGGCAAAGTTGAACTTTCGGAAAGCTATCCTTCATGGGAATTCGATGAAGACCCAGTACTAAGAGACTTAGTATCAAAGGTTTACAAAGAAGAAACAGGCAAAGACGCAGAAGTAAGCGCTATACATGCAGGACTTGAATGCGGTCTACTAAAACAAATCTTACCAGATACTAAGATGATAAGCTTCGGACCAAACATCTACGACGTTCATACAGCAAGAGAGCACCTAGATATTAAGTCAACTGAAAGAATGTGGAAGTTCCTAAAGGCACTTTTAAAAGCTGTTAAGTAACTATAAAACACAATAGATAGAATGATAAAGACCTCTTTACCGTCAAAGCAGTAAAGGGGTCTTTTATATTGGAAAATATGTTTAATTAAAATTGGCTTCTACCTTTAAAGACAAAAGATACTTCGAGACCTGGGTTTTTATTGTTTATAATAAATTCTGCGTCGTGCAGCTCGGCAATTTGCTTAGAAATAAAGAGACCTAAGCCATGTTTTGTTATATTAGTCAAGTCTTCTTCGTTAATTCTTCTTATAATATCTTCAGATAATCCGCAGCCTTCGTCCGATATAGTGATACTTATCATATCTTTACTCTCATTAAGCACAACTTTAATTTTTCCGCTTGTATAAGTAAGCGCGTTCTTTAAGATATTTTCAAGCATTCTATAAAATAAATTCTCATCTAACTTGATCTTAATATCTTGATTTTCAATATTATTTTCGAAAGTAATGTCTCTATCGGGATTTTCATTTAGTTTGTCAACTATAAGTTTTCTGATTATTTTTAAAGGATTTTCACAAGTAAAATTCTCTTTATCGATGTTAGATAATGATATGGTGAGGTTTAGACCCTCTAAGATATTTGAAATTTTTAAAACTTCGTCCTGTATAAGTTTTTTATCAGGATTTTTTTTATTTACTTCCCAAGAAATTTTAGCAAGCGGCGTCCTCACGTCATGGCTCACACCTCTGATCCACTTGCATTGTGATTTTTTCAAGTTCTTATATTTTTCATTTGCTTCGTTTATGGTAGCCATCAAATCTTTTAATTCGCCGTATTCATCAAGCTTTTCATAGTCGTCCTCATACAGCTTATCAATTGCTCTTTGCAGTGGGAGTATATTTTTAAGGATATTTTTAATATCTAATTTATAAAGCACATAGACAAATAATAAGAATAAAATTACAAATACTAAAACAAGTATTATATTGAAAATAAATTTGCTGTAACTATAGTAATTCGAAGGTAATTTGTCCAAGGAATGTTTCGGATATGCAAAGACAATTAGGCCATCGTCTAAAACGTAGGTAAATACAGGGTAGTCAGCTAAGTAGTATCTCGCAAATCTTGCAACATCTCTTATGTCAAACTTATTTTTAAGCTCTTTTGGCTTGTTAAAGCTCTCTATAAGATTTCCATCTTTATCGAGTCTTATAGCCCAAATATCTTTTTCTTGTAAAAACGCTGTATTTTTCTTGTTTAGATAAGTATCCGTTTTATTTTCTTTCACATAGGAGTAAATATAATTAGGGTTTGGATATTTATTATTTAATCTATAGTTTAGGTAGAGAAAAATCATAAGTAAAAATAATAGAAAGAATAATAAGCTTAGTATTCTAATTACAATTTTTTTAAATCTTTTTAATATATAATTAAACATTTTAATCCTCTTTAATTAGTTTGTAGCCAAGACCCTTTATTGTAATCAAAATCTTGGGATTTCTTGGATCGTCTTCAAGCTTTTCTCTGAGCCTGTATATGTGCGTTATCAAAGTATTTTCGTAACCATAAGAGTCTTCCCAAATATTATCTAAAATTCGGTCAATTGAAACTATTGTATTTATATTTTGGGATAAATAATCTAAAATTTTAAATTGCTTTGCTGTTAAAGGAATTTCTTCACCATTTTTTTCAAGTATCCCTCTCGATTTATCAAAAACTACCTTACCTAAATTAATTTTCTCATCACTTTTAATTTTTTTACTTCTTCTTAAAACTGCATCTATCCTCCAAAGAAGCTCATCAGGAAAGAAGGGCTTGACTATGTAGTCGTCGGCCTTATTTTCAAAGCCTAATCTTCTGTCATCAATGCCATCGAGTGCAGATAGTATTATAACAGCTACATTAGACGTGCTTCTTATCTCCTTTAATAGATCAAAGCCGCTGCCGTCTGGAAGCATTAGGTCTAAAACTACCAAATCAATTTTATAATTTTCTAATTTAAATCTGGACTCCTTCAAGTTTTTGGCAGTATAAACTTCTTTAAAACCCTTGTCTTTCAAAAAATTATATAAATTTTCTAGCAAACTTTTTTCATCATCAACTAACAATATGCTAAAATTACTTCTAAAATCCATTGTCCCACCTCATTAAGACCATTATACAACATTTTTTTAATATATTTGGTTTTATTTGAATTTGTTATCTAAAAGTGAGCTTGTGTAAACTTTATATTTATCTTTGAGTGTTATTATGATCTTAGGAGGAATGATTATGAAAAAAATACTTGAAGTAAAAAATTTAAAAAAATCTTACAACAAAAAATTGGTCTTAGACATTGACTCTTTAGAAATCGAAGAAGGTTCTATCTATGGACTTATTGGTAAAAATGGTGCAGGTAAGTCAACTCTTATGAAGATAGTGCTTGGTCTTGTAAAAAAAGATGAGGGCACAGTTAAAGTCTTCGATCAAGAGGTAGAGGCCAAAAATCAAAAGGATATTAACAAAAACCTTGGTGCCCTTATTGAAAACCCATCCTTTTACGAGCACTTAAGTGGTTACGAGAACCTTGAGATAGTCGCAAGTCTAAAAGGTATTAAAAAAGACAGCATTACTAAGACTTTAGATCTTGTAGGACTTAACAATGTAGGTAAGAAGAAGGCTAGGAACTACTCCTTAGGTATGAAGCAAAGACTTGGTATAGCCATGGCACTTATGGGCAGCCCTAAACTATTGATATTAGATGAGCCAATCAACGGTTTAGACCCTCAAGGGATTGAGGAGATGAGAAATTTGTTTAAAAACATCGTGAAGAACACTTCTACTAGCATTCTTATTTCTTCACACATACTTGATGAGATAGAAAAAATTTCTACTCACATAGGCATACTTAAAGAAGGCAAATTGACTTACAACGGAAGTTTAGATGAATACAGAAGACTTCATCCACCATATATATCAATGATTACATCTGACAATAATAAAGCTTTAGAACTTTTAGATCTTGATATAAATTGCATAAGTGATAAGAAGATAATTTTAGGTAAAAAATCTAACCAAGAAATTGCAGACATAGTTAATTTTTTAGCAGAAAAAGTAGATATATACAGGATAGAGGAAGAAAAAGAAAGTCTAGAAAAGCTATTTATTGAAGAAAGCAGGTCTTAAGATGAAAAACTTAGAGAGGAAAAAATATAAAAGACTTGGAACAAATTTCTTAATAATAGTAGTGTTCATCGCTCAAATGCTGATGGTAGCAGGTGTTAGTCACTCGAAATCGTTCGCGGAAGGGGCATATCCACTTGCCTACATCCTAGACACGTATTTATTCATATCGCTACTGATTAACCCAATACTGATCTCGTCTCTTGTTAAAAAAGTTATAGAGATTGAAGAAAAAAATAATATGTGGAAGATTCAAATTATGCTTGGAGAGAAAGTTAACCACATACTTATAAATAAATTTAAAAATTTATCGTTAAAATTAATTATACTGCAAGCACTTGAAGCTCTATTCTTTATCTTACTCGCAAGAAAATCAGCAAATTTCAGTATGAGTAGCGAAATGCTCTTAAGATTTGTTCTAGTTAACTTATCAGCTCTGATAATAAATTTATTTTTCTTGGGATTTTTTATGATAGTGGAGATGAAGACAAAAAAAGTCTACACTTTATCGTTTATTTCAATAATAGGTGGACTTACAGGTATCATCACCATGCTAACATCTAAAGCACTGTCATTTATCAACCCCTTTGCATGGATGGCAAGCCTTTTAAATGTTTCTTATGTGCTAGAAAATGAAAAGTTTATTCAAGTTCTAAACCCAATAAATTTCTACACATTAATCATTGCTTTTGCATTTTTAGTGCTTATGATAATTTATATAAAGACAATGAAATCATATAATTTATGGAAGGACTAGGAGGAAAAATGTTAAAATTAGAATTAAAAAAGATAAAATTTATAAACATATTGCTAGTAAGCCTCATAATACCCTTATTAGCCAACGCTTTTGGACTTATAAACTACATGGGTAACAAGGCTTCACTAACGCACGAGTGGCAAAGTCTGTGGGCACAAGTAAGTTTATTCTACTTTTCGTTCTTCTATATACCTTTAATTGCAATCGTCGTAGCAAGCTTGTGGTCAGTAGAGCACAAGGCAGGACTTAAATTTATAAGACTAAGTCCAAAGAAGAACATATCCTTTGTATTAGCAAAGATGCTTTTAGCTTTCATTATAGTAAGTCTATGCCAAATATATTTCTTCTTGCTTTTTTATTTAGGAGGAAAATTTATAGCAAATTTTGCGAGTATAAACTTTAGCATATATATTTACTATATAGCGATGAGCATACTTTTATCACTTCCAATCATAGCAATCTTCAGTGCACTTGCCATAAGGATCAAATCCTTCGGCATCATAGTTCTTCTCTCTAGTATATTTACAATACTAGGCTTGGGAACTGCGTATAGGGCACTCAAAATAGTTGGACTAAGCTTTTTGGCAATCGAGTCAAACAACTTAAGGTTTATAAATGCTCATGATTTAAGCTTATTAGTAGTCTTTGCAGCTGCGGAGATCTTGATATCCTTGTATCTATCTAAGAAAATTTTAAAATACGAAAATAAATAATATCAAGGGGCACAATCATATAAATTGATATGTGCCTTCTTTTTTATTTGTGCTATAATATAGTCAAGAAAGGAGTCAGTATGAACTACATTACTTACGGCGATAAAAACAATAAGTCCTTAGTCTTTATTCACGGTCTTGCATCGACTGCGAAGCTATGCTTTGGAGCACTTTTGCCATATTTAAGTGATTATTACGTTGTTTTATGTGAGCTTGACTGTCATTATGATGAAAGTGACAAAGATATCTTCTCCATGAAGGAGTGCATAGAGAGAATCGAAGATTATATTGTGAAAAATTTATCTGGCGAAGTTTATGGTCTGTGCGGCTTTTCGATGGGAGCGACCATGGCTGTAGATCTTATTACAAGGGGCAAAATAAGGGCTCAAAGGCTTATACTTGATGCCGCCATCACTATAGAGATGGGTCTTATGGCAAAGCCGTTCGCCTATGCATTTGCTATAGGTACTGATAGGATCAAAAAGGGAAAGTTCATACCAAAGTTTATGCTTGACTACTTTATGGGCAAGGGCAACGACAGCGTGAGTGAAATGATGTATGCAAATATCACTAAGAAGACTATATTAGACGCATGCAAGAGTCTGTATCACTACCAAGTATCAGATGAGCTTAAAAATTACACTAAGCCTGTTTTGTTTTTAAGGGGTAGTGAAGAGGCGGTGCCGAAGAAGAGTGAGGAGGTCCTAGCGCAATACTTACCACAGATGGAGAGTATGATCATAGAAGGCAAGGGACATGGCCAATTCTTGCACGAAGAGCCACAAGAGTATGCAAAGAAATTATTAGACTTTCTTAAGTAAGACAAGTTAATCTATATATAAAGAAATGCACCTCATATGAAGTGCATTTTTCATTATTATTTAATTTTTGATTTTCATAAGTTGCGATGGAAGGCAGCCTTTGTATCTCTTATAAAGCGTTGTGAACCTACTTTGTGATGAGTAGCCAACAGACTTTGCTATGGACTTAGCGTCAAGGTCGGTTGTTAGTATTAGGTTCTCCGCTACATTCATCCTTTTTCTTTGTGTGAACTCAGTTATACTCATGCCGTACTTCTTCTTAAAAGTGTACTTAAGCTTGGTTGGGCTCATCATGGCGATCTTTGAAAGAAGCTCCTCCTTAAAGTTCATAGAGAAGTGATCCTCTATATACTTTGCTACGTTAGTGATGGATCTGTCATCATCTGGTGCTAGCTTTACATCTCCTTTTTCATCAGCTAAGGCACTAAGCGAGATGGCTATCCATTCCTTAGCTTTTTCTTCGAAGAATACTTTTGCGCTATCTTCGTCAAGCTTGCACTTAAGTATCTCCGTCGCTATCTTTTCAATCTTTTTAGCTACCATTCCCTTAGTCTCTACAAAGGTGGAAGGGATTTTTGTTTTATTAAGATTATTCGTCTTATAAAAATCATCATCAAGGAAGCCCTCTTTAATCTTTAAGCTCACAGCACTATATCTAGAGTTCTTGTGCAAGACATACTTAGACACAGGCCTTGACCTATCCATTATATATATAGTTCTTGGCTCAACCACTTGATAAGGGTAGAAAGTTTCGCCCGAGGCAGATATGATGAAAGTCGACGATATACAGTAGTGCATTGAGACATCAGGTGCGTCCTTATATACGATGTCATCAAGCATCTTCAAATCATGAATATCAAAGATAAAGTCATCACTTTCGTAGAACCAGTAGTAGCCCTTAATATTTTCTTTGTTTATTAGATATGTTTCGCCAAGCCTTGGGAATTGTTTAGGACTTTCGATTTTTTCACTGACATAGGATTGGATTAAGTTTTTAAAAGTATTCATAGCTTCATCTCCACTATCACAATTAGACAATATATCAGAATGATATATGCGTGTAAATATATTGTAGCACAGTTTGAAGCCTTGTACAATAGATATTGATAAAAAACTTAGTAATAAGTAAGAAAAAGTTTATTTGCACTAAACTTTGTTAATATATGTCTGAATAAGATAGTAGATATATGCCCCGCATAAAAAATGCACTCCAAGTATGAAGTGCATCCTTATATATTATTTCGTTTTTATATCTATACCTTTTTTCTTAAGCTGCTTGTTCTTGTATATAGTAAGCAGTGTATATATAGTCGAGAACAGTGGTACAAAGAGTATCATACCTATGACACCGAAGAGCGCACCGCCTACAGTGATAGCGACTATGACAAACATCGGAGGTAAACCTACCTTGTTACCAACTATACGTGGGTAAGTGACGTTGCCGTCAAACTGTTGCAAGCATAACATAAAGACCACAAACATCAAAGCCTTAAATGGCGATTGAAGTAGTATTAGAAGTGCGCCAGTTATGACACCGATGTAGGCTCCTAGTATTGGCACCAAGGCACCAAGACCTACGATGATGGATATCGCAGGAGCAAATGGGAACTTAAATATCAGCATGCCAACAAAGCACATTGAACCAAGAGCAAGAGCCTCAATGAATTGTCCTGTGAAGAAGTTGTAGAAGTTGTCAAAAACTATCTCCCCAAATCTAACAAACTTATCAGCCAAGCTTTCAGAGAAGGCAGAGTATAGTAGCTCCTTCGTCTTTCTAGATAAGTCTTCCTTAGATAGCAGCGCATATATTGCAAAGGTGAAGCCCATAAACACAGCAAATAAAGTGTTTAATACCGAGCCGACCCTTTTAACAACAGTGTTGAATAGGTCCGCGTTTGCATTTTTAAAGTAGTTCATAAGAGCTCTCTGTGCACTGTCGATGTTGAGCTTAGAGAAGAATTCGCGGATGTTCTCTTCGTACTCCTTAAGTATAGGCAGCTTAACAAGTTGATCTTCAAACTCAGGAAGCTTTTCTGCAACACTAATAAGGGACTCTTGCACACGAGGCGCAACGATGTAGCCAAGTAGGAACATAACGCCGATGAGTATGCATATAGTTAGGAGCATGGATATACCGCGTTTGAAACCAATTTTCTTTGGTCTCCACTTGCCAAAAATTTTCTCCTCAAACAGTTTAAGCGGTATATTAAGTATGAAGGCAGCAAAGCCACCTGCCAAGAACGGCGTGATGATGCTTAAGAAGAAGTTTAAGTGCGACCACAAAGACTTCAAATTCGAAAGCGCCACATACAAAATGACACCGAATGCAACTATCTTTAAATAAAAGAACAACGATTTTTTACTGTATTTCTCGTCCATAAATAAGCCCCCTTCTTAATTTAATTATACAATAGACAAAAATTTTATTCAACATAAAAGTAAAATTTACATAAATTTTACAAGAACTTAAGCGTAAAAACACATGATATGACTTATAATATACTTGTAGAAATTTTTAAATCAATAAAAGGAGTGTGTTCAATGAGATTAATGTCACTAGCATTTTCACTTATTAAGTATCCGAATATTTATAAGAATGCGGATAAAATACACTTCAAAAAACCTCCAAATTAATATTTAAGCAGAAAGATAGGCTCGTTGAGAGTCTATCTTTTTTACTCATTATATCATGAGCAGTAAATATGAACTTTTTTAATTTGTGGTGTGTTGCACTTGTTATTATAAATTATCTTGACAAAAAAAATGAAAAGTGATAATATAATTATCAAAGATAATCTAATTATCAAAACTTGAAAAATGAGAGGAGAAAATACATGTCATATTGCTCTGATATAACGAAAAATAGAATTTTAGAATGCGCGAAAGAGGAGTTTTTAGATAAGGGCTTTGAGAAAGCACAGGTAGCTGAAATTGCTAAATTGGCAAATGTAACTACAGGAGCGATTTATCGTCATTTCAAAAACAAGGAAGCATTATTTTTTGCTCTAATTGAAGAGGAATATAATTATACGCTAGCTATTGTTTCTGATGTTGAAAAAAGGAGTGAACATAAAACTATTCAAATAGAATCTGATTCAGTCGATGATGAAGCGATTATAGAAAATTTATTTCTGGAAACAATGCTATTTGTTGATTATATGTATGCACATTTTGATAACTTTAAGCTGATCTTTGCATGTAGCAAAGGGTCTAAAGTGGAAAACTTTATTGAGGATATTACTGAAAGATATACAGCTAAAAACATGAAGCTTATTCATTTTAATGCTAAACAAGAGCAAATCAACACAGAAATTAAAGAGTTTGAAGTTCATGTTATTACAAAAGGATATATCACATCCTTATGCGAGTGCGTTCTTCACGATATACCACATGATAATGTTAGTGAATATATTAGAAGCATTGTTGTTTTTCAATATTATGGTTGGCAAGGTTTAATGAAGAAATACAATTAATAATTTTTAGCCTTGAGGTTAGCGAACGCTAACTTAATTGTCGAATGAAGGGAGGCTTTATTCTTGGAAAATAAAAATAAAAGTGCTATTTCAGAGTTATTTAAATATGCTGGTAGCGAGAAAATACAATTATACAAATCAATTTTGTTAGCGATCATAGGGGAAGTATTTGGAATGATTCCCTTTTTAGCCATAGCTAAAATGATAGAAAAAATTTATCAGTCAGATCTGTCATTTCAAACAGTGCTTTCTATAACTCTTGTAGCTTTAGGTGGACAAATTTTAAAAGGCATTTTCACTTTGTATTCAACAATGACTTCACACAAAGCAACATTTCACATTTTGAAAAATATAAGAAGCTTAGTTGCAGAAAAAATGTTAAGAGTACCTATGGGGGTAATGATAGATACTCCCATAGGCAAATTTAAGAATTTAATTGTAGATATAGTATCGAAGTTAGAGGATTCAATGGCACATTTTATGCCGGAGATAACATCGAGTATAGTATCTCCTGTTTTATTTTTAGTTTTAATTTTTGTTTTGGACTATAGGATGGGCTTGGCTTCGTTACTTACAATTCCTTTGGGAATGCTTGGATATATAGGGATGATGAAAGATTATGAGTCTAGAAGCAAAACTTATACTACAGCTCAAAATAATATGAATAGCACATTGGTTGAATATGTTAATGGCATTGAGGTTATAAAAGCTTTTAATCATAGTACATCTTCATATGAAAAATTTACGAGTGCAATTCAATTTTTCCATGATAGTACCCTTGCTTGGTGGAAACAAAGCTGGTTATGGTCAGCATTTGTTCAAGCGGTTATGCCGTCAACACTTTTAGGCACTTTGCCAGTTGGTGCATATTTATATATGAATTCTCAAATATCTCTATCAAATTTCATTGTGTGTATTATCTTACCTATCGGCTTTATTGCGCATTTAATGAAAATCGGAAAGTATTCGGAGCAATTCAGTATGGTTAAGGCGAGTTTAGATGTGATAGATGAATTTTTATCGAAAGATGAACTTAAAAGACCAACAGAGAGAGTAGTTCTTGATAATACGCTGTATCGTTTTGAAAATGTTTCGTTTGCTTATGATAAAGAACTTGTATTAAAGAATATCAGTTTTGAATTAAAACCAAATACAGTAACGGCACTGGTTGGCAGCTCAGGATCCGGAAAATCAACTATAGCAAAGTTAATGGCTGGCTTTTGGGATCCAACAGCAGGTAAGATAATTTATGGCGGTAAAAAAATTTCTGAAATTCCATTTGAACAGCTAACAAGTGAGATAAGCTATGTTGCTCAAGATAATTTTTTATTTAATACAAGCATAAAAGAAAATATTAAAATGGGAAATCCAAATGCAAGTGATGATGAAATCATTGAAGCTGCAAAAGCAGCATCTTGCCACAATTTCATTATGGAACTTGAAGATGGATATGACACAAAAGTCGGTGATGCAGGAGGTTCTTTGTCTGGTGGAGAAAGGCAAAGAATTACGATTGCAAGAGCCATGTTAAAACAAGCTAAAGTCATTATTTTAGATGAAGCAACGGCTTTTGCAGACCCTGAGAATGAGTATTTGATTCAAAGTGCAATCAACAATCTTATTAAAGGAAAGACTCTTATCGTGGTCGCTCACAGACTATCTACTATTAGAAATGCTGATACAATCCTTGTTATGAAAGATGGGGAAATTGTAGAGAATGGAACTCATGATAATCTTGTAAAAAAAGATGGAGTATATGCTTCCTTGTGGAAAAATTATGTGGGCGGATTAGATGATGAAAAGGAGGCGATTTAAATGATTACGATTGTAAAACGAATATTAAAAACATCAGGGAAATATCGAAAAAATGTAATCCTTGGTCTTATATTTAGTGGATTAAAATCATTTTTTGTTTCTTTGATGTTGTTGGCGGTTTTATTGATTATGATTAATCTTGAACAGATGAATATGACTATTATTATGCAGGCAACAGCGATTATAGTTGTGAGTATATTCGGCAGATTCATATTTCAGTATCTTTGCGATAGAAAACTTAGTGCTTCAGGCTATGAGATTTTTAAGGATAAAAGAATTGAAATAGGCGAAAAATTAAAGAAAGCTCCGATGGGATATTTTTCAGAAAAAAACTTAGGGACAATTCAAGCTGTTTTAACGACAACTATTTCCGACTTAGAAGCTATGGCAATGCTTGCGATGAACTTTATTGTTGGTGGATTTTTTCAAGCTCTAACTATGACAATCATGTTATTAATCTTTTGTTTTCCAGTAGGGATGGTGTCTTTAATTGCGATAATCCTTGGGATAGTTGTTCTTAAATTAATCACAAAGAAAACTGAAAAATATTCTCCTATTATGCAAGATTCGCAGGAAATATTAGTTACAGAAGCAATTGAATATATCAGAGGAATTTCAGTGCTTCGTTCATTTAAGAAAGGGACTGATGGAAAAAATAAAGTTGAAAAAGCTTTTATGAGGAAATGCGAAGTTGATATAGAGGTCAATGAAGGTTCAGCTTATTTAATGAAATTATATGAAATGATTTTCAAGGTAGCAAGTTGTGCCTTAGTGCTTGTTGCTACGGTTTTATATATGAATTCACAAATTCCACTTTCATATGCACTGATGTTTATAGTATCTGCCTTTCTGATTTTTTTGGAATTGGAGTTGGTCAGCGATGGAGCTTTTTTAAGCAGAATGCTCGCAACGCAGCTTAACCGATTGGAATATATTTCGGACATACCTTCACTTGATGATGGTGGAAAAGAGATTGATTTGGATTCCTATGATATTGAATTGAAAGATGTTTGTTTCGGCTATGGAGAAAGGGAGATTTTGAACAATATAAACTTGCAAATAAAGTCTAATAGCAGTTTGGCTATCGTGGGTGCTTCAGGTTCAGGGAAAACAACGCTATGTAATCTGATAGCAAGATTTTGGGATGTCAAGGAGGGTGAAGTTCTTATTGGTGGACATAATGTTAAGGATTTTACTTCGGAAAGCTTATTAAAAAATATCAGTATGGTATTTCAAAAGGTTTATTTATTTAATGATACGATTGAAAATAATATAAAATTTGGAAATCCTAATGCTACACATGATGAGGTGGTTAAGGCTTGTAAGAAAGCTTGTTGCCACGATTTTATAACAAGCCTTAGTGACGGATACAACACTGTTGTTGGAGAAGGCGGAACAACATTATCCGGTGGAGAAAAACAGAGAATTTCAATTGCACGAGCAATTCTTAAGGATGCTCCAATTATTATTCTTGATGAAGCAACTTCAAGTGTAGATCCTGAAAACGAGCATATACTAATTAGTGCAATTAATGAGTTAACAAAAAATAAAACTCTCATTAGCATTGCACATAGATTATCTACGGTAAGAGAAGCAGATCAAATTATTGTTATTGACAAAGGGGAAATTGTACAACAAGGGAATCATAAGGAACTAATTAGTCAAGATGGAGTATATAAACATTTCATTGAAATTAAAAAACAATCTATTGGCTGGCAAATATAGGTGATGAAATGGAAAATGTAGTTATTGATTTTGAGAATGTGAGCTTCAGCTATGGGACACAAAAAGAAGGGTGTCTAAAGAATATAAATCTTAAAATTCAAGAAGGGGAATTTGTATTGCTTACCGGACAATCTGGTTCGGGAAAAACAACTGTTACAAGATTGATAAATGGCTTGATTCCTCATTTCTTTGAAGGAATTTTGACTGGAAGCGTGAAAGTAATAGGAGATGATATAAGGACTGTTACTCCCGGAGAAATGGGTAAAAATATTGCTTCTATATTTCAAAATCCACGAAGTCAATTTTTTACGACGAATAGTACCAATGAAGTGGCATTTGCTCTTGAGAATTATGGAGTAGATAGAGATGAAATGATAGATAGAGTAAATTGTTCGTTTCACGATTTTGAAGCTGAAAATCTTATGGATAGGGATATGTTTTCTTTATCTAGTGGTGAAAAACAGAAGATAGCGATTATAGCTGCAAAAACCTTGAGTCCTAAGATTTATGTTTTCGATGAGCCATCTGCAAATTTAGATATTCCTTCGATTCTTAAATTGAAGGAAATAATGGAAAGCTTAAAGAAACAAGGACATACAGTGATTGTTTCAGAGCATAGATTGTTCTACTTAAAAAATTTGGTAGATAAATGCTTGATAATGAAAGATGGAGAAATTGATAGGCAACTAAATCACGATGATATTGAAAATTTGGATGAAACGGATCTTCAAACATATAAACTTAGAACATTTAATTTGAGCAATATCAAGTATGGCTTAAAGAACAATGCACCTATTAGTAAGCAACAATCAGACTTTAAGGTGGAGAATTTATCATTTTCGTATAATGCAAATAATTCGATTTTAAATAATTGTAATTTAGAAGGAAATTTTGGTGAAACAGTAGCTATAGTTGGACACAATGGAAATGGCAAAACGACATTAGGAAAAATAATGTCGGGTTTACTAAAAGCAAAAAGTGGACAATTTTACATTGATGGTAAATTTGTAAAGCAAAAAGAATTATACAAAAATGTATATTTTGTGATGCAGGATGCAGATTATCAACTTTACTCTGATTCTGTCGTTTCCGAACTGATGCTTAGTTCTATGAATAGTATTAAGCAAAATGATGAAAAAATAGAAAATGCCATGACTTTATTGAATATTTCATCATTCAGAAATAGACATCCGCAAAGTTTATCAGGAGGGCAAAAGCAGCGAGTTACTATTGCAGCTGCTATAGCTTCAAATAAAAAAATTCTGATTTTTGATGAGCCAACCAGTGGACTTGATTATGAGAACATGAAAGGTGTATCGGAAGCAATAAATTATCTTCGCAAAAAGGGAAAACTGATTTTTGTTATTTCTCATGATTTAGAGTTTTTAAGTAAAGTAGCAAGTAAAGCAGTGTTTATAGAGAACAATACTATCATTAAAAGCATCAGCTTAAAGAGTAGTGATGATTTTGAAACGGTAAAAAAATTTTTATTACAGAATGAGAGATATGAAGAATGAATAAATCTTGCAAACAAAATGGAATAAGATATGATCCGAGGATTAAGTTGTTACAAGTTTTAATTATAGGGATTTTAGTATTTACATTGGCTGGTAAAAAGTATGAAGTTCTACTTTTTTTGTCAGTATTTGCATATGGAATGATAAGTGGAATTTACAAAACTTGTTTTAAATTCTTAGTTTTATATGTAGTGTTGTTTATGCTAGCAGAAATAAGTCCTTTATTTATTTCAACAACAATACACTACTTTATCCTTCCCTTTGCAACATTGACATTTGCGGCTATTAATATGAGTAGGACAAGTGATGTATCTGAAGTATTAGCTTCCTTGCAAAATATGAAAATCCCATACTATATCAACATTCCATTGGCTGTTATATTAAGATTTTTTCCTACCTTGAAACATGATTTTATTTGTATAAGGCAGGGAATTAAAACGAGAGGGATTGATATTTCCTTCCTTGGATTTTTAAAACATCCATTTAAAATTTATGAAATGATGTTGATTCCTATGTTAATGCGAATGTTATGTACTGCAACTGAGTTGTCGGCATCTGTTGAGACACGAGGACTTGGAGTTTCGTGCAAAAAAACTAGTTATACAGAAGTCAAATTTCGTATGCTTGATATGTTATTGCTAGTAATAATGATTGTATTTTATATAACTATCATCATTATGAAAATAAAAAATATTTAAAAATAAGGAGAATGATTATGGAAGAAAAAAAGAAATTTCAAATTAAAGATTTAATTATTACAGCACTAATGGTGTTATGCTCACAGGTTTTATACAGAGTATTAACCTTTTTGTTCGTAACGCCATATACAATGTTATTGGCTGTTCCAATATGGGCAATTATTGGAGCTATTGCTTATTTCTTAGTACCTTTTAAAACAAAAAATCCGTGGATGATTTTATTGTTCTGCATACTTACAGGAATTATAAGCTTTTATCCACCATATATAATTAGTTTGATAATCGCAGGAATTATTGCGATAGTAATTGCACAAACAAAGGGAATACAAAATTATAAAGGATTAACAATCGGTTATATAATATTTTGTATTCTTGCTGGTTTTGGTGGAATGTGTGTTCCATTTCTTTTCTATGCAGAGCAAACGATTAAATCTTATGAAAAAATGTTTGGCAGTGAATATATGGAAACTCTAACTAAACTTGTTTCCCCTATGACCTCAGTACTATTTCTTGTTGTTATAGCGATTTGTGCGTTGATTGGAGCAGTAATTTCTAAGAAACTATTGAAGAAGCATTTTGAAAAAGCAGGAATGATTTAGGATTTTTCATAGAGAAAATTGGGGGAAGGGATAATAATGAAAATGACAAGATACTTCATTACAATCAATCAAATTATTTGCCCTTCTTAAATTCAGAAATGCTTTTATATAGCAATATCTTTTAAAAAAACAGATAAATAGAAAACAATAAAACATTAGTTTTAAACTGAGAGGACTTTTTACGCCAAAGTATAGAAGTCCTCCTTTTTATTCAAGAAAAAATTTATATTTGTCTAAAAAGAAGAAGCCTTTGAATCTTCTCGCAAAAGAATCCGCAAGTTAATCTTGCGGATTCTTTATTTCATATCATATTCTTAAAGCCACTTGGCAAGGTCACAACGCTTGGCTTCTCAGGCATCTTATTGTTAAGCTCGAGTCCCAAGTAGCCTATCTTGTCATCTCCAAACTTCTCTCTGATCTCATTGAAGACTTTTTCAAGTCTATCGTCCTTGACAATTTTCTTAGGGGCGAATAGACTCAGCTGCTCGGTGTTTGTGTTCCTTGTAAGGTTTATCGCGGATATGCATAGGCTCCTTATGCCTTCTTTGAAGTCGTAGCGCGACCTGAAGAGCTCCATCGCCATATCGTTTATTCTAAGTGCGCTTATGCTTGTCTGTGTAAAGACCTTTTGGAAACTAAGCGTCTCAAGCTTTCTGTCTCTTATCGATATCCTTACTCCGCCTGCTTTGAGATTCTCTTCGACCAATTTTTTGCTCACATCAATTGCGAGTTCTTCGAATATTTTTTTAACCTCATCGTAGGAGTGTAGGTCTGCCTTAGTGGTTACACCTCTGGATATGGACTTAATCTCGTCGCGGTGGTAGTAGTCACAAACTGCACTTGTGTCGTAGCCGTTAGCGTACTGCCATAGATATAGTCCTCTTATGCCAAGCTTTCTTCTTAAAAAGCTCACATCTGCCTTTGCAAGCTCGCCTAGGGTGTTTATGTCCATATACATAAGCTTCTTCTTAGTCTTAGAGCCTATGCCAATGATTTTATCTGTAGCTAGCGGCCAAACTATGCTCTTAAAGTCATCTTTAGCTATGAGTGTTACGGCATCTGGCTTCTTAAGGTCGCTTCCAAGCTTTGCGAATATCTTGTTAAAGCTCACTCCAATGCTTACGGTGATGCCGAGCTCCTTTTTGATGCGCTCTTTGATTTTGTAAGCAATCTCTTCGCCGCTTCCAAATAGTGTCTTGGAGCCTGTTACGTCGAGCCAGCACTCATCAAGGCCGAAGGGTTCGACTTGATTAGTGTAGCTGTAGTAAATTTGGTGTGCGCGCCTCGAGAATTTTAGGTACTCATCGTAGTGTGGCCTTACTGCAACTAGATTAGGGCACTTCATCTTCGCCTCATATAAGCTATCTCCCGTCTTCACACCAAAGGCCTTTGCTTCGTAGCTCTTTGCGAGAACCACGGAGTGTCTATCTTCTACCGAGCCACAAACTACGAGCCTCTTTCCAATGAGTGAGGGGTCGAGCCTTCTCTCTATGGATGCGTAGCAGTTGTTCATGTCGGAGTGTAGTATCGTTCTTGTCATCATCTCACCTGTCTTTCATCTACTTAAATCAATACTTATTATTACTTGAATGACTAAGACAATTATAGACCATTATTTCTGGAATGTCAATACTACTTTTGACTTATATTGTATACCATTAGACATATAAACTGAAATTACAAGCCAAATAAAGAAACTAAGTGTGCTAACGACATATATAGTAGAAGGAGTATGACCATATACCTCATCATGTATATAGTCATACACAGAGGATTATATAAGAGGCGAGGTATATAGTTGGAAGCTTACTACTATATGAGAGGCGTGGTATATAGTGGGAGGCTTACTACTATATGAGAGGCGAGGTACATAAAGGGCAATTCTTAGCTTAAACATCTTGTAAAATCGTGTGGAATATGGTATTATTAAATTTAGGTGATAGCATGATTAAATTTGATAATGTAAGCTTTGCTTACGATCGCAATGAAAAAGATAATAAGGCTTTGGACTCTGTCAGCTTTGAGATAAAGAAGGGCGAGTTCGTATCCATACTTGGTATGAACGGCAGCGGCAAGTCAACCATAGCGAAGATTATGGACGGCATCTTGCTTCCAACTGAAGGCGACGCAACTGTCATGGGTATGAATACGAAAAGCGAAGCGAACCTTCTTGAGATAAGACAGAACTTAGGTCTTGTTTTTCAAAACCCTGACAATCAAATCATAGCGACTATAGTCGAAGAGGATGTTGCCTTTGGTCCTGAGAACTTAGGACTACCGACTCCTGAGATTAGAAAGAGGGTCGACGATGCTTTAGAGATAGTTTCGATGACGGAGTATAAGAAGCACGCACCGAACTTATTAAGTGGTGGACAAAAACAAAGACTTGCCATCGCAGGTATACTTGCTATCAACCCAAACATCATTGTCTTTGATGAACCGACTGCCATGCTAGATCCAGTTGGCAGAAAGGAAGTCATGGACACTATCATTAAATTAAACAGAGAATATGAAAAGACTATCATACTAATCACGCACTTTATGAGTGAGGCTGTCTTGTCTGATAGGCTTATGGTTATGCATGAGGGAAGGCTTGTGTGGGACGACACTCCTAGAAGGATATTCTCCGACGTCAAGAGAGTGCACTCGCTTGGCCTGGATGTGCCTCAAGTAACGGAGCTAAGTAATCTACTCAAGGAAGACGGCTTTAATGTGAGTGGTGACGAGCTTAGCATAGATGAATTGGTGGCAAAACTATGATTGAAATACAAAATTTATCATTTATATACAATAAGAACACACCATTCGAGGTGAAGGCGCTTGACGATATCTCACTTACTATCAAGGACCACAGCTTTATAGGTATCATTGGTCACACAGGCTCTGGTAAGTCAACATTTATGCAGCAGCTCAATGGCCTACTTAGACCTACATCTGGAACTATCATCATAGACGGTGTTGATATAACTCAAAAGGAAATCAAGTTAAACAAACTACGCGAGAGCGTGGGCATGGTCTTTCAATATCCAGAGTACCAACTCTTTGAAGAGACTGTTGCAAAGGATGTTGCCTTCGGACCTAAGAACCTTGGACTAAGTGATGAAGAAGTGGCGATACGTGTCAAGGATGCGATTGAGGATGTTAAGCTTGATTACGAATGGATCAAGGACAGGTCGCCATTTGAGCTATCGGGTGGACAAAAAAGGCGTGTTGCTATAGCGGGCATACTTGCTATGAGGCCTAAGGTGCTTATACTTGACGAGCCAACAGCAGGTCTTGATCCGCGTGCTAGAGAAGAAATACTTAATGAAATCTACGATATATACAAGAAGTCTAAGATTACAGTAGTTTTAGTTTCGCACTCCATGGAGGATGTCTTTACTTATGCAAACGAGATAGTTGTCTTAAGCAAAGGAAGGCTTATCATGCACAAGACTACTGACGAAGCAGTTAAAGAGAGGGAACTACTGAAGAAGTACGACGTTGGTGTACCTGAGATAACAGAATTTATGTTTACTTTGCAGGAGAAGTATCCAGGACTTAATCCATATGTCAAGACTGTCGAAGAAGCTAGAAAGCACATAGAAGAGTATTTTGAGGTGAAGAAAAATGTTTAATAACATATCAATCGGACAATACTTTCCTACAGACAGCTTTGTTCACAGACTAGATCCAAGAGTCAAGCTGATCTTCGTCTTCGCTTTTATGATAGCGATATTCTTCGTTGATTCATACAGCATACTAGCTCTTGTTGGCTTATCGATAATCATGCTTATAGTCTTGAGCAAGGTGCCACTAAAGATTATATTTAAAGGACTAAAGCCTATGCGCGTAATCGTCATCATGACACTTGTTTTTAACTTATTCTTTACGCCAGGCAGACAAATATTTCCAAATATTAAGTGGCCATCAATGTCTTACGAAGGACTTAACACAGGACTTTTCATGTCGTTTAGACTTTTATTGCTACTACTTGGCTCATCGCTACTAACACTTACGACATCGCCTATCAGATTAACTGATGGATTAGAGTCACTTATGAGTCCACTTAAGGTTTTCAAAGTGCCTACACATGAACTTGCTATGATGATGACTATAGCACTAAGGTTCATACCGACACTTGCTGAGGAGGCAAGCAAGATCAAGATGGCGCAAGAGTCGAGAGGTGCAAGCTTTGATGGCAAGAACCTAATCGAGACAGCAAAGAAGATGCTGCCGCTTATGATACCACTTTTCCTAAACGCGCTTAAGAGAGCGGACGAGCTAGCAGTTGCGATGGATGCAAGATGTTACAGCGGAGGAGAGCACAGAGGCAAGCTAAACCCACTTATCTATACTAATGTAGATAGATTAGCTATACTAGTAATACTTGTTTACTTTGCGTTTATAATATCGACAAAGTATCTATTTAATTTCATATGAAGAACATAAAATTACTTATAGATTTCGACGGAACAAATTACTCAGGCTTTCAAGCACAAGAGAATGCACACACAGTTGAGGACGAACTCAACTCATCCATAAGCAAGGCTTTGGGTGAAGAGATAAAAGTTATTGGCTGCTCAAGAACCGACAAGGGAGTCAGTGCTAGAGGCTTCGTCTTGAATTTTAAAACTGAGTCAGTCTGTCCGGTCGATAAGATGATATATCCAATAAACGACAAACTCCCTGAGGACATAAGAGTACTTAGTTCAGAAGAGGTAGCTGATGATTTTCACGCGCGCTTCTCATCGAAGGGCAAGTACTATAGATACACCTTGGAGCATAGAAAGTTTGCAAGAGCTACGGATAGGCACTTTGCATACAACTTTCCTTATAAGCTTGATACGTCTTTGATGCGCAAGGCAGCTATGTATATGGTAGGCGAGAAGGACTACAGAGCCTTCATGGCAATAGGCAGCCCAGTCGATACTACAGTCAGAACCATACACTCTGTAGACATCATTGAAGACGGTGACTTCGTCTACATAGACGTAAAGGGCAAGAGCTTTCTTTACAATATGGTAAGGATCATGGCAGGCACGCTAGTCTTTGTAGGCACAGGCATCTTGGATATAGATGAGATGGCTAGAGCCATAGATGAGGGTGACAGGAGAGGACTTGCACCAACCTTGCCAGCGAAGGGACTAGTCTTAGAAGAAGTTTATTATTAATATATATCTCTTGGCTTGAGCTGAGAGATATTTTTATGCCTAAAGCCCCGCGAATCGTCTAAAATATGGATGGAATTAGGGGTATCTTACGCAAAAAAACCCAGTTCATATGAACTGGGTTTTATTATATATAAGCTTTCTTATTAAAAATTGTCTGCGCCTTTAAAGCCTCTACCTCTTACTTCGTTTGTGTCTTGTATAGTGATGAAGGCGTTTCTATCGATGGAGTTTGTTATCTTCTTAACATCAACTATCTCCCTAGGACTTACTAGCATAAATATAATCTTGAGGTCCTTCTTTGACCATGCGCCATATGAGTCAATGATGGTAGCGCCGCGCTCAAGTCTGTTCATAAGTTCAAAGGAAAGCTTCTCGTATTCCTTAGAGATGATGAGCACACTCTTTGTTGCGTCGAAGCCTGTTTGCACTTTGTCAAGCACTTGGTAGGCAACGAACATCGATAAGACTGTGTATAGTCCCTTCAAGACGCCGAACTTAATGCTGGCTAAGCTTATGATGATACCGTTCATCGCCATAAGCGCGCTGCCTATGTTAATGTTGTAGCGCTTCTTGCACACTGCGGCAACTATGTCAAGGCCGCCTTGGCAAGCGCCGTGTCTAAATAGTACGCCCATGCCTATACCATTAAGCACGCCACCAAAGATGGCACTGATTAGTATGTCATCAAAGGTATTAAGCTTTTGCATTGGTCTAAACAGTACCATAGTAGCGGATAAGACGAAGGTAGTTATGAAAGCGTAAACTAGGAACTTCTTGTCAAGCTCTTTGAGTCCGAACAAAAATATCGGTAGGTTTATTAAGAAGAGCATGATACCTGCTGGTAGTCCAGTAAGTAGTTCTATGATGATTGAGATACCACCAACGCCGCCTGCAAGTAGTTTGTTTGGTATGAAGAAAAAGTTTATTGCAAAACTAGATAGCAAGCAGCCTATGACGATGGCTGTTAGTGTAGTAACGATTTCTGCGTTGTCACCAAAGTATTCATATCTGTCAAATTTCTTTTTCATTGTAATTTTATAAACTCCTTAAATATATTTATTGCTTCTCCTATGTTATTCACAGCCATAGCCTCTGGATGAAACTGCACTAGATATATATTTCTACTAGCATCCTCCATCGCTTCAACTATACCGTCGGAAGACTTTGCAGTTACCTTGAAACCTTCCGCTATATCCTTAACGGCTTGATGATGCTCTGTATTAACAAGCATCTTCTTAAGGCCTGTTGCCTTGTGTAAAAAGCTATGCTCTTTGATTGTGATGTAGTGTGCACCACTGCCAATAGTATCGAAGTTTACGTGTTCAAGCTTAGCTACATTTGCTTTGTATATGTCTTGGTATAGCGTTCCCCCTAAGTATGCGTTTATAAGCTGCATACCTCTGCATATACCAAGTATTGGCTTCTTCGCCTTGATTGCTTCATCTACAAGCTTTATGTCGAAGGCATCCCTCTCATTCGATATACCAAGTATACCTTTTTGCAATTCTTCGCCATAGACAAGTGGGTTCACGTCGTGTCCGCCAGTTAGTATGACAGCATCAGCAATATCTACGAGCTCCGTTACACCAATAAGGCCAGTGTATGGAGCAATGAAAGGTATTGCACCCGCCATGCGCACAGCTTCAGCGTAGTTTCTATTGATTTGTACATAATGCCTCTCACCATCTGAGTATGGCTGAGAGCTTATCAAAATTTTCTTCATTGTATTCTCCAATCTATCTCTTTAATATTGTGTGCTTTTAAGTAGGCATTCGTCTTTGAGAATGGTCTTGATCCGAAGAAGCCTCTATATGCCGACAGTGGCGACGGATGAGCAGATGTGATTACAAGGTTCTTCTTTGTGTCAATGTACTTCATCTTGCTCCTTGCATAAGCGCCCCACAGTATATAGACAACGTTTTCTTTCTTCTTGCTTAAGGTCTCTATGATCTTGTCGGTAAATATTTGCCAGCCTATGTCCTTATGTGAGTTTGCATAGCCTTTGCGCACAGTTAGTGTTGAGTTAAGTAGCAATACTCCTTGCTTAGCCCAAGCGTCTAGCCTGCCTGTCCTATTAACAATGCCGAGGTCGTCGTAGAGCTCCTTGTATATATTTCTTAAAGATGGTGGCAAGAGAACGCCATCATTAACAGAGAAGGCAAGACCATTGGCCTGATTTACTTCATGGTAGGGGTCTTGACCTAAGATAAAGACCTTAGTATCCTTCAAAGGTGATAGCTCAAGCGCCTTAAATATCTCGTAGTACTTAGGGTATATAGTGTGCTCTTTGTACTCTATGCGCAGTGCGTCACGCATCTTGATGAAGTAGTCCTTAGTGTATTCACTTTGTAAAAATTCTTCCCAATCGCTATTAATGATCATGTCTTTTCATTTCCTTATATCTTGCAAGCTCAATCTCATCTTCTACTTCAAGGTCTCTAAAGTTTGCGAGGCCTTCCATATGATGAGTGAACTCATGTTTTAAAACGTGGTATATCATGTCCCTAATTATCTCTTCGGAACAATCTCCATACATCTTCATAAATGATCCGTAGTGGATGTATATAGCCTTGCCCATGGCAGATTTTTCATACTGACCTAAGATGAAGAGGTCATCATCGATTGCCTCGGGCGATATTTTTAAATCCTCTGAGACAACAACACCTAAGTTTAGATCTCTAAAGAAGACCTCAGGTAGTCTTTCGCAAGCCTGATCAACCCACTCAGTGAAGGTATCAATGTCCGGCATCATAGGAACTTCGCTCCATCATTAAAGTCTAGACCAGCTTTGAATATTTCAAGAACAAGATTAGCTGCCTTAAGAGCAATACCCTCTTGTTCATTAGTGATTTCAACGTGCTTATCAGTAACGCCTGTGCCGTAGTTACCAACAACGTTTAGTGAAGCATACTTAATGCCTAGCTCGTTCATTAGTATAACTTCAGGTGAGCCAGTCATGCCAACGACGTCACCACCTATGGACTTGTAAAATTTATTTTCAATCTTAGTCTCAAATTTTGGCCCTTCAGTAGTAACAAGGACACCACTAGTAAGTTTGCTATCGTATTTTTCTTCAAATAATCTATTCATCTCAAGTGAGTATGGCTCGTCCATCGATATAAACTTCACGCCCTTATCAAGTCCAGTGAAGAAAGTGTAGTCTCTCTTCTTAGTAAAGTCTAAGAAGTCAATCGCCATGACTATACTAAGGGGTTCTATGTCCTCTCTAAGTGAGCCAACTGAGTTGATGGCGTAGGCATACTCCACACCTAAGTCCTTCATCGCCTTGACATTGCATCTGTAGTTTATAAAGGTAGGTGGTACAGAGTAGTTTAGTCCATGTCTTGGCACGAAGATGGTATCTTCATTAAGAACATTGTACTCGCAAATGCCATATTCATTTTCTATCCTTTTTGTTTCGATGCTCTTCATAGTCTTAAGAGCCGTTCCACCAATTATTGCGTATTTAAACATATTTACCTCCTTGAGCACAGTATGAGACCGAAGACCTTGGCGAAGCCTGCGTCCTTCATAACGCGTGCCGAGTCCTTCATAGTCGTTCCTGTAGTTATTATATCATCGATTATAAGCACATTGCCATGCGCATCTGTGCCTTTCTTAAATATTCCTTGCATGTGAGACCTTTCAGCGTAGCTAAGCTTATGCATATCATGTACTTGCAGCTTCTCATAAGTGTATAGTTTAAGACCCATATCCTTAGCAATGACTTTTACAACCTCACCCATGTGGTCAAAGCCTTTCTTTCTAAGCTTTTCTTTGTTCATAGGCACGCTTGCAATGTAGTCAATAGTGTTGTCTTTTAAAATATTTTTGATCTCTTCTTCGTAAAGGTAGGCGAAAGCAGAGATGTATTTTTTTTGTATTCCAAACTTATAGTTGAAGAGGTGCTCTCTAAAAAAGTCGTTGTAGTAGACTATGGAGTAGAGCTCATCAAAGCCATCAATAAAGAATGCCTTGCGTATTATATCAATGTTAGAGCCGCAGCTAGAGCAGTAAGCTAGCTTTGCATCGAGCTCTTCATTACAAAATGGACAGCTTTTCATTTGAAGACCCTCTTTAGATCACGAATTCTTTTCTCTAAGCTTGTGTACCTCTGCATGATGAAGTTGTTATCAATCATAAGCTTTAAGTACTTTTCTCTTCCAACTAAGATGAGAAGCTTTTTCGCCCTCGTTATGGCTGTGTAGAGAAGGTTTCTTGTTAAGAGTTTTTCATTTGCGTAGGTGATAGGCATGATGACGCAGTCGAACTCACTACCTTGCGACTTATGAACTGTAAGCGCGTAGCTAAGCGATAGCTCGCCAAGTAGTGAAAAGTCATAAGTAGCACTCTTGCCATCATCAAAGTCTATGTCAATGGTCTCGCTATCTTTGTCAAGGCTAGTAATGATACCTGTGTCACCGTTGAAGACACCCTTTACTTCTTCATACTTGCCACTTTTATACTCATGCGAAATTATATCGTAGTTGTTTTTCATCTGTATGACCTTGTCACCAACACGAAACTCCTTACCCATAGCTCTGACAGTTTCAGTATCGGCTCGAGAGTTAAGTAGGTTTTGCAGCATGTAGTTAAGGTTAACTGTACCGAGCTTGCCTTTTTTAGTTGGAGTAAGTATCTGCACATCTTTGAATGGATCGAGGCCAAAGTAGTTTATAAGCCTTTCATTTAAAAGGTCAAGTATCTCATCAAGTATGTCATCATCCGAGTCCTTGCTTATGAAGAAGAAGTCGCTGTTCTTCTTATTCACTTCAGGCATCCTGCCCATGCGTATCTCTTGCGAGTTGATAGCTATCATACTGTTTTCGCTTTGCCTATATATATGGTCTAGCTCAGTTGTTTCAACCTGCTTAGACTTGATTAAGTCCTCTAAGACATTGCCAGCGCCAACACTAGGCAGCTGATCCTTGTCGCCTAAGAGTAGGAGAGTCTTACCCGGCTCTATAGCTGCTAAGAGCTCGCTAAAGAGCAGGGTGTCCATCATAGATACCTCATCCACGATGATGAAGTCCGCTTCGATTTCCTCAGAGCTTTCGAAGAAGTCCGCTCCATCGATAGGGGCGATGTTAAGTAGTCTATGTAGAGTCATAGCTGCCTCGCCAGTTTTTTCTTCCATGCGCTTAGCTGCCTTGCCAGTCGGTGCAGCAAGTGCGAAGGATACATCAAAGTTCTTAAGTATAGTTATGATTGCTTCAATGATGGACGTCTTGCCAGTACCAGGGCCACCTGTGATGATAGATATATTATTGACAAAGGCTTTCTTGATAGCAAGCTTTTGCTTTGCATCGAATACTATATCGTTGTCATCCTCATATTTATTAATTAGGTCTTCACAGTCAAAGATAGTAATACCTTGTGATGCGTTCTTGATGTCGTAGAGCCTCTTTGCACACTCAATCTCTTTCTCGTAGTATATGCTAAGGTAGACATTGTATATGGAGCCGCGCTCTTTCTTAACAGCAATGACGCCCCCTGTTGCAAGCTCCTTGATGGCGAGATTGAACTTATCTTCATCCATCGTCATAAGAAACTTTAGCTCCTCATACAGTCTGTCCTTCGGTATGTAGGTTGAGCCTTGTGCAAGGTAGATGTTAAGTAAGTAGATGATGGCGGCCTTTAGTCTCTCAAGACCATTGGCATCGACTCCTTCTTCAAGAGCAATCTTATCAGCAGTCTTAAAGCCTATGCCTATCTTGTCATAGATAAGTCTGTATGGATTTGTCTTCAATATGTTTATGGCCTCGTCATTATAAATATTGTAGATTTTTAACAAAGTAGCAGTAGGTAAGTTATACTTCGCAAGCTTTTGCAAGATCTCCTCACGCTCTTTGTTTGACTTTATGTACTCTTTTATATCTTCAAGCGCCTTCTTACCTATGCCTCTTACTTGAAGTAGTTTATCTGTTTCGTTGAAAATTACTTTAATAGAATCAAGGCCGAAGAGGTCTATAATCTCTTCGGCTCTTTTTTCACCAATTTTAGGAATGCCACTTTTAATCAAGTAGCTCCTAATAGATTCAATTGTATCTCTTTCTTTAAAATTAAGCTTAGTAAAGCTTAATTGCTCGCCATACTTGTCGTGGAAGACAAGTTCGCCCTCAAGCTCAACATAGTCGTGCTCCTTAACAGTCAGAGCAGTACCCACACAAGTAATAAGCTCACCATCAGAGTTAACTTGCATAACAGTGTAAGCATTCAAATCATTTCTATATACAATTTTAATTACTTCACCGTCTATAATCATATTAACTCCTTTAATAAATTAATTATTCTTCTTCAGTATTTTCTTCGTTTGAATTGTTATCTTCTTTTAATGAATTCTCGATAAGTTCTTTTTCTTCTTTGCTTATAAGTCTTGTTCCTGTGCTTGACATCTTAGGTATATTGTTGATTTTGTCTCTAAGTGCATTAAACTTCTCGTTTGTCTCCTTAAGTATGTCCGTAAATTTATCGTCGATAGTCTTTGCCATATTATCACTTCCTTAATCTGTATTTGCCCTTTACACCTAGTGAGTAAAGAAGCTTTGTCAGTAGAAACACAATGAATGCTGTAATCGCGTTTACCGGTATGAAAAAGCTCCTTAGAACCAGGTACATGGCTTGATTTATCATATTAAATATAAAATATTTCTCTGTGAATAGTTCTGCCTTTATGTAGAACTTAGCTAGTATTAGCGATATTAAAAATATTATCGTGCCTATAAAAATGATTAAGTTGTACGACTTTAAAGTCTTTCTCATCCTATACCTCGTATTTACCAAGTAGCCTGATAAGTAGAAGAGGATCAGTATTATCAGTGAGTAGATAATCATCACGCCTCTTTGTATGATGGGGCTAGTGAGTTTCTTCAGTGAGAGCATCATAAAAACAGATAAAACTGTGATTAGGATGTATGAAAGCACCGCTTTTATAGTGTTCTTAAGCATTTTACTTCGTTGCTCCTAAAGACTTTGAGTAGTGCTTAAGGCCATCTGTGTAGAACTCAGTGTTGTCGAAGTTTATCCATAAAGCTTCTGTATCAGGGAAGTCCTTCAAAGCCTCTACACCTTCTTCGTATGTCATAGTGAACAGTAGAGTAGATAGGAAGTCAGCTATGCCTGAGTCCTTGGTAATAACAGTTACCGCTCTAAAGTTTCTTGCACTCGATAGAGTTCTTGTATCTATGATGTGATTGTACTTAACATTGTCAAGACCGTAGAAATATCTTTGGTAGTCGCCAGAAGTAACTATAGACTTGTCCATGGTGTAGAGTATGTCATAGATACCTGAGTCGCCATCTTTCATCTCTGAAGCAGAGTAGGGGTTCTCAACACCTATGGTCCACTTTTTATTAGTCTCGCCGTTAGGATGACCTATGGTCTTAACATTGCCACCGGCACTTATAACAACTGAGTCAAAGCCTTCACTCTTTAGCTCGTTACATATAAGCTCAACAGCATAACCCTTAGCAACAGAACCTAAGTTTAGCTTAGTGCGTTCATCTGTTATATAAACTGTGTTTTCTTCTTTATCTATGATGATATTGTTTAAAGACGCATACTTAGCTCTCTCTTTAAGTTCATCGATATTAGGAGTAGCAGCCTTAAACTCTTCATTATTGAAGGCTTCATTCATACTCTTCTCCCAAAGTTCGATTATAGCACCAAAAGCAATATTGACACGCGAGTCATACTTAAGACCAAGAGTCTTTGATTGCGATATAAGATCTATAAGCGCCTTATCAACTTTAACCTTTTCCTTGCCAGCCATCTTGTTGATGGTGTAGACATTGTTCACGCCCTCATGCTCTTTGTGACAATCGAATAAGTTGTCGTAGTGTTTTAATTTTTCAGAAAGCATTTTATCAAATTTATCAGCTTCGTCCTTAGTATAGAAGTAGCCAGTTGCCTTAACCAAAGTATCGAAGCTGTCGAAGTAGTCGAAAGTAAACTTCATTCTTAACTTTGGCTTGCAAGATGCTAGCACAGAAACTAATAAAACTAGCGTTAGGAATAATGATATTTTTCTCTTATTCATCGTTTCACCTCTAAGTATATAATACAACATAAAGTGCGATTTTTCAAGCTTTAATTAAGTCCGTTCACGCTGCCAAGCACTAGAGCCGTATCAATCTTCTTCTCATGAACAAAGTCATTAATCTTTTGATTGAAGAAGCGCTTGTCAATCATGTATATAGTTTTGTACTCGTTTGTAAAGAGACTTGCTACGGCATTAGCAAAAGAGTCTTTTATAATAAGAAGGCTCTTAGTAGATGAAGGATTTCCTTCTATCTCAACAAGACCATAGTTACCACTAAAGAGTGCCTTGTACTTATCCTTGTTCTTGAACTCGTCTCTATCAAGAACCTTTATGTCCTTGCCGTCGCCCTTGACCTTGATACCCTCATAGTTCTTTGGAAGGTAGAATAGTATCTCATCCACGGCGCTATTGTAGTACGAAGACTTCGAATCAAGCGAGCCTCTAAAGTTTTCACAAGTAACCTTGTGGGTATCTTTCATCTCTTCAAGGCCCATCGCGCTAGCTATCTCTTGGTAGGCAAGGTAGGCACCTTCACGCCAATGGTGATCCGATTTGTAGAAGATGTACTCGTCCTTGTGAGCCATAAGTGGGCTATATAAGTCAATGTAAGTAGCGTTAATTTCATTTTTGTATCTATCAAGAACAATTCTTTCGTCACTAAAGAGAGCACCCTTAGGAAGCTTATCTCTATATATCTCGCCTTTGTCAGGACTGATTGCAATGTATTTATCCTTAACATCGACTTCGTTTAGATACTTTATAAACTTTTCGACTTTTTTCTCGTCGTAGATATATTTTTCGTAATAGTTTTTATCCGTACCTATATAGACACCGTTGAACTCTCTTTTGCCAAGAGCGTAGTCAAGCCTTGACCTTGCGCCAACAAGTTCGTCCTTGAAGATGAATTGATCCTTTAAGTAGCTTTCAAACTTCTTAGTGAAGTCACCACTTTTTAGCGAGAAGAAGGAGAACTTCGGAAGCTCTTCTAAAACTCTATTTTCATTTTGACTAAAACTTCTGTCTTTACTAATCACGTTTGCGATTAAGACCGCAGATATAAAGACGAAGAATAAAATTTTAAGTAGTTTATCTTTCATACTCATCACCTAAAATCTAAAGTATAAGAATGGGTTGTAGGACTCGCTAATTAGCGACATAGTTACAATGATTAGCAAGGCGAATAAAAATGCGATTTCTAAGTAAGTAGTCTTTCTCTCTTTGTCTATAAGCTTCTTACAAGCGCCGAAAGATAGAGCGGTACCTACTATTATATAGAAGCCATACTCTTTTAAGTAGAAAAGAGTCTCAGATGAAGCAAAGTTTTTGAAGTTAATCATCGCTTTTAAGAATGGTCCTATATCAGATACTTTAAATTCGAATATAACCCAGCCTATAATTATGAATATTAGAGCATATATATGCCTTATGAAGCCTGGAGCCTTATCAAGAGCCTTAGCAATAAGAAATTTTTCTATTACAAGGAGAGTGAAGTAGTATAGTCCCCATAGTATGAAGTTAAAGTCCGCTCCATGCCAAAAACCTGTTAAGAACCAAGTGATGAAGAGGTTAAAAATTTGTCTAGCAAGCTTCACTCTATTGCCACCAAGAGGTATATAGACGTAGTTTCTAAACCATAAGGACAGACTCATGTGCCAACGTCTCCAAAACTCAGTTATCGACTTTGAGATGTAAGGGAAGTTAAAGTTTTCTAAGAAGTCAAAGCCAAGCATGCGTCCTAAGCCTATCGCCATGTCGGAGTAGCCACTGAAGTCAAAGTAGATCTGAAGAGTAAAAGCGATGATGCCAAGCCACGCCATTGATGCAGGCAGTGTTATTATTTCTTTCGCAAGTATTAATTTATATAGCTCGCCAAGCTTGTTTGCAATCAAGACCTTCTTCGCAAGGCCATAAACAAATCTTTTGATACCATAGGCGACGGACTTGTCAGAGAAGTCTCTCTTCTTCAATTGATTAAAGATATCGATGTACCTAACTATAGGTCCAGCAACTAGCTGAGGGAACATCGCAACATATGCACTGTAGTCGAAGAAGCTCTTCGATGCTTCAACCTCGCCTCTATATACATCTATGGTATAGCTTAATGTTTGGAAAGTGTAGAAGGATATACCAAGAGGAAGACTCAATGTGCTTGCGCTGATGTTTAGATTAAATAGATAGTTTAAGTTATCAATCACAAAGTTGTAGTACTTAAAGAAAAAAAGCAGACCAATATTGACGATAACACTCAATATAAGGACTGCTTTACGTTTCCATTCAACTTTAAATTTATCTAATAGTCTTCCGTTGCAATAATCAAATACACTGGAAAAAAGCATTATCCCTACATATATCGGCTCGCCCCACGCATAAAATATGAGCGAGAGTATAAAGAGCGTGAAGTTCTTTATCTTGTCTGGCGATATATAGTATAGAAATAATGCAATTGGTAAGAATACGTATAAGAATAAAAGTGATGAGAATACCATTATTTAAAAAGCGAAGCTAAAGCCTTTTTAACTTCGTCCGACTTATCAGAAATTACGAGTACGATAGTCTTGCCATGTTCTTCATATACACTGTCTTCAACAAGCTTTGCTTGATCAGGAGCGTAGTCTTTGTATATTTTTATAAGATTTTCTTTGTATGCGTCGATTTTATCTTTAAATTCACTTGCATCCTTTGCATCTTTAAGTCTTAGTAGCAAAACGGCATTAGTATTAAGGTTAGTTTGAGGACCATACATCTCATAAGCTTCAACCTTATCAGTATCAAAGTCAAAAGTATCCTTTAAATAAGAACCTTCTTCTTCCTTTGAAAAGTTTGAGAAGTCAATAGTCTCCTTAAGCTTGTCCTTAATGCTGTCAAGGCTTACATCTTTACTTGAGCATCCCACCATAAAAACTAAAATTGCAACACTTACAAATAGCAATAACTTTTTCATAATCAACCTACCTTTAATTGTGTATATTTTTAACTTCATTTAACCATACCTTGTGGAAGCTGCTCTTTAGATGCATGCCGTCTGGTTCAAAGTAGTCTTGGTTCTCATCCAATAGGTAAGAGAAGTCCAAGTAAGTCAGACCTCGCTCACTAGCGATAGACTTAACAACCTTGTTAAATGAGTTTATCTTCATATTATTAACCCTTGCGTCTTCCTTGGTATCCAAAGCCTTGCTTACAGGGAATATACCTTGTAAGTATATATTAGAGTTTGGAAATTTTTCTTGTAGAGCACTAAGCATAGCCTCATACCTTTGTTTAAACTTTTCTTCACTCTTAACAAAGACAGAGTCATTTAATCCCATCATCAAGTAAATGTTCTTAGGAACTATATTGAAGTTTTCATTGGGAAGAAGCTTTCTAAGAGTATCCGTATTTAGACCAATCTTAGAAAAAACATTGTCATCAAACAAGAACTTGTAGTACTTAAGCTCCTCAGTGATTGAGTCACCAATGAAGAGGTCGTCCTTAAAGTAATCCTTGTAAACGGATATAGGAACAGTGTTTACAGATGACTTAGATACCTTAATCTTTTTAAAGTCATCAGCTTTAATTTCTCCACCTTCCTTAGGAAGTTTTGCGAGCTCTTCCTCTTGAATCTTCTTTCTGTATGCAAGAAGCTCCTTTTCTCTTATATCAAAATTATAGTTATAGATCTCTTTGTCAATCAAATCATTAACAATGTTCGTTTGCTTAATTCCATCAAAAATTTCATCTACATTAATATTTTCTTTGTCTTTATTTAAATTATATCTATTATGTAAAAAATAAATTATGCCTATTAAGATAAGAATAAAAATTGCTCCTGAGATAAATTTTCTTCTCTTTCTAGTTTTTTTTCTATATACAAAATTGTCTTTCATATTACACTCCCATTTATTTCGAAATCATTTTTATGAAACAAAATTATATAATTTCATTTTTTTGAAACAATTTTAATCATAAAAAAATGATATTAGTGCGAAATATCTCTTTTCATATTATATAATGTAAATGTAGAAAATTCAATACTCTTTGCCTAAATTGTCAGAAAATAATATGAAAAGTTCGTAACAAATTGTAACATTTGCGTCATAATTTAATTAAAAAACTTTAACTAGACATTCATAATAAATTTTGTTACAATAGGACTTGTTAATTAGGAGGGACAAAATGAATAGGAAAAAAATTATAATTACATTTTTACTATTGTTTGTTTTTCTTTGTGGATATTTTTTAAATAGTACTGGCACTATGGCGCAAAGGGAAGATGACAAAAACCAAGACAATAATCAAGAAGATATAGATATTGTTGTTAACTACAGTGAAGATGACATGATCAACAGAAATGATGACGTAATCGATGACTTAAACGAGCTAGTTTTAGTTATGGAAGAAGAGAAGAATCTTACATATAATGTATATGAAAAAACAAACTTAAGTGTAGAAGAGTTTAATAAAGTTCTAGAAAAGACAGGCTTAGCTGGTCAAGGCGAAAGCTTCAAAGCACTAGAAGACACATATGGAGTCAACGGCATATTTGCCATCGCTGTTTCAATCGCAGAGGCAGGTTGGGACGGTAGACAAGCAAACACAAACAACTTCTACGGTATGAAAGGTTCAAACGGCTACTTAAAATTCTCCTCAGCAAAAGAAAACATACTTTACTTTGGAGAGATGATCACAAAGAGCACATACAAAGGAAAAACATTACAAACAATAGCAAAAATATATTGCCCACCACGTCATAAGAAGTGGCACTCAGATGTACTTTGGTTGATGGGTAAGTTAATCGAAAAACTTAATTAATAGTAAAATGTAATTGATAAGCTTGCAGATATGCAAGCTTATTTTTTATGTTCACAGTAAAAACATATCATGTATGATAAAAAATATATAGAAAGATCAAATTCATAGTAAAAACAAAAATTTAAACAAAAAACAATGCTTTTTCTTGCATTTTAAAAAATTCTTCAATTACACCCCAAAAACATTAGACAAAATATAGCACTTCATAAAACTATACACAAAAACAAAATAAACTATGTTCATATTTAAAAATATGAACATGTTTGGAAATGATAGAACAAAATATAATTTTAAATAAAACTAGAAATATTTATAAGCATATTGTATAATTAAGATAAAGTAAAACAAAAATTATCTAAATAAAGGAGAGTTTATAATGAAAGTCAAAAAAGCAATATTAAGTACAATTATCGCAACACAAATTTTAAGCACAGCAGCACTTGCAGCACCAGATGAAGCAATCAAAGAATTTAACAAGGTAGCACCAATTAAGCAAGAAGTAAAACACTTCCAAGGCGAAGTAAAACTATTCATCATTAAAGACGGAGAAAAAGTCAGAGTCGATCAAAAGATGACAGATGGTTTAAGAGTAGTTAATGGAAGAACATGCGTAGGAGTAAGAGACCTTGTAAACGCAATCGAAGGAGCAAAAGTTGAGTGGGACGGCACTAACCACATAGTCGACATAACATATGCTGGCAAGACAATATCATACCCAGTAGGCAAGCCGCTTATGTGGGCAGATGGCAAAGCAGTAACCATAGACGTGCCAGCACAAATAGACCCAGCAATATCAAAAACATTCTTACCTATAAGAAACATAGCAGAGACATTAGGCTTCAAAGTTGATTGGGACAATAAAGCAAAGGAAGTAGTCCTAACACCAGGCGCAGGCAAAGGGGTAACAACAGCAACAGCTCAACCAACAAGACCAACAACACAAACACCTACACAAAACAAAAACCTAGCATGGGTAACAGCAAGTGGACAAAGAATACCAAAACCAGAGGAGCTACCTATGCACACTATAGGTCAAGATGGTGTAACAGTAGATTTTAATAGTGGATACACAGTTAATTTAAAACCAGAAGATTTAACTCAAAATCCAAATGGTTCTACTACTTTCTTTAAAGGCACTGTGCTTGAATATACTACAGGCATTCCATTTAAAAAGGTAGATACTATCGCTAAAAGACCATCCACATTTAATATATTTAAACCAAACAAAAATGATCCAAGAGTAGGTACTGCAATAATAACAAAAGGACATTCTTTCTACGATTCATCATACAGCGAAGTTGTTAATGATATAAAGAGTGGAAATCCAGAATCTAGTCTTCTTTTAAACATAACTAAGTTTATAAAATATTTTACTGGTGATAATGTAAGAGAAATACCTAAGGAAGAATTTAAAAGACAATGTAAAGATTTTAACAGAGAAAAATCTGGTTATTGGGGAACTGATTTAATTGATTTTGCTTTTAATAATAAGCCAAAAGTATATGATGCAACTGGACTTATAGATGTAACACCGATAGGGTTAATAAAGCATCCTGGAGAAACTCCTTTTATAGTATGGTCTAGTTTTCCAAGTTTTTATATAACAACGGAAGGTGCAGTTTTAAATACTTCTTCGGATGTAAAAGAATATATAAAAAAGAATGGTAATTTTGTAATAGATAAAGTAATATTTAAATACTACTCATATTATGTAGCAGATATACCAAATTTAAACTTTATGGAATATATAAATAATAACAAGCATTATGATGCTAATTGTTTTATATTAGGAGATTTTAGAAATACAAAACTAGCAAAATAAAAAAGGAGTGAATTTAATATGAAGAGATATATAATGGCATTCGTGGTTTTCACGATGCTGTTTTTTAGTACAATAAGTATAGTAAAAGCAGAAGATTGTATTGAAATTCCAGGAGACGTAGTTGAATCTCGTGTTAACTATCAATTTCAACACGAACCTCCAAAATTGCATGATAAAGCACCTGGAAAGTCAGAACTTGGAAAAGGAGTGGCTGAAGTTGTTGGATTTGATGCTAATGGAGAACCTATTGTTGAAACAACTTTTGATGTAACAGATAAAAATCTTGATATGAGCACAACACAAACAGACTTAGATGCAGTATATGATAAAAGAAACAGTAATACTCATCATCATGATGTAGAGTATCCAAATGTTCCAAAAGAGCAATATACACAAGAATCTAAAGTAGTGAACAACAAAGTAATATCAAGAGGAATCGCAACAAAGGGTGGAGAAACTGAGAAATCACAAATAAATGATAGCGTTGCTGACGCTAAAGAATATGAAAATTTGTCCGCAGAGGAAGCTGCGGCTAAATGTACAACATTAAAACCAGGAACAAAAGCATATGATAATTTTATAAAAGAATACAATACAAGAACACCTGCTCAACTTAGAAAAGAAGGACAGAACCAAAGAAACACAAGACAAATTACTCAAGTTATGAAAATCCAAAGACCACCAACAAAGGTATGTAAAGGCGACCCAGGATGGGACCTATGTGAAAGATTTGCTTCAATGCCAGACCCATCACCAAGAACTTGTCACAATGGTACCTTCACTCCAGCAAAAGGAGCATGTAAAGCATACACAAGAGACGATCCAATATCATCATATACAACTAGAGACCCTAAACCAACACAGCCAATGATAAAAGATGAGGATTGGTGTTCTAGTAAAGACAAGAACCAAATTAATTTTGAAACTGCAGAAACGCTTAAAAAATATTCAGGAACAATAAAAGCAAATCAAAATAATATGCAAGATAAAGTACCATCATTGGTAACACAGTTCAATGAAGAATTATGGACAAGTAAATATCAATCAGAAGATAGATTTTGGAATCCATTCCAAGAGGGTGTAATTTCATCAGGATTACCAATTAAAACAAGAGATAATAAATATTATACAGTAGAATTAGACTCATGGGAGGACAGAGAATATAGACCAAACAGCTTTTTACCTGATTCAATAGAATATGTAAGGAAGAAAGAAGCAATAAATGATACTGTAGTTAAGAAATACAATGGAAGTAATATCAATATTTATAATAATGCTCCTAACCCTAAAGTAACACATAGATACTTAGATGGAAAAGTGTGGAAAGATTTATACTCAACTAATATTGAATGTGGAATGAGATATAAATTACTAGTAGACCCTAAGTATGATATAACTGAACATATTAGATATCAACACAAACAGGTAAGAGAAATATATGGTAGAGAAAAGGTAAGTACTTACGATTGTGAACCATATAGATGTACCAAGAGGAGAAAAACTGGAACTCAACATTGGAGTGAGTGGAGACAAGAATACGTTGATGATTATGAAACATATGAAACAACTTGTTATTATACTTGTTGCTACTTAGAAGATGATAATCAAAAGCAAGAATGGAATGATGGCGAAACTCAATCATCACATAAAGCAGGTGAAATACCACCAGTATACGCACCTCGTGTAAAATGGAGATACAGAATAGGCGTAGGTAATGAGTATCACGCATCTGCTAAGAGATTAACAGACAAGGCAAAATTAACACCAGTACCAAACAGCAAAGACACTCAAAAAATGAAATCTGGTTATGGTTTCAAATACAGCGGAGACAAGTGGAAGATAGTTACTGACTATGATGAACCACAATTCAAAAATGAGTCTGACGTAATAAGACCAAATAAAAACGTAGCACTTAAATTAACTGGAAACATTAAATCACAAACAGAATATTTTGATCCAAATGTTAAATATAATAGTGCAAAGAACGCACCAGAGAGATCATCTTCAAAGGATTCAAGATACATTGAAGAAAGAATAAAAGCAAATAAAATTAAGAGTGATTTTAATAAAAATGCTATATCTAAATTTGTATCAAAGACTAAAGATGATTCAAGCCTATTGAGAATAAGACCATATACAAAGGATTCAAGTGTAAGTGGAGAAAAAATCATTTATAGAGGCAAGGCTATAAACATGGAGACTCAATTCGAATCGCAAAGTGATCCAAATAAATATTACCATGCTTATTGGGTAACTAAAGGGGAACCTAATTTGATACCAGCATACAAGCAAGCACCTCTACACTATGTTCACTTGGACTATCCATCTGGAACTATGTATGACATATACTCAATTAACAGAACATATATAAGAAACGGTTTTACGATTGATGCATATAACACCGGCTCAATCAAGATAGTCGGCAACATGTGGGAGGACAGCTTCTCAAGACCAAATTTTAAGAAGTAAAACACAAATATTAGAGAGGATAAGTAAATAAGAATTTTCATTTAGAACACTTTAGGATGTTCTTTTTTTATGCTCACAGTAAAAGTATTATTAGCGAGGCATGTACTTAGGAGCTTGCTATGTATAAGTAAGTCAACTATATATAAGCAAGCGTACTATACATATGTGAGTCTACTTTATAGTATGGAGCCTCTCATATATAAGTAGCTTTCATATATATTAGCAAGCTTCTCTCTATATACAAAGCGTTATATCTATTCACCAAAATGCTCTAGAAATTATACTTAAACTCGCTTACTTTTTATGAATATTTCTTATTGATAATTAAGTTTCATATGTGATATAATGTTTAAGAGGTGTAAGTATGAACGGAAAATATTTAATTAAAGCAGCTTTTATTATTTTGATAGCATTTACTGTTGCTAATTTATTTTACAAGCCTATACAAGAGTACACTGTATATGCTTTGTTACTTGTCGACTTACTTTTAATTGTGGGCTTATCTACAAGTAAGCCTGAAAGAAAGGAAAAGAAGACTGATGAAAAATAAATTATCACAATTCTTAATAGATGCAAAGGAATGCCTTGCAAAGACGGTTGACCTGCTTAGCGAGGACTTTGCTTATGTATCGATACTTGCTACTGATACTGACTCTACTAATTATATGGTATCAAAAAGTATAACACGTGTAGGCGAAGGCATGGACAGCGAGAGAGGCTTTGTTGCGCGTGTATTTAATAATGATTATTATGGTGAAGTATCTTTTGATAAGCTTCAAAGCCCAGAAGAACTTTACGAGATGATAAAAAAAGAAATTACTGAAAATTACAGATTTTATAAGAAGAATAATTTCTCTATGAGAAAATATTCTTTAATTGATGAGGAAGAATTTGTAAAGGATTTTTCATCTGATTTAGAGATTTCTCTTGATGAGATGAGTGTTCAAGAGAAGATAAATTATTTAACAGACATAAAGGATAAGATGCTTAAAGAGTCTGATCTTGTTGTTTCTGCGAGAGCCATGTACATAGAAACTGAAGTTAGAAAGCTTTTTGTTTCTAAAAAGATGTGTTTAAATCAAGCATATACCTTTACTAGCGTCATGGCTGAGGCTGACGTTCAAAAGGATGATGACTTCAGATATGATTACAAGGGTGTAAGTAGACTAGGCGGCTTGGAAGTACTTAAGGAGCTTGATAATATTTATAAAGAAGTTGTTCATAATGCGATCGAACTTCTTGGCTCAGAACTTGTTAAACCTGGTTACTATGATTTGATTAGTGCGCCAGACATTAGCGGCCTACTTGCTCACGAAGCTTTTGGTCACGGAGTAGAGATGGATATGTTTGTTAAAGACAGAGCATTGGCAAAGGATTATGTCAATAAAAGAGTGGCAAGCGACATAACTACAATGCATGACGGCGGCACAGCTATTGACGAATGCTCAAGCTACAGCTTTGACGACGAAGGCACTTTAGCGTCTGACACTGTAATTATTGAAAATGGTATACTTAGAAGAGGTATGGCTGATAAACTATCTGCAATGTCTTTAGGCGTTAAGCCAACTGGCAATGGTAAGAGAGAATCTTTTAGAAGAAAGGCTTATACAAGAATGACAAATACTTTCTTTGAAGGTGGCAATGACAGCGTTGATGACATGATTAAGTCGATTGACTACGGATTTTTACTTGACGGCATGAACAATGGCATGGAAGACCCTAAGAACTGGGGTATTCAATGCACTGCAATGAAGGCGAGAGAGATAAAGGACGGTAAATTAACCGGAAAAGTATTTAGCCCAGCAACACTAACAGGCTATGTGCCTGATGTGCTTGAGTCTATATCCATGGTTTCTGGCGAAATCGAAATGAATGGCGCTGGTTACTGCGGCAAAGGTTATAAGGAATGGGTCAAGACTTCTACTGGTGGCAGCTACTTAAAATTTAAGGGGAGATTAAGCTAATGGATAGAATTAAACATATTATTGATATAATAAAAGAAAATAAAGAAATCTCTGATTTTAAGTTAATTAGAAAGAAAACATCCAGCAAGGAGCTTTTCTTAATAAGAGATCAGGTAGATATGGACAGAAGCGTTGAGACTGATGACGTGAACGTGACTATATATGCTGACACTGAGGAGGGTGACAAAAAATTTAGAGGCGACTCTTTATTTAACACAGCTCCATTGGATAGTGAAGAAGAAATTTCAAGAAAAGTGTCTCTTGCGTATGAAAGAGCAAAGTTTATTAAGAACAAGTACTTTCCTTTAGCTGAAGGAACTGAATTAGTAGATGAAAAAGCATATATAGATGAGCTTGAGACTATAAAAAAGGTAAAGGACATAGTTTACAAGGACTATGGAACAAAATCTAAGATTAACTCATGCGAAATCTTTGTTAATAATATTGAGGAAAATCTCGTAAACTCAAAGGGCTGCGACTGCAAGTCTAAAAAGAGCGAGATAATC
This sequence comes from Fenollaria sporofastidiosus, assembly GCF_943169635.2. Classification (NCBI taxonomy): domain Bacteria; kingdom Bacillati; phylum Bacillota; class Clostridia; order Eubacteriales; genus Fenollaria; species Fenollaria sporofastidiosus. The sequence continues at coordinate 941,010 of NZ_OW968186.1, forward strand.
GTTGAATCAATTGCTGATGCTGTTGGTGAAGCAGGCTCAATCGAAGTTTATAGAATGTTTACGTTTTCAAAGCTAAATGAAAAAGAATTTGAAGAGAATATATATGAAGAGCTTAAAGAGGCAGAGGACAGAGCTATGTCAAAGCCAGCTGAACCTATAGAAGCGGTTGATGTTATCATCACCGGTCTAGATGTTCCAGCCTTCTTTAACTTTTATGATTATCAAGCAAGTGGCTCTACTCATTATATGAAGCTAAATAAATTAAAATTAAATGAAGAGGCTCATAAAGGTGCTAAGGGTGATCTTGTAAATATAACTTTAAAGCCTGAGATTGAAGGCTCTGTGCACAATAGCAAGTATGATAGCGACGGTGTTAAGCTAAAAGAAACACAAATATTTAAGGACGGCAAGATGATAAATTTATCAGCTGGTCAAAGATTTGCGTCATACATGGGCATTGAGGCTACAGGTAATTTAGTAAATATCGAAGTAGCTCCTGGATCTATCTCAATTGATGAGATGAGAAAGACTAGACACCTTGAGATAAAGAGTTTCTCAAGCTTCCAAGCAGATGCATCCATCGGTATATTTGGCGGCGAGTTTAGGCTTGCTAAGTACTTTGACGGTAAAGAAACAAAGATTATTAACAACGGTGCTTTTTCTGCTAATATCATGGAAAAAGGATTAGATATGTATTTTTCTAAAGAGATGATTCATATAGATAATTACTATGGACCAAAATATATTTTAATTAAGGATGTGAACATAGGATAATGTCATACAAAGAAGATTTTATACATTTAATGCTTAAATCGGATGTTTTAAAGTTTGGCGAGTTCAAGACTAAGTCTGGAAGGATGAGTCCATACTTTATTAACACTGGATTTTTCAATAACTCTGAGGAGATAGCCAAGCTTGGCGACTTTTATGCCAAGGCTTACATGGACAATATTAAACTAGATAAGCCTTTACTATTTGGACCTGCATACAAGGGTATACCTCTTGTTGTTTCTTGCGCTGTAAGTCTTTACAAGAACTATGGCATAGAGATCGGCTACTCATTTAACAGAAAAGAGGCCAAGGACCACGGTGAAAAAGGTATTTTCGTTGGAGAGACTCCAAATGCTGACTCGGATGTAGTCATCATTGAGGACGTAATCACTGCAGGAACTGCTGTTAGGGAGTCCATCGACATACTTAAGCACTATGACGCAAAAGTTAAGGCTCTAATCATCTCTGTTAATAGGATGGAGAGAGGTACTGGCGATAAGTCTGCTATACATGAGCTTGAAGATGATTATGGTGTTAAGGTTTATTCGATACTTGATATAAAATTTATTGCTGACTACTTAAGAAATAAAGAAGTAGATGGCAAGGTATATATAGATGAAGAGATGTATGCAAAGATAATGAAGCATCTCGATACTTATAAGGAAAGATAATGCAAATAGAAAATAAAAATCTTGAGATAGCTATAACGTTTGTGGCATTGACACTAACTATGCTTGTAACTAGGTACTTGGGCATTTTCGCAATGCCGTTCGTGCTTGGTGCTTACTTAATTAACTCAATTGCAAACAAAGATTACAGCTCGCTTTACTTATATGTAGCGTCTCTTGGTATATTGGCAATATTTCTAGAGCCTACGTTTATAATTGAGAAGGCCATGCTTGGCATACCTTTCTTGCTTGTGGCTGTGACTTTAATAAAAAGAAAACTTAGAGGGGACAAGCTAGTCATCGTTATGACTTTTACTTTTGTCGTTTCTATCATAGCTTATCTTGCGCTGCTAAGGGAGTTTTTTGATATAAACTTTGTGGAAATCTTTAACGCGAGCATTGACAGGCAGGTAGAGATGATCAAGTCTTTAGAAGGCGAGTTTGTTTTCGATAAAGATATGGTAACACTAGCTTACCAAGAGTTTAAACGCTACCTAGCGAGTATGGTGTTCTTCCTTTCTTTTGTAGTATCTTTCATAGCACTAAAGCTACCGCATTATATAGTTAGAAAAAGGGGCGACATCAACTTGAGCGAACCATTCATAGAGGCTCTAAAGCTAAATAAGTCGGCATTTTATTCTATGCTTGCTATATTATTAGTTTTTATGATGACGGACTTAGGACTTAATCAGCTTATTGTAGACAATATATCCTTTATGATATTTATCACTCTTGCAATTCAAGGTTTGTCATTTACAATGTTCGTCTTAAAGATACGCTATAAAAAGAAGATGGTGGCAAATTTTTACTTTGCATTTTCAATAATCTTTTTAGGATTTATGTTTTTTGTAAATATTATATTTGGCTTTATAGACGGAGCTACAAAGATAAGGGGTGCATAAAATGCTTAAAAAAATTGAAGCATATATAAAAGAAAACTTAATAGAAGTAATTTTTGAGCTTGTCTTAGTCATGTTACTAATGATACTAAATATCATCATTGGCTTTATAGCGCTTGTTGTCTTTGTATCAATGCATCTTAGCTTCTTACAAAACTTTGAAGATCAAACAACGCTTAGACAAAGAAATTATGAGAACATCGAAGAGACCATCGACTCATTGACAAAGCAAGCTGTATTTAAGATGCCATTTCCTATGGTTATAATTAATCAAGATGGGGAGATTAACTGGTATAACAGCAAGTTTATAAAGATGCTTGAGATTGAAGATGAGCCTGAAAACAATATACTTGATGCGATATCATCTCTTAATCTTAACGAGATAATAAGTGCAGGAGATGATCCACTAAAGATATTATACAGGGATAAGTACTATCAAGTCTATGTAAACAAGGTTAAGGCGAAAGACAGCAAGGAAAGAGAAATGCTTCTTCTTTACTGGATAGACAGAACTGACCTTAAAGAAGCAAAGGATAGCATAGAGAAGGAAAAGATGGCTACCATACTTGTATATATAGACAACCTTGACGAGGTTAAAAGCAGTGTTGAAGATGGTGTTAAAGCGACTATAGCAGGTAATGTTGAAACAGAAATTATTAACTACTTCAACGCGTTCGAAGCAAGTGTAAGAAAGTATGATGACGATAGATTTTTAATCATTGCTAATAACGAAAACTTGCAAAAGATGATACAAAAGAAGTTTGATATACTAGATAGAGTTCGTGATCTTAAGGTGCAAAGCATCATACCACTAACACTATCCATCGCTGCGACTCTTGATGGCGAGACACCACTTAAGCAGTACGAGATTGCAAGGAGCACTATGGACATAGCCTTAGGTAGAGGCGGTGACCAAGCTGTTCTTAGAAAGGGCCACAACTACGAGTACTTTGGCGGCAAGTCAAAGGCTGTTGAGAAGACAACAAAGGTTAAGGCAAGAGTCGTTGGGGGCGCACTAAGGTCCTTAATTGACGATGCATCTAACGTTGTTATCATGCCACACAAGAATGCTGACATGGACGCTATAGGCTCGGCTATAGGTGTAGTGAAGCTTGTTAGGATGAGAAAAAAGACTGCCTACATCGCGCTTAACTCTGTTAATATGAGTATAAGAAACATCATGGCAAGACTTAAAGAAGAAGAGAGTCTAAAGGGTGTAGTGAAGAGTGAGGACGAACTTAACTCTCTAATCGATAGCAAGACTTTGCTTATAGTTGTCGACCATCATAAGAAGTCCATCTCAGAGGCACCGGACTTGGTTGATAAGATCAATGACAGAGTTGTAATTGACCACCACAGAAGAAGTGGGGAGTTTATAGAGTCGACTGAGCTAGTCTTCTTAGAGCCATATGCATCATCGACTGCAGAGCTTGTAACAGAATTGTTCACATATATGACCGACAATGTAGTGCTTAGCAAGTTCGAAGCGGAAGCATTGCTTGCCGGTATAACTGTTGACACTAAGAACTTCACTGTGCAAACTGGTGTAAGAACATTCGAAGCGGCATCTATGCTTAGAAGATTTGGTGCTGACCCTGAAGTTGTTAAGAAGTACTTCAAAGAAGATTACGAAGTTATTAAAAACAGAGCGGACATAGTTAGACACTCTGAGATATATATGAACGACACTGTCATAGGTATACTTGAAGACAAGGTGGATAACTCCATACTTATTGCGGCACAAGCTGCTGATGAGATGCTAAGCATCAACGGAATGAAGGCATCCTTCGTTGCTGTCAAGATATCTAACAACGAAACACACGTGTCAGCAAGATCACTTGGAGAGATTAGTGTTCAGCTAATTATGGAAAAGCTTGGCGGTGGAGGTCACTTGAACCAAGCAGCAACTAGGATAGACTTGTCTGTTGACTTAGCTGTTGAAGAGCTAAAGAGAAAGATTAAAGAATATAAAGATGAAGAAAAAGAATCAAAGAAAGAATCAAAGAAAGAATCAAAGAAAGAAGAAGGTGTTAAATAATGAAAGTTATTCTTATAGAAGATGTTAAAGGCCTAGGCAAGAAGGGCGAGATGGTTAATAGCAAGGACGGTTATGCAAGAAATTTCTTGTTCCCAAAAAAGCTTGCTTTAGAAGCAACAGAAGAGAACGTAAAGAAGTGGAAGGAAGAACAAGCTGAACTTAAAGCTAGGATAGAAAAAGAAACAAAGGAAGCAAACATTATCAAAGCTGACATAGAAAAGAAAGTTTTAAAGATGAAGGCTGAAGGCGGTGCAAGTGGCAAGCTATTCGGTGCAATCACATCGCAAGACATACAAAAGGCTTTGCTTGATGACTTCGGTCTTGAAATAGACAAAAGAAAGATAGAGATGAAGGAAAACATTAAACAAGCAGGTGTATATACTGTTGTTTTAAGATTATATCCACAAATCACAGCTAACTTAAGGGTTAATGTAAGCATATAACAGAGGAGTACTATGGAAGTTTTAAGAGAATTACCTAACAACTTAATAGTTGAGCAGGAGGTTTTAGCTAATGCTATGCAAAACAAAACTGCTGCTGTCAAAGCTATTGAAGGCTTAAATGAAGTCGACTTTTATAACGAACTTCACAGAAAGATCTTCAATTCTATTAGGATGCTTTTCTCTTTAAACAAGCCCATAGACATATTGACAGTAACAGAGAACCTTGAAACAAATGAAGGTATAGATGCTGAGACGATAAAGTATATAGCAAGCATATATGCTAACAACGAAGGACTTAGTTCGAACCAAGACGCATATATAGACATACTTAAAGAGAAGTCTATACTTAGAAGTCTTGCAGAGTTCTCTGATGAGATTAAGGCCTTGTCACTTGAGGATAAGTCGCCAGCAAAGAACGTGCTTGAAAAGGCAGAGAAGGAACTTTTTGAAATTTCTCAAGGTGGACTTAGAAACTCTCTAACTGCACTTGACGTCATTATGAGCGACACTGTTCAAGCTATAATTAAGAGAGTGCAAGAGAAGGGCGAGCTTAGTGGTGTTACAACAGGCTTTACGGATTTAAACTCACTACTAGGTGGCTTCCAAAAGTCAGACCTAGTACTATTAGCTGCGAGACCTTCTATGGGTAAGACAGCACTTGCTGTTAACCTTGCAGTCAATGCAGCAAAGTCTGGCAAGAAGGTTGCAATGTTCTCACTTGAAATGAGCAAGCTTCAAATTGGTCAAAGAATACTTGCCTCCTTTGCGCAAATGAACTTATCGAACTTATTCAAGGGTGAGCTTGAAGGTCAAGACATAGCAAACCTACTTACTGCTTCAAACGAACTAGCAAAATACAACTTGCATGTTGATGACACGGCAGCCATATCATTAATAGAATTAAAAGCTAAGTTAAGACGTCTTAAGATGGAAGAGGGACTTGACTTAGTAGTTATTGACTACTTACAACTTATGACGACTGGACAAAGAATTGAGAACAGAGTGCAAGAAATTTCTCAAATATCAAGAGGCCTTAAGGCTATAGCTAAGGAACTAGATGTACCAGTTCTTGCCTTGTCACAGCTATCGAGAGCTCTTGAGCAAAGACCGGACAAGAGACCAAAGCTTTCTGACCTTAGAGAGTCAGGTGCCATAGAGCAAGACGCGGACATAGTTATGTTCCTATACAGAGACTACGTCTACAACAAGGAAACTGAAAATCCAAATCTAGCAGAAGTGATCGTTTCGAAACACAGAAACGGTCCTATTGGCGTGGTTAATTTAATCTGGAAGGACGAGTATACAAGGTTCTTCAACGTATCAAGCAAGGCGTATGAAAGCTAGTGAGTACTTAATAAAGCCTTTAGAGCTTGAAGACGTATATAAGTTTAAGTCTTGGCATAGGGGTAATTACTACCTACTTAATGACTACGACTTCATATATGAAGAGGACTGGGAGTTAAAGGCGTGGCTTAAGACTAAGAAGGGCATATTCAAACGCTACTTTGTGATATACTACGAAGGCGACGCCATCGCATACATTGGATTAAAAGAGATAAACATTATAAAGAAGAGTGCAGAGCTATCCATCGTTATGGATGTACGTTATCAAAACCGTGGACATGGCTATAAGATACTAATTGAATTTTTAAATTTTGCATTCACAGAGCTAAAACTCAAGAGAATTTGGCTCGATGTTAATGCCTTTAATGAAAGAGCAATTCACTTATATAAGAAGCTTGGCTTTACAAAGAAGGCGTACTACCTAGATACATATAACATTCAAGATATTGATAAAAGTAGACAAGAGTACTTGGACAACAAGTGCGAGTTCGTACAAAACGGCAGAGAGCTTCTCTGCTATGTCTACACATATGAGATAAAGAGAGGTGAGTTTTTTGAGCTTCAAGCTAGAGAAAATTAATTCAAACCTATTAGACACATCGGTAAACAATATATTTATCAGCGAGTTTATGCCGCAAGCTGACGGTACCTTTGTCAAGGTGTACTTGCTTGCTCTTAGGTTTGCACAAGATGACGATATCGAAGCAAGCAATGAGAAGATAGCCGAAGTTTTAAGAATTCCTATCATAGATGTAGTTTCTGCATGGAGGTTTTGGAAGTCGGTTGGCATAGTCGATTTTGATGACGATGGAGAGAACTTGAACTTTAATCTTGTTTTTAAAGACTTAAGAGCTCTATACTTAAGAGGAACTAACAGCAGCAGCACTACTACTAGCGTTATTAGTTCTAACACGAGAGCCTTTAGTGAAGAAGATGATATTAGCGATGACGATTTAAGCAGTGACACTAAATTGATTATAGAAGTAAACAAAGACGAAGCTGTGAAGAAGATGTTTCAAGACGTCGCTCACATCGTTAGAAGGCCACTTAACACACAAGAGAAGATCAAGATCATTAAGTGGCTGCGTGACTACAACATTAGCTGCGAGATGATATCGCACGCCTACTCATACGCGTATGATGTTTTGAAGAAGAAGTCACCTGCCTATGTGGAGAGCATAATCATGAACTGGTACGACAAGGGCTTCACAAGTCTATCTGAGGTGATGAATGACTTCAATGTAATGAATGATACACAAAGAAATTACAACAAGCTTATGCAATCGCTTGCAATGCCATTTAAGAATGTATCTGACTTTGAAAAGAAGATTATCGATAAGTGGTACGACGACTTTGGCTATGGTAACGACGTCATAATAAAGGCTGCAGAGAACTTTATATATACATCTAAGCCGTCTATAGCCTACCTTGATGCGATACTTGAAGCGTGGCACAAGCAAGGCATACAGACTGTTGAGGATGCGCAAAAAGCAAACGACCTTTATAGGTCCGATAAAAATGCAATCACTACTAAGAGGCCAAGCAAGAAGGCTAAGGACTTTGATGAGAGAGAGTACCCAGATGGTTATCTAAGTGATACCTATGAAGGCAATTGGAGGAAGTAGCATGACTTTGTTAGACGATGTTTATAGACAAAAAGCGAATATAAAAAACATTAGAGAGAGACAGAGAAGCGAAAGAGTCGAGGCTATATATAAGAAGTATCCTGAACTATTGAGACTTGAGAATGAAAAAAACGATGTGCTTAATGAGCTTACGTCCATGAACTTTTCAAATTATGAAGATATTAACAAAAAGATACTTGATATAGAAGCGAAGAAGCAAAAGCTTATAGAGGACTATGGCCTTGAAGATGCATTTAAGGTTCAATATGAGTGCCCTAAGTGCGAAGACACTGGTATATATCAGTCGAAGAGGTGTTCGTGCATAGACGATATGCTTAGAGAGAAGATGCTTGAAGCTAATGAGCTTAATACTGAGATGAGACAGAAGAGCTTCGAAAGTTTCGATGCTAATGTATTCTCAGATGAAAAGGAAGGCGATGCTCCATCGACAAGGGAGTATATGCTTGCTATCAAGAAGAGCCTTGAGGACTATGCGGATAATTTTACTAATGAGGCTAAGTCCATCTTATTCTACGGTGATGTTGGCACAGGCAAATCCTTTATGGCTGTCTCACTTGCAAAGAGGCTCATTGAAAAACTTATCAAGGTAACATACATAGGCTCCTATGAAATGTGTCAAGTGATAAACGATGCGATATTTAAAGGCGATGACGCAGCCATTGCCAAGAGAGATATGTATTACAACACAGACTTTTTAATCATTGATGACCTTGGAACAGAAATAGATACACAGGTAAGCTCAAAATCCATACTTGACCTTGTGAACTATAGGTTAAGCAAAAACTTAAAGACGCTTATAACAAGTAACCTCAATGTTGATGCAATAAAAGAAAAGTATGGCGAGAGACTATCATCAAGGCTACTATCGAATTATTATATATATCGCTTCAGAGGACGCGATTTAAGATTAAGATAAGGAGTGATTTTATGTTAGATATAAAAAGAATCAGAAAAAATCCAGAGGAAGTGCTTGAGGCTCTAAAGAAGAGACACGGAAGCTTTCCTATCGAGGAATTGCTTGAAGAAGACAAGAAGAGAAGAGAGCTTTTAACTGTTGTTGAAACTATGAAGCAAAAGCAAAACGCCATCTCTAAAGAGGTGCCTAAGCTAAAGAAGGAAGGCAAGGACGTTAGCCAAATCTTTGATGAGATGAAAGAGCTTTCAAACGAGATTAAAGATTATGATGCGCAAGTTAAACAGATAGACGACAAGATATCTGAGTACTTATTAAGCATACCAAATATACCTAATAAGAACGTTGTATATGGTAAAGACGACAGTGACAACGTTGAAGTAAAGAAGTATGGCACTCCAACTGAGTTCGACTTCGAGCCAAAGGCTCACTGGGACCTTGGAACTGATCTTGACATACTTGACTTCGATAGAGCGGGTAAGATATCTGGATCAAGATTCTCTATATTCAAAGGTGACGGCGCAAGACTTGAAAGAAGCTTAATTCAATTTATGCTTGATCTTCATACACTTGAGCAAGACTACACTGAGATGAGCACTCCATTCATGGTTAATAGAGCGTCTATGCTAGGCACAGGTCAACTTCCAAAGTTTGAAGATGATATGTTCTACCTTCCATCAAAGGACTTCTTCCTAGTGCCAACAGCAGAGGTTCCACTAACAAATATGCTTAGAGACGAAATTGTTGATGCATCTGACTTGCCTATAAATATAACAGAGTACACACCATGCTTTAGACAAGAAGCAGGAGCTGCAGGTAGAGACAACAGAGGCCTTATACGTAATCACCAGTTTGATAAGGTTGAGCTTGTTAAGTTCGTAGAGCCAAAGACAAGCTACGACGAATTACAAAAGCTACTAGCGGATGCTGAGGCAGTTCTACAAAAACTTGAGATACCTTATAGAGTCGTTCAACTATCGACAGGCGACCTTGGCTTCTCGTCAGCTATGACATATGATATCGAAGTTTGGATGCCAAGCTATGGTAGATATGTAGAGATATCGAGTTGTTCAAACTTTGAAGACTTTCAAGCAAGAAGATCCAACATTAGATATAGAAATGAGGAAGGCAAGTTAAACTTCGTACACACACTTAACGGATCAGGCCTTGCAGTAGGAAGAACATTTGCAGCCCTTGTTGAAAATTATCAAAACAAAGACGGTTCGATCACTATACCAAAGGCACTACAAAGGTACTTTGGCAAGGAACGTATAGTTAAAAGAGTAAAGTAGTTAATCAGCTTATATATGATAATAGAGCTATGTATATCAATTGATACGCATAGCTCTTTTCTTATGTCTATATTTTATTCTTCGTCATTTACATAGGCCTTCACTATCTCACCAATATATACATAGTGAAAGTCGCGCTCAGGGTAGTTCTTCTTTAGTATCGTTTGGTCTATGAAGCCTTCCTCACGAAGCTTATCTCTATAGACTTTTCTGCATACGAAGACCAGCTTTGCCTCTTTAAAGTAGACAGTTTCGTCACTAAAGAGAGGAGTAAGTTTAGTCTTAGAGAGCTTATCTTCACTGCGACCGCTATGTGTACCTAAGTACAATAAGTCCTTCTTGTAAGACTCATCAAAGAAACTTAGTGTGTAGTAGTCTTCTTTGTCAACAAATTCTCTAGTATACCTTTGTGGTCTTAGATAGATGACCGAGGTAGGCATATCGCCGTTCCATATAGCACCCAAGTGACCCCACTGTGCAGTCATAGTATTGAATGCCTTCTCATTACCTGCGCTTACAAGCATCCACTCCTTACCAATAAGAGTCATCGGATTAAACTTTAATTCTTTCATGTCAATAGCCTTTAAGCTCATAGCATCACCCCTTATATGAATTATATCACATATATCTAAGGCTCGCTATATATATTTTACTTAGCGAGTATAGAAAAATATATCTCTTTGTGATATAATAAGTCTTGGTGATTATATGGAGCTATTAATCAAAATATTTTTAGTTTTCTTTAAGATAGGCCTCTTCAGTTTTGGTGGAGGCTATGCTATGATGCCACTTTTTGAAAAAGAGATCATAAACGGTCTAAAGTGGATTAGCTACTCCGACTTCATAGACATAGTTGCCATAGCTCAAACGACACCTGGACCCTTTGCAGTTAACTCTGCTACCTTCATAGGTAATAAGCTTGCAGGCTTTTGGGGCAGTGTTGTTGCAACATTTGGAGTGACACTACCGAGCTTCATCATCATGAGCATCATATTCTTAACTATAAACAAGTTTAGAGACTCAAGAACTGTTAAGGTATCGATTAGAGGCATAAGACCAGTAGTCTTAGCACTAGTACTTGCTGCAGTGGTAACCATTGGCAAAGGAGCCATCATAGATTACAAGTCAGTCATCATAGCTGTCATTGCCTTCATACTTGTAAGAGTGAAAAAACTAAACCCAATACTTATTATGGCTATAGGTTTTGTGGTCGGCGTATTTATATATAGGTGATGAGATGAAGATACTTAATTTATTTATAACATTCTTTAAGATAGGTGCCTTCACATTAGGAGGCGGCTTTCCCATGCTACCAATCATTGAGCGTGAGATAGTTACAAAGAAGAAACTCATGACAGACGAGGAGTACATAGACTCGATAAGTCTTGCTCAGACAGCACCAGGGCCTATCGCAGCAAACATATCTATACTAGTTGGCTATAGGATATATGGCTTTTCAGGTGCACTCGCGGCCTTCTTCGGCGCAGTTTTACCAAGCTTTATCATCATATTAGTGATCTCACACTTCTTTATGGGTGTGCAAGATAACCCATATGTGCAAGCGGCCTTTAAAGGTGTAAGACCCGTTGTATGTGCACTAGTCTTTGCAGCACTTGTAGGCTTAGTAGAGAAAGCGCACTTAAATAAGTTTGAGTACGTGATAAGTCTTTTAGCTTTTTTAATAGTAGTATTTTTAGACATCAATCCCATCTTCGTAATTATTGGCGGAGTTGTGATTGCTCTTAGTAAGGATAAATTTATCAAGAATAAATAGGAGGTTATTATGGATTTATTTGAAGAATTAAAAGTTGAAGTAAAAGAAAAACATCCATCGATCGTTTTTCCAGAAGGTGAAGATGAAAGAGTGCTAAAGGCTGCTTTCAGATTAAAAGAAGAAAATATTTTAGAGCCCATAGTTCTAGGTAAGAGAAGTGAAGTAGAAGAGACTGCAAAGGCTATATCTAAAGACCTTAATAATATCAATTTCATTGATCCAGCTGAAGCTAAGGACATAGATGAGATGGCTCAAGTATTCTTTGAAAGAAGAAAGGGCAAGATCACTTTAGAAGATGCAAAGGCTTTATTACTTAAAGACGTTAATTACTTCGGAACTGTCTTAGTATATATGAAGAAGGCAGATGGCCTTGTATCAGGCGCTGCACACGCAACAAGCGATACAGTTAGACCTGCACTACAAATCATCAAGATGAAGGAAGGATACAAAAAAACTTCTGGTGTCTTCGTTATGGTTAAGGGCACTGAAAGATATATCTTTGCTGACTGCGCTATCAACATCGCACCTGACTCAAACGACATCGCAGAGACAGCTATACTATCAAATATAACTGCTAAGAGCTTTGGCGTTGATCCAAAGATTGCACTACTAAGCTTTTCAACAAAGGGCAGTGCTAAGTCAGATGAAACAGAAAAAGTTATTAAGGCACTAGAGATAGTTAAGGAAAGAGACGCATCCATTGCAGTAGATGGTGAACTACAATTCGATGCAGCCTTCGTACCATCAGTTGCTGAAAAGAAGGCAAAAGGCTCAGCTATAGCAGGCCATGCAAATGTATTCATCTTCCCATCACTAGAAGCAGGTAACATTGGCTACAAGATTGCACAAAGACTTGGTGGATACGATGCTATAGGACCCATACTTCAAGGCTTAAACAGTCCAGTTAACGACCTATCAAGAGGCTGCAACTCAGACGACGTTTACAAGCTTGCTTTAATCACAGCAAAACAAGCTTTATAATGATACTCGTAATGGCAGTCGATGCCAAGTGGGCAATCGGCTACAAAGGGGACATGCTTACAAGGATACCCGAAGACCTTAAGCGCTTCAAAGAGATGACCATGGGAGGCGTCTTAGTTATGGGACGCAAGACCTACGACTCGACAGGGGCACTTCCTGGTAGAGAAACTATCATCATGTCACGCTCACTTAAAGATGTGGATGGTGCTCACATTGCCCATGATCTTGATGAGTTAAAAAAGATGATAAAAGAAAAATTTTCTGATAAGAAAATATTTTTAGTTGGCGGTTCTCATCTTATAGAGCAGCTCATAGATGAAGTAGACGAGGCAGAGATAACTTTTATTAAAAAAGATTTTGAGCCTTATGATACTGTTATGAGGAACCTCGATAAGAACGAGGCATTTGAATTAAGTGAGATTAGTGAAGAACATGATTATGACGCAATGAAGTTTGAGTATCGAAAGTATATTAGAAAGAAATAAAATTATCAATATAAACCCTCTTTACTAAAGCAGTAGAGAGGGTTTTATTTTGCATATAGATTATTTTGAAGTGCATATTATTTAAAATAATTTATTAAAAAGTTACTTATTATTTTGAATTATAAAAAACTCTCAAGTATTACACTTAAGAGTTTTGATGAGAAATCTTAATTATCTACGATAAGTAAGATTGTATATGTTCATATCTTCATCGTAAAAAAAGTCATAATAAAGTATTGGTTTAGTAGCATCGCCCAAATACTTAATTAGTATCTCGATAGCTTTGCCTTGCATACTTTTATCAGCAAAAACATCCTTTGCTTCTTTTTCTGCAATATTAATCTGAGGCTCTGGGTAATTGCTATTTAATGAATCGATATCATTAAGAATCATATCATATAGATTTTTAATGTCTTCTTCTTTTGCACCTATATTACCAAAGTATGCTTTGAATGCTTCGTAGTCTTTAGACTTGACTGTGCCAATGACTTCAAGCGATTTATTTATAAATGCCTTGTATTTTTCTTTTAGCTCATCTTGATTTTCTTCAAAGTCTGCCGTACTTAGCTGGAAACTTATAAGCTGATTAGCAATATTTCTTGCAAGATTAAAATATATCTTTTTCTTTTCGCCTTGGCATAGCGCTTGGTAGATGTAAGCCTTACTACCATCTCCATCTTGACCTGACTCGATTGATACCTTTTCAATCTTTACAATATCGCCAGAGATTTCTAGTGGTTTTAGAGCCTCTATAATTAGATTTGGATCTTTATCTACCGCAGTTTTTGCACTGCCGGCTAGGCTTGACTTTATCTTGTCAATATCCTTAGAACAAAGCAGTTTAATATTTTTTTCAATCCACTCTTTATCATTATCAGTCATTTCAACTTGCCATACAGTATCTTTGACTAGACTATTGTCATTTGCCGCATCATTTGAACTTTCTTCAGATGTTTCCTTTTTTTCGGTACTTGAGCTTGCTTCTTTTTTATCTTCACTCGCTATCTTTGTTTCATTATTTGTTTTAGCTTTGTCGTTAGGCTTATCACTTGAGCAGGACGAACAGATAAGCATCATAATAGTTAAGCTCATACATAAAAAAATTTTTTTCATAGATTTACACCCCCTATGATTGATTAATTATACATATATATTGTAAAGAAAAAGACAAAAATATATTAATTAAGTGTTAAATTCACTTATATTAAGATTACTATAATTTATATATACTTTATATGCTATGATCAAATCAAGAATACAAAGACAAAGGAGAAGGTCTTATGGAAAAAAACAAAAATGCAAAGAAGGGTTTTCACTACGCATGGGTCATGTTATTTGTGGCGACACTTACATTAGGGGTCTACGTGCCTATAGTGAACTCATTATCTAACAGCTGACAACTAGCTGTAACAAAAGACTTAGGTTTCTCAAGAACTGCCTTTAGCTTAGGAGGCACCATAGCTCAATCAATTGGTATCTTCTTAGGACCTATCATGTCATACTACTTAACAAAGTATAACTTCAAACGCATATGGACAGTGGCGGCAGTATTATTTGCTTGTGCAGTCTTCGGTTATTCGATGGCACAAAACCAATACCACTTCTACATATTAGCAGTAGTAGTAGGTGCGTGCTACATAGCGACAGCCCACATACCTATGATGATGCTTATCAACAACTGGTTCGAAGACAAAATCGGCCTTGCGACATCCATCGCCGTATCTGGCATTTCAGGTGGTGGCGCACTACTTAGCCCAATCATCAACAGTCTTATCAAAAACGTTGGTTGGAGAATGTCATATCGTGTTTATGCATTCATTATCCTAGCTTTGGCAATAGTTTTCGGTGTCTTCTTAATATATCTTAAGCCAGAGGACAAGGGTTTACAGCCCTATGGTCATGGTGAAGACGATGAAGCAAAAGAAATTAAAAAGAAGAAAGACAACGACTACTCGCTAAATGTTGGACTATCGATCAGTGCATCTATCACATGCATATTCTTTATATTCTTAATATTGGGAGCCGTGATGAATGGTCTTTCAAACGGAGCGACACTACAGTTTCCACCTGCGCTTATAGGTGCGGCAGGCTACGACGTTGCAAGCGCTGTCATGGCTACCTACTTAGTACTAGGCGTCTTCGGTAAACTATTGCTAGGAAGGATAGCCGACAAGTATGGCATCTACCACGCACTAGCCTTCGGAGCATCAATGCTTGCTTTAACATTCGTTGCAATGCTATTTATAGACAAGGCATGGGGACCATACCTAATGGCAGTTATCTTCGGTTTTGGCTTAGCTATCGGCTCAGTTATACCACCACTAATCACATCAACTATATTCAACAGAGAAGTCTACGGTGAAGCATATGGCTTTGTAACATCAGGCGTGCAAATAGGTGCTGCGATGGGACCACTTATCGTTTCATATATATTCGACAGCCAAGGCTCATACACATGGGCGTGGATACTAAACATCGCTTTTGCACTACTAACAGGTTTCTTCTGGTTCTTAGCACACAAGAGCGCTGAAAAATATAAAGACAAGAGTGAAAAGTAGGAGGACGATATGGATAAATATATTGAAATACTTAAAAGACTTATAGAGTTTAAATCAGTTAACGACGGCGAAAAAGAAGTAGCTGAGTACATCGAAGGCCTATTCAAAGCTTATGACAATGTTACTACAGAGATTATCGACTCATATCCAGGTAGATCAAACATCATAGTCAAGCTTAAAGGCAAGGCACCTGGCAAAGTCTTTGCGGTATCAGGCCACTTAGACGTAGTTGCGGCTGCTGATGGATGGACGCATCCGCCATTTACCCCTGAAATTATCGATGGCAATATGTATGGCAGAGGTACTTGCGATATGAAGGCAGGAGTTGCTGCAGGCCTTTATATGTTACTTGACTTCATAGAAGAAAAAACAGAGTTCAATGGAGAAATTTGGTTCATAGGTACAGTTGGTGAAGAGGTTGGTATGCAAGGCGCACTTGATTTAGTAGAAGGCGGCTACCTTGATGATGTAGACGCAATCATTATACCAGAGCCAACAAAGAGAGACGGCGAGAACCAAGCAATATTTGCATCAAAAGGATCCATAATGTACGCAGTGAACGCAGAAGGTAAGACTGCTCACTCATCAATGCCAGAATTAGGCATCAACGCCATCATGACACTTGCTGAGTTCATACTCAAAGTTCAAAAACAATTTGACGAAGTAACAGTGACTAAAAAATATCAAAATGCCAATCTTGGCTCAACTATAAATGTATTTTCTATGATAGAAGGCGGACTTCAATTCAACTCCGTGCCAGATAAGGCTACTGTGAAGGGTAACATACGTACAGTGCCAGAGTTTAGCTGCGATGACTCTATAGACTTATTAGAGAAAGCCATAGAAGAGAACAACAAAGACGAGAGCAAGGCAAAGCTATCACTTGATCTAGTTCAAGTTCTAGATGCAGCAGAGTCGAAGAAAGACAGCAAACTTATTGAAGCACTTAAAGCGTCAGCACCAAATAAGAACGTTTGTGTTAAGCCACTTATCGGTACATGCGAGCTATCTCGCTACATCCACATCAAAGACGACATAGACCCTGTGGTTTATGGACCAGGTCTTACAAAGATGGCACACAAAGTAGATGAATACATCGAACTAGACGAGTACATCGACACTATAGAGATATTTAAGAAAACAGCATTAAAATATTTAAACGAATAAAATTTGTATAAAGTAAGGCTACTCATCTGAGTAGCCTTTTTCATGTGTATATTATTTTTCTTCTTTTTCTTCTTTCTCTTCTTCTTTTTCTTCTTTCTCTATCTCTTTTTCTTCTTTCGAGCCTGTCATTATCTCTTGATATATTTCCATGAAGAGACTTAGGTCGGCCTCTCTCTTAAAATTATCTACAACGGACTGGTATAGGTCCTCGGCTAGTGACATAACGACTTCTTTATTCTTATCGCTCGCAGCGAGCTTTATGACTAGTAGTCCTTGGAAGATGGCTCTTACTACGCTTGCGTCACTTTCGCCATAAGTAATGAGTGGATGTGTAAACTCAACAAGCACGTCTTTGAAGCTCTTGCTTGTGTAATAAATTCTTGCCTTGCCATCAGTTTTGATGTAGTGATGGTTCGAGTCGACATTAGCAAGATGCGAAAGTAGTATTGAGAGCTTTCTTATACAATGTATCGCTGTGTTGGGATCGTTGATACCAGGTGATAAAGCACGAGCAGCGATTTCGACTATCTTTCTTAAGCCAACTTTATAATCTTCATCAGAAATTCTTGTTTCGGTGAAAAGAAATTGTTTTTGAATTTTTTCAATTGTCTCATCGTCAAGTGAGTCTTTGCTCAAGTAGCCAAGTGTTTGCTTTTGAGTAATGAAGTCGCCCTTAGAAACTTCTATGGTGAAGACTATGTCCTCATCTTCGATTATCTTTTTAATCTTATCTATGTCTATGATTTCAAGATAGCCAGACTCTAAAGCGGCGATTCTCTTTTCTTTCTTAGTCCACTCTGCTTTCTCTAGTAATTCAAAGTCGCGCTCTTCAAGCTCTTTTGCTATCATCTTGTCAGTTTTATCTGCTATGTCTTCAAGAAGCTTAGAATAATTTACTCCAGATAAAACATTTTGCACGAAGATAACGAAGTATATTGCGCCCCATATTGCATATATCACGCCAATGGTACCAGCGATAACAAGTCTTTGGTCCTCTCCAGACTTCATAAAGTTAAGGCTCACTAAGCAGTAAACGAAGCCACCTATGAATATACCTAAGACCTTCATAGTTATCTTCTTGTCTAGGAAATTTTCAACGCTTCTAGGTGTGAAGGAGTTGTGATACAGAGTGAAAACTGTAAGTATGGTCGAGAATGTAAAGGTAGTGATTGTTAATAGGGCTGATACTAGTGATGAAAGCACTGTCATTGCTAGTTCAACACTTGATAGCATGATGCGCGGCACGTACTTAGTTAGACCCGAGTAGCTGCTGTCTATGTAGGTTACTATCGCAAGTAGTATTACAGAGTAGAAAATGTATTCAAGGCAGTATATCCACCTTCTGTTGTTGTAGAAAAATAATTTAATTTTGTTTTTCATATCCTCACCATCCTTTTATATATTATAGCACATAATGTGTTAATAAAGAAAGCCACTGTGGGTATATATAGTTAGCAATAGCTAAGGAAATAATTTGCTATTAGTGAAAGAGGTGTATTATGGAAAAGATTATTGATTTGGATATGACTGTTGCTGATTTAGTAAGTAAGTATCCAGATATTAAAGATGTACTAATCGAAATTGGCTTTAAGGAGTTACAAAACAAGCTTATGCTTAACAGCGTTGGTAAGTTTATGACATTAAAGAGGGGCTCTGTTGTTAAAAATATTAGCATGGATATTATTAAGAAGAAGCTTATCGAACACGGCTATACGATTAAAGAGAGTGAAATAAGTAATGATGACAAGGCAAGGCTTGACAAGCTTAAGACATTTATCGAAAGACTAAGTCAAGGTGAGGACATCGAGACTGTGAGAGCTGACTTTGCTAAGGAGTTTTCTGATGTCGATAGTAAAGAGATAATGAAGGCGGAAGAAGAGATTATCGCCTCTGGTGTGCCTATAAAGGAAGTGCAAAAACTTTGCGACGTTCACAGTGCACTCTTCCATGGTGCAACTGAGACAGAGAAGGGCAAGAAGCTTAAGGCGATAGACGAGCTAGGTCATCCTATATATAACTTGCATATGGAGAACAATGTCATTTCTGAGCTTATTGATGAGGCGCTTGCATTATTAGATAAAAAGGATTATAGTGCAGTTGACATTGAGAAACTTAGAAAGATACGCGTGCATTACACAAAGAAGGGCGATCTTATATATCCACTATTAAAGGTTAAGTACAATATACCCGGTCCTTCGGATGTAATGTGGTCTGTCGATGACGAAATTAGAGATGCATTTAAAAAACTTGATACAAGTAATAGAGACGAGGCATGGGCAGATGCACTTAGAAAGAATCTTCAAAGAGCGAAAGAGATGATATACAAGGAAGAAAACATATTGTTCCCAACTATTGAGGACAAGTTTACTGATGAGGAGTGGCACAATATATATGAAGACTTCAAAGCATATAGCGGTGGTCTTAGAGATGATGATGAGTGGAAGAGAGATACTTCTAATACTAATGAGGCAAAGTCTTCTTATCAAAGCTCTATGATAGAACTTAAGGGTGGACACTTTAAACTTGATGAGCTTGAAGCGCTATTAAATACAATGCCTTATGAGATTACCTTTGTTGATGCAAACGATATAAACGCTTTCTTTAATTATAATGGCAGAGAAAAATTATTCAAAAGACCAATGACAGCTATCGGACGCGATGTATATAGCTGCCATCCACCAAAGATTGAAGCCATGGTTAGAGAGATAATAGCTATGTTTAAGAGCGGAGCAAAGGATCAACTTGGCATATGGATGAATAAGGAAGGTCATGATTGCTACGTCTTATACATGGCGGTAAGGGACGAGACCGGTAAGTACCTTGGAACTATGGAGTTAGTTCAAGAGATGGACTTTGCAAAAGAACACTTTAAAGATAATAAATAAAAATTATTTTGATTAAAGGACTTGAGGCAATTGCTTTAAGTCCTTTTTTACACATAATGTTTCTTTGATAATTGATTTTTGCACCTGATTGTGGTAAAATGTATACATAATGGAGGGGATGAAATGAGAAACAAATATGAAGATGCTATCAAACTTCTTGAAGACAATGGTATCAGATATGAATCAGTTAAGCATCCACCTGCATTTACTACTGAGGAGGCTGACAAGTATATCGAGGGTAAGATTGGCTGTAGAACTAAGACTATGTTTATGACTGATCAAAAGAAGAGACGCTTTTACATGCTTGTTATGGATGACAAGGACAGACTCGATATGAAAGAGTTCGCTGAAATTGCAAACGAAAAGAGAGTGAAGATGGCGTCCGAGGAGACTCTATACGAAAAGCTTGGCAATGAAGCTGGATGTGTATCGCCCTTTGGTCTTCTTAATGACACAGAAAAAGAAGTTCAGTTCTACTTTGACAATGCTATATTAAAAGAAGAGATAATGACCTTCCACCCAAACATCAATACAGAAACATTATTTTTTAAAACTGAAGATTTATTTAAGATGCTTGAGACTATGGGCTACGAGGTTCATTTCGTTGACTTAAATAATGAAGAATAAAATTTTTGCACTGGCGATTGTTTTATTGCTGGCGTTTCTAGCTTTTTCACGAGTAGAGACTACTGAAAAATGCATAGTTATAGACGAGGAACTTGGCGAAATAGAGATGAGCTTGTCCAAGCCAATATTTGCGAGGTTTTATAATAAAGTTACTTTTACAAAAGATAATTTATCTAAAACAAAAACTTTTGATGGTAAGTACAAGCTCAATATATACAAGGTCGACTTAGGTAGGGTTAATGATGAGAACAAGTTTGACATCGCTTTTGGTGTTTACTCGATAGCTCCTTGGCACAGAACGCCATCGAAGCGAGTCTTCTTGTATAAGGTAGTGGGACTTGAGTTGAAGCCAAAGTTTCGCTGCTCGAGGCTAATCAATCCAATGTATGATTTTATCTTGTATGATATCGATGGTGACGCATTTGATGAAATCGTATCTATTGAAAAATACAAAGGCGTTTACTCAATCGGCATATATAAGCAGTACGATATGCTCATAGAGCGAATCGCGACTAAAAAAATAAATTTTCGCCCAACAAAATTAATAAAGAGCGATAAATTATATATAGAGGGTATAAATATAAAAAAGGAAATACAATTTTCAAAGGAGGGTATTGATTTAAAATGAAAAAAAGATTATTAGCAATAATTTTAGTTTTGGTAATGAGCTTAAGTGCATGCGCTTTTCCATTTAACAAAACAGACAAAGATGAGGACAAAGAGAATAGTAAAGAGAATAGTAAAAATGAAAATATTGAAGCAGGTGAAGCAGACTTAAATGCTTTGCTTGGCTACGATGCGGAAAAATTATTTAACACAGAGGAAGTAAAAGACTTTGAAGACATTGACATCGAAGCAAATGTTAAGCCATATGATATCCCAAAGGATTCTAAAAATATTGGCGGTTTTGTTCAAGATGAATACACTCAAAAATATAATGCTAAAATGATGAAAAATCTTGAAGACAACGGATTTTTTATAGATTACGCAAAAATACAACAGCCATTTAGCATTTATGAAACTAATCAATACATGGGTAATAACAATTTTATCACTACCGACTCCATTGTTCACCTATATCACATCATCTATCTTGGCATGATGGAGGATATGGAGCAAAACTCATTGAAGCAAAAGTTAATTGATTTATCTAAAAATTGTTTGGACAATGCTTTAAGTGATTACAAAGAAGCAAAGGGCGAAGAAAAAGAAATACTTATGAAAAACGCAGCATTATTCCTATGCGCAGTTGATTTGCTTGAAGCAAATTACGATGGAGAAGTGCCAAGCGAAGTAAGGGAAATAGCTGATAAAGAGCTTGAAAATATTAAAACAGAAGGAACTGCTGTATCAAACATAACAGGTAAAGAAATTGATTACTCACAATTTAAGGTTCGTGGCAATTACAGTAAAAATGAAAACTTGAAAAAATATTTTAAAGTTAACATGCTTTATTCACAAGAGTTAATTCATTTAGAAAATCCTGATAAATCAATAAATCTAGAAGCAGTTAAGCAAGCTATGCTTATCTCAAGACATATGCTTAAGGACGAAGCTAGTTTTAAATTATGGAAAGACATATATAAACCAATTAGCTTTTTAGTTGAAAACACTGAAGATACTACCCCTATCGACATATACAAGAGCATAAGTAAAGTTACTAAAGATAATTCGGTAGAGGCAATACTTGAGAAAAATGTTGTAAATGCTGTTGCTGATGATATCGCTAATAAAGAAGATCCAAAGATTAAACCTGACTCAGGAAAAGTTTTTGCTTTCTTGCCACAAAGAGCGGTTGTTGACAATACTTGGTTACAAAACTTAGTTGATACTGATCCTCACAGCAAAAGACCGGTTGTTTCAGGTGTAGACCTTATGGCACTTCTTGGCAATAGTCTTGCTGAGAGACTTACTCTAACAAACGAAGACAATTTGAAGTGGGACAAGTTTAAAGAAAAATACGACGAAACAAAGGCGATAGTTGACGCAAGAACAGATAAAGAAGAAAAAGCAAATATTTACAGAACATGGCTTTGGGTTTTAAAAGCTTTTAATAACGAATATGGCGAAGGCTATCCAGATTTTATGAGAAGCGAAAAGTGGCAGTATAAAGATTTAAATACAGCGCTTGCATCTTGGGCTCAATTAAAACACGATACAATTTTATATGCAAAACAATTTGGCGCTGAGTGTGGCGGCGACGAACCGATGGACATGAGGCACTATGTTGAGCCAAATGTTAATCTATATAGAAGAGTTAAGTATTTAGTGGGCTTAACTATGGATGCGGATGAAAAATATTCTTTATTAAATGATGAGCAAAAAGCAAGATTAAAAGATTTTGCTGATATGCTTGAATTTTTAATCAAGGTTAGTATAGAAGAGCTAAAGGACGAAACTACTAGCGATGAAGATAATGAAAGACTTAAATTAATCGGCGGAGAGATGGAAAATATCTTTATAGCGTTTAACAAAGATGAAAGCGGTGGAGAATTTGAAATTCCTCCAGTTGATAGAGACACAGCCAATGTTGCTGACTTACAAAAAATTGGACCGAATGTGGTTGACAAACCAGAAGGTTCATTCTTAGAAGTGGGTTCTGGAAGATTCTCGACTATATATGTAGTTTATAGACTTAATGGCAAGTATTATCTAGGCAGCGGCTCTGTAATGAATTACTATGAGTTCTATTCTGAAAAGAGACTTGATAACAACGAGTTTAAAGAAATGCTTCCAATTTACAATGAAGGCGAAAAAGATAAGATAGAGCCATTCTTTAAGAAAGAATTATTTACAAACAAAGTAGAAAGTTTATATTAATATAAAGGGAGAAATTTATGAAATACATCAAAGACGGCACATCATATATAGTAAGGATCGACAGAGGTGAAGAAGTGCTTGATAAGCTTAATGAGTTTGTCAAGGAGACTGATATAAAGGCAGCAAGCATAACAGGTATAGGCGCTTGTTCAGAAGTAGAGCTAGGTGTTTATAGCGTAAAAAAGAGAAAGTATAGCAAATACAAATACGAAGGTGAATTTGAAATTCTTTCTTTAAATGGCAATATCACTAGAGATGGCGATGAGCCATATATACACCTTCACATCATGATTTCAGACGGCATGGTGCTAGCAGGCGGCTTAACTTTCGGCATGGGCATCACTGTTGGCGGTCACCTTAATAAGTGCATAATAAGCGGCACATGTGAGCTACGCATAGATGAGTGCGAAAACGCTTATCAAAGAAAAATTGATGATGAGACAGGAATTAAGATCTTAGACATCTAGTTAATAAAATTTATAAGAGCAAGTCCATATACATGGGCTTGTTTTTTTCTTGATAAATGTTTCGCTTTTCTAAATAAAAAGTGGCTACTCCTTGTATGAGTTTTAAATATGTGTTATAATAATTTAAGTTGTTTTTTATAGATATATGAGATATGGAAGTGATTAATTGATAGATAATGAATTTTTGAAAAGAGTTTTTAAAGTAGCGTGGCCATCGGTACTTGAGAGTGTCTTCATAGCACTAGCAGGCATAATTGACACCTACATGGTATCGAGCTTAGGTACATATGCAATATCAGCAGTAGGCTTAACAACGCAGCCAAAGTTTATAGGCCTTGCGATATTCTTCTCGATAAGTATAGCTGTCTCGGCGCTCGTTGCGAGGAGAAAGGGCGAAGAGGATAGACGCTCGGCGAACGAAGTCTTAGTTACAGCCTTTGTCGTTGCACTTATTTTTTGCCTAGCAATAACAACGGTAATGGTATCACTCTCAGACCCAATACTAAAGCTTGCAGGTAGTAAGACAGATACACATAACTACGCGATAGAGTACTTTAACATCATCATGGGCTTTAGCGTGTTTAATGTTATAAGCATAGTTATCAATGCGGCACAAAGAGGTAGCGGCAACACGAAGATTGCCTTCACAACAAATTTAGTCTCAAGCATTGTTAATATTACTTTTAACTATATACTTATCAATGGTAAGCTTGGTTTTCCAGCTATGGGTGTAAGAGGTGCAGCGATAGCGACCATCTTAGGCACTTTCGTTGCAAGCATAATGAGTATTAGATCCTTATTCAAGAAGGACTCATATGTAAGCTTGCCATTTATAATAATTAATAAAATAAAACCAGCCTTCGATGCTTTTATCAAGATAATGAAGCTCGGACTAAATATGTTTGCAGAGAACCTTGCGATGAGAGTGGGCTTCCTGTCAACAGCACTTATGGCAGCGTCACTTGGTACAGATCAGTTTGCGGCACATAACGTAGGCATGAACGTACTAAGTATAGGCTTTGCCTTTGCAGATGGTATGCAGGTTGCTGCAGTTGCATTATCGGGCGAGGCACTTGGCGCGAAGAAGTATGACGACGCGGTTATATATGGCAAGACTTGTCAAAAGGTCGGCTTCGTTATATCACTTGCTCTGTCAGCAATATTGTTATTATTCGGTAAATACATCTTCGGCGCCTTCTTCCAAGACGAAACAGTTATTAACTACGGCATCATGATAGGACGCTTCATAACAGTCATCGTTATATGTCAGATATCACAGATCATATATGGAGGCTGCTTAAGAGCGGCGGGCGATGTTAAGTATACACTCATCGCTTCAATCATAAGCGTAAGTATTATTCGTAGTGTGATGACATATGTGCTTGTAAACATATTCCACTTAGGACTAATGGGTATATGGCTTGGTGTATTATCAGATCAATTCTCAAGATTAGTCTTTATGAGCACAAGGTTTAGGCAAGGTAAGTGGGTTGAAAAGAAGATATAAAATTTAACACGGAGATAAAAAATGATGTAGATCAATTGACCTACATCATTATTTTTTTTCTAAAGTAAATTTTAGTAATTCTCAACGAAGATTTCGAAGTGTGCTTGTGGGTGATCACATGCAGGGCACTTTTTAGGTGCTTCCTTACCTTCATATAGGTAACCACAGTTTAAGCACTTCCATATGTAAACGTCGCCTCTTTTAAATACCTTACCAGCTTCGATGTTCTCGATAAGCTTTTTGTATCTGTTGTAGTGAGCTTTTTCAACTTCACCTATGTGTGTAAAGACAGCGGCTATCTCATTAAAGCCTTCTTCTTTAGCAATTTTGGCAAACTCTGGATATACAGTTGTCCACTCTTCATTTTCGCCTTCTGCAGCAGCCTTTAAGTTAGCTAGTGTGTCTTGTAGTGCTACTGGATAAGTACCACATGCCTCGATCATCTCTCCATCAAGCTCATCCTTTAAGAACTTGTAGAACCTCTTAGCATGTTGCTCTTCGTTTTGTGATGTTTCTAAGAAGATGTTTTGTATTTGCACATAACCATCTTTCTTTGCTTGCGATGCATAGTAGCCATATCTTATTGAAGCTTGTGATTCGTTTACGAATGACTTCATAAGATTTTCGCAAGTCTTAGTACCTTTTAATTTCATAAAATTACCCCCTTTTTTTATGATGTGTACATTATATATCAAATAAATTTTTTTGTAAAGGAACTCAGTCATATATATCTTGCAAATATTATTGCAAATATCAATCAAAATGCTTGAAGACGCACTCATATTGTGGTATAATTGATGTCACGTTCAAAAGAATATTATTAAATTTATTTATAGAAAAGGGGTAAACTATGAACATAATTAATGAAGAAAAAAATTTAAAGAGGGATAAGATACAGCACAAGTACACAGTGAAAGAGGTAGTGCTTATCATCATCGGTATACTACTTGTTGCGTCGGCGATACATTTCTTTCTAGTGCCGTCTAACCTAACATCAGGAGGCGCATCAGGGATAGCGATCGTACTTAGTCACTACATACCACTTGGCATTGGACCACTGTTTATC
Source organism: Fenollaria sporofastidiosus (assembly GCF_943169635.2). Classification (NCBI taxonomy): domain Bacteria; kingdom Bacillati; phylum Bacillota; class Clostridia; order Eubacteriales; genus Fenollaria; species Fenollaria sporofastidiosus. The sequence continues at coordinate 967,361 of NZ_OW968186.1, forward strand.
TTAGTCAACATAGTCTTATTCATCATGGGCTTCATCTTCATAGGCAAGGACTTCGGTACTAAAACAATCGTAGTTACACTTGTACTTTCAGGCCTTGTGTGGCTCTTTGAAATAATATTTCCAAATCCAAAGCCGCTTTCAGATGACCTATTTCTAGTAATCACACTTGGTATGATCATACAAGGCATCGGTGTGGGCATGGTACTTAATCAGTATACATCGACAGGTGGTACAGACATAGTTGCTAAGATATTGCAAAAGTTCTTGGGACTCGACCTAGGCATAGGCTGCCTAATGGCAGACCTAGTCGTATCATTCTTCGCAGGATCCGCCTTTGGCATGAACATATTTTTATACTCAGTTATGGGCGTTATAATCAATGGAGCTGTTGTTAGCATCACCATCAGTGGCCTCAACACAAGTAAGCTTTGTTACATTAACACTAAAGAGGTAGAGCTTGTGTCTAAGTTTATTATAGAAGACCTTGATAGATCCGCAAACCTTATACCATACAAGGGCGCCTATACAAAGAATGATAACGTACTTATACAAACAGCAGTTTCAACACGCGAGTATATAAGACTTAAGGAGTTCGTAAACGATGCAGACCCAACAGCCTTCGTTGTAACGAGCAGCGCAAACGAGATACTCGGAGAGAAGTGGAGAAGGTTTATCTAAGTTAATATTTTATATAGACTGAGCTAGTGTTGGCTCAGTTTTTTTGTGATATAATTTTTGTGTTATAATATAGATAGACATAGTTTATATTAAGAGCTTTTTGTATTGATTATTCTTTAATGGCATGACTCTTAATATATGTTATAATATAATGAGTGAGGAGATTGATATGCAAACGAAAGGATGTATTGAGAAGTATAAAATTGAATTTGAAGAAGAGATAAGGTCGCTGTTTTGGTCGGGCGATGGAAGGCTTAAGAAGAAGATATATGGCAAGGTCAAAGAGGATGCACTGCGTGAAATTGTAAGTGATGTCTTTGTATACGATGACGACTTAGTGAAGTCACTAAACCTAAGTGCATCTAAGATAAGTGTCTTCTTAGAGACTAAGTACAAGGCTGTTGACTTTAGAAGCTTCATCGCACCACTATCGAGGGTCTTGCTACCTGTTGGGGTGTCACTTGCGACATTTTTCCTAACAACGAAGTCTTTGAAGTACTTCGACGTGGAAAAGATATTTGGCGTTACACTAAAGACTTTCTTTGCCTTTGCAATGAGTGCTATGGCTGTTGCTATGATTTTTAGTGTCTACTACACCAAGGCAAATGAGAAGAAGCTCTACGCTATATACATAAGAGATAGGCTTAACTTTGAAATCGAAAGACTACTCATAAAAGACAAGAAAGAGGTGTAAGATGGCACTATTCATAATTATATTCGCCGTATTAGTATCATTAATCAATGGCGGCAAGATAAATAATTTATTCAGAGTAAATTTAAGATATCTGTTCTTTTTATTGATAACAGTCATTATAAACATAGCAGTACTTGTATATGTTACGAGGTTTAACTTCATTTACAGACGCGAGCTTATAATGATATATCCATATCTTAATATATTTACATTTTTTGTATTGATATTTTTTTCTATTGCAAACAACAAGTACTTTGCCTTCAACATCATTGCCTTAGGTCTTGCTTTAAATTTAATTGCAATGATAAACTACTTAGGGCTTATGCCAGTAGTGAAGGACGCTTTAGTATATCTTGGCTCTGCTAATGAATTAGCTGTGTTAGAAAAGTCGATGTCGATGACGCACACGCTTGCTGTGAGTGGTAAGGCATTTAATGTTTTAGCGGACACAATACCTGTGTTCAAGTTTACAGGGCTTAGAACTGTACTAAGCATAGGCGATGTATTTTTGTCTTTAGGCTTATTTATGCTTGTAGAAGATGTGATGAAGAGGAGGCCCTAGTATGTTTTTTAGACAATGCACCATCTTTCTTATCTGCCTTATAAACATAGTCTTAGGACCTATAACATGTAATCACGCAGCAAAGCTGGCAAACGATGGAGCTAGCTTAACTTATGTTCATGATGTAAAAGAGATACCCATCATTGAAATCAAGAAAAAGGAGCCTTCTATCGATAGCGAGGTCAAGATATTTGCAGCGGGTGACTATATGCTGCACGGTCCTCAGCTAAGAGGCGCAAAGCAAAGTGATGGCACTTACAATTTTGATGAATATTTTAAATACTTGCCGCACTTTAAGGACGCAGACCTTGCTATGCTTAACTACGAGTCGACTGTCTCTGTTGATGGCAGGTACACAACTTATCCTATGTTTTCATCTCCTATAGAGAGTATTGAGTCGATCAAGAAACAGGGCTTTGATATCATATCAACATCGAACAATCACGCTTTTGATAAAGGTTTTGCAGGTGTTAACAAGACCATAGACACGATTAAGAGCTATGGTATGGAGAGTGTTGGCACATACAAGGATGCAAACAATATGCCGCTTATTAAAGAAGTGAGTGGCATCAAGCTTGGTATCAGCGCGTATACTTTCTCCATCAATGGATTTGAGAAGAAGGTTCAAGGCACGGACAAGGCTTATGCGATAAACTTCATCGACATGGATAAGATTAAGAAAGATGTAGAGTTTATGAATGAGAATGATGTCGACTTCAAGGTGATATATGTACACTGGGGCAACGAGTATCAATTAAAGCCGAGCGCATGGCAAGAAAAAATCGCAAAAGAGCTTAACGAACTCGGTATAGATGTAGTCTTAGGTTCGCACCCACATGTAATACAAAAGTCTGAAGTCATTGAAGCAAATGGCAAGAAGACATACGTCTGCTACTCTATGGGTAACTTCATATCTAATCAGAGACGTGAGGCCATGGGTCAGAGATATAGCGAGAACGAACTTATGATGGAAGTCATTTTGAAGAAGGATGCTAAGGGTACAAGCGTTGCAAAGTTTGAAGCGCATCCACTATGGGTTGATAAGTACGTAACTCAAGGCAGAGCGCACTATAACATAATCCCAGTTAAAGAGGCTCTTGATGGCAAGATCAAGGTCGAAAGATTTAATCAAATCAAGCCAAAGTTAGTAGAAAGTCTAAATGATTTCAATAATATATATAAATAGGAGATGGTTTAATGTATTTTGATGATGAAATGACACCAAAAGAAAGGATGATTGCCTTTTCAAAGGGCGAAGCAATTGACAGAATACCTGTAGTGCCAGATATGGGGGTTACTATGGCATGGTATATAGGTAAGAAGACAAATGATTATTACACATCATCAGATGTAATAACTGAAACTGAGATCGCTTTATTCAATCGCTTCCACCACGACAACATCTGTGTCTCTACAACACTAAGAGGTATGGCTGAAGCCATGGGCTCAGTTATGAACTACCCTGATGACAACATTTCAAACTTAAGAGAGCCAGTTGTCAAAACAGAAGAGGACATCGATAAGCTTGAGCTTGTTGATCCGTGGAAGGATGGTCACCTACACGTACTACTTGAAGCACTTGAAAAGCTTAGAGACGCTCTTGGCGATGTAGCAGACATAGGCGCATCGATGACTGCACCATTCACAGTAGCTGCCTCGGTACTTGGCACTGAGAACATGCTTAGATGGATAGTTAAGAAGAAGGATGCTTTCCATAGACTTATGGACATCATTACAAAGAACAACGCTGAGTATATCAAGGCACTTGGTAAGATTGGTTTCGGAACAGGTTTTTGCGACCCTGTATCATCGACATCTATGATTAGACCTGCACAATATAGAGAGTTCTCACTACCATACTTCAAGAGAAATGTTGAAGACGTAAAGAAGTATTGTGGAGGCGCACCAACTATACACATATGCGGCAAGAGTAAAGACATATGGGAAGATGTTGTTAGTGCCGGTGTAGGTAACTTCTCTATCGACAACTGTGAGGACCTTGAGGAAGCTAAGAGGATAATGGGTGACAAGGTTGTTATCACAGGTAACGTGCCACCAGTTGACGCGATCTACTTAGGTAACGATGACATCATCAAGGAAGAAGTGAAGAAGTGTGTTGCTAAGGCTTGGGACTCACCAAAGGGTTACATCTTATGTACTGGATGTCAAATACCAAAGAACAGCCCTATAGAGAACATCGACTCCTTTATGAAGTGGGGTAGGTATTACGGCAAGTTGCCAATGGATACATCTAAATTTATATAATATTTTTTTATAGACTTTGGACATTAGAAATAATTTACTGAATTAATGTGCGTGTAGCAATGCTATATGCACATTTTTATTGTATAAATTTCATGAATACCTCTTAAATACATATGTTTGCGCAATTCACAAAGCTGTTATATAATATTTGCTGGTGAGGGCGTGAAGAAGATAGGAGATATTAGAGTGTACTCTTGTACTGCAACTAACGAGAAAGAGTATACTGATTTGAATTTGAATATTAAAGAAGAAGACTTGTTCAGTGATGCTAAGATGTATAGAGAAGTAGCTCAAAGAATGAGCCTTGGTTTTGCTGCAATTTTTTATCCTATTGCAGGCACTCTTGAAGGTGAACTTGCCGGCATGATGCTTGACAAGGATGCTAATCTTAGAAGATTTGTTGAACTTAATGATTTAGATGAACTATACAAGTTAAAAGATTTTAATTTTAATTTGGAGCACTTTACTTGTATGCAAAAAGCTATGGCAAGTGAAGAGGCTCCTATTTGTTTTAAGCTTAATGGTCTTTTGTCCTTCTTATCACAAGTGATAGATATATCGAAGCTGCTATTAGCTTTTAGAAAGAAGCTTGATAAAGAAAAAATTTATGCATACTATAGACGAAACGTTTTAGACTTACTAGCACATCTTGATGAAGAGAAGGTAAAGATCATATGCCTTGCTGACCCGCTACTTAGTGTTGAGACATTAGGACCTAAGATTGTTAAAGAGCTAGTGAATGATTTCTACTTTCCACTTATTAATGACATATTGCAGTATACAAACTTTAAGATACATATATGTCCTAAGCTCGGCTTTGCATTGTCAGACCTAGGACTATTTAATGAAATCAAAGTAGAGACTGATAAGATGACTTATCAAGAAGCGCTGTTAAGTTCATCTTACAGACTCTTTAGCAATAGATGCTTTAAGATTTTAGCTAATGTTAGAACGATTACAGTATTAGGGGGGAATTATGAATAAAAAGGAAAGACTATTAAAGATACTTCACGGTGAAAAGGCTGATAGGCCAGCTGTCATCTGCCCAGGCGGCATGATGAATCCATGTGTAACTGAGCTTATAGAAAAGCACGGCATTGATTTTGCAAAAGCAAACTCAGACGCAGAAGAGATGGCAAAGCTATCGAAGCTAGTTGTTGAAGAAAATCTGTTTGAGAACTACGCAGTACCATTCTGTATGAGTGTTGAGTCAGAGATGCTAGGATCAAAATGCGTTTACGGTAATAACTGCGAAGAAGCACACATAGTTGAGTATGCAATGGACAAGCTTGATCTAGATAAGCTTAAGCATGTCAAGGTTGATTTTAATAGAGAAGACGCCCTGATAGGAGCGATTAAAATTTTAAAGAATGATACCATACCAGTCATTGGTAATATAACAGGACCGTTCTCAGTTGCAACAAGTCTTGTTGATGCAAAGGAAATCTACGTTGGACTAAAGAAGAACAAAAAAGTTTTTGAAGAATTCATGACTTATATATCAGATAAGATTGCTGAGCTTGCGATTAAAGAGGTCGATGCAGGAGCCGACCTTATAGCTATCGCAGACCCAAGCGGCACAGCAGAGATACTTGGACCAAAGTACTTTAAAGAGTATCTAATACACTATGTCAACTACATCATAGACAAGATCAAAGCACATAAAGAGGTGCCTATTATAGTTCATATCTGTGGCAATATGAGGAGCGTTATCGATATAGTTGATGAGATTCACGCAGAGGCATTCTCCTTTGATGCCATGGTTAATCTAAAGAATGCAAAAAAATATATACACAAGCCTGTCATGGGTAACGTGTCGACATATTTAATAGAAAATAACAGAGCTGATCAAGTTTACAAGGTCGCTCAAAATAGAGTCAAAGACGGTGTTGACATCATAGCTCCAGCCTGTGGGCTTGGCATGGGATCGCCTCTTGACAATGTAAAAGCTATATTAAAAGGAGTAGAAGATGCCTAAAATTCACATACTTAGTGATGACAATATAATCGAAGCAAAAGAGGAAAGCGTTCTTTTAGATGTACTAAGAGAGAACGGTTACTTTATAGAAGCACCGTGCAATGGTATGGGTACTTGCAAGAAATGCAAAGTTAGGATTATAGATGGCACACATGAAGATGTAGTTCTTTCGTGCCAGTACAAGCTTAAGAGTGACATAAGCCTTGATTTCTTTGATGAGGCTAAGGCAGAGAACCTACTTACTTCAGATATAGATACTTTTGATGCAACTGAGTCGGTTCTTACTATGAAGACTCACAGCTTTGAAGACAGTAGAGACGCCGATACTTCATGGGAAGATGAGTATGAGAAGGTCTTCGGTCACATCTCATACAATGTATTAAAGAATACAAACTTTACTAAGGGTGTAAAGCATGCGATATATCTAAACGATGATGTGATAGCAATCCGCGATGAAGGTAATGACAAGATATATGCAGCTGCTGTTGATATAGGCACAACAAGTGTTGCAATATCAGTTCTTGATATAAGTAGTGCTAAAGTTGTAGAGAGAGCATCCTTTGTCAATCCACAAATTAGTTTCGGACTTGATGTCTTGTCAAGAATGAGCGCAGCTATCGACCTAAAAGACAACTTATATAAGATGCAAGAACAGATTACTAAGGCAATCGAGGAGAATATAATAAAAATATTTAATAAGCACAGCTTGGATATAGATAGTTTATACGAAGTAGTCTTCTCAGCCAACTCCGTTATGATGCATATACTTATGGGCGTCGACCCGACGAGTCTTGGCGAAGCGCCATACAAGATAGTTAGCTACTTTAATTTTGAGATAGATGCAAAGGACATTGGTATGAAATTTGGAAGATATACAAAGGCGTTCACTATACCATCGATCTCGTCATACGTCGGTGCGGATATACTAAGTGGCGTTAATCATATAGACATAGAGAGCATAGACAAGAACGTCATGTTTATGGATATAGGCACTAATACTGAGCTAGTTTTAAAGTACAAAGACCACTACTATGCAAGTAGCTGTGCAGCAGGTCCAGCACTTGAAGGTATGAACATCGAGTTTGGTTCGAGAGCTGAGCTAGGCGCTATCGAAAATGTTTTCTTTGACCTTGATAGTGGAAGTAAAAACATAGTCGTGATAGGTAAGCAAAGAGCAAAATCGATATGCGGTTCTGGTGTTTTAGCTGTTATACGCGAGGCGCTTAAGGTGGGTCTAATTGATTACAGGGGAAGGCTTGTAAAGCTAGAAGACCTTGATGAAAATGATAAGCGAAGGACTTTCTTAAAGGATCTTGATGGCAAGAGCGTTATCGACTTAGGAGATGTCTACATCACTAAGAAGGACATACGTAACATTCAGCTATCAAAGAGTGCAATACTATCTGGGATAGTATTATTGTTCAAGAAGCTTGGCATGAGAGCTGAAGAAGTTGATGACTTATTCATTGCAGGTCAGTTTGGTTATCACTTATCAAAGGATATGCTTTTAAACACTTACTTTATACCAAAGATAGATGAAGAAAAGATTTCGTATCTTAAGAACACTTCACTTGATGGCGCGATCAGTGTAGTTTTATCAAAGAAGAAGAGAAAAAATCTTTTGAGTTTAAGCAAGAAGATAAAGTTTTTGGAGTTAAGTTATGATGACAACTATCAAAAAGCTTTTATCGACTGTTCATATTTTAAATAGGAGGAAGATATGAGAAAAGAAGAGTACTACAAAATTCTAGACGACTACGTCTACGAATACGAAGACGAAAAGATAGCAGAGGTGGCACAAAACTATATTGATGAAGGTTATGACGCACTTGATGCTATAGTTAACGGATTGGTTCCAGGAATGAAAAGAGCGGGGGAAGCTTTTCAAGAAGAGGAATATTTCGTAACAGACCTTTTGTTATGTTCAGATGCAATGAACAATGCACTTGATGTGTTAAGACCACACCTAGAGAAGAACGAGCTTGAACACAATCACAAGATAGTCATAGGTGTTGTTGAAGGGGACACTCACGACATTGGCAAGAACTTAGTTAAGACCATGTTTCAAACACAAGGTTTTGAAGTCATAGACCTAGGCAGAGATGTTGAAGTGCATAAGTTTGTTGACGCCGCACAAGAGCATGGAGTTGACATCATATGTATGTCGACACTTATGACAACAACCATGAGAAACATGAGAAGAGTCATTGAGATACTTGAAGACAGAGGCATAAGAGACAAATACAAAGTAATGATAGGTGGAGGACCTATCTCACAATCATTTGCAAATAAGATTGGCGCAGATAAGTATACTGTAGATGCTGTCGAAGCCGTTAAAGCTGCTAAGGAGTTATTAAAAATATAATAAAAAAGTAGGAGGAATTTGTGATGGACGAAAAATCATCAATCAAACCTAATGGATTGGCACTGATACCATTCATTGTATTTATAGGTTTTTTCTTGTTATCAGGAATCATTTTAGACAACATGGGTGTAGAGATGGCATTCTACCAAATACCATCACCTATAGCAGTACTTATTGGTACTATCGTTGCCTTCTTAATGTTTAAGGGATCGATAGACTCAAAGTTCGAAGTATTCGTTAAAGGCTGCGGAGATGACAACATCATCATCATGTGTTTAATCTACATCTTAGCTGGTGCTTTCGCAACACTATCTAAGGCATCTGGAGCTGTTGACTCAGTTGTAAACTTGGGCTTAAGCATAATACCAGTTCAATTCATAACAGCAGGTTTATTTGTAATCGCTTGCTTCTTATCAATCGCAACAGGTACTTCAGTTGGTACTATAGTTACAGTTGGTCCTATCGCTGTAGGTATTGCACAAAAAGCAGGTCTACCAGTTGCTTTAGTATTAGGGGCTTTAGTAGGTGGATCAATGTTTGGTGACAACCTTTCAGTTATATCCGACACAACAATCGCCGCAACAAGAACTCAAAATGTTGATATGAAGGATAAGTTTAGATCAAACTTCAAGGTAGCACTACCAGCCGCAATTGTAACACTTATTATCTTATTAATAGTTGCTAGGACATCTGGACCAGTTAACTTTGATGATTTAAGCTACAACTTTGTACTTATCTTACCTTACTTGTTCGTACTTATAGCTGCTTTATGTGGCGTTAACGTATTCGTTGTACTTACACTTGGTATTGTATTTGCAGGCGGAGTTGGTATCGCAACTGGCTCATACAACGGACTTGAACTTTGCCAAAACATTTTTAGTGGCTTTTCAGGACAATTTGAAATATTCTTACTTTCAATGCTAACTGGTGGTCTTGCTAATATGGTTAGAGCTAATGGCGGTATCGAATGGCTAGTATTAAAGATAGCTAAGATGGCAAAGGGCAAAAACTCTGCAGAACTATCTACTGCACTACTAACTATGATATCAAACGCTGCTCTTGCAAATAACACTGTATCAATCATCATATGCGGACCTATCACAAAGAGAATTTCTAATAAATTCAAAGTTGACCCTAGAAGAACAGCATCACTACTTGATATGTTCAGTTGTATAACTCAAGGACTTATCCCTTACGGTGCACAAATACTTATCGCTTCAGGCTTCACTGAAGGGGCTGTATCACCAGTTGAGTTAGTTCCATATATTTGGTATCCAATGATATTATTAGTATTTGCAGTTCTATCAATCTTTGTTAGATACGCTGACCTTAAGACTAAATGGAACTTTGAACTTGACAAAGTAGAAGAAGCATAAATTATATTTAATTGATTTATAGAGGAAGATATTTTGATAAACATAAGAAAAGATTTACCAGAGATTTTTGATGAATTTAAAGACAAGAGAAGAGAATCGTTTTTAAAAGTAAAAGAAATTAAAGACAAGAATATACCTGTCATAGGTATATTCTGTACATTCTTTCCGCAAGAGATAGCTCTTGCGGCGGGAGCGACATCTGTTTCCTTATGTTCAACATCTGATGAAACCATAAAAGATGCTGAAAGGGACTTACCTACAAACCTTTGCCCACTTATCAAGGCAAGCTACGGCTTTGCTATAACAGACAAGTGTCCCTTCTTTTATTTCTCTGACCTTATAGTCGGAGAAACAACTTGCGATGGCAAGAAGAAGATGTATGAGTACCTTGGTATGATTAAGCACGTCTATGTTATGGAGCTGCCACAAAAGAGGTCTGAGGAGAGCCTTAAGCTATGGAAGGCTGAGATTAAAAAGCTTGCTGCATATGTATCGAAAGAGTTTGGATGTGAGATAACAGAAGAAAAGCTTAGAGAAGCAACTGTGATAAAGAACAATGAAAGAAGTGCTGTTAAAGACTTTTATGGCATAATGAAGGCTGACGAACTTCCTATCATGGGTTTAGACTTGTGGCATGTTTTAAATGGAGTGCAATTTGAATTCGATAAGAAGGCAATACCTAATGAGCTTTCAGAGCTTAAGAAGAAAATTTTAAGTGAGAACAAACACATCACAGGTAAGAAGAGGATACTTATTACAGGTTGCCCAATAGGTGGAGCGACTGAAAAGGTAATAAAGGCTGTTGAGGACAACGGAGGCATTGTAGTTAGCTACGAAAACTGTGGTGGCGCTAAGGCGATAGATGAGAACGTTGACCTAAGTAATCCAGACATATATGATGCGCTTGCTAAGAAGTACTTAAACATTGGCTGCGCATGTATCAGTCCTAACACACCAAGGCTTAATCTATTATCAAGAATGATAGATGAGTATAAGGTTGATGGCGTTGTTGATATGCAGCTTCAAGCATGTACACCATTCCAAGTAGAGACAAAAGTTATTAGAGACTTTGTCACAAAAGAAAAGAATACTCCTTACATCCAAGTAGAAACTGATTACTCAGAGTCAGACTTGGGACAATTAAACACAAGAATCGAAGCATTCATAGAGATGCTTTAGCTAAAAAGAGGCCCTCCTAGTGAGAGCCTCTATATGTTTTTAGCACAAAACTAAAGAGAGTGAGTATATACTCACTCTCTTTTGATATGTAATCCCATTATGTGCCGTTTTTCATAAGTAATTTATCCCCGCATATACGAGGTGGGTTCGTTATTCACAACTTCTAATGTCCACTTAAGGCATATTATCCATTGTAAAAAAATCACGGTCCCATATTATTATTGTCGGTTAAATTAATATGAAAAGCGCGCACTACAGGATAGCTTATATATATTATATAGCAAAGACTTTTAAAATGCAAGTCATTTACACAAAATTTTTAGAAAAATTTATTATATCAGAGTGATCACTCACTATATAGCGTCTCTCTTCATTAGTCCTTGGATCCTTAAAGCTTATCTCGAAGGAATGCAATAGTTGTCTATCAACACCTTCATAAGTCTTCTCATTGTATAGAGTGTCACCTACTATAGGAAAGCCCAAGTACGCTAGGTGCAACCTTATCTGATGCGTCCTTCCTGTACATAGATCCGCTTCGACTATAGAGAACTTTTCTGTACTTAGAACTTTTTTGAATATGGTCTTTGCATAATCGCCCTCGTCACTATCGCAGACTTTCTTTTTTATATGATCAGTCTCGTCGGTCTTGATGTTCTTCTCAACTACTATCTCATCATAAGGAAAGCCTCCATCGACTACTGCATGGTACTTCTTCTTGAAGGTACCACTCTCCATTTGAAGCATAAGATTGTAGTGGGCGAAGGGGTTCTTTGCAACGACCATGAGACCTGTTGTGTTCATATCGAGTCTATTGACAAGGCGAACGCGCCTCTTAAGAGAGCGTGACTGAAATAGATTGTTAAGAGCATTATACATAGTCGCACCTTGATTGTTCTTCGTCTCGTGCACCAAGATGCCCTTCTCTTTGTTGATGACCATGTAGTCTATAGTCTCATCTACTATGTCCATCTCGCATGTGAAGTCATCAGGCACTGTGTCCTCTTCGGGCATATGTATATGAAGCACCTCTCCCTTAACTATGGGTAGGTCCTTGCGTCTAAATTTTTCATTTACAAATATATCTTTATTAAGGTAGCTTCGTCTAAAGAGTCTCTTTGATATATTAAGCTCGTCAATCATCTCACTCATCTTGTCATATGACCTCTTTGCAACAAAGCATACATTGTACTCATCGTTAATCACATTATCACCTACGAGTAAATTATATTATATATTAAGAGTTTTTACAAGCAAAGAGCATTTAAAACATTGAAAAAATACTATTTTTGTTATATAATTAAGTAATAGTTCATACAGAGGTGACGATATGAGTGAGAGAATTATAAATATACTCGCTAAAGACGACGACTTAAGTAAGAAGATACTCTTAGAGCTTGAAGACAAGCTTGGAGAGCAGGGCTTCATTACGACTAGAGATTTTAATAAGGACGCAGAGTTATCTATAGTATTAGGCGGTGACGGCTCCTTCTTAAGAAGCGTGCATCAAAATGATTTTCCCGAAGTGCCTTTCGTTGGTTTCAATACAGGCCACTTAGGCTTCTTTCAAGAGCTTTCAATTGACGATGTCGATAGATTTGTCGAGGAGTATATTGCTGGTGAATATAGACAAGAGTCGCTGCACTTAATAGAGACTAATGTCTCTTATGAGGGCGGAAGCGAAAGACTGCTTTCTGTTAACGAGATGGTTGTTAAGGCAAACAACTCAAAGGCGGTTGAGCTTGATGTCTTTATTAACTCAAACTACTTAGAGAGGTTCTTTGGTGACGGACTTATAGTCTCTACACCAGTAGGCAGCACTGCATATAACTACTCGGTGCGTGGAAGCGTTGTGCATCCTAAGCTTGAGTGCTTACAAATAACACCACTCGCACCTATCAACTCGAAGGCCTTTAGATCCTTACAAAACTCACTTATAGTTCCACCGAACTTCATAGTAAGGCTTGAGCCAAAGAAGAGATACGAAGGCGAGATTATACTTCTTAACGATGGTGAGGAGACCATATTCAAAGACGTTAAGTACGTAGAGATTGATATGAACTACAAGAAGATTTATAGAATAGTATTTGCTAAAGATAGTTATTGGAACAACTTAAAAGATAAATTTTTATAGGAGGCATAGATGTACGATTTTCATTTGCATTCAAATTTTTCAGTTGACTGCAAGGTCCCACCTGAGGATATGGTTAAGGAGGCTATCAAACAAGGGCTTAAAGCTATATGCTTTACTGACCACATAGACCTTTCGCTTGACCAAGACAAAAGTAAAACAGTTCTCTTTAACATAGAGGACTACCTAAAAGAGATAAATAAATTAAAATACTCTTACATAAACGAGATAGAAGTATTAAAGGGAGTGGAGTTTGGCCTTCAGCTTGGTCTTGTTGATGAGTATAACGAGCTAAGCAAGAACCCCTTCGACTTTATACTTTGCTCTATACACAGTATAGATGGAGAGAAAATCTTTTCAAGAGAGAAGAACTTCGTTAGTGACTATGAAGAAGGACAGATTAAGTACTACACACAGATGCTAGAGATCTTAAAGAACTTTGATAGCTTTGACTCACTTGCACATATCGACTTTATCGATAGGTACTACAAGTACAAAGACATTGAATACGAGTTTACAGATGCAGCTAAAGAGATAGTCTACGAGATATTAAAACTGCTCATAGACAAAGAAAAGGCATTGGAAATAAACACTGCTGCACTTCGCTTTGATATGAAGTGCTTCCATCCGCAAGATGACATACTTGATATGTATAAGGAACTTGGTGGCGAGCTAATAACTCTTGGTTCCGATGCGCACTATACACAGGACCTTGCATATGGTATAAAAGATGCTCAGAGGTATCTAAAGGATAAGGGCTTTAAGTACCTATACATCTACAAGAAGAGAAGACCATATCCAATACATTTGTAAAAATTAATAAAAAACAACTATCACTCCTTGATTATTTCTTCAAGGAGTGATAAAGTATATTTAGGGACACGAAACATTTGTAAAGGAGGAGCAATATGTTTAAATCACTAAAACCTCTTTTAAGATATTTCAGAAAGTACAAGTGGGGTTACATACTAGGGATATTCTTCCTACTGTTCATAGACGTTGTTCAGTTATACATACCTCAAATACTTAAGTACTTTGCAAACGACTACCAAAGGGGAGTCCTTACTATGAAGCTTGCGACAAAGTATGCACTTCTTACTATAGCTACAGGATTAATGGTTGCCGTTGCGAGATATTTTTGGAGAAACTACATAATAGGTAACTCGATGAGAGTTGACTATGATTTGAGAAAAGATTTCTTTTGGAAGTTAACGAGTCTTTCTCAAAATTTTTTTAATACGCACAAGACAGGGGACCTAATGAGTCTTGCGACTAACGACATAAACGCTGTTAGGATGACTCTTGGTCAAGGCATCATCATGTTTATCGACTCAACATTCTTACTTATACTTAACTTTGTAATGATGATTGCAACAACAAACGTCTTGTTTGCATCAAAAGTTTTATTCACAATACCACTTATCATACTATTAGTAACAAGATTCGGTGGTGTTATTCACTCACGCTTCAAAGCAGTGCAAGCTCAATATGGCAAGATAACAACTAGGGCACAAGAGAACTTCTCTGGCATTAGAATCATCAAAGCCTTCGGTCAAGAGGAAGAGAACAAGAAGCTCTTTATTGAAGAGAACCTTAAGTACTACGACAAGAACATTGAACTTGCAAAAATGCAAAGCTTTTTCAATCCATTTATACAAGTATTAAGCAACCTAAGCTACCTTTTCTTACTCTTCTTCGGAGCAAAAGAGGTTATGCAAGGCACTATGCTACTAGGGGACTTCATTGCCTTCAATGCATACTTAGGACTAATGATGTGGCCAGCGAGAGCCCTTGGTATGGTTATAGTCTTTATGCAAAGAGGCGCTGCATCCATGGACAGGCTTAATAATATATTCAATACCGAGCCGGAGATAGTTGATGCGAAAGATACCATCGACTTGAAAGACACAAAAGGCGAGGTCGAGTTTAAAAATGTTTCGTTTAAGTACGCAGAGGACCTTCCATATGCACTTAAAGACATAAGCTTTAAGATACGCCCGGGTAAGACACTTGCTATACTAGGTAGGACTGGTAGTGGCAAGTCGAGTATAGTTAATGTTATGCTAAGACTATACGAAGTGAATCAAGGTCAGATACTTATCGATGGTCACGACATAAGAGAAATAAAACTAAACTCACTAAGGGAGAACATCTCTTATGTGCCACAAGACGACTTTTTATTTTCAAAGACTGTTAAAGAGAACATCGAGTTTCACTACGAGCATGAGCTTGATGATGAGACCATAGAAAAGTACGCCAAGATAGCTGGAGTATATGATGACATCATGGACTTTAAGGACGGCTTTGATACCATACTAGGTGAGAGAGGCGTAACTCTATCTGGAGGTCAAAAGCAAAGAGTCTCTATAGCGAGAGCCTTAGCAAAGGAAAAGAACATACTTATCATGGACGACTCCTTATCTGCTGTTGATACTGAGACTGAAGAAAAGATATTACAAAATCTTAATAGAGACGAAAGAGGCGCATCGAAGATCATCATCTCACATAGAGTTTCAACTATAAAGGATGCAGATGAGATATTATTCATAGAAGACGGTGCTATAGTCGAGAGAGGTACTCATGATGAACTAATTAAGCTTAACGGTAGATACAATAAATTATATGAAGATCAACTACTAGAGCAAAAGATAAATAGAGGTGATGAATGATGGAAAGAAACATAGACGATATAAATTATCAAGGCAAGAAATCCAAAAACACCTTTATGAGAATGCTCTCATATGCAAGACCATATACCCTACAGTTAATCGCGACTTTCGTGATGATAATTATACTAACAGGTCTTGCGCTCCTTAGTCCATACTTAATTAAGGTTGCCATAGACGAGCATATACAAATCGAAAAGATTAGGATGTATGAGTACCCAAGCCCTAATGAAAAAACTTTAAGCGTAGTTCGTACTAAGGATAATATGCAAGGTGGTATTCCATACTTAATAAGAGAGAGTGATCTTAGTAAAGAAGAGAAGAAAGAGTATGAAGGCAGAGGCGCTTTTCATCTAAAAGAAGATGGAGACGGAGCCTACCTATACAAGTCGGGTGACGAAACAAAGACCGCCATATACGAAGTGAGCCCTAGTGAGTTTAAAGCGTATAGACAGAGGGACTTTAAAGCCATAAACAGACTGAGTTTGTACTTCCTTCTTGCAATCATCTTAACCTTCGTGCTTGACTACTTGCAAACGATGTCCATAACAGTGGCGTCACAAAAGATGATCTACAGCATGAGAATCGAAGTTTATGATCACATCATATCGAGGTCGCTTAGCTTTTTTGATAGAAACGCCATAGGTAGACTAACAACAAGACTTACTAACGACATAGAAGCTGTTAGTGAGATGTACACAGACGTAATGATAACATTGTTCAAAGACATATTTATGCTTGCAGGTATCATGCTCTTTATGTTGTCAATGGACTTAAAGCTAAGTCTACTAAGCTTCATTACTTTGCCAATCATACTAGTCGTTTCTATATACTTTAGAGACAAGATAAGAAAGATACTTGCTCTATCGAGAAAGAAGCTATCACTAATCAACTCTAAGCTTAATGAAAATATTTCAGGTATGAGATTGATACACATCTTTGGCAAGGAAGACAAGATTAACAGAGAGTTCGACGAAGCCAACTCTGACTACAGAGACACTATGCTTAGAAGAGTAAAGCTAGTCTCTATATATAGACCTGGTATAGATATAATAAGAAATATCGCTATAGCGAGCCTTATCTACTTCGGTGCGAAAGAAGTATTAAATGAGACTATGTACTTCGGTATGCTTTATCTATTCATCGACTACCTTAAGAAGTTCTTCATGCCTATCATGGACTTAACAGAGAAGTATAACATCACGCAGTCAGCCATGGTATCGGCTGAGAGAGTCTTTGCCATACTTGATGACGATAGCGAGATCAAAAATCCAGAGCATCCACTTAAATTTGACGACGTACAAGGCGAGATTGAATTTAAGAATGTAAGCTTTAGTTATATAAAAGGCGAGCCTGTGCTTAAGAACATATCCTTTAAGATAAAGAAGGGTGAATCCATCGCCTTAGTAGGTCCTACAGGTTCAGGTAAGACATCAATCATATCACTATTAACAAGGTTCTACGAGATAGACGAAGGCGAGATACTAATCGACGGCATCAACATTAACGACATAAGAAAAGAAGACCTTAGAAGGAACATAGGCGTTGTCTTGCAAGATGTATTTTTGTTCTCAGGTACTATCAGGGACAACATCAAACTTAACAAAGAGATATCAGACGAAGAGATACTTAAGATATCGAAGTATGTTAATGCCGACTCCTTTATACAAAAGCTTCCAGGCAAGTATGACGAGCCTGTTATGGAGAGGGCATCGACACTGTCATCAGGTCAAAGGCAGCTACTTAGCTTTGCAAGGACACTAGTATATGAACCAAAGATACTCGTGCTTGATGAAGCTACTGCCAACATCGATACAGAGACAGAACTTTTAATACAAGACGCGGTGAAGAAACTTATCAAAGGAAGGACATCTATCGCCATAGCGCATAGACTATCAACTATACAACACGTTGACAAGATACTCGTTATTAAGAACGGTACTATTAGAGAAGAAGGTACGCATCAAGAGCTTCTTGACAAGAAGGGTCTTTACTACGACTTATATAGATTACAATATGATAAATAGTTTAGAAAGAAAGCTAATCAAGTTCGATTAGTTTTCTTTTTTTATTCTTTATGTTTTATTCATGCGCTTAGTGGGTATATAAATAATAGTAAAATATAAAGGAGTGATATTATGGGACTATTTGATTTCATATCAGCGAAAGCGAGAGAAGAACAAAGAAAAGAAAGAATGAAGAACGCTGGCAACATTGCCATGGGTACTTTATTAGGACTAGCAGCAGGTGCTGCAGCAAGCTATCTATTTGCACCAAGAAGTGGTGAAGAAACTAGAGAGATGATTGCTAAGAAGAGTAGAGATACTTATAACGACATGAGAGAAGGCCTTGCTAATGCAACTCAAAGAGCAAAAGAGCTAGGTCAATGCGCTATGGAAAAGGCAAAAGAGTTTAAGGAAGAAGCTGCTCAAAGAGCTGAAGAACTTAAAGAAGAAGCTGAAGAAAAAGCTAAAGAGCTTAAAGATAAGGCAGAAGACAAAGCAATTGAAGCTAAAAAAGAAGTAGAAAAGAAGGCTAACGACGTTAAGAAGGATGTTGAAAAAGAAGTAGAAAAGGCTAAGAAATAGGTGATAATATGGGCATAGATTTTGGCAAGATTAAAGATGAAGCAGCTAAAAAAGCTGAAGAATTAAAGAACGAAGCTGAAAAAAAGGCTGACGAACTAAAGAACGAAGCTGAAAAAAAGGCTGACGAACTAAAGAACGAAGCTGAAAAAAAGATTGACGAAGCTAAAGATGCTGCTGAAAATGTAAAAGATGAAGCAGTAGACAAAGCTAAAGAAATTAAAGAGGATGTAGAAAACGCATTTAAGAATATTGGGAAATAGGTGATATAATGGACGCAATGTATATATTAAAATGTGTGCTAATAGTTTTTGGCATAGCAGCACTAGGTTCATTAGCTTATCTATTCATTAAAATCGCTTCATCAATTAGCACTATGAAGAACATGATGGAAGAGAACAGACTTAACATCGGTCAAACAGTAGCTAAACTTCCTGAAGTGATGAACAATGTTAACGGTATCACAAGTAATGTTAACGGACTTGTTGACGACATAAGACCAGACATCAAAGAGATTACAACAGAGACTAAGGACCTTGTAAGAGATCTTGGACCAAACATCAAAAGCGTTACTGATGATGTAAGTAGACTTGTTAATGATCTAAGACCTAATATCGCAGGCATTATGAATAACATTAACGGCGTTACATCTGATGTGTCTAGACTTACTAATACAGCTATGGGTATTACTGATAGCGCGATTAGTACTGTAAACAGAATCACATCACAAGTTGCAAACACTGCAAACAATGCTTATGGTGCAGTTAATGGTTTACTTGGCAATGTGAAGGACTCCATCTATGAAAAGAAGATGAAGTCAAAGAGCATGATTGAAAATATTATCTTGAAGGTAATGGACATTTTTAAAAGAAGCTAATAAGTTCTAAAAAGCTAATAAATTCTAAAAGAAGGACTCGTGAGAGTCCTTTTTTCTTTGCAATATTAGCAAGATTTAATTTAATATTGATAATTTTATAAAAAAGAATAAAAAACTATATAATATTCCAATAATAAATTACATGTATTAGTGTTATAATAATATGTGTGTTAATTTTAGAAAGCCTAAATTAAAGGAGAGGAAAAAATGAAAAAAATTAAAATTTTAGCAATCTTATTAATGGTCTCAATGTTATTAGTTGCATGCGGACCAAAAACAGATACTAAACCAGAAGAAACTAAGACAGCTGAAGCAACTGAAACAAAAGAATCAAGCGACACAGAAGAAAAAACAGATGATAAAGATACTGCAACATTAAATGGCGTTACAGAAGAAAATCCACTAAAAGTGGATAAAGACTCTAAGAGCGTAACAATCTATGCTAAGTACAACGGAAAATTTGAAACAGAAGCAACAAGACACTTAGCAATCTTTAAAGATGGCAAGTTAAGCGATATGTCAATCTTTTCATCTTATGTATCTCCAGTAGACTTCTACGACGCTTTAGTTGAAGTAGGAGCTGAAGCTGGTAACAACATGAATGCTGACAATGCTGCAACAACTAAGACAGAAGGCTCTAAGCTTGATGTAAGTTTAACATGGGAAGGCAAAGATAGTCCAATAGGTGTTGATGAAGTAGTTAAAGATTCAAACGGTAAAGCTTTAGACATCAGATTCTCAGGAAACATTGATAATTCGAAAGAATTCAACACAGGATGCATTACATGTCTTGATTCATGCTTCGTTGGTATTACAAGTAACGGTGAATACCCACTAGGTGCTATTGAAGAAACAAAAGAAGTGTCATTCTCAGTAGATGCTGACAAAGCACCAGAAGATGGAACTCCAGTAGCAATCACATACACAGTAAAATAGTTGAAGAAATTCTTTAATTTACTCCTTGCGATAGTAGTAGGAATTTTAGCCGCATCGATTGTATCAAGCCTTATTAGCTTAAGCCTTTGGCTAGATATGAGGGTGCATTCAAGGTATATATACTACGTTTTTATTGCACTTGCAGTTATAACTTCACTATTTATGAACAGAGCAAATGAAAAAGTCTTTTTAATTATAGAATTTATATCTATAGCATTAATTTTATGTCTTGGTAAGTTCAGAAGAATTATGTACGAGCTAAGAGAAGCAATGCGTATAAATATGAATATAAATCTATTTCAAAATATTATAATAATAATTTTGATAGTAATTAATTTAATGGTTTTTCTAAAATTTATAATAAAGAAAAAGAAGTCTGCGTAATTAAACGTAGACTTCTTTTTTTTCAATCTAATATTCGATTTCTTTCAATACTTCTTCAGTATATATGTTGATGAGTTTTATCTTTTTGTCGTCCATCATAGCAACTGAGGCGATGCCATCTTTAGGTATGGTTGTTGAACCAGGGTTTAATAAGATGATGCCGTCTTTTATATCTAAGACCTTTATATGTGTGTGGCCAGTAACTATCATCTTGATGCCGGAGTCTTTTGCGTACTCAAGCCTTGCAAATTCTGTTTCCTCATAGCCATGTATAAGCATAGTCTTAAGGCCATTGATATCAAGAACTCTCATCTTGTTTGTAAGGTCCTTATCTGTTACCATCTGATCGACGTCACTGTCACAGTTACCTCTTACGTAGATAATGTTGTCTCGCTCTTTTAAGTATGCAGCAAGATCCTTTGGATTGTAATCACCTGGAAGTGCATTACGAGGTCCGTGATATAAGACGTCGCCTAAGTGGTATATGGTCTCGCAGTCCTTAAGCACTTCAAGCGCTCTTAGTGTTTCGTCGATGCCACCATGTGTGTCGCTTATAAAACCAATTTTCTTTCTCATTATATATAAACTACCTTCTCTGTTCTTTCTTTTGCCTTTGGAACTTCATCAGCATATCCCAAAGCCATTAGTCCATATGAGATGTGATTAGCTGGAATCTTAAATGAATTCAATACTTCTCTTACGCCTTCGTCCTTGTTGCCTCTTAGTTGATTGATCCAAACAGATGCAAGTCCAAGCGCATGGCTTGCTAAGTAGATGTTTTCCATGGCAGTTGATGTGTCTGCGTCGCCTAGCTTTAGATCTTCAGGCACAGTTATTATGATTAAAGCCTTTGCATCATATATGCGGTAGTCGTCTCTATCAAGTGACTTTGCGATGGCGGAGGCTAGTCTTTGTATATCTTCTTCTTTAGTCACAACAGTGAAGAGTCTCTCTTGCTTATTCATACCTGTTGGTGAAGCCTTTGCACACTCTATTATCTTCTCAAGTAGATCACGAGGTACTTCATCAGTTTTAAACTTTCTTATGCTTCTTCTTGTCAATAGGTTTTCTATTGCGTCCATATCATCACAACCTTTCTTATAATTATTATACCACAAAAATGGGTATAATGATAAGGGTGATTATATGAAGGATAATTTTTTAATACAAGGTATGAGCTGCGCTGCTTGCACGGCAAGGCTTGAAAAAGTATTATCAAGGCAAGATGGCGTTTCAAGAGCTAATGTCAATCTATCGTCTAATAGAGCAAGAGTTATATATGACGAAAATCTAATTTCCCGTGACGATATTTTAGCTGTCATCTCAAGAGCGGGATTTACTGGCTACTATCAAGAGAGCCGTGACATAGCTAAGGAAAGGGAGCTTAGAGAGAAGGAAATAAAAACACTTAAGCGCGACTTTATCATCTCTTTAGTATTTGCTTTGCCACTTTTCTCAGTTATGTTCCTACACATGGCAGGAGTGCATGTCTTCTATGCGGATCCGTGGTGGCAGTTTGCCTTTGCGACTTTGGTACAAATTTTTGGAGGACATAGGTTTTATAAAGGAGCAATCAGCTCATTAAGGAGCAAGACCTTTAACATGGATGTGCTTGTTTCTATGGGCACCACAGCTGCCTACCTATACAGCATATACAATATGTTTATATCGAACCCGCATCTATACTTCGAGTCTTCAGCAGTCATCATTACACTAGTATTACTAGGTAAGCTTATGGAAGCTAAGGCGAAGGCAAAGACAAACGAAGCAGTTGATAAATTACAAAATTTAAAAGTCGATACTCTAACTGTCATTAAAGATGGCACTGAGAAGACTATTAATATAGACGAGCTTGAAGTAGATGACATCGTTCTTGTTAGACCAGGTGAGAGGGTCGCCTCAGACGGAGTCATCATAGAAGGCGAGGCGTCAATCAATGAAGCGATGATTACAGGCGAGAGCCTTCCTGTGAATAAAACGGTAGGTGACGCAGTTATAGGATCGACTGTCAACGGACCTAGTACGTTTAAGTTCAAGGTCACAAAGGTTGGTGACGACACTACACTAGCTAACATCATAAGGATGGTTGACGACGCAGCAAGTTCGAAGGCGCCGGTGCAAAGGATGGCAGACAAGATTGCTAATGTCTTTGTTCCATCGGTAATGGCTATTGCATTTTTAACTTTTTTGATTTATACTATATTTAAGGACGCTAATACAGGTATTATTAACGCAATCAGCGTTTTAGTTATTGCTTGCCCATGTAGTTTGGGACTTGCAACACCTACCGCCATCATGGTAGCAACTGGTAGAGCAGCACAGTCAGGCATACTTATAAAGTCTGGCGAAGTTTTGGAAGCAAATGCTAAAGTCGATGCAGTATGTTTTGACAAGACAGGCACACTTACAGAAGGCAAGCTTGCTCTTACTAAGTTTATAAACAAATCATCAATGAGTGATGCTGACATCTTAAAGTATGCTTACAGTGCTGAGAACCAATCAGAGCACTTAATAAGCGAAGCAATATCATCTTATGCAAGGGATAGAGGAGTTTCTTATATAGAAGCTGATGAGTTTGAAGCAATTCACTCCAAGGGTGTACGCGCGAAGCTTGATGGCAAGGAAATAATATTATCGAACGAAAGATACTTTGACGAGCTTGGCATAGCTTACGACAAAGACATAATGAAAGAACTTTTAGATGAGGGCGCTACTGTCATAGTCATGGCTGTAGATAAATCAGCTGTAGCTTACTTTGCAATTGAAGACAGCTTAAGAAGTGACAGTAAAGAAGCAATCGCTAAGATCAAGGCTATGGGTATAAAGACATACATGCTTACAGGGGACAATAGTACTGTCGCTAGGAACGTCTCTCGTAAACTTGGTATAGATGATTTCAGGGCAGAATTGCTTCCAGAAGATAAGCTTAAAGCCATAGAAGAGATAAAGCGCGAGTGCACAAAGCTTGCCATGGTAGGTGACGGTGTAAATGATGCACCAAGTCTCGCAAGTTCAGATGTTGGATACTCAATCGCATCAGGCACAGATGTTGCATTAGAAGCAAGTGACATAAGCTTATTAAACAATTCCATCTTTGGTGTTGTAAGAGCTTTAGAACTATCGCGAGCAGCCATGAAGATAATCAAAGAAAACTTATTCTGGGCGTTCTTCTACAACGTGGTTGGCATACCATTTGCCATGCTAGGACTACTAACACCTATGCTTGCAGGGACTGCGATGGCATTCTCATCAGTATGCGTAGTTACAAACTCACTAAGATTAAGATATAAGTAGAATAGAGGAGGAAATTTATGGATAGCAAAAAATTAGACATCGCTAGAAACAGAAAAGGTTTCATAGCTGCCTTAGACCAAAGTGGTGGATCAACACCAAAGGCCTTAAGACTATATGGTATTGATGAGGATAAGTACTCATCTGAAGATGAGATGTTTAAGCTTGTTCACGATATGAGAACAAGAATCATCAAAGCACCAAGCTTCAATAAGGATCACATACTTGGAGCAATACTATTTGAACAGACTATCGATAGAGAGATTGATGGTATGAAGACAGCTGACTACCTATGGAATAAATTAGAGATACTTCCATTCGTTAAGGTTGACCAAGGTCTTGCTGATTTGGAAAATGGCGTACAAGTTATGAAAGAGATGACTAAGCTTGACTCGCTTCTTGAAAGAGCGAAGGAAAGAGGTATCTTTGGTACTAAGATGAGATCAGTTATCAAAGAGTTCGACTGCATAGGCATCAAAGAAGTAGTTAAACAACAATTTGATTATGCTAAAAAGATCATCGCTAAAGGCTTCGTACCTATAATTGAGCCAGAAGTTGATATACATGCAGAGTATAAGGGCGAGATTGAAAAGATCTTATTACAAGAGTTAAAAGACAATATTGAAAAGCTAGATAAGGATGACTACATCATGTTAAAGCTTACACTACCTGAAGAAGACAATCTATACCTACCACTATATGACTACGACAATGTTTTAAGGATAGTAGCACTTTCTGGTGGATATACAAGAGAAGAGTCTAATGAAAGACTTGGAAGAAACCACAGAGTCGTTGCTTCATTCTCAAGAGCACTTACTGAAGGAGCAAAGGCAAGTATGACAGATGAAGAGTTTAATAAACATATGGAAGAATCTATAGAATCAATTTATAAGGAGTCGATTAAGTAATGAAAAGAATTTTAAAAGTAAACGGAATGAAATGTGAAGGATGTAGCAAAGCTATTGAAAAGGCATTAGAAAAATTTGATGAAATTGACGTTGTAACAGCTGATTTCGCATCAGGTCACGTTAATATCGAAAGCAAGGAAGAATTCGATCTAGCAAAGGCAAAGAAAGCTATCGAAGACCTTGGATATGACGTAGAAGACTATGAAGGAGTTAAATAAGAGAATACTCGATATAGCAGAAAATTTGTTAAAAATAGATTCACCATCGGGCATGTGCCAGATGGTGAATACTTATATAGAAGAGCATTTCAAAGGTAAGTTGAGCTTAGAGAAAACAAATAAGAATGCTCTTTATGCTATATTGAAGGGAAAAGATTCATCTAAGCTAAGGATAGTTACTGCTCATGTTGATACACTTGGAGGCATAGTATCAAGAGTTAAGGACAACGGCAGATTAGAGTTTGAAAACATAGGCGGCTTTATGTACGCATCACTTGAAGGAGAGTTAGTAAGAGTTTATACAAAGAAGGGCGTAGTGAGTGGAACAGTGCTTCCAAATAAGGCGAGCGTTCACACTATGGAAGACGAAAGGGAAAAGACTCTTCCAAGAGAGAGACATTCGACAGAGATAAGGCTTGACATAGTATCATCTAGTAAAGAAGAAACTATAGAGCATGGCGTAGCTGTTGGCGACTTCATTGCCTTTGAGCCGCGCACAAGAGTAACAGAAGACTTTCTTGTATCACGCTTCATAGATAATAAACTTCATGCAGCAATCATGATCTATGAGATGGAAGAAGTACTTAATAATAATATTGAGCTCGCATGTGACACGATGTTTTACTTTACAAACTTCGAAGAGCTTGGCCACGGCATAAGCTATGTACCAGACAATGCATATGAGGTACTTGCTCTTGACATAGGTATAGTTAGCTATGAGAACAACTCAGCTGAAGACAAGGTAACTATAGTTGCAAAAGATTCAAGGACACCTTACCCAATAGAATTTAGAGACAGACTTGAAGATTTAGCAATTAAAAATAAAATTGACTATGCAATAGATGTTCATCAAAGATATGGATCAGACGGATCACTTGGTGCAGTCGCAGGACTTAATTTAAACTTCGCCTGCATAGGTGTGGGAACTGACGCGTCACATCATATTGAAAGGACAAATATCAAGGCGATAGAGAACACAGAGAAACTATTGAGAGCTTACTTAGAAAATTAAATAAGGTATATACTAGATAGGCGGGCAGTACAGATGCTCGCCTTTTTATATGCGCAAAAAAAAGACTCCGAACTTAATCGGAGTCCATATAGTAATTATTTTAAATTATTTGCCAAGATTTTCATGAATCTTATCAAAAACGAATTGAACTTGTGGTCCAATAATGATTTGGATTGAATCCTTATCAGGTTTGATAAGTCCTAAAACTTTTGCTTCTTTAATTCTTGCTTCGTTAACCTTAGCGCCATCTACTAAGCTTGTTCTTAGTCTAGTTGAGCAGTAGTCGATGTCTTCAATGTTATCTTTTCCACCAAGGCCTTCGATGATGATAGATGCAACTTCATCAAAGTCATTGTTCTTTGTAACTGTATCTGCGCTTACTTCAACATCGTCATCTTCTCTACCAGGAGTCTTTAAGTTAAATGTTCTGATGAAGAACTTGAAGATGAAGTAGTAGATTACGAAGAATACTAGTCCAAGTGGAATTAGCATCCAAGGGTTATTAGCTACTGGGTTTCTTAATGATAAGAAGTAGTCAACAAAACCTGCTGAGAAACCAAAACCTGCTGTCCAGTGGAAAGCTGCTGCGATAGCAACTGAAATACCTGTTAATAGTGAGTGAACAAAGTATAGAGCTGGAGCTAAGAACATGAATGAGAATTCAAGAGGTTCAGTAACGCCTGTGAAGAATGATGCGAATGCTGCTGCAACTAATAATGATTTAGCAACGTTCTTCTTTTCAGGTTTAGCTTCTTGATACATAGCAAGAGCTGCGCCTGGAAGACCAAACATCATTACAGGGAAGAAACCTGCTTGGTACATACCTGTTACACCTTTAACAGCTGTACCTGCTTCAAGAGAAGCTGCGCCGCCTAAGAAGTTAGGTATATCGTTGATGCCAGCAATATCAAACCAGAATACTGAGTTTAGTGCGTGATGAAGACCTGTAGGTATTAGTAGTCTGTTAAAGAACGCATATATACCTGCACCTATAGCACCTAAGCTTTCAATACCTTCACCGAAAGCAACTAGAGCGCCAAATAGTATAGGCCATACATAGTAAAGAATTGCTGAAACGATTATCATGAATAAAGATGTCATGATAGGAGTAAGTCTTCTACCACTAAAGAATGCAAAAGCATCTGGTAGTTGAACTTGATAGAACTTGTTGTATGCCAATGCTGCAACAAGACCTGAGATGATACCAACGAATACGTTACCGTTGTTCATCTTTTGCCAGCCGTCAGTTAGAGCTAGTTCGGATACATCTACTCCTCTAAATACTGCAACAGTACCTGCTGAAAGAAGTGTAGTTGCGATTAAGAATGCTACTAGACCTGATAGACCTGCTGCACCGTTTCTATCCTTAGATAGACCATAAGCAACACCAACTGCGAATATAATTCCTAAGTTGTCAAGTATAGCTGCGCCTGTCTTGATTAAGAATGCAGCAACGATGCTGTTAGCGCCCCAACCATTAGGGTCGATCCAATAACCGATACCCATTAGTAGAGCAGCAACTGGTAGTATAGCTACTGGTTGCATCAAAGCCTTACCTAGGTTTTGAAGTTTTTTCATCATAATAATGACCTCCTTAATAAAATTGAATAATAATTACTATTATTATATATATTATACCATATTCATTCGAAATTAGAAATACTAAACAAAAATTTGTTTGCAAAAATTAGATATTTATTGTAGAATGAGTATAGAGACACTTAGTATTAAGTAAAATTAATTTAAGTGAATTATCAGGGGGTGTTACTATGCTTATAAAGGGAGCTAATGTTTACTGCGATGGTAAATTTATTAGAAGGGACATTGCTGTGAGTGGAGAGATCTTCACTGTATACAGTAGTGACGACATCGTTAAAGACTATGCAGATACTTACATCATACCAGGACTAACTGACATACATTTCCATGGAGCGATGGGCAAGGACCTTTGTGATGGAACTAAGGAGTCCATCGATACCATATGCGAGTATGAAGCAAGAAATGGTGTTACACAAGTCATACCTGCTACTATGACCTTAGCAGACGAAGAGCTTGAAAGGATATTCAAAGCGATTGGTGAGTATGAAGGAGGCAAGGGAGCAGAGTTTATTGGTGTGCACATGGAAGGACCATATATATCAAAGGACAAGATAGGTGCGCAAAATCCAAAATACTTAGCCGTGCCAAGTCTTGATAACTTTGACAAGTACCAAAAGCTTTCTAATAATAGAATCAAAAAGATAACCATAGCACCTGAGGTAGAAGGAGCGAAGGACTTTATTAAAGAGAGAGCAGACGAGGTTGTCATATCCATAGGACATACTGACTGCGATTACGATACTGCACTTGAAGCCTTTGACCTTGGAGCAAAATCGGTAACACACTTATTCAATGCGCTTAACGACATTAAACACAGAAGCCCTGGTGTATGCGGTGCAGCTTTTGACAGCCCTGAAGTCATGGTTGAGCTTATAACAGATGGTGTACATATACACCCTTCAGTAATAAGGATGATATATGCAATGTTTGGCGACGACAGAGTCATACTTGTATCTGACTCCATGATGGCAACTGGTCTTTCTGATGGCAAGTATAGCCTTGGTGGACAAGATGTATATGTTAAGGGCAAGAAGGCAACTCTCGAGTCGGGAACTATTGCCGGCAGTGCAAGTAATTTATTTGACTGCATTAGATATGCTTACTCGATAGGCGTACCTTTTGAATCACTAGTTAAATCTGCAGCAGTAAACTCTGCTAAGGAAGCTGGCATATATGATAAGTATGGCAGCATCAGAGTTGGCAAGTATGCAAACTTTGTTGTAGTCGATAAAGATTTAAACATAGCCGATGTATATATAAGAGGCAAACAAATAGGTGGAGTAAATGAGGATAATTAAAGGAACTATAGCTAACAAAGGTCTTGTTTTAGGCAAGGTAAAGGTCTTTAGTGATGAGAAGATTGTTATTAGTAAAGAAAAGATTGATGACTGCGCTAAAGAACTTGCAAAGCTTGATGAGGCTATAAAAGTGTCCATCAAAGGACTAGATTGCTTATATGAGAAGGCAAAAGTGGATGCAGGCGAAGAAGAGGCACAGATTTTCGAAGTGCACAAGATGATGCTTGAAGACATAGAGTATCAAGACGAAATTAGAATAAACATAAACGAAGAGAAGTTTAACGCTGCATATGCTGTGAGCTTAGCAGAAGAAAAATTTTACGAAGTCTTTAACAGCATGGACGACGAGTATTTTAGTCAAAGAGCAAAAGACATTAAAGACATATCGCAAAGATTAATTAAAAACATACTTGGAATTAAGAATTCATTTAGTGAAGGACTTGATGAGAAAGTTATTTTATACGCAGAAGATTTATTGCCAAGTCAAACTCTAAACATTGACAAGGATAAACTTCTTGCAATCGTTACAGTTAAAGGTTCAACACAATCACACACAGCAATACTAGCAAAGTCTATGAACATAGCATCGCTTGTAAACTTAGACTGTGATCTTGATAAAGAGCTTGATGGCAAGCTAGCCATACTTGATGCATATAATGGAGACTTCATTATAGATCCAGATGACGCTTTGCTTAAAGATGTAAAGAAAAGGATAGAGAAGGAAGAGGCAAGAAGGCTTGAATTAGAAAAATTAAAGACAAAAGAAGCCATCAGTAAAGACGGTACGCATATAAGCGTCTACGCCAACATTGGTAAGTCTAAAGACTTGCCGCTTGCTATTGCCAACGGTGCAGAGGGCATAGGACTATTTAGAACAGAGTTTTTATACCTTGGCAGAGACTCTCTTCCAACGGAAGAAGAACAGTTCAAGGAGTACAAGTACGTTGCCGAGGCTATGCAAGGTAAGGAAGTCATAGTTAGAACTTTTGACATAGGCGCGGACAAAAAGGTTGATTATCTAAATCTACCTGAAGAAGAAAATCCAGCTTTAGGCTATAGAGCAATAAGGATATGCCTTGACAATGAAGAATTATTCAAAGCACAGCTTAGAGCCATCATCAGAGCATCTCACTATGGCAATATAAAAATTATGCTTCCTATGATTAACGATGTATGGGAAGTAAAGAAGAGTAAAGAGATTATTCAAGAGATATTTAATGAACTTAGAGAGAAGGGCGTGCCATTTAACGAGAACATCGAAGTAGGCATCATGATAGAGACGCCGGCCGCAGCAATCATCAGTGATGACCTTGCAAAGGAAGTAAGCTTCTTTAGTATAGGCACAAACGACTTAACACAATATACGCTTGCTGTTGATAGACAAAATGAAAAGATATCAAAGCACAGAGACATTCATCACAAAGCACTACTTAAGCTGATGGAGATAACATGCGCAAATGCAAAGAAGCACGGCGTAAAGATAAGCGTGTGCGGCGAGCTTGGAAGCGACCCTGAGATGACTGAGTTTTATGTAAAGAATAAATTTGACAAGCTATCTGTTAATCCAGGACAGATACTTGAACTAAAGAGTAGAATAATTAATTTATAAGGAGGTTACTATGAAAGAATTCGAATACACAATCACAGACCCTATAGGTATACATGCAAGACCTGCAGGTCTACTTGTAAAACTACTTGCAGCTATCAAAAGCGATGTAAAGGTAGCTAAGGGTGAAAAAAACGTTAACGCAAAGTCAATACTTGGACTTATGGGCTTGCAAGCAAAGCAAGGTGAAGCTATTAAGTTCATAGTTGAAGGTGATGACGAGGACGAAGCTATAAAGAAGATAGAGGACTTCTTAAAAGAAAATTTATAATCTTGACTTATAGCCCCTTATGCTTGTATAATATAAGCATAGGGGGTATTATTATGGAAAAAGAAAATTTCAGCCCGAAAGAGATATTGTCCATGACCTTGGACAACGGTGTAAAGAAGACAAAGCTTAAAACGAGAACACAGTTCTTCTTAGGACTACTTGCAGGTATGTATATAGCCATGGGAGGAGCTGCATCAACTATAATCAACAGCCTTGGCAAAGGTTTCAATCCACAAATAACAAGACTCTTAGTTGGATTAACATTCACCATCGGCATAGTTGCAGTAGTAGTTGGGGGTGCAGAACTATTCACAGGAAACATACTTATGTTTGGAGCGGCACTTGACAAGAGAAGTAAACTAAGCACCATCATATACAACTGGCTCAAGATATTTATATATAATTTCATTGGAGCACTTATCTTTGTTTGCGTTGTTTATTATTCGAACATATTGTCTGACAGTACAAAGGAATTATTCGTAAACATTTTTAACGCAAAGACATCGCAAGGCTACTTTGTATTATTTGTAAAGGGCATAGGTTGCAACATACTAGTGTGCTTATCAGTATGGCTGAGCACAGCAAGTAAAGAGATTACAGCTAAGATCTTTGCGTCAGCCTTTCCAGTAGCAATCTTTGTTATATGCGGTTTCGAACACTGCGTTGCTAATATGTTCTACTTGCCTATAGCTATGATGATAAGTGGTAATTTTGATATGCTTGCCCTAGTGCACAATCTAATACCTGTCACATTAGGTAACATAGCAGGTGGTATGATCTTAATAACGATGTACTACTACGCTTATAAAGATTAATTTAAAATATAGTTTTAGAACAAGTACTCATATGAGTGCTTGTTATTTTTTTGCATAAAAAAGGTCAAGCCTTATATAGCTTGACCAAGATCATATATTATTTTTTTAAATTTAAAACTTTTAATAGGCTAAGAGTCGAGCCCTTCTTTGGAGTCTTCAATGCATTAGTTGTCATAAGAGCCATCTCACCACGATTAAGGTAGTCGTCACCGTTTAAGTCCAAGCCATCCATAAGGCCATATGTCACTGCATAGTCAGAGACAGCGTCCCACTTCTTTGCTTCGGATGTGTAGGCAAGTATCCTTAGTAGCACTGCTTGATACTGTCTAACGGTTACATAGCTACCAAAGCCAAACTTGTCCTTGCTCGCACCATGTATGTAGCCATTGGATACTGCCCAGTTGATATATGGCAAGTAAATCTTGTTAACATTCTTAAGATCTGTAAACTTTGTTTCAGAGCTATACTTTTTTGCTCTCTCTTCATCATTCATCAGTCTCGAAAGAATAATAATTAAATCTTCTCTCTTAAGATTCTTATCAAGCATAAGATCACCTGAGGCATCACCTTGTATTATATTGTATGACTTTAACTCTTCGGCACTTTTTTTGTATTGATCGACCATATTCTTTGCATATACATTAGCAAAGGACGATATGAACATCAAAAAGCATAAGAAGAGTGTAATTTTTTTCTTCATGCATACCACTCCACTTACATTATACTATATAATAATCATTTCGTATATTAAGTTCTTGTTACAAAACATATTTTTTAATTAATATATAGTAAAAGCCTTTATATTTAACTTGTTTGTAACATTTCTTTCACTGATTATGTGGTATAATTAATACATAAGAATTAGAAGACTAGTTATGAAAGGAGTAAACTTATGAAAAATAACTTAAAAAGAGTATTTAGTTTAGTGCTTGCACTAATGTTATGTATGACATTTATACCTACTAACACAGTAAGCGCAAAAACTTTCAAAGACGTACCAAAGTCTCATTGGGCATACAGCTTTATTAACGAGATGAGCAATCAAGGATATATCGATGGATATCCTAACGGTACATTTAAACCACAAAAATCAATTTCATTTTTAGAAGCAATGAAGTTTGCAGCTATACTTACACAATATGATCAAAACGGATTAGAAGCTGCAAGAAAAGTTTGGCTAAAGGACGTAGTAGCGCTTGGAGTACCTGATTGGGCACAAGATAATGTTGTTAAGTGCTTAGCAAAGCAAGTTATAAATATGAAGACATTACAAGCAGCTAAGAAATTAAATTTGTTTAGCTCAAATAAGCAACTAAGCAGACGTAATCTTGCAGAGTACTTTGCAAGAGCAATGAGTGTGAAGTCAAATGACCCAGTTATATCACTTCCTTACAAGGATACAAGCAATATTCCAGAAGAATCAAGAGCATTAATTGCTGGTTTGATAGACGCTGGAGTTTTATCACCACAAGGTAGTGGAAACGGTATGTTCAATGGCAACAAAGCTGTTCAAAGAGATCAAGTTGCCAAGATGGTACACTTAGCTCTTAAGTATCAAGCTACACAAGGAAACGGAGCTAACACAACACAACCTGTTCAACCAGTACAACCTGTACAACCTGTTAACCCAACACCAACAGTAGTTACAGGTACTATCACTGAATTCTCAACTACAGGTGCAACAGCTATATTAGTAGTAAATGACAACACAAGCACAGGCAAAGTATTCTCATTAAACGCTGCAACACTTATCACAGTTGATGGCAAATTAGGAAACCTTACAAACTTACTAGTGGGACAAACAGTAACTGTTACTGCAAAACAATCAATACCTGTTATGCAAGCAATCTCTATTGATGCAAAGGGAGTACAATTTAACCTTGAAGGTGAAGTAACAAACGTTGATAACGACAATAAAGAAATTAAGATTTCTTATACAGACAGCAATAAAAACAAAGTTTCAAGAGTATTCAAAGTTGACTCTGACTCATCAATAACAATTAACAATAGATCAAAGAGCCTTTACGATGTTAGAACTGGTTCACAAGTTAGAGCAAGTATCTACAATGACAAAGTTAAGACATTAGAAGTAACAGTATCTTCAGATGATTATAAAGGATATGTTAAGAGAGTAGACTACAGAGAAATCACTATCGTTTCATTAAATGGTAGAGAAAACAGATACAAACTTCCTAGAAGAGATACAGACTATGATATATATGACGACAGATATGACAACAGAAACAGCTACTACGGAAGAGAACGCAAATTGACAGCTGATGCATTTAGAAGCCTTGTTAGTAGCAACACAGCAGTATATGTAGAAATCGAAACAGACTCAAGAAATGATGATGAAGTTTCATACATCACAATTGGTGACGGCTTTGATAACGAGTATATCGTATCTTCAAACTATGGCTATAGCAGATCAAGAGATCGTAGAGACTACGAGATAGTTTTATATCCTAAGGGAACATATGATGACAATAGAAACAGAGAAACTTACTACTATGATTCAGACCTAAGAGCAGATACCTTTGATTTAAGAAGAGACAGAGATGTTAGAGTTAGAGATATAGGTCCAGGATCAAGAGTTGTTATACTTGATAAGGATAAAGACAATAATATCAAGAAGATTATGGTTATCGACTCAAGATATAATAACGGTGGAACTTATTATGGAGACGTAATAAGAGGATACGTAAGAAAAATTGACGGCAACTATATTTATTTAGATGACTATTCAAATAGAAACATTGATTATGTTATAGATATTAATAATGTCTCAGTTAGAAGTATAGAAGTAGGTAAGCCTTATTACTTTAGCGTTGATAAAAAAGATGCTAGATTACCAAAATTATATGCATACAGCGATACTGACCCAAATCCATATAGCAACAGATATGGCGGATATGAAAAGTCATTTAAAATTGCAAAGGTTGATGTCACAAGTGTGGATCAAACTATAATATATGATGATGTGAATAGCAGAATTGGTTATATTATAAACAGAAATACAGATGTAACTGGGGATTATAGCTTAACTCAAATGTTAAGTATGAATACAATGCAAATTAACGGATTATATGCATCTATCATTACTGATAGAAATAATCGAGTAATTAAATTACTTATCAAAAACAATAGATAAACTATACAAAAAATCTTAGGGCTTTTGTCCTAAGATTTTCTTGCGTTAAAAGCATTTTAATAAATGTAAATCCATTAAAAAATTTTTTTCATAGCAATAAAAAATAATTGTAATAAAGATTCTCATATGTTATAATCTTAACGAGGTGAAAACATGAAACTTGGTTTTTCAAATGAACTATATATAAAGGAACAAAGCGACTATATTCTTAAGAGGGTTGAAAAGTTTGAGAAGCTTTATATGGAGTTTGGTGGCAAATTAATTGGCGATAAGCACGCTCAAAGAGTGCTTCCTGGTTATGACGAGGACATTAAAACTGTTTTGCTTGAAAAGTTAAAGGATAGGATGGAGGTCATCATCACTATACATGCGCAAGACATCATATCTAACAAGCTTAACAATAACACAGGTCTAACATATGAGAGAGAGGCTATCAGACTTATAGAGAGACTTAAGGCAAAGGGTATTAAGATCAACAGCGTTGTTATCAATCGTTACAAAAAGGACGAAAACGTTGATAAGTTTAAAGAGTACGTGGAAGCAAGAGGCATGAGGGTCTACCTTCATGACAAGACTGAGGGCTTCCCTAATGATGTTGACAAAATTTTATCTGAAGATGGTTTTGGCAAGCATCCATACATTGAGACAACTATGCCTATCATAGTTGTAACTGGTCCAGGACCTGGTAGTGGAAAGATGACTACATGTCTATCGCAGCTATATCATGAGTACAAGCGCGGCGTTAAGGCAGGTTATGCGAAGTTTGAGACATTCCCTGTGTGGAACATGCCTCTTAAGCATGAACTTAACCTTGCATACGAAGCTGCAACTGCTGACTTAAGTGATGTTAATCAAATCGACCCATACCACTTACAAGCTTATGGTGAAATATCTGTAAACTATAACAGAGACGTACAAGCTTTCCCTATATTAAAGAAGATTCTTGATAGGATCATGGGTGAGGAGTTCTACAAGTCACCAACTGATATGGGTGTTAACAGAATCAAGTCTGGCATTATTGACGATGAAGTTGTTAGAGAGGCATCAAGACAAGAGATTATCAGAAGGTACCTAAAGGCGCTTCTTATTTATAAGATGACTAATCAAAAGAAGGACGAAGCACAAAGGATAAAGACTCTTATGGAAGAGCTTAACCTTACTGTTGAAGACAGAAAGTCTTTGGTTGCTGCAAGAAATAAAAAGGCGGAGCTTATTGAAAAAGGCATCACTAACTCAAACGTTACTGCTATCGAGTATGAAGATACTATCATCACAGGTAGAGACGGCGAGCTAATGGACTCTGCAGCGGCTGCTGTACTAAACTTACTAAAGTATATATCTAAGCTACCTGATGAATTACACCTAATCGACAAGGCAATACTTGAACCTATAAAAGAAGTTAAGGGCATCATCGAAAAGAAGGAAAGCCCACTACTTAATGTTGAAGAAGTGCTTATATGCCTTGCTACATCAAAGATGTTTAATCCGAGTGCAAAGCTTTGCATAGACAACCTATCTAAGATAAGAAATTTAAGAGCACACTCAACAGCTATGTTAAATCTAACAGATATAGAATTATTCAGAAAGCTTAACATAGACTTAACAAGTGACTATGTTGATACAAAATTTTAATTAATATAATCAATAAAAGAATCCTGATCAAACGATCAGGATTTTTTGCGTTAAAAAAGGCCAAGCTTTAATAAGTTTGACCTTGATATCTTAATTATTTTCGTCGATGTAGGCTATGGCTAAGCAGCCTGGTCCGACATGAGCACCTATAGCAGTACCTATCTCTCTAATAGTTATGTCCTTTGCATCAAACTCTTCGTTTATCATATCGTATAGTTTTTGAGCGTTTGCTAAGTTATCAGTGTGACCGATGATAGTGTGCTCTAGTATCTCAGGATTGCGTCTTGCATCTTCTAAGTAAAGACTTAGTATCTTCTTATATAGTTTTGCTTCGCCGCGCACCTTGTCTTTTAAAATTAACGCACCGTTTTCATCATTTGCAAGCAGTGGTTTTATGTTTAGAACTTGACCAACAGCTTTGATTGCCTTTGATATCCTTCCACCTCTGTAAAGGTACTCAAGGTTCTCAACAGTGAAGAGGTGTTTAACCTTACCAGCTAAGAAATTAGCTCTTTCTTCAAGCTCTTCGATGGACTTACCTTCATTATTCATCTTTATCATCTCTCTAACGATAAGCTGCTCACCTATAGTCATAGACTTGGAGTTTATAGATACCATCTTGATGTTTGGATACTTATCCTTTAGCATATTTATCGCCATGCAAGATGAGTCCCACGCAGTAGTAACGCCGTAGGAAAGACAGATGTAGATGAAGTCTTCGCCTTCTTTGCAAACCTTTTCAAAGCCTTCTAGGTATTGGTTAAGGTTGATCTGACTAGTTTTGTAGATTTTACCACTTCTCATGTTTTTATATATTTGTGAAGTCTTTATATCAAGTCCGTCACGATATACAGTCTCGATGTCATCAGTATCAATAACGCTTACATATAAGGGCTCTAAATTAAATTCTTTAATTTCATCTTGAGTGAAATCACTCGCACTATCAATTATTATTCTTGTCATTTTTTACCTCTCTCATAGCTCAAATTATATCATATAAAATTATTAAAGACAAGCACAATATTATTCTTGTATAAATAATTAGCTATGACTAATAGTATTAGTACTAAAAAATATATTTTTGTGGTATAATACATACATAAGGGAGGTTTTATTATGTCAATAGACGATAGAGTTAAAAGTTTAAGAGAACTTATGAAGAAGCATGGCATCACTATGTATATAGTTGCTACTGCAGACCCACATATGAATGAATACATCAGTGATCATTACAAGGACAGGGTGTTCATATCAGGCTTTACAGGTTCACAAGGTAATGTCATCATCACTTTGGACAAGGCGATGCTTTGGGTCGATGGTAGATATCACGTGCAAGCTGAAAACCAATTAAAGGGCACTTCATATGAGATATTCAAGTGGGGCAAACCAGGTGTTCCTACCTTTATGGAATACTTAAGAGACAATGTTAAAAAAGGCGAAGTGATTGGCTTCAATGGTAAGACTTTCTCTGAAGCTATGTTTGAAACGATAGAGGACTTAGTTGAAGATAGAGATGTAAAATTTGTTGACGACCAAGACCTTATCTCTGAAATATGGACAGACAGACCAGCTCTTAAGAAGGATAAAGCCTTCATACTTTCTTCTGAAGAAGCGGGCGAGAGCACAAAGGATAAATTATCAAGAGTTAGAGCAAAATTGAAAGAAGAAGGTGCTGATCTAAGCATCATCGCTTCACTTGATGATATATGCTGGCTATACAATATCAGAGCAAATGATATTCATTCATCTCCAGTATTGATTAGCTACGCTTACGTTGACTTTGACAAGGCTGCTATATACACAGACCTTGACAAGCTTGATGAGTGTGCTATCAAGGCTCTTAATGAACAAGGCGTAGAAGTTAAAGACTACGATGCTTTCGAAGAAGACTTAAGAAAGATTAAAGATAAGACTATCTACCTAGATGAAAATAAGATGAACAGATACATGTTCAAGCTTATAGAAGACGACAACTATGTTATTGATGGCTTAAACATCACTACAAAGTTTAAAGCTGTTAAAAATGATACTGAAATCAAGAATATAAAGGCTGCACACATAACTGATGGTGTTGCTCTTGCAAGATTTATGAAGTGGCTTAAAGAAGCGGACAAGACTACTCTTGACGAGCTTACTGTACAAGATAAATTGCACGAGTTTAGAGCAATGTCAAAGGACTTTATCGAAGAAAGCTTCGACACTATCTGTGGTTATGCAGATAACGCTGCCATCGTTCACTATATGTCAACAAAAGAAACTAACAAGAAGCTTGATAACAAGGGACTTTTACTAGTTGACAGCGGCGGACAATACAGATTCGGAACAACAGACGTAACTAGAACTATGGCCATGGGACCTCTAACAGATGAAGAAAGAAAAGGTTTTACACTTGTACTAAAGGGCTTCATAAGACTTATGAGTGTTGTATTTAAGAGAGGCACTAAGGGTATGGCTCTTGATATGCTAGCTAGACTTGACCTTTACAAGCATCAAATGGATTACTTACATGGAACTGGTCACGGAGTTGGATACCTACTAAACGTACACGAAGGACCACACAACATCTCATCTAGATACAATGACATCGACCTAGTTAGAAATATGGTATTCAGCGTTGAGCCAGGTGTTTATGAAGACGGAAAATATGGCGTAAGAACTGAAGTATTAATCCATGTAGAAGACGCAGGATCAAGTAAGTACGGCGATTTCTTCAAGCTAGTACCATTGACATACGCAGCAATTGACAAGGACGCTATAGATAAAGATATGCTTACAGCTGAAGAAGTAGCTTGGTTAAACAGCTATCACAAAGCAGTTTATGAAAAAATCAGCCCATACCTTAACGAAGAAGAAAAGGCATGGCTAGAAAAGGCAACAAGTGAAATTTAATGTTTAACTTTGAAGAAGAGATAAAGAAGCTGCCTAAGAATCCCGGCATCTACATCATGAAGAATGATAAGGGCGAGATCATCTATGTAGGTAAGGCAAAAAATTTATCTAATAGGGTGAGAAGCTACTTTAGAAGCAGTACTAATCACTCTGAAAAAGTTAAGGCGATGGTAAAAAACATTGCCGAGTTTGAATATATAATTGTTGATAATGAGGTTGAGGCTCTAATTTTAGAGTCCAACCTTATTAAGCGTTATGTTCCAAAGTACAATATCGTACTTCGTGACGACAAAAGCTACCCATACATAAAGGTAACGACTAATGAAAAGTATCCCAGGATACTTAAGACTAGGCTCTTAAGAAAAGATGGAGCGAAGTACTTCGGTCAGTATCCAAACGCTGCGAGCGTCAACATCGCCATCGACATAATAAACAGAGAGCTTAAGCTTAGAGACTGCAGCTTGAACATAGAGAAGGTAAAGGGAAAGATTAGACCCTGCCTTAACTACTTTATCGGTAAGTGCATAGCGCCTTGCAAGGAAGATGTGAGCGAAGAAGAGTACAAAGAGCTTATCGATAGAGCGATGAGGATTTTGCAAAACAAGGACAAGTCCATCTTGGAGAAATACAAGTCAAAGCTTGATGAGGCAATAACGAATTTGGAGTTTGAGAAAGCGCAAGAGTACTTAAACGTTGTAAATGCATTTAACGATATACATAAAGAGCAAAAAATTACATCGCCTGACGCCATCAACAGAGACGTTCTTAGTTATGCAGAAGGTATCTCTGACCTTATACTTGAGCTGTTCATTATACGCGATGGCAAGATTATAGAGCGAAACTACTACCTATTTGAGAACGAGAAGAAGACAGACATCAAGGAGATCTTCAAAGCCTTCATCTCGCAGCACTACTCAGCAAACATCGATATGCCAAATGAAATCATCACCGAGATCGACTTTCCGGACATGGATGAGATGGCGGATGCACTATCAAAGATTGCAAATCACAAAGTCGAGATACACGTTCCACAAAGAGGCGAGAAGAGAGCCTTGGTACTTATGGCAAAGAAGAACGCCATCGACATGGTAGAGAAACATGCTGACAGATATATAAGGAAGAAAGCTTTGAAAGATATGGCGATGAAGCGCTTCAAGGACATACTTTGGCTTGAAGATGTACCAAACAGACTTGAGTGCTACGACATATCCAATACCATGGGACAAAATTCAGTTGCATCTATGGTCGTCTATGAAAACGGCGACATGCAAAGAAATGAGTACAGACGCTTTAGGATCAAGACTATAGTCGGAGCGGACGACTACGGCTCACTAAGAGAAGTACTTGAGAGAAGATTTTTAAGAAGCAAGAAGGACAAGGAAGGTTCATTCGCAGCGCTGCCAGACATCATACTTATAGACGGCGGTCTTGGACAAGCATCGAGTGCACAGATGGTTTTAGATAAATTAGGTATAGAGATACCGGTAGTAGGTCTTAAGAAGGACGATCACCACAGAACCGACTCTCTTGCATACATGGGCGAGATTATAAAGCTTGATAAAAGTTCAGAACTTTTTAAAATACTTACAAGGATACAAGACGAGGCACATAGGTTTGCCATCACATATCACAGGTCATTAAGAGAGAAGAACATCAACAGATCCATACTCGATGAGATAGTTGGCATAGGACCGAAGAAGAAAAAGATACTCTACGAAGCCTTCGAAGATATCGATGGCATACGTAGAGCGAGCCTTCAAAAGCTCGAGTCCATAAAGGGCATATCAAAGACAAATGCAAAAGATATATATGAATTCTTCAGAAAAGATACTTAATTGATTTAAGTATCTTTTTTTAATTAAGTATCGCTTAAAATTAAAATGAAGAGTTAAAAAAATAAAAATTTTAGTAAGAGTCTTATTGTAGTAATTTTTTTTTATGAAAATTTAAAGTTTATTTAACTATTTATATAAAGCACTTGACAAATTAATTAGCTAGTGCTAACATAGATTTAGAATAAGCTTATAAAGCTGTGAATTAAAATATTATATAAGAAGATAAAAAGAAATTTTATAAAATTATTTATTAAAAGGAGAAAATTATATGAAACAATTAGGTTTTAATGATGACGAGAAAATAAAAGCTGACTACAAAAACTGGGTTCCAAAAAGAATGTTGCAGGCTAAGATTGGTGAAAGTATAGTAAGTCTTATTTTATTTGGCATATTTGGTGCAAGCGACTTAGTTCTTCAAGGAAGGCCAAGGATTATCTGCGGATTTATTCTAGGGGCATTGTGCCTAATACTTATATTAATTACTTTCTGGCTTAGCATTTTATATAAGAGTTTTGATTACAAGGGTAAAAGAAAGCTCGCTAAAGTCATAATAGAAGGGACTGCCGACTATGTAAAAATCAAAGATGGTGGAGTGGGCTTAGATGTGGGCTGCGGCAGTGGCGCGCTTACTATAGCCTGCGCCAAGAAAAATCCAGAGGCAATCATGGTGGGTTGTGATATATGGAGTGGCCCATACAAGAGTGAATTTCAAAAGAAGCTCTGCCAGGACAATGCTAGTGCTGAGGGAGTAGCGAATGTGAGATTTGAAGAAGGAAATGCAGTCAAGCTTCCATTTGAAGATGAAAGTTTTGATGCAGTGACAAGCAACTATGTTTATCACAATATAATGGGGAAAAATAAACAAAAGCTTTTACTTGAAACACTTCGTGTACTTAAAAAAGGTGGAGTTTTTGTTATTCATGATTTGATGAATAAGTCAAGATATGGAGATATGAATAAATTTATCGAAAAACTAGAAAGAGATGGCTACGAAGATGTGCAGTTAATTGATACAACAAAGGGCCTTTTTATGACTCATAAAGAAGCTGTTTTGCTGGGACTTTCTGGCTCGATGCTTCTTATTGGAAGAAAATAAAATAGTATATAAATTATTATAAAAATTTTAGAAAATTAATGAGGTATGCAAGATGAAGTACAATGGTTTTTATTTTTGCTTATTTAAAAGACCGATGAAAAAAGTTCTTATAGAGAAGTATGATAAAGTATATGCTTCGGATATTATTAGAAAGAGCAAAGGTGTCTATAGAGATTTGGTTGAGAATATGGATGACATCGGTGCTGACAACCCAATGGTTTACAATGAAATGTTTGCACTAGTATTTGTATCTCCATATTTAGCAAGCAATAAGAAGATTCCGCCAGAAACCATCCAAGAAATGATGCGCAGATCTCTCTACTATATTAAGTGGTTCTTTGCTATGACAGACTTAAATACCAAGAGAGGTAAGGCCAGCAACAAAAAGAATATAGTTAAGTATTATAAATGGTACACTCCAGAAAAAGAAAAACTTTATCCGACTTCTTTTAAGGTCGATTTCGAAGGGCAACCTTACGAAGATGCTTGTTACTATCGAATAACTCGTTGTCCAATATGTACATATACCAAGAAGCTGGGGGTAGATGAACTAATGCCACTATTCTGCGAACTTGATGATGTGATGATTACCCTTCAGCATGGAGTACTTCACAGAAAAGATACTATAGCAAATGGAGCAGATTGTTGCGATTTTTTCATCACAGGAGACAAAGAGTAATAGATAATTTATTATTTGTAGCCTATTTGATTTAAAAAACCAATACCTAAACTTTTATTAGATAAGCTTATGGGCAAGGATAATCTA
Source organism: Fenollaria sporofastidiosus (assembly GCF_943169635.2). Classification (NCBI taxonomy): domain Bacteria; kingdom Bacillati; phylum Bacillota; class Clostridia; order Eubacteriales; genus Fenollaria; species Fenollaria sporofastidiosus. Next base: position 1,010,421 of record NZ_OW968186.1, read on the forward strand.
AGCGTAATAGAAATGACCTATCCAAAAATTTCGAAAAATACTATTAAAAATGCCTGCAAGTTTATCTATCATTACAAGCATCCAAAGAATTTAATTAAGTTTTCAAATCCAATAATGTTTTGGAGGGGAAGCGAAGACCAACTCTGCAAAAAGTGAAAAAATATTAAGAGTATCTTCCACAAATGAAAACAGAAGTATTTGAAGGAATGGATCATGGACAATTTCTCCACGATCATCCCAAAGAATACGCGGAGAAACTAAAAATCTTTTTGAAAAAAATAAGGAGAATATTATGGATATAACTAGAGCAATATTAGATGGAATTGCAATGGCTGCTATCTTTAACGGTGCAGTGGCAGCTTTTGTACTGATTAACCCGAGATTTTTCTTTGATTCCTATCCAAAGAAAATACAAAATTCGGCTCCAGAAAAGATGACAAAAGAAGAAAAAAGAATAAATTTAATACTTACACTTATAATTTTAGGAATCGTATTTATATATGGGGTGACCTCTCTTTTACATACGGGAATAAGAGGACTTAGAGATCTTTTCTGGATGAGCTATATTCAGTGGTTAATATTAAACTTGGGAGATTTCTTTCTATTGGATGTGCTTTTGTTCCAAGGAAAGTACAAGGATAAGATAGTAATACCAGGTACAGAAGGACATGAGGACTACGAATTTGGAAATTGGATGAAACATTTGGCTATTAAAGAACATTTTATCTTAACTCCATTTTTGATAATTCCAATCGCATCTATAGTCCAAGCGTGGCTAGTGATTCTACTTGGATTATAAAATAAAATTTTAAAGGTATGACGAAAGTTGTGACACAAAAGAAGTTCGAAAAATAACACTTTAAAAAATGTGACTGATATACGATAATAATAAATAAAATAAATTTTAGCAGCTTTCTATCAAATCGATACTTATGAGATAGTTGGCATTGCTCCAAAAAGAAAAGATATATATGAATTTTTTAGAAAAGATACTTAAAAGGTTTTAGGTATCTTTTTTATATGCGCGGCACAAACATTGTAAGTAGCGAGCTACTATATGATGCACCTAAAACGATTTTTATGAAAGTCGTAAGAAGCGAGGAACTATATAGGACGTTAAGAACGATTTTTACCTTAAGTTTTATAAGCCTCTTGTAATTAAAAAATTAGTAAAAGCTTGCGCAAAATTTAATTTACAAAAAAATTTTAGTATAAGAAAAGCTTATAGGTGATCCAAATCACATTTATAAAATATTCTTGCAAATATTGAACCTTTGGTATATAATTGAAACTGTAAAAGATAATAATTTTAAATAGGAGGAATAAAAATGGCAAAAGTTTTTAAAACCATGGATGGTAACACAGCTGCTGCTTATGTATCTTATGCATTTACAGAAGTTGCTGCCATCTACCCAATAACTCCTTCATCGAATATGGCGGAAGCTGTTGACAGCTGGTCTGCTCACGGTAAAACAAACATATTTGGCGAAAGAGTTTTAGTTCAAGAAATGCAATCTGAAGCAGGTGCAGCAGGTGCTGTTCACGGCTCATTACAAGCAGGTGCATTAACTACTACATATACAGCTTCACAAGGTCTTCTACTTATGGTTCCAAATATGTACAAGATCGCTGGTGAACTACTTCCAGGTGTATTCCACGTATCAGCTAGAGCTATAGCATCACACGCTCTAAGCATATTTGGTGACCACCAAGACGTTATGGCATGCCGTCAAACAGGCTTTGCTATGTTAGCATCAGGCTCAGTTCAAGAAGTTATGGACCTTGCAAGTGTTGCTCACCTTTCAGCTATTAAAGGAAGAGTACCATTCTTACACTTCTTCGATGGTTTCAGAACTTCTCACGAAATTCAAAAGATCGAAGTTATCGACTATGAAGATCTAAAGAAACTTCTTGACAAGGACGCTCTAAGAAAGTTCAGAGAAAACGCTTTGAACCCAGAACACCCAGTAACAAGAGGTACTGCTCAAAACCCTGATATCTACTTCCAAGCTGCAGAAGCATCTAACAAACATTACGAAGACATAGTTGAGATTGCTGCTGACTACATGAAGGAACTTTCTAAGATTACAGGAAGAGAGTACAAACCATTCAACTACTATGGAGCAGAAGATGCTGAAGACATCATCATCGCTATGGGTTCTGTAACTGATACAGTAGAAGAAACTGTTGACTACTTAAACAGTAACGGCAAGAAAGTTGGTCTTATCAAGGTTAGACTATATAGACCATTCTCTAAGAAATACTTCTTCGATGTATATCCAAAGACAGTTAAGAGAATTGCTGTTCTAGATAGAACTAAGGAAAAGGGCGCTCTAGGCGAACCACTATACCTTGACGTTAAGTCAATGTTCTACGATGCAGATACTAAGCCACTTATCGTTGGTGGTAGATATGGTTTAGGTTCAAAGGATACTACTCCTTCACAAATCTTATCAGTATATGAAAACTTAGAATCATCAAACCCTATCAATGGCTTCACTATTGGTATCAATGATGACGTTACTCATAAATCACTAGAAATTAAGAAAATTATAAATACAGAACCAGAAGGAACTATCAAATGTAAGTTCTGGGGCTTCGGTTCAGACGGTACAGTAGGTGCTAACAAGTCAGCTATCAAGATTATCGGTGATAACACTGACCTATATGCACAAGGCTACTTTGCTTATGACTCTAAGAAGTCAGGTGGTGTTACAGTTTCTCACTTAAGATTCGGTAAATCACCTATCAAATCAACATACCTTATCAGTCATGCAGACTTTATAAGCTGTTCTAAGCAATCATACATCCACCTATATGACTTATTAGATGGACTTAAAGATGGCGGAACATTCTTACTAAACTGCATCTGGGACGAAAAGGAACTAGAAGAAAACTTGCCTAACAAGTTAAAACGCGCTATTGCTGAACACCATGCTAAGTTCTATACAATAAACGCAACTAGAATCGCTGAAGAAATCGGTCTAGGCGGAAGAACTAACATGATTATGCAAGCTGCTTTCTTCAAGTTATCTGAAGTACTTCCACTTGACGAAGCTATCTCTCACTTAAAAGACTCTATCGTTAAATCATACGGACGTAAGGGTGAAAAGGTAGTTAACATGAACTACCAAGCAGTTGATAAGGGTATTGAAGAATTAAAAGAAATCAAATATCCAGAAAGCTGGAAAGACTTAAAAGACGAAAAAGAAGAAAAGAAAGAAACTACTAAATTCTTTGAAGAAGTTGCTGAAGTAATGAACGCTCAAAAGGGTGACACTCTTCCAGTATCTAAGTTTATAGGTATTGAAGACGGTACATTTGAAAATGGTACAGCTAAGTTCGAAAAGAGAGCTATTGCTGTTAACCTACCTAAGTGGCACAAAGAAAATTGTATCCAATGTAACCAATGTTCATACATCTGTCCACATGCTGTAATTAGACCAATACTATTAAATGCTGATGAAGCTGCTAAGGCTCCTGCAACATTTGAAACAATTGAAGCTAAAGGCAAGGGACTAGAAGGACTACAATATAGAATGCAAGTTTCATCACTTGACTGTACAGGCTGCGGTAACTGCGCTGACATCTGTCCAGCTAAGGAAAAAGCACTAGAAATGGTTCACTTCGAAGATATTGCAGAAGTAGAAAACGAAAACTGGGATTTCGCTATGGACGAAGTCGAAGTAAAAGACGACGTTATGGATAAATTTAGCGTTAAGGGATCTCAATTCCAACAACCACTTCTTGAATTCTCAGGCGCTTGCGCAGGTTGCGGTGAAACTGCTTATGCTAAACTAATCACTCAACTATATGGCGACAGAATGATTATTGCAAACGCAACAGGTTGTTCATCAATTTGGGGAGGTTCAGCTCCATCAACTCCATACTGCGTAAACAAATGCGGTAAGGGACCTGCATGGGCTAACTCACTATTCGAAGACAACGCTGAATATGGCTACGGTTTTGCTCTAGCTGATGAAGTTAACAGAAACAGAATCAAATCTCTAATGGAAAGCTACATCGCACTAGACAAGAAAGATGCTGAACTTGAAGAAGCATTCAAACTTTGGTTATCAGATATGAGAGATGCAAGAGTAAGCAAGGAAGCTTATGCTAAGATGGCAAACAAATTAGCTAAGAAGACTGGAGACGCTCATCAAGATGAAATACTTGAACAAATCGATGAATTAAGAGACTACATGATTAAGAAGTCTGTTTGGGTATTTGGTGGAGACGGTTGGGCTTACGATATAGGCTTCGGCGGACTTGACCACGTACTAGCATCAGGTAAAGACATCAACGTATTCGTATTCGATACAGAAGTTTATTCAAATACAGGTGGACAATCATCAAAGGCTACACCAACAGCAGCTGTTGCAAAATTCGCTGCTTCTGGTAAGAAGATTAGAAAGAAAGACCTTGGTCTAATGATGACAAGCTATGGCTACGTATATGTTGCTCAAATCGCTCTAGGCGCTAACATGAACCAAGCACTTAAGGCAATCAAAGAAGCAGAAGAGTACGATGGACCATCAATCATCATCGCTTACGCTCCATGTATCAACCACGGATTAAAATGCGGTATGGGCAAGAGCGTTAACAGAGAAAAACAAGCTGTTGCTGCTGGTTATTGGCACCTATACAGATTCGATCCAAGACTTGAAAAAGAAGGAAAGAATCCATTCGTATTAGATTCAAAAGATCCAACAGAATCATTCCAAGAATTCATAGGTTCTGAAGTAAGATACACATCACTTCAAAAGGACTTCCCTGAAGAAGCAGAAATCTTGTTCAAGGCTGCTGAAGAATCAGCTAAGGAGAGACTTGCAAGCTACAAGAGAATGGCTGGCTTAGATAAATAATTTAAGTAAATATATTTAATGAGATGCGAGGAGAAATCTTCGCATCTTTTTTATTGCATTACATATAAGTATAGCTTATAATATATAAAAGGAAGTGAAGAGATGAAACTAATTAAAGCAAATAAAAAACATAAAGATATAGTACTTGCGTTTAAAAAGAAAGTAATTGAAGCTGGGGAGAGATTTTGCGGCGTAAGCGGTCTTGAAAGACTTGACTTTGATGATTGGCTTGAAAGAAATGACTTGATAGAAAACAAAAGTACTTGTCCAGAGAATATAGTACCTGCTATGCAATATATCTATGTAAATGATGAAGAGGGAGAAGTTATAGGTATGATCAATCTACGCCTTGAACTAAATGATTTTTTGATGAAATTTGGTGGGCACATAGGCTACTCAATCGCGCCAGATGAAAGACGTAAAGGCTATGCCAAGTCGATGCTTAAAGAGGGACTTAAGTTTTATAAAAATCGCGGCTATGAAAAAGTTCTTATTACATGTGACGTAAATAACATTGCCTCCGCTAAGACCATAGAAGCCTGTGGCGGTGAGCTTGAGAATATTATAAAAGAAGATGAACTTCACTCAACAAAGAGGTATTGGATAAAGCTTTAATTGGGTATATATATTTTAAGGAGTTGATTATATGTATTTACTAAGACTATATAGAGACTTTGACCTTGTCTACTCGATAGGCATGTTCAAAGAAGAAAAAGATTACAAAGAATTTTTAAAAGCAATCCCAAGTTGTAAGCCAGAAGAGGATGGATACAACTACAGGATATATCTTAAAGATTTTCCAGCACTTTTAAAGTTAAAGTTCAATGATGCTGACTTTATATTGTCAAGAGACTTATTTTTAAATAGAGAATACCTTTATGTTGACGTAGAAGAGTACCCCGTGCTTAATGAATATAAGGGCATCTATGACAAGTATCAAGTGATAGGCGGCTATGCCATCGGTACAGATGAACTCGAAGACTACGTGACAAGACGTAACAAGAAGCTCGACCTTGTTTTTAAGATACTTAAGGACATGGGTGTTGAAGCCTTCAGAGACTACTCAGACTCTGAAGATGGAGAGTGCATTATACTTAAGAAGGACTCAAGCATACTATTTGAACTAGACCCATCATTCAATGAAGACCTTCCGGACGATGAAGAAGGACTAAGAAAAGCTATCGAAGAAGAACTTAATAATAAGTAAATGTATCATAAGATCTAAGGCGTACTTAGATCTTTTTTACTACTCAAAGCTCATTGATAAGGCGTTAATAATTGTGATTAAAATGCTTGACAATTACGCTTGAATCTAATATAATGACTATATTAATATATATGTAAGGGGAGAGATGTATGGCCAAAGAACAATACTTAACAGAAGAGGGTTTAAAACAAAAGGAAGAAGAGCTCGAGTATCTTAAGACGGTTGCAAGAAAAGAAGTTGCAGAGAAGATCAAGATCGCTCTTGGCTACGGAGACTTAAGTGAAAACGCTGAATATGATCAAGCAAAAAACGATCAAGCAGCACTTGAAGAGAAGATAGCTAAATTAGAAAACATACTTAGAAACGCAGTGCTTATAGACGAAGCAGGTGAATCAGACAATAAGACAGTTAAGGTAGGCTCGAATGTTAGGTTCAAGGACATGGATACAGATGAATTCTTAGAATATCAAATCGTTGGTGTTGTAGAAGCAGATCCATTTAACGGCAAGATCTCAAATGAAAGCCCTGTCGGAAGAGCCATGATAGGCAAAAAAAGAAACCAAGTTGTTGAAGTAGAAGCACCATCAGGTTTGAAGAAATATAAAATAACAAAGATATCATAGGAGTTGAAAGATGCAAAACACAGATTTAAATGAAATGCTACAAATTCGTAGACAAAAGTTAAAAGAATTACAAGATCAAGGCAAGAACCCATTTACAATTGAAAAGTTTAATCCTGATCATCACACAACAGATATTACTGATAACTTTGAAGAATTTGAAGGCAAAGAAGTTACATTAGCTGGCAGAATTATGTCTAAGAGAGGCCACGGTAAAATCTCTTTTATGGACATACAAGATATGAAAGGAAGAATACAAATCCTTTCTAAAATCGACGAATTAGGCGAAGAAGCCTACAAGATTATCTCATACTTAGACATGGGAGACATCGTTGGCGTTGAAGGCGAAGTTTTTAAAACACAATCAGGAGAAATTAGTATTAAAGCTAAAAAGCTTACATTACTTTCCAAATCCTTACAAATACTACCTGAAAAGTGGCACGGACTAAAAGACCCTGACCTTAGATATAGACAAAGATACGTTGACCTAATCGTTAACCCAGAAGTAAAAGAAACATTCTTATTAAGAAATAAAATCATAAAAAAGATTAGAGAATTCTTAGACAATTTAGGCTACTTAGAAGTAGAAACACCTATACTTGGTAATATTGCTGGTGGTGCAAACGCAAGACCATTCTTAACACATCATAACGCACTAAACATCGATATGTCATTAAGAATAGCGAACGAACTTTATCTAAAGAGACTTATTGTCGGTGGTTTCGACAAAGTTTATGAAATGGGTAAGATGTTCAGAAACGAAGGTATGGACACAAGACACAATCCAGAGTTTACTAATATCGAGCTATACGAAGCATATGCTGACTATAACGATATGATGGAAATAACTGAAAATCTTGTTGCTTATGTAGCTAAAGAAGTTTTGGGAACTACAAAAGTTGAGTATCAAGGCAAAACTATTGATTTTACTCCACCATGGAAAAGAATCAAGATGCAAGATGCAGTTAAAGAGCACACAGGTGTTGACTTTGATAAGATAAATACAGATGAAGAAGCTATCGAAGTAGCTAAAGAACATAAATTAGAGATAAAACCTGGCATGACTAGAGGACACGTTATTAGCGAAATGTTCGAAGAATACTGTGAACAATATATGGATCAGCCAACATTTATCATTGGCCACCCAGTAGAAATTTCTCCATTAGCAAAGAGAAATCCAGATGACACAAGAATTACTAACAGATTCGAAGCCTTTGCTAATTGCTGGGAAATTGCAAACGCATTCTCAGAATTAAACGATCCAATTGATCAAAGAGAAAGATTTGAAGAGCAATTAAGACAAAAAGAATATGGCGACGATGAAGCTCACCCAATGGACGAAGACTTCTTAAACGCTATCGAGGTTGGTCTTCCACCAACAGGCGGACTTGGTATAGGCGTAGATAGACTTATCATACTATTAACAAACCAAGCATCCATCAGAGACGTAATCTTCTTCCCAACAATGAAGCCTTTAGGCTTAGAAAAGGCAGAAAATAGGGATTCGTCAAAAGAAACTTACGAAACTTACGACAAACTTACGACAGAAGAAATCGACTTTTCAAAAGTAAAAGTAGAGCCATTATTTGAAGATATGGTTGATTTTGATACATTCTCAAAATCTGATTTTAGAGTTGTAAAAGTTAAGAACTGCGAAGAAGTTCCAAAGTCTAAAAAACTATTGAAATTTACATTAGATGATGGTTCTGAAAAAGAAAGAGTTATTTTATCTGGTATTAAGGAATATTACAGCGCAGAGAGCTTAATTGGAAAGACACTACTTGCGATTTGTAATCTTCCTCCTCGTAAGATGATGGGAATCGACTCAGAAGGTATGATTATATCTGCAATTTGTGAGTACGACGGAGAAGAAAAACTTAACTTAATAATGTTGGATGATAATATTCCAGCAGGATCAAAATTATATTAAAAGAACACGCTAATTATGAAACTGGGGTTTGTTATGAATCCCAGTTTAATTTTTATATTAAGTTTGACACTACGTTATTAAACGTAGTTTCTGCTCTAGATCTATATAACACATCAGAAACAAGATCAAATCAAAAATCTTTTGGTCTAAATTATCAAAAAACTGGCAAGGAACTAATGAGCCAAGATGAAATAACTGTAATGGATGGCGGTAAGTGTATATACCAGCTAAGAGGAGTAAGACCTTTCTTATCAGATAAGTTTGATATTACGAAGCATAAGAATTACAAGTTGTTGGAAGATTATGATAAGAAAAACTTGTTTGATGTGGAAGAGTATTTAACAAATAGAGATAAAATAAAAATAAACAGAAACAGTTTGATTACAAGATTATGAATTAAGCCTAGGATAAAAATATTTTTGGTATAATATCTATATATAAACCATGGAGGTAGGCATATGAGGTCTTATGAAAGTAAGGAAGAATTAAAGAATGAGATAAAGAAAACTTTTGAAAAATATATTTCAGAGTTTGACAATATACCAGAAGAGCTAAAAGATAAAAGACTAGATGAAGTTGATAGGACACCAGCAGAAAATATTGCCTATCAAGTAGGTTGGACAACTTTACTTTTAAAATGGGAAGAAGATGAGAAAAAAGGACTAGAAGTCAAAACACCATCAGATAATTTCAAATGGAATCAACTTGGAGAATTATATAAGTGGTTCACAGATACCTATGCCCATAAATCGCTATATGAACTGAAAGAACAACTCACAAAAAATATAGAAGATATATATCTTTTGATAGATGAATTAACAGATAAAGAATTATTTAAACCACATATGAGAAAATGGGCAGATGAAGCAACAAAAACGGCTATTTGGGAAGTGTATAAATTTATCCATGTAAACACAGTGGCACCATTTGGAACGTTTAGAACTAAGATTAGAAAATGGAAAAAGTTAGTTGTTTAAATAAAATTTATTTAGAATTATAATTAAAAAACTTTTGACAAATAAGTTTTGGGGCAATTAACATAATAATTGTAACTTATTTGAATAGATAAGTTTAGTAAGATATTTGATGTGGAGAAAGTAAATATGTTTGAGCAAATAAAAGTTTTTTTTATGAAAATTTGGAACGAATTAATAATAACAATTATTGTAGGGTTTTTTATTAGGAGTTTGAAAAAGTCGAAAGAGCTTGTTAAACCGACCATTAACGAATTACTTAATAATATTGATTACAATAGCAAAAATTGGAAGGAAGAAATAGATAAAGTGTTAGAAATTAAAACTACTGTTGAGAGACATTTTCCAGAATATAAAGATTACCTTTTGATACAATATGGTTCATCAGTTATTCCTGACAATAAACTTCCAAGTGATTATGATTTTATAGTTTTGTTATTAGGATACCAAATTGAAGGAAATAGATATATGCATAATAAAGGAACTATAAGTGATGAATCGAATGAAGCAAACAAGGATCAAGTTGATATCGTTTTTAGAGATTATTTATCTTTTTTATTTGCGGCTTCAGCTGGTATGCCATATGAAAACAGCGTGATATATAATGGTAAGTTAGTAAAAGGACATCAAGGATATTTTCAATGGCTAAAAAATATAACGAAAAACATTTTGTTTGATAAAGATTTTTTAATTAGGAGGTTTAAAGAGAAGATAATAGCAGAAAAACAAGAGTTTCATAAATGTTTGAAAGAATGTGAAGAATTTGGGCATGATGAATATTACGTTATAAGAGCGGGATATTACTATATAACTTCAATTTTGCAACTCAGAAGGATTCAAAATTTTGAGAAAGTTATTACTCAAAACCAAGTTATTGAACTTTCAAAAGTCAGAAGTTTTTATGAAGATATTTTAGATGATAATATCAGAAATAAATATGAACATTTAGTTGAAAATTTAAAACGTAATAATACATTAAATTTAATAAGCATTGATGATATAAAAGAAGTCTTACTATATATTGGTGAAGAATATGATAAAAATAAATAGAATATTTAATAGAAAAAATAAAAATATAAGTATATTTTCTGAAAGCACTTTAAAGACAAGTTTTTATGAAGAACTTCAAAAAAATGAATGGTGTAATGTTATTGATGATAAACCAGATAACTTAATGGAACTGATAAAAATAAAAATTAATAAGAATCGAAAAGTATAGATATATTTGTAATATAAGATTTAAAATATGGCGATAGAAATTAAAAACTCTATCGTCTTTTTTATACTCAAAGTTAGGAGGTTAAAATGGTAAGGATATGAAGTCTCACTTAAAAAATTTAATATATAATATATTTAGCGATTGAATTAAAAGGTCAGTCGTTTTTTAATTGAAATTTATAGATTAAGGAGAAGAAATTAATGGATAGAGAAAAAGAGGAATAGTATAGCACATAACTATAAACCATTATGGATACAGTTAGCAAAGAGGACTAAAAAAACAGATGTAATAGCCATGGCAAGACTTACAACAAATGTTATAGCACAAATGGGCAAGGATAAACCAATTACAATGAAAAACATAGAAAAGATATGTAAGGCTCTATCTTGCACTCCTAATGATATTATTAGTTTTGAAGATGAATTGAAAGATAGATTTAAAACGGAACAGATATGTATTAAAATATAAAAATTATCATTTAAAACGGTAAAAACACTTGACTATTTTTTAAACTTGTGATATACTCAAAGCGAAAATAATCAAACATACAAAAATAAAAAAACAAACGAAACTGCAATTTACATAGGAGGTAATATAGTTGGAATTTTCAGATGGTGAACTACTAGTAATGGAAGAGTTGTGGAAGGGCGATGTCTTAGACGAAAATGGAGAAATCCAAGCTCTTGCCTTATCAAAAATATTGATGGAAAAGTACGATATAAGTAAAACATCTTGCTACACCTTTTTTGGAAGATTAGTAGAAAAAAGGGCGATAGCTAGGAGGTATCCTAAATATACAATTAGGGTTCTTGTATCAAGAGAGGATGCTCTTTTGAATAAGCAAAAAGAAGCCTTTCATAAACTTTTCAAAGGATCACTTTTAAATATTTGCAAAACGTTTTTACAAAATGAGAAGGTCACAAAAGAAGAAATAGAAGAAATGAAAAAATTAATAGATAGCTTTGACGAAGAGGACCAAGAGGAAGACAAGGATGGCAATAAGTCTAACTAGTGTTTTTATACTCGAAAAATCTATCAAAAGTCTTTTCTTATTAGCTATAATTTTCCTAGTTAGACCAATATTAAATAAGAAAGCCTTCAAGTCAGCAAGTATTGTTTTGTGGATAGTTTTATTAATCTACTTAATAAGTCCCTATGAACTTGAAATAGGAATAGAAAATGTAAAGGAAAATTCTATCTTACTTGCTATAACAAATTTTTTTGAGCATTCCCTTGGATGGTTAGTAAATAAAATAGGCTCTATATTTTTTAAACTAAATCGACTAATAGGTTCGGTTTTGATTTTTACTTATCTCGTAATAAAAATTTATAAATTCCATACAGTAATGAAAGGCTCTACCCTTACCCAAAATACTTTATGTAAGAAAAAAATAAGAGAATTTGGACTAAAAAGAAAAGTAGAGATTTATATAAATAACAATTTAAAAACACCCCTTACCTTTGGCATTTTAAGACCCAAGATAATCTTACAAGATCATATCTTAGCTGATGAAAAATTACTAGACCATGTTTTGATCCATGAACTAATGCACATAAAGAAATTTCATATCCTACTTAACCACCTGATAAACATTGTAGCCTGCCTATATTGGTTCAATCCACTCTTGTGGCTAAGCTTAAAATACCTAGACCAAGACATTGAAATAAACTGCGATAAGCTAGTGGTTGAAAACTTAGTCGACACAAGAAAAAATAGAAAAGCTTATTGCTCATCAATGCTAAAACTAGTGGAAAGAGAATTTTATGAAAACAACCTATATTTAAAATTAAATCCTAATATAGAAAGAATTAAGATAATAAAAATATGGAGGAAAACTCTTTTGGGACTTATAAGTTTTATCCTTGCCCTTACTTTTTCTTTGCCAGCCTTTGCCAATGTGATTGACCTAAGCCAAGATAGGGTTGAAGTTCTAGGCCAAGAGCTAAATAATTTTGAGATTAATAATGGGGGAAGAGTTGAAATAATAAGTGATGAAGAATATCAGAAATTAGAATTAGGAAGGTTATCGAGTAGACAATCTGACACAGCAAAGGTCAATGAAAAAATAAAGTTAGGAAGATTTGAAAACACCTCCTATGATTTTGAGTTTGTTGATGATAAGAACGAAGGTTTTATCATAAATTTAAAAAATATGTCTTGCTCTGGAGGAGTAGAATTTTCAGTAATTATAGAAGAAGATGGGGAAATAATTTATAAGAGAAGATTTGCCGCAGACTCTACATTAAAAGTTAAGACACAAAAAGGAAGTGCTTATATTGTCACTGTTTGTAATGAGTCTAATAAAAATTTATCGGGACAAGTAAATATAAATTCTTATACAAGATAAGAGAGGATTATATGATAATTTCAAAAGAAAAAATATTTGAGTTGATGCTAGTATTATTTTTTATGATTAATTTAAGCTCTTGTTTAAATTCTAATGATAAAACTATAAACAAAGAAAAAGATGAAATCTCTTTGACAGTTAATATTTATGATGAAAAACAAGAAACTTTTAAAGAATTAGTCACAACCCAAGACCAACAAAGGAAAATTTTAGAACAGCTGAATGAATTGAAGAAAGATTCTAGTTTATATGATTCAAAAAATCAATATCTAGGATTGGATAATGCCTATTCTGAAGGAACATATTTAATTAAAGTACATGATAATAAGGAATATGAGATAGAAATAGGAGATGACAGTTCCCTTAGTACAGATAATAAATATTGGTACAATATAAAATCGAAAAATAAGGATAAAGAGGGGATATACAAAACTTCTTATAATTTGAAAGAAAGAATAGATCAATTATATTTGAGGAAGACAAATAGTTAAACAAAGTTATATGAGGAGGTAAGAAATGAAAAGAAGATTTACTCTATTAATAGCCATGGTGATGCTGTTAACAGCAATGGCAACAAATGTATTTGCTTCATCAGCAAATAATAACTCAAAAGTCAGCCCTAAAGAATGGCAAGAATGGTTTAATGGTCTAAGTAAAGAGGAACAATTAAGTGTAAACTATGAGCCAAGTCAAGTTATAAAAGCACTTAGTGCTAATGAAGTTTCAAAAGTTAATATTGACGACAAATATGAAACCAAAACCTTTTTGACAGAACTACAGAACCTATATCCGACCATGGAAAAAAAGTCTATAAATCAATATATATCATCTTATATTGAGATTTTCAATATGTACAGGGGTATGTATCCAAATCTTTCAAATAAGGCTATCGCAGAAAAAGCAAAAGCGAATATGTTGAATAAGATAGAGTATATGATTGATGATTCAAAGTATGAAGCTAAGGATATTATAATCCGCTCAGCTAAAGAACCTGATGGGTATGAAGCCATTGTCGACTATATAAATAAAAATCTCAAGCCTAATTACTACGCTACTTTGGACACGACAGAAGAAAATATAAATATTCTAAAAAGACATATTAATAGTTTACCAAACGAAGTCAAAGAATCAGCATTGTTATATATTGAAGATATGGAATCAGGAGATAATTTCGACGAAATAATTGCTAAAAAATGTTTTTCAAGTAAGACTTTTTTAGTAGAATCTAGAGATAAGAAAGGATCCACGCATTTTCAAATCCGCTTGTTAAAAGGAAGTGTAGCTACTTTTGCTAGAGAAAAATGGAAAAAAGGTGATACAGTAGTCATTAAGTTAAAGTCTTTAAAAGGAAATGATTTAGAAGTAGGTATTTTGCCTGCCGAAGACATTAACGCTGGCTGGGGCTATAATGATTATGGTGCTCCTATAAAAAAGGTAGAAAACCCAGAAGATGATGTAAAATTTACTATTCCGAATGATGGAGAATATGGAATTTACGTTAAAGATATGAAATCAAATGCTTTTTCTTTTCTAGAATTATTTAGGGGAAAAGAAATAGTATCTACAAAGTCGGGAGGGAAAAAATCAGCAAAAGATCATAAACATGAATTAAATAATCATAATTGTATTGAATTTGAGTTAGAAGTAAATAAGAAATTTATCAATCCTTTAACTAAAACAGAAAGATTGAAATAAAATTATTAAAGAGGAAATAATTAAGAAATCAATTAGTTTAACTATGGCTTTAATGCTGTTATTGGCAATGGTAATGCCAACTTCTAGTTTTGCGATGGCTAAAGAAAAAAAACACCGCAAGTAGAATACAAGATTTAGAAACTCCGATAGTTGAGGATTTTGATGGTTTTATGATTGTGCCTTATGCCAATCATTTGGTAGTGGATAGCGAGAGTATTGGTAATAGTGGAATATCGTGGGATTAACCAAAGAACTATAACGCATATCGTGAAACCTTTAGGTTTATCGCAACATAGACATGGGAAAAAAGTAGGTATATCAAGGACGGGTATAAACAAAATAGAAACTGGGAAAACAATTCCGAGTCTTAAAACTGCTAACGATATAGCAAATGCTTTAGGGGTTTGTAAATATCAGATTTTTGACTTGGACGGAGAAGAAACATATAAATGTCATAGTCGTAATTGTTGTTAGGAATTATATGACTATATTTAGTTAGTAAAATGGAGGTGGTGTAAATGAACTTAAAAGTTGTATCAAAAGTTATCGGTTCTTTAATTCCTGCTATTATCGGGACATATTTGTTAGTTAAAGATTATATAGCAGCAGCAAATCATCCTGAATGGAGTGTTTCGCCAATGGTAATGTGGGTGAAATTTGGCGTAGGTTTGATTGTTAGTATCATCTTGCTCTTTGTTGTTTTTAGACGAAAGAATTAAACAGTTTTTGTGTTTTAAAATAATACAAATAGAAAAAATAAAGTTAAAAGCTATATTATAGCGTAGCGACTAAGATTGCACTCTTAGTCGCTTTTTATTTGATATATAAATGAAAGGAAACAAGAAAATGAGAAAATTACAACAAATAAGACAAGAGTCAAAAGAAATAAAAGATAAAATTGACGATACAGAAGAAAGATTAAGGCGACTAAAAAATCAAGAAAAGAAGATATTAAAACAAGACATAGTAAAAAGAAGAAAAGAAAGAACTCATAGGCTCATAACAAGAGGAGCAATTTTAGAAAGCTTTATAGAAAATGCAGAAGAACTAACAGATGAAGAAATAAAAAACCTACTAGAAGAAGCAACAAAGACAAAAGAATTTAAAGAAACACTAAAAATAATGAGAGAAAATTAGGGAAGATATAATAATTAAATCTCCCTTAGATTTTCTAAGGGCGCAATTATACACCCTAAAGAGTGCTTGCGTGCCTTTAGAGCCAAACCCTTGCAGGGAGCAACAACTATTCGCTTTGGGCCTGCCCAGCCAATTTTCTCCAACGAAAATTTATTTGAGTTGTAGAGATAATTAGGCGAGGGTATTAAAAGTCAATGGTAAATAAACTCGCTAAGGCTCGCCCTTGACTTTTAAAATTTGAAATGAACAAAACAATTAAGCCGACATACTGAAACAACAAAAATTAATTTAGTAGTCGGTTTTTTTAATTCTATCAGGGTCTGCCCCTGCCAATCATTCACCACGAGCTTGCAAGTGGATTGAATGATTAGGCAAAGGGTATTTCAAAACGCTCATTCACAAAGTGGATATAGAAAATTTTCTAAGCCTCCACCTAAAACAACAAAGAAAGGAAGTGATAAAAATACCCTCCTTACTGGTTTGTCCAGTAAAGAAGGTACACATCAAATAGATTCTGTCGTCTTTTTAAATTTAATTAAAGACCTAGTGAGTGTATTTTAATTATTTTAATAAAAGCAAGTCAAATTATTGTTTTTGAAAAAAATGTGATATAATATTTTATGAGAGATTAACTTGGAGGCACTTATGATAAGAGATAAATATAAAAAGAATTTTTTTAAGATTTTATTGTTATTTATAACAGGAATAATCGTAGGTAGTTTAAGTATATTTCCCATGGTTTTCATTCAAAAGGTGATTGACTACTTAACATTGGGTGTACAAAGTGAATTTGTAAAATACATAGTACTTTATTCGCTTATTTATATCTTGGTAAATATGTTTAAGATAGCCCTTGTTAATTTTGGCTCGAAATTTGAATTAAATTTGAATAGAGAGATAAAGGATGAGATTGTTGAAAGCATACTTAGTACAAAGATTGAACAATTAGAGCAAGCTGGACGCAGCAACGTCTTCAATGTGATTATTGATGATTTAAAATCGCTTGATGATAAACTAATACCGCTAATATTTGATTTAGGCTTTTCAATATCAAGCTTTGTAATTGGTTCCATTATAATTA
Organism: Fenollaria sporofastidiosus; assembly: GCF_943169635.2. Classification (NCBI taxonomy): domain Bacteria; kingdom Bacillati; phylum Bacillota; class Clostridia; order Eubacteriales; genus Fenollaria; species Fenollaria sporofastidiosus. The sequence continues at coordinate 1,027,497 of NZ_OW968186.1, forward strand.
TAAATTACGATTACATCATGCTATTTGCGATGATTATCATATCTGCCATATCGACAGTAGTGATTCAAAAGATTTTACAGAGCTCAGAGCTAGCATCTGAAAAGAGTCAAATACAAAGACTTAACGTTATAAATAAATTTTTTGATATCATTGTTGGAGCGAGAGACATAAAACTATTTAACAAAGAGAAAGTTTTTACAAGCGAGTTTCACGAAGAAAATCATGATTTAACTAAGCTTGATAAAAAAATCGTAAACATCAAAAATGTTTCTCAAGCACTTGTAAGTTTACTGTTTAATTTGATTATGGCGACTCTAATTTTTATCGGAGGTATGCGTGTTAGTCAAGGTAGTCTCTCTGTCGGAGCGCTAATCGCCATAATATTGTATGCATCGATGATTACTGATCCAATATTTAATATCATAGAAAATCAAAAAGAAATATCCGCTTTTAAAAATTCTGTTAAGAGAATAGACGAGACTTTTAAAAATATAGAGAGAGAAAATATTAATTTAATCGAAGATTTTAATACAATTGAATTTAGAGACGTTTCGTTAAATTATGGAGACAATCATATTCTAAATGATTTTAATTTAATCATAAATAAAAAGGATAAATTGAAAATAAATGGCAGAACTGGCTCTGGCAAGTCGACTATTGCAAAACTAATTACTAATATGTACAAGCCAAGCTCGGGTAATGTTTATGTCGATGGTAAAGAAAATCAAACAATATCCTTATCAGCAGTTTTTCAAGAGAACAAATTGTTTAACATGTCAATTATTGATAACATCACATTCAAGTCCAAAGTAGACGAGGATAAGCTTAGTAAAATCACTAAGATATGTAGATTAGATGAAGTTATTGAAAAATATGGGAAAAACAATATAGGTTTTGATAGCAGCACATTATCAGGTGGCGAAAAGACGAGAGTACTATTAGCAAGAGTCTTATATAAAGATTGCGAACTATATATCTTTGATGAGATAAGCACAGGACTAGACGAAGCGCTTTTCTATGAGATATTTGATGACATTATGAAATATTTAGCGTCAAAGACAATTATTACAATCGACCACAAATATATATGCGAAAATTATTTCACAAAAAGCATCTCCATATAATAATATTTAAAATATGAAAAGAAAAATTAAAAAATGGATAAGAAATGCAAATCTTATCCATTTTTTAATTAAGAGAGTTTTATCCTAAACATATGGATTTATCTAAGACAAACGAAAAAGAAGTTCAAGATGTCCTTAAACTTCTCAATAACAGGCCAAGAAAATGTATTAGCTATAAAACACATCAAGAGTTATTTGATGAGTATTTATGTGAATGTTGCACTTGATTTGACAAATTATCGTAAAAAATGGTACAATATTACGAATGTTGAGTAAAACAAATTTGAATTTGTGGAGGAATAGGGATATGAATTTAGATGAATTAAGAAACGATATTATCATTAAACAGAAAAAAGGATTACCATTTATTATTACATCTGTTGTAATTTGGTTGTTTATTACTGTTGTTGCGGCATTACAAATTGATATTATGCTAAAAAATATATTGGTTTTTTGTTGCTCAACGCCTTTACTCCCACTGGCATGGAAGCTTGGGAAGAAAATGGGTGTAGATATATTTTCAAAAGCAAATGAATTGGGCAGTTTAGGTCTTTTGTTTACAATGAATCAGGTTATATATCTACTAATTGTAATGTGGGTATTTAATGCCGTTCCGGATAAAATGATTATGGTATATGCGATGGTTTTTGGAGCCCATTTATTACCATATTCATGGTTATATAAATCAAAATCATATCGGATTTTCGCAGTGATTATTCCAGTATTGGCACTTGTTTTAGGAAATATGTTTAATGGATTTGTTGTATCTGGAACATTAGCAATTGTGGAGATTATCTTCGCGATAAGCTTGTATAATGAATTTAAAATTTTTATGAAACGACAGGCATAAATCCTAGTTTGTTGAATTTAGCAAACTATAAGTTTTTATGAGATTAAACCTATAAATCTTGTACGGATATTGTGGGGCAGGAAAAGAAATCTTCCTCTATAATAAAATAAACTGACGGAAAGGGGGAATCGAAGTGCATATTATCAAGTCGTTTAACAATACGATTGATTATCTTGAAACAGTTCTCGATGATGAGATTGACGAAAAGAAAGTAACTCATTTATCAGGATATTCTTATTCAATGTTCAGTCGCTTGTTTTCTATTCTGACCGAAACAACACTCTCAGAATATTTAAGAAGCAGAAGATTGACTGAAGCAGCCGTTATTTTAAGAGATACAGACGAAAAGATTATTGATGTTGCCTTCAAATTTGGATATGAGTCATCGGATTCATTTGGAACAGCTTTTAAGAATTTTCATGGATTTACTCCTTCAGAGGTGAGAAATGGGAAACCGTTCAAATTAGTTTCACGAGTGCAATTAGCACTAAGTGTAAGAGGAGGAAGAAGTATGAATGTTACAATTCAAAAGAAAAAAGCATTTACAGTTGCAGGGGTAAATGAACAAAACATCAGTTCATCGCTATGTCCGAGTATCTGGGATAAGCTAAATGAAAAATATAGCCACGATGAACTTGCAGATTTGGGAAGTGGTCAAAGTGTAGGTGTTTGCCATGATGTGGAAAATCCAAGTACAATAAACTATATGGCAGGCTATGTTGTTACTGATGAAGACAAAGCAAGAAGCATGGGCTTAGATGTTTTGAAAGTTGAAGAAGCGGAGTATGCTGTTGTAGAGTTAATAGGAAGTGTTCCGGATTGCATTCATAACGGGTGGAAATATGTGATGGAAGTATTCTTCCCTGAGCATGGCTATGTCCATTCAGGAAAACCCGACTTTGAATATTATTACGAAGGGGATATGGATAGCAAAGACTATAAAATGGAACTTTGGATTCCGATAACTAAAGCTTAAAACACCAGTTTGTCAAGATAAAATAATTAAATAAAAACAATAGAATAGCAACTTACGAAAGCAGTAAATCGAAAAAGGTTCACTGTTTTTTCTTTGTCTATAAGTGGAAAGGAGAACTATGGAAGAAGAAAAAAGAGAAATAAAAGCACCGTCTAATAATGATGTGCACCCAGAAAACTGGACATATCATGACTTGCACCAGTCTTTTAATATGTCTAAAATAAATTTTTATCTTTTATAACGCATCATGTAATCATACAAAATTATTGATGTCGCAATCGAAACATTTAAGCTGTCACAATCACCACGCATAGGTATCTTAATCATCTCATAACGCTTTTCGTACCAAGGAAGCGATATGCCATATTTTTCGCTGCCAATCACAAAGCACGCCTTATCCTTATATTCAGTATCCATGTATATGGCTTTGGCATCAGTATCAGTTAAGTAAATGGTATAGCCATTATCCATTAGATAAGAATAAAGTTCATCGAAATTTGTATCAATAATATTCATATTAAGAAAGCTTCCAAGAGAGGAACGAACAAGTTTCGGGTGATTGATTCTGACCTTCCTATTGATAAAAACAACGTCGTAGATGGCAAGAGCATCAAGCGTCCTAAGTATAGTTCCAATATTGCCATGGATTTCAAGACCGTCAAGCACAACAAGAGGTTTTGACTGATCGATGCACTCAAACCTACCTTCATTCATAAAAAAGACCGTGATGATACCTTGAGGGTTCTTCTCCTCACTTAAGAAGTCATAAGTCTTCTTCGAAACAAAGAAAAGCTTTGCGCCCTTATCATAAGAAGAGTTAATAAGACTTTGTGCTTCAGCAGTCATTATGTAATCAGGGCAGACAACCAAGTAGTTGATCTTCTTGTTGTATTTTAAAATTAAATTCAATCCCCAAACACCCTCAAGAGCAATTTCATTTAATGGATTTGCACGAGAGTTTTTATTTAGTTTAATAAGACTAAGAATCTCAGGATGCTTTTTCGAAGCCTCAATGTATTTACCTTTAAAGTTATCCTTTATTGTAAAAAGTCTTTCTTCATCACTCATAGAATTCAAATCAATAAATTTCATATAATCACCAAGAAAATTATAGCATAAGCAGATATAAAAATCAATTTAAGCATATGACTAAGAAAATAGTGTAAAGAGGAAAGCTTGACAACAATATGGAGTGGTAAGATACAGATGGGTTAAAAATAATTCAAAAATAAATAAAAAACTTTTAAAAAGTACTTGACAAAGATAAAAATAAATGGTAGAATGGATAAGTCATCTGGAAAGACCAGAGGGCAAGCAAAACTGAATAAAAGTGAAAAGAACGATTTAAACCAATCAATTTTTATTGATAAGTAATTTCGAATTTAAGAGCCAAGGTTAACTTGGGATTAAATAAACCATTTAATCGAGAGTTTGATCCTGGCTCAGGACGAACGCTGGCGGCGTGCTTAACACATGCAAGTCGAACGATGAAAGAGAATCCGATCTCTTCGGAGTGAAGAATCTCTGGATTAGTGGCGGACGGGTGAGTAACGCGTGAGCAATCTGCCTTACACAAAGGGATAGCCTCGGGAAACCGGGATTAATACCATATGATATCACATCTTCGCATGAAGAAGTGATTAAAGAATTTCGGTGTAAGATGAGCTCGCGTCCCATTAATTAGTTGGTGAGGGTAACGGCCCACCAAGATAGCGATGGGTAGCCGATCTAAGAGGATGACCGGCCACATTGGAACTGAGAAACGGTCCAAACTCCTACGGGAGGCAGCAGTGGGGAATATTGCACAATGGGGGAAACCCTGATGCAGCGACGCCGCGTGAGCGATGAAGGCTTTCGAGTCGTAAAGCTCTGTCCTATGGGAAGATAATGACGGTACCATAGAAGAAAGCCCCGGCTAATTACGTGCCAGCAGCCGCGGTAATACGTAAGGGGCGAGCGTTGTCCGGAATTATTGGGCGTAAAGAGTGCGTAGGCGGCAAATTAAGTCAGATGTGAAAACTAAGGGCTCAACCCATAGATTGCATCTGAAACTGACATGCTTGAGTCAAGGAGAGGAAAGTGGAATTCCTAGTGTAGCGGTGGAATGCGTAGATATTAGGAGGAATACCGGTGGCGAAGGCGACTTTCTGGACTTGTACTGACGCTGAGGCACGAAAGCGTGGGGAGCAAACAGGATTAGATACCCTGGTAGTCCACGCCGTAAACGATGAGTGCTAGGTGTCTGCTCATAAGAGTAGGTGCCGTACGTTAACACAATAAGCACTCCGCCTGGGGAGTACGTACGCAAGTATGAAACTCAAAGGAATTGACGGGGACCCGCACAAGCAGCGGAGCATGTGGTTTAATTCGAGGCTACGCGAAGAACCTTACCAGGACTTGACATACCAAGGAAAGTTTTTAGAGATAAAAACCCTAGATTTATCTACCTTGGATACAGGTGGTGCATGGTTGTCGTCAGCTCGTGTCGTGAGATGTTGGGTTAAGTCCCGCAACGAGCGCAACCCTTACATTTAGTTACTAACAGGTCAAGCTGAGGACTCTAGATGGACTGCCGATGACAAATCGGAGGAAGGTGGGGATGACGTCAAATCATCATGCCCTTTATGTCCTGGGCTACACACGTGCTACAATGGTCGGTACAAAGAGAAGCGAAATAGCGATATCAAGCAAACCTCAAAAAACCGATCCCAGTTCGGATTGATCTCTGCAACTCGAGATCATGAAGCCGGAGTTGCTAGTAATCGCAGATCAGAATGCTGCGGTGAATGCGTTCCCGGGTCTTGTACACACCGCCCGTCACACCATGGGAGTAGGCAATACCCGAAGCCTGTGAGCTAACCGTAAGGAGGCAGCAGTCGAAGGTAGGGTCAATGACTGGGGTGAAGTCGTAACAAGGTAGCCGTATCGGAAGGTGCGGCTGGATCACCTCCTTTCTAAGGAGAACATTAGTTCTTTTCACTTTTGGGTTCTGCTTAAAAAATAAATATTTTATGGACCTGTAGCTCAGGTGGTTAGAGCGCACGCCTGATAAGCGTGAGGTCGGTGGTTCGAGTCCACCCAGGTCCACCATAGAAACCTTGACAAGGTATATTTTTTATGATATACTATATCAGCTAAACATTATGGATCTTGAAGAACTTAAAAAAGGTGCAAATCCTTTTAGATCCAAAAACCAAATAAAACTTAATAACCATAATCAAATGAAAACGAAACGACATTTATAAAGAAAATAAATACAGTAAATTTTAACAATAAGCGTTAAAGGATTTTAAAAAAATGAATTAGGTCAAGTTACTAAGAGCGCAGGGCGGATGCCTTGGCACCAAGAGGCGAAGAAGGACGTAGAAAGCTGCGAAAAGCTCCCTAGATCTGCAAACAAGAAACGAAAGGGAGATATCCGAATGGGGCAACCCACTTAAGCAAACCTTAAGTATCTATATATGAATAAAATAGTATATAGAGGCAATACCGGGAGAACTGAAACATCTAAGTACCCCGAGGAAAAGAAAGAAACATCGATTTTCAAAGTAGCGGCGAGCGAAATGGAAAGAGCCCGCTTAAAGAAATACTAAAACAATATCCGAATGATCTTGGAAAAATCATCCATAGAAAGTGAAAGACTTGTAAGAGAAGATATTAGAATTTCAATAAGCTATACGAGTACCACAAGGCACGAGAAACCTGGTGGGAATACGGGAGGACCACCTCCCAAGGCTAAATACTACTTGGTGACCGATAGAGAACAGTACCGTGAGGGAAAGGTAAAAAGAACCCCGAAAGGGGAGTGAAATAGAACCTGAAACCCTGCGTTTACAAGCAAAGAAAGCACGTGAAAAGTGCAATCTTGTACTTTTTGTAGAACGGGCCAGCGAGTTACTTTTGTAAGCGAGGTTAAGAAGTTAAGCTTCGAAGCCGAAGAGAAATCAAGTCTTAATAGGGCGAAATAGTTTACAGGAGTAGACCCGAAACCAGGTGACCTATCCATGAGCAGAGTGAAGTTAAAGTAAAATTTAATGGAGGCTCGAACCGGGTGTGGTTTAAAACACATCGGATGACTTGTGGATAGGGGTGAAAAGCCAATCGAACCTGGAGATAGCTGGTTCTCCTCGAAATAGCTTTAGGGCTAGCCTTTAGGATGTTTAATGGAGGTAGAGCTACTGACTGGTTGCGGGGTGTTTATACATTACCAAAACCTATCAAACTCCGAATGCCAAGAAAACAAACCTAAGGAGTCAGACATAGTGGGATAAGCTTCTATGTCAAAAGGGAAAGAGCCCAGACCATCAGCTAAGGTCCCCAAATACCGATTAAGTGGTAAAGGATGTGAAGTTACCCAAACAACTAGGATGTTGGCTTAGAAGCAGCCATACATTTAAAGAGTGCGTAATAGCTCACTAGTCGAGTGACCTTGCGCCGAAGATTTCCGGGGCTAAATCGGATACCGAAGCTGTGGACTCAACTTGAGTGGTAGAGGAGCATTGTGTAATAGGCTGAAGCAGTATCGAAAGGCGCTGTGGACGAAACACAAGAGAGAATGCTGGCATAAGTAGCGAGAAGGAGTGTGAGAATCACTCCCGTCGAAAACCTAAGGATTCCTGAGCAAGGCTCGTCCCCTCAGGGTAAGTCGGGACCTAAGGCCAGGCCTAAAGGCGTAGCCGATGGACAACTAGTAAAAATTCTAGTACTATCAAATATCGTATAAATGAAGCGGGGACACAGAAGGATAAGCTAAGCGTACCAGATGGAAGAGTACGCTCAAATAAAAAGGCATGCCAGGACTAATAACCAGGCTAAGCTGATTTATGATGAGGATCGAAACAAAGTAGAGAAGTAGCCGATTTCACACTGTCAAGAAAAGCCGCTAAATAGATAAATGATACCCGTACCGTAAACCGACACAGGTAGGAAAGGAGAGAATCCTAAGACGCGCGGAAGAACCTTTGTTAAGGAACTCGGCAAAATGACCCCGTAAGTTAGCGAGAAGGGGAGCCAGAGCGATCTGGCCGCAGTGAATAGGCCCAAGCGACTGTTTACCAAAAACACAAGTTTCTGCTAAGTCGAAAGACGACGTATAGGAGCTGACACCTGCCCGGTGCTGGAAGGTTAAGGGGAAATGTTAGCGTAAGCGAAGCATAGAACTTAAGCCCCAGTAAACGGCGGCCGTAACTATAACGGTCCTAAGGTAGCGAAATTCCTTGTCGGGTAAGTTCCGACCCGCACGAAAGGTGTAACGATTTGGGCACTGTCTCAACAAAGGATCCGGTGAAATTGAAGTAATGGTAAAGATGCCATTTACCCGCGACAGGACGGAAAGACCCCATGGAGCTTTACTGTAGGCTGACATTGGATTTCGGTAGTACATGTACAGAATAGGTGGGAGGCAAAGATCCTGGTACGCCAGTATCAGAGGAGCCGAAAAGTGGGATACCACTCCTGTAGTGCTGGAATTCTAACCTTGAGCCGTAAACCGGTTTAGGGACACTGTCAGTTGGGCAGTTTGACTGGGGCGGTCGCCTCCCAAACAGTAACGGAGGCGTTCAAAGGTTCCCTCAGCACGGACGGAAATCGTGCAAAGAGTACAAAGGCAGAAGGGAGCTTAACTGCGAGATAAACAGATCGAGCAGATGAGAAATCAGGACTTAGTGATCCGGTGGTACCACGTGGAAGGGCCATCGCTCAACGGATAAAAGCTACCCTGGGGATAACAGGCTTATCTCCCCCAAGAGTTCATATCGACGGGGAGGTTTGGCACCTCGATGTCGGCTCGTCTCATCCTGGGGCTGAAGTAGGTCCCAAGGGTTGGGCTGTTCGCCCATTAAAGAGGCACGCGAGCTGGGTTCAGAACGTCGCGAGACAGTTCGGTCCCTATCCGTCGTGGGCGTAGGAAATTTGAAAGGAGCTGTCCTTAGTACGAGAGGACCGGGATGGACAAACCAATGGTTTATGAGTTGTAACGCCAGTTGCATAGCTCAGTAGCTACGTTTGGAAAGGATAAGAGCTGAAAGCATCTAAGCACGAAGCCCCCCTTAAGATAAGATTTCCTTTAAGTAAGACACCTTGAAGACCACAAGGTAGATAGGCAGTAAGTGTAAGAGTAGTAATACTTTAAGCCTAACTGTACTAATATGTCGAAAACTTGATCAAAAGACGCTTGTTGGAAGAATTATGGTTATTAAGAAATGTGGCAGCAATAGCAAGAGGGAAACACCCGTTACCATACCGAACACGGAAGTTAAGGCTCTTAACGCTGAAGGTACTTGGTTGGAGACGACCTGGGATAATAGGTAGCCGCCACTTGAACAAAAAGACAGTTCGTTAGAACTGTCTTTTTTAATCTTATCAGAATTGCGCATGGAACTTGTTCGCTTTGTCGGCAATGCTCGAATACCTGCAGTATGCTCCGCTTGTCTCAAACTGCCACTTCGCTTAATTCATCGTAGCGTAAAGGTTCTTGTCCATTTATTGACAAGGTTCTTCTTTTATCAGCGAAATATTAGTTGTGCTTAGTACATTCTGTTTGCCAAAAACTTCCACTTCGCTTAATTCATCGTAGCGTAAAGGTTCACGTTCATTTATGGACGGGGTTCTTCTTTTGCTGAAAGATTTCATATGCGATAAATATACATATGCGCCTTATTTATAATAGCTCAAAGGATTTTTATGATAAGTCGTAATATATATTACTGTATAAAGAAAGGAGTAATAAATGTTTTACAACACTGATGATTTAAAAGACAATGAAATATATTTACATCTTAGAAAGACATGCGATGCACAGCCTGAGAAACAGTGGCTGCCTGCATACTACTACGACATTTGCTTATTAAATGGTACTAAGGTAGGTGCATGCGACTTAAGAATTGGGCATAATTCAAATACATACATTGGAGGCAACATCGGTTATGCTGTTGACGAACCTTACAGAGGCCATCACTATGCTATGAAGGCGTGTAAGCTATTGTTCACTTTAGCTAAAAAGCATGAGATGGATTATTTGATAATTGCTTGCAAACCTGATAACATACCTTCGTATCGTACTTGTGAACTTCTTGGCGGAGAACTTATAGAAGTAAAAGATGTTCCTCTAGATCATGATTTGCGTAAACAGGGATATACTAATGTTAATATATATAGGTTTGATTTAAATATTTTGTAGTATATTATATTCAATAAGAGAGTATAAAAAAATCCACCCATTTACTTGGGTGGATTTTTTCTATCTAGATATATTATTTATTTTTGTTTTTATAAATTATTTTTAGTTTTTTTAGTTCTTGCTGCATTTTTATATTTCTAAATATTTTACTTACTGAGGATGCAATCATCAGTCCTACTGCTATGGCGATTGCCATAAACAAGGCTTGTATACCTTCTGTTGCGCCGCTCTTAAGGTCGTCTGTAATGAAGTAGTTCATTGACTGATATATCTTAAGGCCAGGAACTAGTGGTATTACGCCTATAATGAAGTAGCAATTGACTGGTGTTTTTTGCCATCTTGCAAAGAATTCGCCTAAGATGCCGCATAGTAGTGAGCATAGTAGTGAAGAGAATATATAGTTAAACTTGTTTGCTGTCAAAACCATGTACAAGGTCCAGCATATCGCACCGTTGATTGCACATAGGAAGATATTTTTCTTTTGTATATTAAATAGCACGGATATAGTTGCGCATGATATGCTTGCAAGCACAAATTGTTTTATTACGTAGTTCATTATATTCCTCCAATTAGTGACATAAAGACTAGCACGCTACCAACACCAAAGGCGATGGCTACTGCTACAAAGACTGCCTCGAAGCTTCTTGCTATGCCTGAGATCAAGTCGCCACTTAAGAAGTCTCTAATACCTGATGTAAAGGCAACTCCTGGAACTAGTGGAAGTATGGAACCAACAACTATCATATTAAGGTTGTGTCCTAAATGTAGTTTAATCAAAAGCACTGCGGCAAATGTTGCTACTAAAGAGGATATAAAGTTTCCTAAAAATGGTGTCTTTGAAAGCTTTAGTATATACTCATTAATAACGAAGCCTAGGGCTGATGTAAATATTGAGCATAAAAAGTCATTTGTGCTACCGCCAAGCATTAGTGTAAACATAGCGCAGCCTATGCAAGCCATCAGTAGTATAGTTAAGAAGCTATATTCACTGCTGCCTGCAATCTCATCAAGTCTTTGCATTGCTTCTGCGACCTCTATTTTCTTTGCGCAGAAATCTCTTGAGAAAGCATTAATCATATTAACTCTGCCAATATTGTTACCTCTTGTTTCTATATTTTTAACGAGGTAGAATGAGGAGTTATTGCTACTGTCTCCGATTATGATTACTGTAGGTGAAAGGAACAGTGGTATGTCAAAGAAGCCGTAGCTTGAGAGTATCCTTTTAACAGTATCGTTTGCCCTTGAAACTTCCGAGCCGTTTTTAAGTAGCAATTCAGCAGTTCTTAGGGCGATATTATAAATTTCTTTTCTATTGTTATCGTTGATATTTTCTATTACATTTTCCATTGAATCACCAAGTATATTATAATATATTTTTGTACAAATGTCACTTATTTTGAGTAAATTCTTTATTAAATTACTTTTAAGTGTTATAATTTTATAAAGAGGTAGACATGAGAAGGAAGTATTCATTTTTTGCGTGTATTATGGTCTTAGCTGCCATATACACTTATTATTTCAATATCAATAGTTACATTTTAGCAAGCCTTGGCATCATATTAGGGGTGAGTTTCTTCACTAATAAGCGTGTTAGGCTTTATCTCATTTTATCTGTGGCAGTTTTTTCACTAACTGCCTTGTACACAAGCTATAGAGGACGCAGCATTTTTAAAAAATATAAGAATGAAAGGCATGAGTATGTATTACGAGTTGAGAACGTTAAGGAGTACGAGGGCTACTCAACGTTTATTGCTTCTGTTAAAAATATACATGGCAATGTTTTCAATGAAAAATTAAAGGCCTACTACAGCGGCAAGGCTCATTTGGAGAACTTTGACACGATTATAGTTAGCTCTAAGCTTGAAGATATACGTATAAATGCAAATCCAAACTTGTTCAACGAGAAGATGTATTATTTAACAAAGAACATCAAGTACAAGATAAAGTTTAATGACTTCGAAAAGGCTAAGTGGAAGATCTCTTTTGCAGAGAAATTAAACATCTCCTTTGAAAAGAAGCTGGATGCACTTACAAAAAACACTATGAAGGAAAGCAACGCAAACTTTCTCAATGCCATATTTATGTCGAACACGAAATTTTTGGATGAGGATGAGCTTGGAACATACCGCTCGGTAGGTCTTGGGCACCTACTTGCGGTTTCAGGACTGCATGTATCACTCATAAGCTTTGCAATCATTTTTATACTTATCACTTTTGGCTTAAGCAAGAGAAGGGCGAGCTCTATATGCATAATTTTTCTTCTGATTTATGGCGCGCTTATAGCTTATCCAGTATCCTTCCTTAGAGCAATGATACTTTTTATCGCGCTTGACCTAGCCTTTGTCTACGACATAAGCATAGAGCGAGCCCAAATCATCTCCATCGCTTTAATGATAACACTTTTAATCAATCCATACTATGTATTTTCGGTCTCCATGCTACTTTCATATGGTGCAGCTTACGCTATAGAACTTTTGTTTAGAAGATTTAAAAAGCTTATAGACAAGAAAAATAAAATGCAGGAAGCGCTTCTTTTTGTGCTAGCAATAAATTTAGTTCTTGCTCCAATTCAGCTATACACATTTCACGAGTTTAACTTTATCTCGCTGATCACAAATTTATTATTGCTGCCAATTTACTCAGGTATCATCACAATAAGCTTTGTAGTATTGCTAGCCTCGCTACTAATAAGTCCACTTGCCATCATATTTAGGATTGTAGACTATGTACTTAGCTCTTTATATGAGGTCTTGCTCTTAATAAGCAAAATTGACATTTTAAAAATCAGTCTTTACAATCAAGATGCACTGATATTCGCATATTTCATAGTCTTAATCGGCTTTTATCTAATAAATAATTTCAGCTATATGAAGGCAAAGCTTATAAGGTTTATGCTTATGATGATGGCTGTGATCTCAATATCAGGAAGCTTTGTATATATGCAAGGCCAAAGGCATTATGACACGCTAAATATGATTAGCATAGGCCAAGAGGAAGCGATGCTTCTAGACATTGCTGGAAAGAAGATAATGGTTGATGTTGCAGGTGACATTATGGGTACGTCATTTTCTTATGACAGAACGCTTAAAGATGTTTTGAAGAACTATGGAATTCATACTTTAGACATGATATTTATCTCGCACTTTGACAAAGACCACTACGGCAACCTTGTATATCTGCTAGATGATTTTAAAGTAAAGAAAATTTGCTTTTACAAAGACATTGCGACAGAGGATGTGAAGCAAAAACTTATAGAAAAGGGAGTCGAGTACATCAATCCTGAAAAATTTGAATGGATAGACTTTGGAGGCGGAGTTAAACTCAGGATGTATAAGTCTTCGAAGGCTTTGAAGGGCAACAATCGCTCATTAGTTTTCACGCTTAATGTGCACGGGACAAAGATTCTCTTCACTGGAGACATAGAAGCAATTGCGGAGAGTCATTATCTAAGTCAGCTAAGCAAGGTTGATATACTAAAGACGCCGCATCACGGATCTAAGACTAGTTCAACGAAGGAGTTTTTGGAGAAGACTAGACCTAAAGATGCAATTAGCTCGCAAGGGCTTAACAACTTTTATGGACATCCTCATAAAGAGACGCTAGAAAGGCTTAAGGCTATACACGCAAACTTTTACAGAACTGACAGGCAAGGTATGATTAGCGTAATTTTTAAAGGAGATACTTACGAGATTAAAACTTTTTACAAAGAGTATTATAAGTACCTTGATTATATGAAGAAGTACATCTTCTTATTGAGCTTGCTATCTATAATATTTTCTTATATAATAAGTATAGTTATTTATGAGTATAAAAAGTACGGAGACATGACATATGAACTATAGAAATTTCTTAAATGAAGTTAAAATGAATAATGTGAGCGGCGCTTATCTATTTAAAGGCATAGAGACTTATCTTATGGACAAGACCTTGGATGCACTTATAGATAATTATCTTGACAGCAATCAAAGACTTATGAACCTTGCAGACCTTAAGTACTCTGAGAACTTAGTTAAAGATATCAAAAGCAATATCACCATGCTTCCACTAATGGCTGAGAAAAAAATTACCATAGTGAGAAAGGCAAATGATAGCATCAAGGTCCTTAACGATGACGACTTACTTGATGAGCTTGGAAAAATGCCTGACACAAGCATAATCATCTTTATGGATGAGGACGATAGCATAAAGAAGACGCTTAAATTTTACAAGCACTTCAAGAAAAATGATCACATAGTGAGCTTTGACAAGGAGAAGATAGAGGACCTTGTTAAGTGGACAGCGCGCAAATTTAACGAGCTGGGCGTAGAAGCAGGCTTTGCTGAAGCAAGATTTTTGATCGATAGACTCGGCTTTTACAGCGACGAGAGCGTTAATATGTATAGCCTTGAATCAGAAGTTGAGAAGCTTGCAAGCTATATAGCTAAGGGCAGACTCACTCGAGGCGCAATAGAAAAAGTTGTTAAGGAAAATACCATTGACAACATCTTTGCCATGATAGATGCAATTAATAACAAAAGGACAGCTGCGGCACTTAATGAGTATGAGAAGCTTCTTACTAATGGCGAGGCAGACATAAAGACTTCGTATATGATATTTAGAAATGTAAGATTGCTACTTGAGCTAAAGGTATGCGATATAGAAAAGAAAAGCGAAGTAGAGAAAAAAGATCTATTGAAGATATCGCCATATGAGTATAAGAAGTTATCAAGCCTTGCACACGCGTATAACTATAAATTTTTGCTTAAGTTTATGAATGAACTTAAAAATTTAGATATAAGTTTGAAAAACACAAGCAAAGACAGCACAATAATGATAAAAAATTTAATATATAAGATGACAGAGTAAGTTTGTTTAAGGAAGAGGGCTAAGGCTCTCTTTTTTATTATATGCGTTATTTATAATAAAGAGAAAGATATAGAATTTTATAAATTTACTATAAAAAAGTGCAAAATCACTTGACAAAGATAAAGTTAAGAAATATGATTAAAATGAATAAAGTATTAAATAGAAAAATGATAAGGAGTGAGAATTAAATGAAAGAAAAGAACAATGCGGCTTGGGAAAGTCATGAAAAAAGAGCTAACGATAAGATTTTTTTGATTGTATTAATTATAGTTTTACTAGCATTTGCATATAGAGTTTTTGTTTATGATCAATATTTTAATCCAGAAACACTATTTATCAAAGCTGACAAACTTATGTCTAATACTGATGCTATTAAGATTGAAGATAAGTTAGTTAAGTTTGACATAGTATCTAGCTCAATAAGAAAGGAAAGGGCTGAAGGCGAGTACACTGATACAAAAGAAGTATTACTTCTTAATGATGCTGGCAAAGAGATAGGCAAAGCAAAATTTTCTAAATTTAAAGATGAGTATGTAATTAGAGTGTATAAATATGAGTGTAAAGTTGAATTATTAAATGAAAGTGCTAAACTTAATTCTTTATTACTTAAGGAAATAATTTAGTATCGAGATTAAATTTTCTATATAAAAGTTAATAAGCCCATAGATATTAATGACTAGTGTAAAAGCTAGTCATTTTTTATTTAAGAAAAAATAATTTAGGCTTAAAAATAATACTAAAGTAGTATTTTTTGGACATTTCTGTAACATGATTGTAATAATTGTAGTAAAAAGTAGCAAAATGGTTTAAAATGGTTGTAATAAAGCTAGAAATGGTTCGAAATGGTTATTAATGTTTCGAATGCATTAAGAAGGTGTTATCAATGTTCATGGGTTTATTCAAACATAGTATTGATTCAAACGGGAGGGTTATCATACCCTCTAAAATGCGTGATGAACTTGGTAAAGACTTCATAATCACGAGAGGATACGACAGATGTATCTACGTTTATAACCGCGAAACATACGAGAAAAAGCTTGAGCAATTCGATGATCTACCTGACACTGTCTTAGAAAACAGAAAATTTGAACGTGAGATGTTCCTTTATATGAACGAAGCAAACATGGACAAGAACGGCCGTGTAATGCTTCCTGAGATGCTTAGAGAGATGATGGATATAAAGGGTGACGTCTACATCATTGGTGTTAGAAAGAGAATCGAAATTTGGGATACAGAAGTTTATAAGAACTACAAGGCAACTGTCGCACCTCTTGAAGAGCTTGCAAACAATATAAAGAGAGATTAGTTATGGAGTTTAAGCACGTACCTATAATGCTTTCAGAAGTGATTAATGGCCTTGATATAAAGCCTAACGGCATTTACTTAGACGGAACCATAGGCGGAGCAGGTCACTCACAAGAGATATTAAAAAGGCTAAGTGACGACGGACTACTTATAGGTGTTGACAGGGATAAGGAAGCTCTTAATAAGGCAAACGAAGTGCTAAGTAGTGTTGGTGGCAATTTTAAGTTAGTTCACGACAACTATAGAAATATTAAAGCCATTTGCCAAAGTCTAGGTATTAAGCACCTTGATGGCATACTACTTGACATAGGTGTATCGTCATATCAGCTTGACAACAAGGACAGAGGCTTTTCATACAGACTTGATGCCAAACTTGATATGCGCATGGATCAAGAAAGTGGCAAATCGGCATACGACATCGTTAATACATACTCTAAAGAGGAACTAGAAGAGGTCATCTTCAAGTACTCGCAAGAGAGATGGGCTAGAAGGATAGCTGAATTCATCTGCGAATACAGAGAAGAAAAGCCGATAGAGACGACATTCGAACTTACTGATGTGATCAAAAGAGCAATACCTAAGAAGGCGAGAGAGAACAAACACCCTTCAAAGAAGACATTCCAAGCCTTAAGGATAGAGGTAAATGACGAGCTGGGCGCACTAAATGCTGCTTTGCAAGACGCTATCGATATATTAAATACGGACGGTAGGATAGCGATAATTACATTTCATTCGATGGAAGATAAAATTGTAAAAGACATATTTAAGTTTAATACGCTTGATTGCATTTGCCCACCTGAGAGCATTATATGTACATGCAATCATAAGAGAAAGCTAAAGCTTGTAAACAATAAGCCGCTTGTAGCAAGCAAAGAAGAATTAAAAGCTAATCCTAGAAGTGAGAGTGCAAAGCTTAGGATAGCTCAAAGAGTATAGAGGGAGGAATATTATGTCATCTGCAGCGAGAAAATTATATGATAGTCCAGTTTATTCGCAAGAAAGAACAATAAGTAGACCACTTGTTAAAAAGAATTTAAAGAGTAGATCTAAAGCAAAGGAGAGAGTAGTTAATGTCTTCTTTGTTAGAACAGTTCTTTGTGCTCTTGCACTTGGAATGATATTTACTATGCTTGTTTTTTGCGCAGATAGAGTAACTAGAGTGCAAAACTCTATAAACCATAGCAATGCTGAAATCTCAAGACTTAAAGCTAGTCTTATAGATGAAACAGCAAAGCTTGAAAGCCTTAAGAATGCAGGAGCTATAGAGTTCGAAGCAAGGACTAAGCTTGGAATGATATACCCTAATGAAAGTCAAATATTAAACATAAATACAAATAATGCTGCAGAAAAAGAGATTGACGATAAAGTTATCGTTAGTCTTGATCATGACATCGATAAAAATATAGAAGAAAGTGACAGAAAATGAAAACGCGAAATAGCGATAGACATATAAGACGAAGAAAGACAGGCAAGTTTAAAACTCCTAATAAGTATAATAGGATTTTGACTGTACTGGCTTTTTTTGGATTAATAATACTAGTATTTTTAATTAAATTATTCTCAGTGCAGATAACTGGTGCGAAGGGCTTGAAAGAGTACGCCGTTGGTCAATGGACTAAGGCGGTCAGCCTTGGCAATCAAAGAGGCTACATATACGATAGAAATAATAAACCATTAGCGGTAAATAAAAACATCGTAACTATATGGAGTGCTCCATTCAAAGAAGATGAGGATGAAAAGGAAGAAGCGAAGTTAAAGAGAGAGAAGAAGTATAACGATATAGCTGAAGAAGTTTCAACAAAGATATCTGAGATAACTAAAGAGGATGCAAAAGATATACTAGATAGAATCAAGAGCAAAAAGAGAATTAGAGTTGTTAAAGAGATGGAACTTGATGATTACAAGAAGCTTAAAGAAAGCATGGCAGGCATCAAGTTTAAAACTGTTCTTGAAATTGAAGAAAAAGCTAAGAGATACTACCCATTTAACGATTTAGCATCTCAGCTTATTGGCTTTAATGATATTGACAACGTTGGTATCAATGGCCTTGAGGTTAAGCTTAATGAGGCTTTAGAAGGTAGAGATTCTAAGAAGGTTCAACAGCTTGAAGCAAACATGAAAAACGCGCTTCCTAACCAAGAAGCAAGGATTATAGAGGGTAAAAAGAGCGTTAACGTCGTTCTAACTATTGACGAAAAACTTCAAAGAGAAGTAGAAAAGATAGCTGACGCTGCGAGAGAAAAGCAAAGCGCTGAGTCTGTATCGATCATAGTTATGGACCCAAGAGACTCATCTATACTTGCCTTAGCCAATACTGGCAGATTCAACCTAAACGACCCAAGAAATAAGCCGGACGATGTTGAAGAAGAAGTTTGGGACGAGGCAAAGGATGAAGAGAAGAATCAAATATTATTTGATAAGTGGCGTAACAACGCTATAAGTGACTCGTATGAGCCGGGATCTGTTTACAAGGTAATAAACCTTGCAGCAGGACTAGAAGAAGGCAAGCTAAATGACAACATGACATTCTCTTGTTCAGGCTCTATAAACATCTTCGGAAGAACACTATCATGCGCCGAGCACAAAGCTCACGGCACACAAAATATATCACAGGCGCTAAACAACTCTTGTAACGTTGCCTTCGTGCAAATAGGTAACATCTTAGGCAAGAAAGACCTGTTTAGATACGCAAAGGCTTTTGGCTTCGGCGAAAAAAGTGGCATCGACTTACCTGGCGAGAGCTTAGGTATACTTCCAACAAACTTTGATACTATAGGTCCAGTTGAGCTTGCAACTATGTCATATGGACACGGTCTTGCGGTAACACCTATACAGATGGCGAACGCAATATGCGCTGTTGTTAATGGCGGTACGCTTTATAAACCAAAGCTTGTTTTAAAGACTGTTGATGACTTTGGCAATGTCATAGACACACCAAAGAGTGTTGTTAGAAGAAAAGTTATTTCAGAAGATACAAGTGAGCATATGAGAAGACTTCTTGAAAGTGTTGTTAGAGACGGGCACATCAAAAGATCAAGGATAGAAGGCTACAGAATCGGCGGCAAGACAGGTACAGCACAAAAGATAGTTGATGGTAAGTACAAGAAGAACGCATATATATCGTCCTTCGTAGGAGCTTTCCCTATCGATAATCCAGAGTTTGTAGTACTTGCAATTGTGGATGAGCCAAGAAGCGGTATTGCATACGGTTCTTTGGTTGCGGCACCTATATTCCAAGATGTAGCAAAATTTATAATCGACTACTACAAAATACCTCCAGCTAGCGAGGTTACAGAAGTTGAGAATGAAAAGGTACAAGTACCTAACTTAAAAGACAAGACTATGGGTGAAGCGGGACTTGAACTTGCAGACCTATCACTAAGTTTTGATACTAATTATAAAGAATATACAGAAGAATCAGTAATCATATCACAAAGCATAAAGCCAGGTGTCTATGTTGAAAAGGGCACTGTTATAACGCTTGATGTTGAAGTTAAGAAGGAAAATACAATTCTTACACCGGACTTCAAAGGTATGACTCGTGATGAGGCATTAGGACTAGCTGAGAAGATTGGCATTAAGCTAAGAATCAATGGAGATGGCATTGTTAAGAAGCAAAGTCCTCAAGCGGATAAAGAAGTAAGAAAGAACTCTATAGTTGTATTAGATTTGGGGGACTAAGATGTTTAAAAATATAAAGACATACAGCATAATCATATCGATACTAAGCTTTCTTATACTTTGCATACTTGCGAAGATAATCATACCAGAGCTTAGAAAGTACAAACTTGGACAAAACATAAGACAGGAAGGACCTAAATCGCATCTAAAGAAGGCAGGCACGCCGACTATGGGTGGAGTCTTGTTCGTAGTAAGTTCACTACTAGCGCTTATCGCTTCATACCTTATGGGCTTTGTCTTTACAAAAGAGATCATACTACTTGCCTTAGGCAGCACTGCTTATGGCCTTGTAGGTTTTTTAGACGACTATATAAAATTCTTTAAGCACAGAAATTTAGGCTTAAGGGCATATCAAAAGCTATTATTGCAAATGCTTTTCTCAGCTCTTATAGCATACTTTGCATACAAACTAGTAGGAACTAAGGTATCTATACCATTCTACAAAGAAGTGAACTTAGGTAAGTGGGTAATCTTACTTAACTTCTTCATACTAGTTGCAAGCACAAATGCAGTTAATTTAACAGATGGACTTGACGGACTTGCGACAGGCGTTATGTCTATCATACTACTAACACTAGCGATATTCTCATTAAAGATTTCAAATATGACAACATACGCATATTCAATAATAATGTTTGCATCGCTACTAGGATTTTTATTATTTAACAAGTACCCAGCACAAATTTTTATGGGTGACACTGGATCATTGTTCTTAGGAGGCGTCTTAGCAATATTAACTATACTACTAGGACTGCACTTCTACATGATTATATATGCTTTAGTTTTGATTATGGAAACACTTTCGGTTATCATACAGGTAGTGGTGTTCAAAAAGACAGGTAAGAGAGTTTTTCTTATGAGTCCACTGCACCACCACTTTGAGATGAAAGGCATGAAAGAGACTAAAGTTGTTATGATGTTTTGCGTGTGGACACTAGTTCTATGCGTGGCATCATTAGTAATATTTTTGAGGTGATAATATGGACTACAAGGACAAAAATATTCTGATTTTAGGATATGGAATATCTGGCTACGGAGCTTCTTTATACTTTATAAGTAAAGGAGCTAATGTTTATGTTTACGATGACAACATGGATCAAATCTTAAAGGACAGGGCAAACGAGAACCTTGACGATATTAAATTTTTAACAAGAACTGAGCTTGATGCCATCGAGTTTAGCTTTGTGTTAAAGAGCCCTGGAATAAAACCATCTTCAGATATAATTCGCTACCTTGTAGACAAGAACGTTGAGATAGTCTCTGATATAGAAATACTTTATAGAGACTTTAAGAATCATAAGTTCATCGTTATCACAGGTACTAACGGAAAGACAACTACAACAACATTCATCGGCAAAGTGCTTAAAGACCTTGGCTACAATGTCAATGTCATAGGCAATATTGGAGTCTCGCCACTACTTGAAGCAGCAAGCTATGACACACACGTCATAGAGGCATCAAGCTTTCAATTAGAGTACACAAAAGATTTCAAACCTAACATTGCCATCATACTAAATATCACACCAGATCATTTGGATTGGCACGGATCATTCAAAGCTTATGAAGAGGCGAAGAAGAAAATTTATAAAAATATGGACAAGTCGTCATATTTGATACTTAATTATGACGATATCGCCTTAAATAAGGTGGATCAAGATACAAATATACTATATTTCTCATCAAAAGAAAAAGATTTAGTAGATATGAACTACATCGCACCAAACATAGTTGACAAAGATAAAAACATTGTCATAAACAAGGACGATATATTCATAAAGGGTCGTCACAACTACGAGAACCTTATGGCAGCAACTCTTGCTCTAGAAGTCTTTGGTGTTAAGAGAGAAGACATAGTTAAAGAGATAAAGGACTTCAAGGGGGTTGAGCATAGAATCGAGTTCGTTAGATCGCTTGATGATGTTGAGTACTATAATGACTCTAAGGGCACTAACCCTGATGCGTCTCTTAAAGCGGTAGAAGCCTTTGACAAGAGCATAGTTTTAATTGCAGGTGGCTATGATAAGAACATACCATTCGAAGACTTTGCATCGAAGGCGAAGAATAAGATTAGAAGCCTAGTATTATTTGGCCAAACAAAGGATAAGATCAAAGAGGCTTTCAATAATGTTGGCTACGACAAGATAACTATGGTTCAAAATATGAGAGAAGCAGTTACAGTTGCTCGCTCGCATGCACAAAAAGGCGACATAGTACTATTGTCACCACTATGCGCAAGCTGGGGAATATACAAAAACTACAAAGAACGCGGACTTGAATTTAAAAAATTAGTAAATGAGTTGAAGTAAATGAAAAATAGAAGTAATGCACCTGATTATCACATCTTAATATCTGTTATATGTCTAATCATCTTAGGCATACTGCTTGTATATACAAGCTCATACCCATACAGCTATCAGCTTGAGAATGGTAAGTATGGCGGGGTGTACTTTTTAACAAGGCACCTAGTCTTTGTCTTAGCAGGGGCAATACTATCATTAATTGCTTATAGGATTGATTATAAAAAGTATGATACAAGATTCTTTATAAGCTTTATGCTAATATCAAGTATAGTTTTAGTATTGATACTAAAGCTTACACCACTAGGTACTGACTTCGGTAAAGGAGCGAAGAGGTGGATCAACTTAGGTGGTTTCTCTTTCATGCCTTCTGACGTAATCAAAGTTGCAGCAGTCTTTTGCATGGCATCATATATGAGCAGAATTAAGATGAATAGAAGAAATATGCAAAACATCGTCGTAGTGCCTATAGCCATCATCGCATTCTTTTCTGGAATTATATACATACAAAAGGACTTAGGTACTGCAGTAACAGTTGCAGGCTCTCTATCTATCATGTACTTCATAGGTGGCGCACCGCTTGGTATAATACCGCCTGCCTTAATAGGTGGAGCAGGTGTTGTATACCTTGCGATATTTAGAAACACATTTAGAAGAGAGAGAATCTTTGGCTACCTAGATCCAATTAAGAATATAAGACACGCAGGTTGGCAGCCGGCACAAAGTTTATTTGCTTATGCCAATGGCGGCCTATCGGGTGTTGGCATTGGTAGAAGCACGCAAAAGTTCTTCTATATACCAGAAGTTTATAACGACTATATACTTGCTATATGTGGTGAAGAACTTGGTTTCTTAGGTATGATTTGCATTGTTGCCTTGTTTTCTGTTATAATCATTAAAGGATATTTAACAGCTGCAAGAGCAAAGGATAGATACGGACTTATGCTTGCAAGTGGCATCAGCTCACTTATAGCTATACAATTTTGGATAAACGCAGCGGTATCTGTTAACCTAGTGCCATCTAAAGGTATTACACTACCATTTATTAGTTATGGTGGTACATCTTTAATCATATATATGATACTAGCAGCAGTACTGTTAAATATATCTAAGAGTGCAAATTCAGAGGTGAAGTAATGCGATTTATCGTAACAGGTGGTGGCACAGGTGGACACATATACCCAGCCATGACCATAGCAAAGAAATTAATTGAGAATAATCATGAAGTAATATACGTTGGCAGAAAAGGCAGTCTTGAAGAAAGACTTGTTGCTAAAGAAGACATAGTCTTCAAAGGCATAGACATTGTTAAGATACCGAAGAAGAACCCAAAGGATGCTTTGAAGTTTTTGAGACTTCTTTTCAAATCGCTTGGTGATTGCAAAAGGATAATCAAGGACTTTAAGCCGGATCTTGTCATAGGTACGGGTGGCTATGTATCGGGCCCACTTGTCTATGAAGCACAAAGGCTGAAGATCAAGTCAGTAATCTTCGAGCTTAATGTTCACGCAGGCATCACAACAAGACTTTTGAAGAAGAGGGCGACTAGGATACTAGTTACGAATGAGAATACAAAGATGCTTCTTAATAAAGAAGACGTTACTAATATAGTTGGAATACCAATTAGAAAAGATTTTGATGATATACATGAGAAGGCAGATCACAAGTCCTACTACGACTTTGATAACGACAAAAAAATTGTCTTATCATTTGGCGGAAGCGGTGGACAAAAGTCTATCAATGAGACTGTGCTTGATATGATTAAGAAGCATTATAAGGACATGGACTTCAACATTTTCCACGTAAGTGGAACTTATGCATACAACTGGTTCAAGGGAGAACTTGATAAGGCAGGTATTGATTACACTAAATCTAATATTCGCGTTGGAGAGTATCTATATGATATGCCAAAGGCTTTGATAGATGCTGACATGGTTATCACGAGTGCAGGGGCGCTTACACTTAATGAAGTCTCCTGTGTTAGGAAACCTGTCATTATAATACCAAAGGCCTATGTTGTTGAGAACCACCAAGAGTATAACGCACGCTACTTTGAAGAGATGGGCGCTGCAAAGATGATTCTTGAGAAGGATCTTAACGAAGACCTATTATACGAAGAGGTCAATAAAATACTTCATAACGAAGATGTTTACAAGTCAATGCAAGAGGGACTTAAGAATATATTTCACAAAAACGCTATTGATGAGATATATGATATAATTATAAAAACTGTTTAAAGGTGAAATTATGGAACCAATGAGTAAAAAGGATATAAGGAGAAACAGAATAAAGAAGCAAAGACAAAGAAGGAGAAGTCTGATGAGATTCTTCGTAATTACTGTAATTGTTTTTGCCTTCATCTTGTTTATATTCAATACAAAACTCTTTGGCCTAAAGAATATAAAAGTTACAGGCAATAAAAACTTGTCAACAGATGAGATCATAAAGGCGAGTGAACTTGAGATTGGCGAGAACATACTTAAGCAAAGCTTAGCAGAAGCAAAGGCAAAGATTAAAGTTAACCCATATGTCGAGGATGCACACCTTTCTATGTCTTCAAAGGACACTATAAGTATAGAGATTAAAGAAAGATTGATTGCAGCTGAGTTCTATAGTGACTCTAAGTACATCTACATTGACGAAAAGGGTACCGTACTGGAGAATAGTAATTCATACAAGGACGGTTACCCACTAATAAAGAACTTTGACAAGACTCATCTTGAACAAGGAGAGAACTTTTATAATACGGAAGTTGGTGCTTCATTACAAGAGCTTATAGTTGAGATGAGCGCTAATAATTTAGTTAAAGATATTAAGACTATAGAGAAGAATGCAGACTTAGAGGTTTCACTTAACTATAGGAATGGACTTGTTGTTCAGCTAGGTGAGTTAAAGGACATCAGATACAAGATGAAGGTTTTAAACGAGCTTATGATTAAGCTTAAGGACAAAGGACAGGTCCCAAAGATGATTATGTTTAACAAGGGCAAAGCGCCTGTTGTAGTTTTAGATACGGGTGAATAGATGAAAATTGATAAGAAAAAGATAATGTTATTCATTGCTTGCGTAGTTGTAGGTATAGCCATAACGATGCAGCTTAAGACGGTTAGAAAAACAGTTGGCAACCCCTTAAATGTTAAGAGAGCGCAGGAGCTTGCACAAAGGGTTAAATCTCTGGAGTCTGAAAGAGATAAACTATTGCAAAGGCTTGACGAGACAGAAGACAAGCTTAGAGAGTATGAAAAACCTGGATCAAGCAACAATGAGATAGCAAAGAAATTATACGAAGAAACTGAAAAATATAAAATGATATCAGGCTATACTGATCTAAAAGGCAAGGGCATCATATTAACTATAGATGAGCCTAAGCTTGCTGATGGAGAAGTAGGCTTCGGCATACAAAATGACATCGACTTAGTACTTAGCACTATAAGCGTTTTGAACAGTGCAGGAGCAGAAGCCATCTCAATAAACGAAGAGAGATACACATCATTTACAGAGATAGTAAGTGCAGGTAAACATATAGAGGTCGGCGGAGTCAGTATGTCAGCGCCTATAGTCATCAAGGCTATAGGCGACGCCGACACCATGCAATCGGCTATAGAGTTTAAGGGCGGAATTAAGGACGAGCTTCAAAACTATAACTATCAAGTAACATTGACAGCAAGGGATGACATAGTTATACCTAGATACAAAAAGAGTATCGAGTTCTTGTATGCTAAGCCTGTTTATGAAGTGCAAGAATGAAATACAAGACTAAACGCATTGTGCTTGTCATAATTTATCTTTTAATAGGTGTCTTCTTAGGCTTATACTTAAAGACAGGCAAAGAGTTTTTCGAGCCTTTAAGCATAAACAAGATGAAAGAGACGAGTACTAAGATAAAAAATTTAAAAGCTGAGATAAAGAGCATCAATGAAGAGCTTGAGAAGCAAGACAAAAAACTTGAGACTCTTGAGAAACTTGTCAAGAACGATAGCGAGTTCTTAAAGTTCTTAAAGGATGAAAAAGTTTTTTATGAGATGATATCAGGCGACGTGGACCTTGAAGGTGCAGGCATAGTTCTAACGATTACGGAAGAGAGTGTCGATAGACCTGTCAAGAGGACCGATGTTATTCACGATAGCGACCTACTAAGAATAATTAATGATCTTAGAACTTCAGGTGCTGAGGCCATATCTATAAACGACCTGAGAGTTTATTCGAGAACAGGCGTTAAGTGCAACGGCCCTGTCGTTAGACTCAACGGCAGAACTAAGGGTGCACCTTTCATTATAAAGGCGATAGGCAACAGTGATAAATTATACTCAGCAATAAAATCACCAGGTACCTTTGCAAGCATACTAGAGACCATAAACCCAATTAAGCTTGAGATTGAACAAAAAGAAAAGGTGCTTGTTAAGAAAAAGATAGACGAAGATAAGATTATATATTCAAAAACTTTGACAGGAGAGGATAAAAAATGATTATTGCAATCATAGGTATAGTAATTGGTATACTCATAGGCTACCTATTACCATACAGCTACAATCCATATTATTCATTGTATATATCCATGGCACTACTTGCAGCGATTGACTCAGTCTTTGGCGGCTTGAATGCATACTTGGACAATAATTTTAATAATAAGCTATTTTTATCAGGCCTTATAGGTAACTCCATCATCGCTGCACTACTGACATGGCTTGGAGATATCTTAAGCATACCTCTATATTATGCAGCAATATTTGTCTTTGGAGGAAGAATTTTTAACAATTTTGCAACAATTAGAAGAAAAATACTAAACAAAATGTAAATTTTGTGGTAGAATATAAGTAATAGAGTAAATAATTAAAACTTAGTATAAAAAGGAGGATTCGTAAATGATTGATTTTGATGTAGAAATTGACCAATTTGCAAAGATTAAAGTTATAGGTGTTGGTGGAGCAGGTAACAACGCCGTTAACAGAATGGTTGATGCAGGTGTAAAGGGTGTTGAATTTATTGCTGTTAATACAGATAGACAAGCTCTTGCATCATCAAAGGCACAAAACAAAATTCAAATAGGAGATAAGGTAACTAAGGGACTAGGAGCTGGAGCTAATCCAGAAGTAGGTTCTCAAGCAGCTCTTGAAGATAAAGAAGGCATCACTGAAATGCTTAAAGGCACTGACATGGTATTTATCACAGCTGGTATGGGCGGTGGAACTGGTACTGGTGCTGCACCTATCATTGCACAAATCGCTAAGGAACAAGGCATACTAACTGTAGGCGTTGTTACAAGACCATTTGGCTTTGAAGGCATGAAGAGAGCTAAGAACGCATCTCAAGGTGTTAGCCAACTACTTGAAGTTGTTGATACACTAGTAACTATACCAAACGATAGACTACTTCAAATAGCTGACAAGAAGACATCACTAAAAGATGCATTCATTATGGCTGACGAAGTATTAAAACAAGGTATTCAAGGTATATCAGACCTTATTAGTGTTCCAAACCTAATCAACCTAGACTTTGCTGACGTTAAGACTATCATGGAGCAAAAGGGTATCGCTCATATGGGTATAGGCTTTGCTCAAGGAGATAACAGAGCAACAGATGCAGCAAAACTTGCAATCAAGTCACCACTACTTGAAACATCTATAGAAGGAGCTAAGTCCGTTCTATTAAACATCACTGGTGGTACAGACCTTGGTATGTTCGAAGTTAACGAAGCAGCAGACTTAATCAGACAATCAGTTGCTGACGATGCAAACATCATCTTCGGTGCTGGTATTGACGAAAGCCTTGGCGACTCTATAAAGATAACTGTTATTGCTACAGAGTTTGACGATGGATCTAAACCTGCTAAAAAGGATGCAAATAAAGACTCTGAAGCTGAAGAAGAAAAGAACGAAGAAAGCAGAAGTGAAAGCACTTCAAGCTTTAACGATACTTTACTAGTACCTGATTTTTTAAAGAATAATTAATTATGAAGTGTCCTTTTTGTTCTTACGAAGATTCAAAAGTATTAGATTCAAGACCTACTAATGAGGGTACTGCGATTAGGAGACGTAGAGAGTGTCTTCGCTGTAAAAAAAGATTTACAACATATGAAAAAATTGAAGAAACACCTTTAATAGTTGTCAAGAAAAACGGAGACAGAGAGACATTTGACAGAAGTAAGATATTAAAGGGCGTAATAAAATCTTGCGAGAAAAGACCTGTTAGCTTAAGTCAAATTGAAGGCTTGGCAGATAGCGTCGAAGAAAAGCTTATGAGCACTATGAAGAAGGAAGTTTCTTCCAACGAAGTAGGCGAGCTTATAATGCAAGGTCTTAAAGAGATAGACCAAGTTGCATATGTAAGATTTGCTTCAGTATATAGAGAGTTTAAAGATACTCAGTCATTTATGAAAGAGCTCCAAAAGATTATAGACGAACAAAACAATTAATAAATGAAAAATCCTGACCATGTGGTCAGGATTTTTTTGATGGGAATATTAAACTACTCGATGAT
The DNA here is from genome assembly GCF_943169635.2 of Fenollaria sporofastidiosus. Lineage (NCBI taxonomy): Bacteria > Bacillati > Bacillota > Clostridia > Eubacteriales > Fenollaria > Fenollaria sporofastidiosus. The sequence continues at coordinate 1,056,229 of NZ_OW968186.1, forward strand.
TATAGGTCCATTGCTTGTTTTTATATCACCGAATAGAGTAAGGTCTGAATCGTTATTTAGTGAGGCAGTTGTTAGCTCGTCGTTATCTCTGTTAAGAACATATCTATCGTCATCAAAGACAGCTGGGCAAGTATACTTATTTATGCCTCTTAGGTTTAGCTTAACATTCTTGCTTACACTCTCTAATTCGACAGTGACAGGTCCATTGCTGTTAGTAACAATGATGTTCTCTGCACAGTTGAATACATCTTTTACATCAACAAAAGCGTTTGTTGTGTGCGCTTCTAAATTAACGAATGGAGTGTTGTATAAAGTTATTTCAGCATTTGTTGTATTTATTAGTAGATCAGTGAACTTTGAGTCCTTAATCTTTATTGAGTCGTTAGTTGTTTTAAGCTCCGACTTATTAATTATTGAATCTTCAATTTTGATATAGTCATTGCTTGTTGTTAAGTAAAGCTCGTTACATATGATAGAGTCAAGTACTATCTTGTCATTGCTTGTTGTAGCTTTAACATTTGCAAAGGATTGTGCAGGCACTAATACCTTTAGGCTTACAGCAAAGTCCTTCTTTGTAAGTTCAGAGTAGTTTGGCTCTATAAGAACTTCTTTATCATCAATATAGCAGTTGATGAACTCATAATTTTCTGGTATATCTTTCTTATCTGTATAATATATCTTGCCATAGACCTCAATTTGATCTGAGTTCGATGGAAGTATCTCTATCTTTTCATTAGTATTGTTTATAATTAAATCATATTTTTTCTTTTTGTCTAAATCTAACTTAAGTGTCGCGAACTTTTTCTTTTTTAGTCCATTGTCCATATCGAAGTTAAGGTTTGCATATACACGGCCATTCTTCATGCCTTCTTCAGCAACATGCAAGGATTTATTCACTATCTTATTAACAAAGTTTGAGATTTTGTTTGCAAACTTATCTGACATATCCATGTAATCAGAGCCTTCAGCGTTGTAATGAACTTCGTGTTTGTTGTTTGGCTTGTATTGCTTTTCATTTTTCTTTGCACCAACTGCATTCAGAAGCTTTAGCGCTTCTTCTTCGTTAATCTTTCCATCCTTTAACATCTTAAGGATCATAATTTTTTCTTCAGACATTTTAAACCTCCTTTAGTTCAAGAAGCATTTTTTCTGCTTCACTACTGCTTATTGCACCGGAATTTAATAACTCAAGTATATCTTTCTCGCTGGTACTACTCTTGCGATCAGAGATGATCTCATTTATTTGATCGAGTTTCTTAACTACAGTAGGGTAGGATATACCAAGAGCTCTTTCAATCTCTTTAATATTGCCTCTGTTTAACAAAAAAGTTTTGATAAAGTCAATCTGCTCAGCGTTAAGCTTGTAGAAAGAACTGTTTTCAAATCTTCCTTCTATGCTTGTGTTGCAGTTTTCACAAACTAGCCTTTCTATGTATAGTTTTGATCCGCACACAGGACATTCATTTAATGCTTTATTAATCATATTGACCTCCTTGCTTAAGATTATATATCTAAGAATTAAAAATGTCAATATATTTTTTAAAAATATTTAAAAATATTTAAGTTTTTACTTAAAAAAATTAATTTTAGAATAAAATAATTTAATGTTGGACATCTTGCATCTTATTTGATATAATAAAAACGGTGAGAGAATGAATTTGTTTGATATGCAAAGAGAAAAAAATTTAAAATTAGGTCAAAATTTGGCTGAAAGATTTAGACCGAAGAGTCTAGATGACTATATCGGTCAAGAAAAAGTCATCAATAAGAACTCTTTTCTATACAAAGCAATCAAGGCAGACAGACTTCCATCGCTAATACTATATGGTCCTGCAGGCACAGGTAAGACTTCACTTGCTAACGTCATTGCTAACACAAGCAAGTCAAACTTTATCAAGATAAGTGCCGTGGGTAGTGGAGTGAGCGATTTAAAGAAGGCAGTCGAAGAAGCTAAGAGGCTTTTAGAAGAGAACAAAAAGACCATACTCTTTGTTGACGAGATACACAGATTCAACAAAGCACAGCAAGATTTTCTCCTACCTTATGTTGAAGATTCAACAGTAACGCTCATAGGTGCGACGACAGAAAATCCATACTTCGAGGTCAATAGCGCGCTTATATCAAGGTGTTTCATAATAAGGCTTGAGAAGATGAGTGAAGAGAACTTAAAAGTGCTTGCGAGGAAAGCGTTGACTGACGAAGCCAATGGTCTTGCCTCACTAAAGGCTAGTATAGATGAAGACGCATTAGACTATCTAGTAAGGATATCAAACGGTGACGCGAGAAACATGCTTAACTTTTTAGAGATAGCTGTTCTTAGTCAAGACGTTGAGGGCGATATGACAAGAAAGATAAAGTTCGAGGACGTCAAAGGCTTAGTATTTGAGAGAGCTCACTCATACGACAAGAGCTCGACTATGCACTACGACACAATCTCTGCCTTTATTAAAAGTATGAGAGGCTCAGATCCTGATGCAACAGTCTTTTATCTAGCTCACATGCTAAACAATGGCGAGGACCCATTATTCATTGCTAGGCGCATAGTGATATTTGCTTCAGAAGATATAGGACTTGCCGATCCTAATGCACAGACGCTTGCGACATCAGCCTTTTATGCAGTCAAAGCCATAGGTATGCCGGAAGCTCGCATCATTTTGAGTAACGCAGCCATATACATGGCGCTTGCTGAAAAGAATAACTCGACTTACATGGCAATCAATAGGGCTATGGCAGATGTCGATAAGATTAAAGAGTTCCAAATACCTCTGCACATAAGAGACGCACACAACAACGACAAGAAGGTCTTTGGAGATCACGCGGACTACAAGTATCCACACAATTATAAGGATAAAAAACCTGAGCAAAATTATTTGCCTGAAGGTTTAGAAGATAAAAAATATTTTAATAATAATTAAGGAGGTCAACAAATGAAGGTTGGTATTAATGGTTTTGGTAGAATTGGTAGAGATGTTGCTAGGATTCTAGTTGAAGAAAACAACGGCTTAGAATTAGTGCACATCAATGCCTCAGGTGATTTAAAGACACTTAGTCATCTATTTAGAAATGATTCTCTATATGGTAGATTATCAGTTTCTTGTGAAGCTTGTGAAGACGGCTTTATGATAGATGGCAAGAAGATTACAAATACTCAATTTAGAGATCCGGCAGAGATTCCTTGGAAGGACTATGGCGTAGACATCGTTATAGACTCAACTGGAGCTTTTAAAAACAACGAAACTCTTTACAAACACATTGACAAGGGTGGAGCAAAGAAGGTTATTTTAACTGCACCTGCAAAGGGCGAAATTGACAAAACTATCGTTATGGGAGTAAATGAAAAAGAATACGACAAGACTAAGCACAATGTAATCAGTAACGCATCTTGTACAACTAACTGTCTTGCGCCATTAACTAAGGTTATAGAAGACAACTTTGGTATCAAAAGAGGTCTTATGACAACTATCCACGCTTATACTTCTGATCAAGTTTTACTTGACCACAAGCACAAAGACATCAGAAGAGCAAGAGCTGCAGCTATGTCTATGGTCCCTACAACTACAGGAGCAGCAAAGGCGGTTGCACTAGTTATACCATCACTAAAGGATAAGCTTACAGGATATGCAGTTAGAGTACCAGTACCTACAGTTTCACTTACAGACGTTGTATTTGAATTAAATAAGAACGTTACTAAGGAAGAAATCAACGAAGCTGTTAAGAAAGCAAGTGAAAATGAATTAAAGGGTATACTTGAATACGCTGAAGAAGAACTTGTTTCTGTTGACTACGTTGGCGATAGACACTCATCAATCTTCGACCCATTCTTAACTTTAGTAATAGATGGAAATCTAGTAAAGGTTGTTTCTTGGTATGACAACGAATATGGTTACAGCCACAGAGTTGTTGACCTTGCAAAATACATTGCTGATCAAGAATAATTATTATAAAAGGATAAAATGATGAAAAAAACATTAAAAGATTATAATTTTGATGATAAAAGAGTATTGTTAAGATGCGACTTCAACGTTCCTATGAAGGACGGCGTAATCACTGACAATAAACGTATATTTGAGTCGCTTCCAACAATCAAGCACCTTCTTGACAATGGAGCAAAAGTGATTATGATGAGCCACTTGGGTAGACCAAAGGGTGAGTACAACTTAAAATTCACTCTAAAGCCTGTTAAAGAAGAACTAGAAAAGCTTCTTGGAAGAGATGTAAAATTCATCTCTTGCGCAGAAGTTGTTAATGATGAAGTAAGAGAGGCAGCTAAAAATCTTAAAAAAGGAGAACTTCTTTTACTAGAAAACACTAGATTTAGAAAAGAAGAAGAAAAATGCGACGAAGCTTTCTCTAAAGAGCTAGCAGAGCTTGCAGATATCTACATTAATGATGCTTTTGGCACCTCACACAGAGCTCACGCATCAAATGTTGGTGTAAGTAAATTCTTGCCATCAGCACTAGGCTTTTTAGTTGAAAAAGAAATGAACATCATGGCTAAAGAGCTTGACGAGCCAAAGCACCCATTCATTGCTATACTAGGCGGATCAAAGGTATCTGACAAGATTGGCGTAATCGAGAACCTATTAAACAAAGCTGACAAGATACTTATAGGCGGAGCTATGGCGTTTACATTCTTAAAGGCAAAGGGTATGAACGTTGGCAAGAGCTTAGTTGAAGACGATAAGTTAGAGCTTGCACTTGAACTGTTAAAGAAGGCTGATGCAAAGAAAGTTGACTTGGTTTTACCAGTTGACGCTCTATGTGCTAAAGAGATAAAAGAAGACGCAGAAGCTGAATGCTTTGAAGTAAATCATATACCAGATGATATGATGGGTCTTGATATCGGTCCAGAAACTATTGATGTATTTACTAAAAAGCTTTTAGGCGCAAAGACTATAGTTTGGAACGGACCTATGGGTGTCTTTGAGATGGACAAGTTTAAAAACGGTACTAATGCCATCGCCAAAGCACTAGCAAACTCCGATGCAACAACTATTGTCGGCGGAGGAGATAGCGCAAGCGCTGTTCAAAAGGCTGGCTACGAAGAAAAGATTACACACGTTTCAACAGGTGGCGGTGCTTCACTTGAGCTTATGGAAGGAAAAGTTTTACCTGGCATAGCTGCTATTAATGATAAATAAGGAGACAAATTTGAAAAAATTTTTACTTGCTGCAAATTGGAAGATGAACATGGATATAAAGGAGACTGAAGGCTTCTTTAATGATTTGAAGCTAAAGCCTAATGACTACTATGATGTTTATGTCGCAGTTCCATTTACAGATATTTATTTAGCAAATAAAACTAAAAAATCGAATGATATAAAGATAGGTGCACAAAACATCTACTTTGAAGACAAGGGAGCCTTCACTGGTGAGATCAGTACTAAGATGATTAAGTCATGCGGAGCAGAATTTGTTATCATAGGTCACTCTGAAAGAAGAGAAATTTTTAAAGAGTGCGACGAGATGATTAACAAGAAGGTCCTTAAGGCAATTGATGACGATGTAGAAGTAATTCTATGTGTTGGCGAAACTTTGTCTGAGAGAGAAGATGGAGGACACTTTGATAAGATTGAAAAGCAATTAAAGGCTGACTTACTTGGAGTAGATGCTTCTAAGCTTAACAGCTTTGCCATAGCTTATGAGCCAATCTGGGCTATAGGCACTGGCAAGAGCGCTTCTAAGGAAGATGCTGAAGAGATGTGCCGTTTCGTTAGAGAAAAAGTTAAGCTTATGAATCCAAATCTTGCTCAAAAGCTAAGAGTACTATATGGCGGTAGCGTTAAAGATTCAAACGCGGCTGACTTAGCTAAAGAAGAGAACATCGACGGCTTCTTAATAGGCGGTGCTTCACTAAAGAGTGAGTCTTTTGAATCCATTGCTAAGGAGATATAAGATGTCAAAGGCAATACTAATAATACTAGATGGTTTTGGAATTGGTAAAGATAACGACGCGAACGCTGTATATAGAGCCAAGACTCCAACCATAGATAAGTTATTTAAAGAGTGTCCACACGCAAAACTACAAGCGAGCGCAGAGTATGTAGGATTGCCTACGGGACAGATGGGTAACTCTGAAGTTGGCCACTTAAACATAGGCTCAGGTAGAGTTGTCTATCAAGACCTTTCTATGATCAATAGAGATATTAAGAATGGCGACTTCTTCAAGAAAGAAGAGTTCCTTAAGGCGATAGAGCATGCGAAGAAAAACAATACTAATCTTCACCTTATGGGCCTACTAAGCTATGGTGGTGTGCACTCGCACATTGATCATATCAAGGCGCTTTTAGAGCTATGTAAAAAAGAAGGCATGGGTGAGAGAACATACCTACATGCAATCTTAGATGGTAGAGATGTTGGCATACACTCTGGCAAGAGTGATGTCAAGGAAATACTTGACTATATGAAGAGCATCTCATGCGGCAAGCTCGCATCCATAAGCGGAAGATACTATGCTATGGATAGAGATAAACGCTACGAGAGGACTGAAAAGTATTACAAGACTGTAACGTCTAAGACTCCAAATCTTGTATCGGATGACGCTGTAGAGGCTATTAAAAAATCATACGAAGAAGATGTGACTGATGAATTTATCTTGCCTTGTGCTATAAGAAATGATGGTAAAGTAACTGAAATAAAGTCTGGCGACAGCATTATATTCATAAACTTTAGACCAGATAGAGCAAGACAGATCACAGATGCATTCACCAACAAGGACTTTACTGGCTTTGATAGGAAGTTTTTAGATGACATATATTATGTGTGTATGACAAACTACGACTCCAGCTTTAATAATGTTCACATCGCATATAAAGACGAAGAGATAGTGAACACACTTGGAGAAGTTGTCTCAAAGCACGGACTAAAGCAGCTGCGCATAGCTGAGACTGAGAAGTATGCCCACGTAACATACTTTTTCAATGGCGGCCGTGAAGAAAAATTTGCTGGTGAAGATAGAATATTGATTAACTCACCAAAGGTAGCGACATACGATTTAAAACCTGAGATGAGTGCTTATGAGCTTACAGATAAGCTTGTGAGCGTTATGGGAGATTATGACCTAATCATACTAAACTATGCAAACACAGACATGGTTGGACACACAGGAGTTGTTCCAGCAATAATCAAGGCAGTTGAAACAGTTGACACATGCCTTGCAAAACTATTAGCAAAGGCAAAGGAATGTGGCTTCACAGCCATAATCACAGCTGACCACGGTAACTGCGAGGCGATGTTTGATGATGAAGGAAAACCAATCACATCACACACAACAAACCCAGTTCCAGTTATCTTATATAATGACGGAAAGCACAAGATTAAAGATGGTGTCTTGGCAGACTTAGCACCATCATTATTAGATATATTGAATATAGAAAAGCCACAAGAAATGACTGGCGAGAGTCTTTTAGTATCGGAGGATTAAAATGAGTAGAATTATTGATGTATTTGCGATGGAAGTGTTAGACTCAAGATCTAACCCTACTGTAGAAGTAACAGTTTTAGCTGAATCAGGGGCAATCGGCTCAGCTATAGTTCCATCTGGAGCATCTACTGGAGAACACGAAGCAGTGGAACTTAGAGATGGAGATGCAAAGAGATATTGCAAGAAAGGTGTATTGAAGGCTGTAGACAACGTAAACAACTTAATTGCACCAGAGATATTTGATATGGAAGTAACAGATCAAGTCTCAATTGATAAGCTAATGATAAACCTTGACGGAACAGAAAATAAGGGCAAACTTGGTGCAAACGCTATGCTTGGCGTGTCACTAGCAGTTGCTAGATGTGCTGCAAACGAGTTAAACATGCCACTTTATAGATACATCGGCGGAACTAATGCTAAAGTATTGCCAGTACCTATGATGAACATTTTAAATGGCGGTAAGCACGCTGACAACAATGTTGACATACAAGAGTTTATGATTATGCCGATAGGTGCAGAAACATTTAGAGACGCACTTAGGATGGGCTCAGAAGTTTACCACAGCCTAAAGAAAGTACTTCAAGAAAGAAAATTAGCTACAGGAGTTGGTGATGAAGGTGGTTATGCACCAGACTTATCAAGCAATGAAGAAGCTATCGAAACTATCATTGAAGCGGTTAATAAAGCTGGATATGAAGTAGGAAAGGACATCTACCTAGCCCTTGACGTTGCCGCAAGCGAGCTATATAACGCCGACACTAAGAAATATTACCTAAAGAGCGATAACGCAGAGCTAACAGACGAAGGCATGATTGACTACTATGAAAAATTAGTTAATAAATATCCACTATACTCAATCGAAGATGGTTTAGACGAAAACGATTGGGAAGGTTGGAAGAAGTTAACTGAAAGACTAGGAGACAAGATTCAATTAGTTGGTGACGACCTATTTGTTACAAACACTAAGAGAATCAAAGAAGGTATTGAAACTCATACAGCAAACTCAGTTTTAATAAAGCTTAACCAAATTGGCACATTAACTGAAACTATCGAAGCTATCGAGATGGCTCACAGAAATCATTACACAGCAGTTATTTCACACAGATCAGGCGAAACAGAAGATACAACTATCGCAGACCTATCAGTTGCGCTAAACACTGGACAAATCAAAACAGGTGCACCTGCTAGATCAGAAAGAGTTGCTAAGTATAATCAATTACTTAGAATCGAATACATGCTAGATGACACAGCAGTGTATGCAGGCAAGAGTATACTAAGAAAATAATTTAAGAAAATTTTTTACATGGGATGGGCGCTTTATGCTCATCCCATTTTTATATTTTAAATAAAACTAGAAATATTTATAAGCATATTGTATAATTAAGATAAAGTAAAATAAAAATTATCTAAACAAAGGAGAGTTTATAATGAAAGTCAAAAACGCAATATTAAGTACAATTATCGCAACACAAATTTTAAGCACAGCAGCACTTGCAGCACCAGATGAAGCAATCAAAGAATTTAAGAAAGTAGCGCCAATTAAACAAGAAGTAAAACACTTCCAAGGCGAAGTAAAACTATTCATCATTAAAGACGGAGAAAAAGTGAGAGTCGATCAAAAGATGACAGATGGCTTAAGAGTAGTTAATGGAAGAACATGTGTAGGAGTAAGAGACCTTGTAAACGCAATCGAAGGAGCAAAAGTTGAGTGGGACGGCACTAATCACATAGTCGACATCACATATGCTGGCAAGACAATATCATACCCAGTAGGAAAACCACTTATGTGGGCAGATGGCAAAGCAGTGACAATAGACGTGCCAGCACAAATCGATCCACAAATATCAAAAACATTCTTACCTATAAGAAACATAGCAGAGACATTGGGCTTCAAAGTAGATTGGGACAACAAAGCAAAGGAAGTAGTCCTAACACCAGGCGCAGGCACAGGGGTTACAACAGCTCAAACACCTACACAAAACAGCAAGACAAAGATAAAATTAGCAAGTGGAGAAGTAATTGATATAAATAAACCCATACTAGATAAAATTGAATATGATCAGGGAAAACCTTTTTTGAAATCTCATATATATGAGCTAAGCGATGCAGACTTTATTGATAATGGCGATGGAACTATGACATTTGGAAAAGGTACTAAACTTGAACAAAACTTTTTAAAGAAATTTAAAAGAGTTGACTCATCACCATCAAATCCTAATTTCAAAATAGCAGGAGAAAACAAAGGCGATACACGTATAGGAACATATGTAATAGGCGAAGGTAATCCAATGTCAGACAAGTGTTATAAAGAATGGTCAGATAAAAAAGGTCATGAGCTGTATTTTAGTGAATTAGGGGCAGTAACTGGCGAATACAAAGTAGCTAAAAATTATTTTGATGACAGTGATTCATTTTTTGTATCTGGAGACAATAGAGATGAATACCTTTTAAATTTATTTAAAGAAAGAAAAATTGATAAAACTGAAGTCAATAAATTTTTATCGACATATAAGTATGATAAAAATGAAATTTATATAAAAAGATGGTTATTAAATAAAAATATCGATTTCTATGACGGAACTGGTATTATAAATGTAACAATGAACGGTAGTAGTAGATTAGATTTACCATATATAGCTTTCTATATTACTAAAGATAAAAAAGTTTTATCAGATGAGTTTTCAGATGATTATAAATATAAAATAGATGTAGATAAAGTTATAGTGTATAAATTGTTGCCAAAATATATAAATGGAAAATATGAATACCATGATGCTCTCTTTGTAATAGATATACCAGATATTACTTTAAGAAGACTTTATACAGTAAATGAGAAGAGAAATGGACTTTTTCATATAATCACACCAAAGACAGTAAAAGAGATTAAAGGTATATAAAGTAAATAATAAATAAGGAGTGATAAAATTGAATAAATATTATAAAGCTATGCTTAGTATGATGCTTGCCTTCATACTAGGCTTTTTCTATATGATGCCATAAAACAAGAAGCGTTATGCACGGCTTTATGTATATGTAGTTGTATTAGTTATGACATTATAGGTTAAGCATGACATAAGAAATCAAGCGCATAATGACGCATCATCTATGAGATACTTGATAAGCTATGAGATAAGAAACAATTATGAATATACTTTCAAAAAAGCATTGCAAAAACTATAACGTTATGGTAAAATATATATGTTATAAGTAAGAATGGAGGTGTGTGTATGAATTACGTATTGTATGCACTAGTTGCGATTTCGGCTTTAGTATTAACTATATCAGTAGCAGCTACTGCAGGAGACGATCAAGGCTTACAAGCATTGGGCGGAGCTGAAAGCATATGGGGTTCAAAAAATCCTACAAGAAATGTTCTTTTAAAAAGAATAACTACAATTTCATCAGTTGTGTTTATGGTAACAACTTTGATACTAGCAGGTTTCAAATTATAAAATAGGAGGAAGAAATGGACAAGATTTTAATTGTAGCTCCTATAGTTGGAGCTATAGCACTATTATTTGCTTTAGTTAAAGCTCTATATGTTACTAAGCAAGATGCTGGTAATGAGAGAATGAAAGAGATTTCTGGTTATATCCAAGAAGGAGCTCTTGCATTTTTAACTAGAGAGTACAAATATCTAGCAATATTTATTGTTGTATTATTCGCAATTTTAGCACTAGCTATTAACATCGGCACAGCTGTTTGTTATTTAATCGGTGCTGTATTCTCTATTTGCGCAGGCTATATCGGTATGACTGTAGCTACTAAAGCTAACGTAAGAACAACTAATGCTGCTAAGGAAAGCGGTATGGGCAAGGCTCTAAACGTAGCTTTCTCAGGTGGTACAGTTATGGGTATGTGCGTTGTAGGTTTAGGTTTACTAGGCACAAGCATTGTTTGGATGATATTCAAAGATGCTAACATAGTTACAGGTTTCGGACTTGGTGCTTCATCAATCGCTTTATTCGCAAGAGTTGGTGGCGGTATCTACACAAAGGCTGCAGACGTTGGTGCTGACTTAGTAGGTAAGGTTGAAGCAGGTATCCCAGAAGACGACCCAAGAAACCCAGCAGTTATCGCTGATAACGTTGGTGATAACGTTGGCGACGTTGCAGGTATGGGTGCTGACTTATTCGAATCATATGTTGGAGCTATAATCTCAGCTATCACATTAGGAGCGTTAGCATTTAGCGATAACGGTATTTCATTCGCACTTGCACTATGCTCAGTTGGTATAGTTTCATCTATTATTGGTACATTATTTGTAAAGGGCGACAAGAACCCTCAAAAAGCTCTTGATATGGCTACTTGGGGAAGTTCAATAATCACTATCATCGCTTCTTACTTCTTATCTACAAAGATACTAGGTTCAATCAAACCTTTCTACGCTATCGTAGCAGGTGTTGTAGTTGGACTTATCATAGCAAAAGTTACAGAATATTATACAGCTGCTGAATATAAGCCAGTTCAAAAAGTTGCTGAAGAATCTGAAACAGGAGCTTCAACAAACATCATCGCTGGTTTATCAGTAGGTATGATGTCAACAGCTATACCTATGATTGTTATCTCAATAGGCATACTAGCTGCATTCTTCTTAGCAGGTGGATCAGAAAGTGCTGTAAACGGACTTTATGGTATCTCACTTGCAGCAGTAGGTCTACTAGCAACAGCCGCAACAACTATCGCAGTTGACGCATATGGACCAGTTGCTGATAACGCTGGTGGTATCGCTGAAATGTGCGGACTTCCAGAAAGCGTAAGAGACATTACAGATAAGCTAGACTCAGTTGGTAACACAACAGCAGCAGTTGGTAAGGGTTTTGCCATTGCTTCAGCTGCACTTACAGCTCTAGCACTATTCGCTTCATATACTCAAGCAGTTGGACTTAGTCAAATTGACTTAACAAATCCATTAACTATAGCAGGTGTATTCATTGGTGGTATGCTACCATTCTTATTCTCATCATTAACTATGGATGCAGTTGGTAAAGCTGCTAACCAAATGATTGAAGAAGTTAGAAGACAATTCAGATCCATCCCTGGTATCATGGAAGGAACTGCTAAACCAGATTATGGTAAATGCGTAGATATTTCTACTAAGGCTGCTCTTAAGGAAATGGTTATTCCAGGACTTCTAGCTGTTGTATGCCCAGTTATAGTTGGTATACTTCTAGGAACAGAAGCTTTAGGCGGTCTACTTGCAGGTTCACTAGTAACAGGCGTTCTAATGGCAATCTTCATGTCAAACGCTGGTGGAGCTTGGGACAATGCAAAGAAGTATATTGAATCAGGTGTTCATGGTGGTAAAGGATCAGATGCTCACAAGGCAGCAGTAACAGGAGACACTGTTGGTGACCCATTCAAGGATACATCAGGACCATCACTAAATATACTAATTAAATTAATGACAATAGTAGCATTAGTATTTGCACAAGTATTTGTTAGCTACGGTGGACTTATTATAAAATAAGATAAAATTGTAATTGGACTCCCCTTGATTTTAATCAGCGATGCTATTAAATAAGGGGAGCTTCATTTATAATATGGGTGATTTTATGGAAATAACAATTGACAATATTAAAATTAATTATATAGCCCTAGGCGAGTCGGAAAAGCCTGTTCTTATACTTCATGGTTGGGGCGCTTCAATAGACGCTGTTATGAGTATAGTGAACGCTTTGAAGGATACTAGAAAAGTTATTGCCATAGATTTACCAGGCCATGGCAAGTCGTCTCAGCCAGATAGAGTTTTTGGTGGAGAAGACTATGCAAATATTGTTAAGTCCTTTGTAGAGAAGCTCGGCATTGAAAAATTTGACGCCATAGGTCATAGCTTTGGTGGCAAGACCTTGATACAAATTGCTTCTGAAGGATACAAAAGGCTTGATAAGATGGTTCTTATCGATGCATCAGGTATTCTTCCTAAGAGAAGTTTTTCATATTATCTAAAAGTTTATACATATAAATTCCTTAAAAAGCTCTACAAGTTAATCTTCTTTTACAAGAGTGAAGAAGAGCTTATGAAGAAGCTTTCTAAAAAATTTGGCTCTGATGACTACAGAAACACTAGTGGCATCATGAGACAGACCTTCGTCAAGGTCGTAAATGAATCCCTTTTTGATAGGCTAAGTCTTATCAAGAACGATACTCTTATATTGTGGGGCAAAGATGACGATACAACTCCACTATATATGGGTAAAATTATGAATGAGAAGATAAAGAATTCTGCTCTTATTGAGCTTGAAGGCGGACACTTCTCATATGCAGATGATTATCAAATATTTTCACGTGTAATTAGATCTTATCTTAGTAAGGAGGAACTATGATAGCTATATTTATATTCTTGCCAATATTATTAACAGTTTTAATTTATATACATTCTTTGGCATTTTTCCAAATATTGCAATTAAATATGTACATTTCAAGCGAGTATGAGCTATGGCTTAAAAATTTTGGCTGGCTTAAGAACTCATTAAAGAAATTAACACCTGGAGATAAGAAGCCGCTTGTCTTTACTGACAGGATGAAGAGACTGATGAAGATATTTGTAAGCTTCAACGTAGTGATTATGTATACGTCAATCATCGCATATCTATTATTCGGTGAAAAAATTGCACTAGCATATTTATTAGTACTTGCTTTTGAACTATACATCATAAGAGCGAAGAGTGTAAAGTTTGCAAATATATTAGCACAGCCGATTGAGAATAAAATCAATCACGGTTTTTATATACAAGCACAAAATAAAATTAAGAAAGAAAAAGAGAATAAATTAAAGGTGGTAGGTATAACAGGAAGCTATGGCAAGACATCGACTAAGCTTGTTTTAAATGATATTGTGAAGAATAGCCTTAAGACATACGCAACGCCAAGTTCATTTAACACACCTATGGGTATATCAAAGGTAATAAACAACGAGCTTGAAAGCGGCACTGAAGTTTTCATCTCTGAACTTGGAGCAAGATATGTCGGAGAGATAAAGGAAGTTGCTGAGCTTGTTATGCCAGATATCGCCATCATCACTAACATTGGCCCATGTCACATCGAAACCTTTGGATCAATGGAGAACATTGTCAAGACAAAGTTCGAACTTATAGACACACTTAAGGAAGGCGGCCTTGCTATATTTAACTACGACAACCCATATATTAAAGAGAAGGCAGCTGAGGTTAAGACTAGAAAGGTGTATATCTCACTTGAAGATGATGCGTGTGACTACTTTGCGAAAGATATAAGTGCCAGCGAGTTTGGCACTGAGTTCACACTTGTCTACAAGAACAAAGAGTATAATTTAAAGACAAAGCTTCTTGGTAAGCACAATATATACAATGTTCTTCTTTCGGTTGCGGCAGCTCGTGAGTTAGGCATGAGCATGGAAGAGATACAAGAGGCGGTTCTTAACGTTAATCAAGTTGAACACAGACTATCACTTGTAGAGAACCCAAACAATCTTATTATCATCGACGACGCTTTTAATAGTAACCCAAGCGGTGCACAAGCGGCTCTAGATGTTATAAGTGAGTTTAAAGAAGGAAAGAAGATAGTTATCTCACCAGGCATGGTTGAGCTAGGAGAGCTTCAATACGAAGAGAATAAAAAGTTTGGCAAGAATGCAGCAACCGTTGTAGATTATTTCATTATCGTAGCAGAAGTTAATAAAGAAGCAATAAAAGATGGTCTAGTAGAAGGTGGACTTGATGAAGATAAGATACATGAGGCAGCAAGCTTAAGTGATGCACAATTAATACTACAAAAAATATGTCAAGCAGGCGACGTAATACTTTTCGAAAACGATT
This sequence comes from Fenollaria sporofastidiosus, assembly GCF_943169635.2. Lineage (NCBI taxonomy): Bacteria > Bacillati > Bacillota > Clostridia > Eubacteriales > Fenollaria > Fenollaria sporofastidiosus. The sequence goes on from NZ_OW968186.1 coordinate 1,071,448, forward strand.
TGCCTGATAATTATTAGGAGTTGATAGAATGCTAAAGGTAGGCGTTATATTTGGTGGAAGAAGCGTTGAACATGAAGTATCAGTTATTACAGGAATGCAAGTAATTGAGAACATGGATAAAGAAAAATTCCTTCCAATTCCAATATATATTACAAAAGAAGGTAAGTGGCTAAGTTCAGAGGCCTTCAAGAATTTTAAAACATTTAAAGACGGTGACTTTAGTTCAGCTAAGAACGTTATGCTTGGCTGTGACTATGGAGATTTTAACCTATATATAAATCCTGAAACAAAGTCTATGTTTGACAAGAAGGTATACGAAAGGCTTGATATGGTCTTCTTCGCGCTTCATGGAACTAACGGCGAAGACGGATCATGCCAAGGACTTGTTGAGACAGTTGGTCTACCATATACAGGCACTAACGTCTTAAGTTCTGCAGTCGGTATGGACAAGGTCATAATGAAGGATGTATATAGGGCAAACGGACTTCCTGTAGTAAACTACAGGTACTACTACAGAAGTATGTGGAGAAGCTCAAAGGACAATGTTATGTCTGACATAGAAAAGAATTTAAAGTATCCATTGTTTATAAAGCCATCCAACCTTGGTTCGTCTATAGGCATATCTAAGGTTAAGAGCAAGGAAAACTTGGAAGAAGCTTTGATGATAGCCTTCAGTTATGATAAAAAGGTCATAGTTGAAGAATCAGTTGAAAACGCAAGAGAGATAAACTGCGCTGTCATGGGTTACGAAGAAAATATCGAGACATCAGAATTAGAAGAACCACTAGACTTCAAAGAACTATTGACATTTGATGATAAATATGTATCAAATAAAAAAACTCCAGGCACTAAGATGATGAGAAACCTTTTAAAGAAGGACGAGCCATTGAGACCTGAACTTGAAAGACTTGCTAAAGCAGCTTTCACATCCATTGATGCAAGCGGCAATGCTAGAGTAGACTTGCTTGTATCGAAGGACACTGGCAAGGTATACATTAACGAAATAAATACAATACCAGGTTCTATTGCGTTTTACTTATGGGAGCCAAAGGGCTACTCATTTAAAGACTTAATCACTAAGATGATTGGTATAGCAAAAGAGATTGACACTATGAGAAAAGAAACTGTTTACTCATACGATGCCGAACTCTTTAAACGTATTCAATACGGAAAGAAATTATAGGTGATAAAATGAAAATCAGGGAACTTGTAATGAACTATTTTAATAGAGAAGACTATGTACCCCAAAGCAAGAAGGACTTACTAAGAGCGTTTAAGATTACGAAGAAAGATAAGAAAATATTTGAAAGACTTCTTAAATCATTAGAAAAAGACAAAAAAATTATTTGCAGCAATGATAAATATTACACTTACAACAGTTCCCATATAATAAAAGGAAAGTATGAAGCTAATAAACGTGGCTTTGGCTTCGTTATAGGTGATGACTTTGATGTCTTCATAAGATTTGAAAACTCGATGTACGCTATGGACTCTGATGAGGTATGCGCTATAATCACAGAGAAGAAACTTGATGGTAACTATGAAGGCAAGATAATCAAGATATTATCCAGAGCTACAAAGAGGGTTGTTGGAACTTATCAAGACAATGGCAGCTTTGGCTTTATCAGATGTGATGATGTCAAGATTATATATGATGTCTTTATCAATAAGAGCAATTCAAAAGGCGCAAAGCATGGTGACAAGGTAGTTGCTGAGATCATTAAGTATCCAGACAAAAATAAAAATCCAGAGGGAAGAGTTGTTGAGATTATCGGTAAAGAAGATGATCCAGGTATAGACATCACATCCATCATTAAGTCGTACGAACTTAGAGAGTACTTTCCAAATAGAGTTAAAGATGAATTAGAAGATATTAACTATGATATAAGCTCTGAAGAGATAGAGCGCAGAGTAGACTATAGAGACTTATTAACGGTAACTATAGACGGTGTTGACTCGAAGGACTTAGACGACGCCATAAGCTTAGTGAAAAGTGGCGATATGTATACACTCTACGTACACATAGCAGACGTTGCTAATTATGTCAAGGAGCGCACATACTTAGATAAGGAGGCTTACTTAAGAGGCAACTCATACTACTTACTTGATAGGGTTCTACCGATGCTTCCAAAAGAGCTTTCGAATGGCATATGCTCACTTAATCCAAATGAAGATAGGCTAACACTATCTGTTAAGATGGATATAGATAAGAACGGGGAGGTTTTAAGTCACAAGATATCAGAGGCTGTGATTAACTCTGACTACAGACTTAACTACACACAAGTTTCAGACCTTTTAGAAGGCAAGAAGAAGGCGGCTGAACTTGGTCTTGATGCTATAGAAGATACGCTTAAGAACATGCAAGATTTAATGCATATTCTTAATGATAAGAGAAACAAAAGAGGTAACATAGACTTTGACATCGTTGAAACAAAAGTTGTTTTGGACGAGAAAGGCAAAGTTCTTGACATAAAACCAGAAGAAAGACGAGTTGCTAATAAGATTATAGAAGAGTTCATGATAGCTGCTAACGAAACTGTAGCTAAGGAATACTTTATGAAGGACTTGCCTTTTGTATATAGAGTACATGAGAAACCAAAGAGGGAGAAGATGTTCTACCTTTCTGAGTTCTTGAAACGCTTTGACTTATACATTAACCCTGATAATGTTACTCCAGCTGATTTGGCAAGGGTGCTTAATGAACTTAAGGGTAAAAAAGAATCGGCACTTATTTCAAACATAGTTCTTAGGACTATGCAAAAGGCGAGATACACTTATGAAGAGCTTGGTCACTTTGGACTTGCTTCGAAGTACTACTCGCACTTCACATCTCCTATCAGAAGATACTCAGACCTTATTATTCATAGAATCATTAAGGACTTTATGAATGGCAGACTTAAGGAAAGCAAGATTGTTTACTACGAGAAGAACCTTGATCAGATGACAAAGCATATATCTGAAACGGAGCTTGTTCAAGAGAAGGCAGAGCGCGACATAGTACAAATGAAGTGTGCTGAGTACATGCAAGATAAGATCGGCAATGTTTATGTTGGTGAAGTTTCATCACTAACATCCTTTGGCGTATATGTTATGCTTGAGAATACCATAGAAGGTCTTTGCCACTTTGCAAATATGGATGATGACTTCTATTATTTTGATGAAACAGAATACAAAGTCATCGGCAAGGACTCATTAAATGAATACAGGATAGGTATGAAGGTAAGAGTTGCTGTCCTTGATGCATCGAAAGAGACGAGAACTATTGATTTTAAAATTCTTGGAGTGGTTGAATGAAAGAAGAAGATATAAAAGTTGTAGCTAATAATAAAAAAGCGAGACACGATTATTTTATAGAAAAGACGTATGAGGCGGGCTTAGTTTTAAAAGGCACCGAAGTAAAATCCATTAGACAAGGTAGAGTGAATTTAAAAGAGAGTTATGTAATTGTTAAGAATGGTGAAATTTTCGTCTTTGGTATGCACGTAAGTCCATACAAGGAAGGCAATATATTTAACGAGGACCCACTTAGGACAAGAAAGTTATTGCTCAACAGAAAAGAGATTAGAAAGATTTCTCAAGATATAAAGCTTGAGGGCTCTACTGTTGTTCCGCTAAGATTATATTTTAAGCACGGAAGAGCGAAGCTTGAGATAGCACTTGCTAAAGGTAAAAAACTTTATGACAAAAGAGAGAGCCAAAGAGAAAAAGACATTAAAAGAAGTATTGATAGAAAGTATAAAATCTAGGAGGTAAGCAAATGAAAATCGGTGAATCAAGAGAAAATTATTTAGAGATGATACTAATGCTACAAAACAAAGGCATTAAGGTTAGAAGTACAGACGTTGCGAAGGCCCTTGATTTTTCTAAGCCAAGCGTTAGTAGAGCAGTTGGTATATTAAAAGAAGATGGTTATATCGAAGTTCAAGACGATGGCGAGCTAACATTTACAAAGGAAGGCGAAAAGCTGGCAAAACTTGTTTATGATAGGCACTGTACACTTAGAACTTTCTTTGAAAATATTGGCGTTGACCATGAGAATGCAAATGATGATGCTTGTAGGGTTGAGCACGTTATAAGCCAAGTCACATTTGATAAAATAAAGGAATTAGTTAATAAAGGTAATGAATAATATTTTAGATAGATTAAACGCAAGCCAAAGGGAAGCTGTTTTATATAACAGTGGTCCCTTATTAATCATGGCTGGGGCAGGTTCAGGCAAGACTAGAGTAGTAACATACAAGATTGCCTACCTTATAGAGAATGCACTTGCGAGTGAAAACGAAATACTTGCGATAACATTTACTAATAAGGCTGCTAAAGAGATGAAGGACAGAGTGGCATCATTTTTAAATAAAGACATCTCATCCATGTGGATAGGCACCTTTCACTCTATAGCACTAAGACTGCTTAGACGCCATGCAAACCTTGTTGGATATACAAACAACTTTACTATATATGATAGAGACAATCAATTGACTCTTATCAAAGATATACTTAAAGAGCTTGAGCTTGATCCAAAGACTTATGTGCCATCATACTTTATTAATTTAATATCTACATTGAAGATGCAAAACTTGGATGCAGATGAATACGAAAGCATTTCTGATAGCTATAGAAAGAAAACTGATGCAGAAGTTTACAGATTATATCAAAAGAAGTTGCTCGAGTATGATGCGATGGACTTTGATGACATGATAGCTAACTGCGTTAGACTTTTAGAAGAAAATGATGACGTAAGACAAATTTATCAAGAGAGATTCAAGTATGTCTTTGTAGACGAGTATCAAGATACAAACTATATGCAGTATAAGATGGTAAAGCTGCTTTCAGATCTTTACAAGAACATCTGCGTAGTAGGTGATGCAGATCAAAGTATATATGGCTGGAGAGGAGCAGACATCAGAAACATCTTAAACTTTGAAAAAGATTATAAAAATGTTAAGACTATACTACTTGAGCAAAACTATAGGTCGACTAAGAATATATTAAATGCTGCTAACAAGATTATAAAGAACAACGACGAGAGAAAGGATAAGAACCTTTGGACAGATAATCAAGATGGAGATGACATATATTGCTACATGACGCAAAGCAATGTGGAGGAGAGCTACTTTGTTGCGCAAAAGATAAAAGAGCTATTGAACGAAGGTTATAAGGAGAGCGACTTTGCAATACTTTATAGAACTAACGCTCAATCGAGATCTTTTGAAGATATGTTCTTAAAGTTTGGCATCAAATATAACATAGTTGGCGGAGTAAAGTTCTACGATAGAAAAGAGATCAAGGACATACTTGCCTACTTTAAATTTTTGGATAATACAAGCGACTTTATCTCTCTTAAGAGAATTATAAATACACCAAGAAGAGGTATTGGAGACAAAAGTGTTGAGAGTATAACAGAAGATATGATTAATAAGAATATTAGCCTTTATGATGCTCTATCCATAAGCAAGAATAAAAAGATAAAGGATTTTTATGAATGCATGGACTACATCAAGAAGCTAAAGGACAATCTTAGCTTGTCAGAGCTATATGATTTAGTTTTAGATAAGACTGAATATCTTAGTGCACTTGAAAGTGAGAACACTGTCGAAGCAAGAACAAGAATTGAAAACTTAGATGAGTTTAGAAACCTTTTACTTGATTACGAAGATAATTATGATGAGATTACACTTAAAGACTTCTTAGGAGAGATTTCACTTTTAACTGACCTTGACAAGACAGAGGATAAGGGCGAGGCAGTAACTATGATTACTATGCATAGCGCCAAGGGTCTTGAGTATAATATCGTCTTCATAGTTGGTATGGAAGACGGTCTCTTCCCAAGCGAAAGAGCTATCGATGAGGGTAGTCTTGAAGAGGAAAGAAGGCTTTGCTATGTAGCAGTGACTAGAGCAATGAAGAAGCTGTTCTTAAGCTTAGCTAAAGAGAGAAGAGTTTATGGACAAACTATAGTATCTAAACCATCAAGATTTATTGATGAAGCACAAGACGCTGTAAAGCTAGTTAACTATAGATCAGATAAATTTGATGAGAGCTCTATATTTGAAAGCTCAGTTAATAACAAGGCTTCTCATAGAGAGCAAAGCTTTGACAAGACTGTTTCACGTTTTAAATCATTTAGCGGAAGCGAAGGCCCATCAGGTGATAAGAAAGACATCAAGGCAGGCGACAAGATTAAGCACAAGGCCTTTGGTGAAGGTATGGTCGTTAGTGTCAATGGTAAGAATCTTACTATAAGTTTTCCAAATAAAGGTATTAAAATTTTGAATATTGATTTTGCACCAATAAAAAGGATAGATTGATATGGACAGGATGGAAGAATTAATCAAGAAGCTAGAGGAGTATAATTACCACTACTATGTGCTTGATGACCCTATAGTTTCTGATAAAGAATATGACAAGTTATACGATGAGCTAGTGAAGCTTGAAAATGAAACAGGAGTTCACTTGCCATACTCTCCAACACAGAGAGTAGGCGATGCGGTGCTCGATAAGTTTGTTAAGCATACACACCTTGGAAGGCTTTGGAGTCTTGATAAGGCTCAAAGCTTTGATGCACTTAGACAGTGGCACGAGAAGAACCTTCGCTTCGTAAATTCATACAACGAAACACATAGTGACAAGCTTCAAAACCTTGAGTATATACTTGAATATAAGTTCGATGGCCTTACTATCAACCTAACATACGATGAAGGAATTTTTAAGATGGGAGCAACAAGGGGCAATGGCGAGGTAGGCGAAGAGATATATGAGCAGGTACTTACCATAAAGTCCATACCTCTTAGAGTTAAATACAAAGGCAAGTTTGAGGTACAAGGCGAGGGCCTTATGCCGCTATCAAAACTTGAAGAGTACAACGAAAAGAACGAAGTGCAGCTTAAGAACGCAAGGAACGCTGCAGCAGGTGCGCTACGTAACCTTGATGTGAAGGAGACCGAGAAGAGACATCTAATAACTTATCTATACAACATTGCTTATATAGAAGGCAAGGAGTTTAAGACTCAAGAGGAGATTGTGGAGTTCATTAAAGATAACGCTCTTCCAGTTTCGAATTATCATAAAAAATTTTCAAGCATGGAAGACCTTCTTAAAGAGATAGATATACAAAAAGAAGAAAGATTAAAGCAGGATTTCTTAACAGATGGTATGGTAATTAAGATAAACGATGTAAAAACGCAAAAGCTTATGGGATATACAAATAAATTCCCACGCTTTGCTATCGCATATAAGTTCGAGGCACTTGAAACATCTACTAGGATCATAGGTGTTGAGTGGAATGTCGGTAGAAGCGCTAAGGTAACGCCAACGGCACTATTAGAGCCGGTTGATATAGGCGGAGTCACTATAAAGAGGGCGACACTTAATAACCTTGAAGACATAAAGAGAAAGAACCTTCATTTGAATGAGAGAGTTCTTATTAGAAGATCGAATGATGTTATTCCAGAGATCATGGGGCCACTAAAGACTGATGAAGAGGTCTACGACATAAAGCAGCCAGACAGATGCCCTTACTGCCATAGTAAGTTATATAAAGAAGGAGTACATTACTTCTGTCCTAATACATTAGGATGCAAGCCACAGCTTGTTAAGACCATAGTCCACTTTGCATCCAAGGAAGCGATGAACATAGATGGCTTCAGCGAAAAGACTGCTGAGTTATTCTTAGAAAAGCTTGACATAGATCAAGTGTCTATGTTATATGACCTTAAAGAAGAAGACCTACTTAAGCTTGATGGCTTCAAAGAGAAAAAGGCAAAAAATATTATTGATTCGATACAAAACTCAAAGACAGTACAGCTTAAGAACTTTATATATGCCTTGTCAATACCGAACGTTGGCGTAAAGACAAGCAGGGATCTTGCAGAGCACTACAAGAGTGTAGAAAACTTTTTAAAGGCAGACTTTAATGACCTAATTGCTATCGAAGATGTTGGTGAAATAACTGCAAATGAGATAGTTTCATTCTTAAATGATGAAACGAGTGAGAAGTCTATACAAAGTTTGTTTGAGCATGGTATAAAGGTGTTAGACGTTCAAGACCATGGCGATAGATCACTGGAAGGACTAAAGTTTGTTCTAACAGGTACGCTTGAAAACTATACGCGTGATGAACTTAAAAATATTCTTGAAGAAAAGGGGGCAAAGGTACAAGGCTCTGTATCATCAAAGACAGATTATGTAGTTGTTGGTGAGAACCCTGGTTCTAAATTTGATAAAGCGAAGACTTTAAATATAAAAATACTATATGAAAACGATCTGAAGGAGTTGATATGATGGATAGAAAAGACATTGAAAATCTATGCTACACTGCCAGACTTGCAATCGATGAGTCAGACATAGATGCATTCACAAAGAAGTTTAATGATATTATCGATATGATATCTGTAGTTAATGAGCTAGAGGATAAGGACATAGCTAAGACTTATCAAGTTAACGCTTATAAAGAGTGCTTACTTAGTGATGACGTAGTTGATACTGAGTATATGATATCAAAAGAGGAAGCACTTAAGAATGCACCAGAAGAAAAATTTGGTTTCTTTAAACTAAAAAGAGTAGTAGAAGCTTAGTATAGGAGTTATTTATGGATATTACGAATTTAAAAGCATGGCAATTAAAAGAAAAAATTATTAATAAAGAGCTTAAAGTTTCAGAAGTAACAGAGGCTTTTATTAATAGAAGCAAAGAAGTAGATAAAGATATCAATTCATTCATATCAAACGATTTTGAAGGCGCATTTGAAAGAGCAAAGTCTTTAGATGATAAAGAAGCAAAGGGCAAGTTATTTGGTCTACCTATCGGTATAAAGGACAACATCTCTGTTAAGGGAATGAAAAACACTTGCGCATCAAAGATACTTAAAGACTACGAAGCAGTTTTTGATGCAAATTGCATAGAGCATATAAATGAAGAGAACGGTATCATACTTGGTAAGTTAAACATGGATCAATTCGCTATGGGTGGTTCGAACGAAACATCATACTTTGGTCCTGTTCATAACCCACTTGATCTAAAGAGAGTGCCAGGTGGTTCATCAGGTGGATCAGCTGCTGCAGTTTCATCAAGACAAGTGCCACTTAGTCTAGGTACAGACACAGGTGGTTCTGTTAGACAACCTGCTAGCTACTGTGCTTGCGTTGGATTTAAACCAAGCTATGGAACAGTATCGAGAAACGGTGTTGTATCTTTATCAAACACACTTGATCAAGTATCAACATTTGCAAACGATGTAAAAGACCTTGCACTTATCACAAGTGCCATCACACATAAAGATCACAGAGACCTAACAAGTCTCTCTAACCCTATTGATGAGATTACTTATACTTATGATGAGGCAATCAAATACTTAAAGTCCATCAAAGTAGGTGTACCTAAAGAAGTTTTAGAAGATGAAAAAGATCCTGAAGTTGAAAAAGCATATAGAGAGAGCATAAAACTATTAAAGAACAATGGCGTTGAGATAGTAGAGATAGACCTAAAAGATCTTAAGTATGCAGTTTCAACATACTACATCATAATGAACGCTGAAGCAAGTTCAAACCTTTCAAGGTTCGATGGAGTTAAGTATGGCTTAAGAGACTTCGATGCAGAAAGCTTAGAAGAGATGTATATTAAGACAAGAGCTGAAGGCTTCGGACCAGAAGTTAAAAGGAGAATCTTATTCGGAACATATATACTTAGTCAAGACAAGGACAGAGATTACTTCCAAAATGCATTAAAGGCGAGAACACTTTTAATAAATGATTTCAAAGAAGCATTTAAAAAAGTTGATACATTATTACTACCAACATCGCCTTTAATGCCGTTTGAAATTGGAGCTAATATCAACGATCCAATAAAGATGTATAACGCAGACAAGTACACTGTTCCTGTTAATATAGCAGGTAACTGTGCTATATCCGTGCCAAGCACTAAAGAGCACATATTAAATTCTGGTATGGAATTTATCTGCGACAACTTAGAGGACAATAAACTTATCAAGATTGCTTACGCATATGAAGGGTTGGTGAAGTAGATGGCTTATAAAACTATTGTTGGACTTGAAATACACGTTGAACTTAAGACAAAGACAAAGATGTTCTGCCATTGCAAGAATGAATTTGGTGAAGAAGCTAACACAAACGTTTGTCCTATATGCCTAGGACTGCCTGGAGCTTTGCCACAAGTTAATAAAAAGGCGATAGAGTATGCGATTAAGGCAGGTCTTGCAATGAACTGCAAGATACATCAGCACACTAGATTCGATAGAAAGTGCTACTTCTATGCAGACCTTGTTAAAGGATATCAAATCACACAAGATGAGCTTCCACTATGCTACGAAGGTTACATTAATATCGAAGACGAAGAAGGCAATGAAAAGAAGATTAGGTTGATAAGAATACATGTAGAAGAGGATACAGGTAAATCACTTCATACAGACAAGGGCGAAACACTTCTTGACTACAACAGAAGTGGTGTACCACTTATAGAAATAGTTTCATACCCAGATATGAACTCAGCAAAAGAAGCAAGAGAGTTTTTGGAAAAGCTTAAGGCAACAGTTATCTACCTAGGAGTATCTGATGGTAAGATGGAAGAAGGCTCTTTAAGATGCGACGTTAATGTCAATGTAGTTGACACAGAGACAGGCGTTAAGACAAACATCTCAGAAATTAAAAACATCGGTTCATTTAGAGGCGTAGAAAGAGCTATCAATTTCGAAGAAAAAAGACACATTGCCCTACTTAAAGAAGGTAAGAACACTAAGAAAGAAACAAGAAGGTGGGACGAACTTAAGGGCGAGTCTATATTAATGAGAGAGAAGATAAAGGCTAATGACTATAGATATGCACCAGATGGCGACATACCACCTATGGATATATCTGACGAGATGATAGAGATGCTTAGAAAAGAGATGCCAGAGCTTCCAGACGAAAAAGTTGCAAGACTAGTTAAAGATTACGGCATAACGAAGGGCGATGCAAAGACACTTAGTCTTGATGTAAGCCTTGCTGATTACTATGAAGAGCTTGCAAAGAAGGTAGGCGACAACGCACTTGCACTTAACTGGCTACTAGGCGACGTACTAAGAAGACTTAAAGAAGACAACAAGAGCATTGCACAAATGCCATTTGCCATTGAAGATCTTGAAAAGCTACTTACACTTGTTAAGTCAAACAAGATTAACAACAATGCAGGAAAGAAAGTTCTTCAAGAGATGTTTAAGGAAGCGGAAGACCCTGAAGCAATCGTTAAGAGACTTGGTCTAGTTCAAGTAACAGACGAAGGAGCCATAGAAGAAGTCGTTGATAAAGTCTTGGCAGCAAATCCACAATCAATAGAAGACTATAAGAATGGTAAGAACAGAGCCTTTGGTTTCTTAGTTGGACAAGTAATGAAAGAGATGAAGGGCAAGGGCAACCCACAAATAATAAACGAGTTATTGAACAAAAAATTAAAATAGCATAAGACGATATTTATATAAGGCACATCGCAAGATGTGCCTTTTTTTATATATAGTCCACGCTTCTAATATAGTAATGAGTCTCTCATATAGTTATACGCTTCTTATATATAAGCAAGCTTTCAATATACTCCCACGCAACTTACACTAGTTGAGGCTTACATTGTTACATTTGTGTAACAGTCATTGAAAAAAGTTGCATTTTGATGCGATTGATGTTAACATATTAATTAGGAGGCATGACTATGAGAAAATTTATTTTAAGTCTACTTATTATTTTTTGCTTATTAAGCTCAAGTAATGCGTATGCAAAGAAGATTAATGTGAAAATTTCAAATAAGGAATATAAAACGCAAACGGTTAATGTAAAAGTTGATGGTGTAAACAAGGTAAGTAAGGATATGCCAAGCTTTATATACAAGAATAGAACCCTTGTACCTATAAGGTTTCTTTCAGAGACTTTTGGTGCAAAGGTTGATTGGAATCAAAAGACCCAGTCAGCCATCATAACTATGACAGATAAGAAGATTGTCTTAACTATTAACAAGGCTGTAGCAAGCATAAACGGCGTGCAAAAGAAGCTTGACAACTCATACACACCGAGAATTATCAGGGTCAATGGTGGCGGAGCAAGAACTTATGTACCGCTAAGGCTTATCTCTGAGATTTTTGGATACGAAGTCTCATGGGATCAAAACACTCAAACAGCGATCATTAATACTAATACTAGCTCTGCAGCCAATGAAGAAGATGATGATGTAATAATTTTACCAAGCGTTGATGAATTTGATGAGTTTAAACCTAATCAAGAGACGATAAAGCCAAACCCTAATGATAATAATCAGCCTACAATTAAGCCTAATCAAGATAATTATGCACATCTTTCAACTATAGTTGCGACTACTTATAATAACAGAGATGCTATATTATTTAAAGGCTTAAGGGGCAAGTACAAGGCTATGATACTTAATAATCCAGACAGGCTTGTTCTTGATTTTGATAGCGCAATCTTTGATGATCCTGAACTGTATAGAGAGTATAGGATTGCCTTTAATGGCATCAAGGGTGTAAGAGCTAGTCAGTTTGCAGACAATGAAACATCACTAGCTGATAAGAATGTAAGAGTGGTTATAGATCTTGAGGATAGTGCTATTGATTATCAAATAGATGATACTAATGATGGCCTTGTCTTCTACTTAAAGAGTTCAATGAAGAACTTCTACACTTATGACGGTAGAACTTTTATGGTCAAGAATACTGAAGGCAGAGTTTCTGATTACTATTATGATAACAATAAAAAGACTGTGACTATGAATGTTGAGACTTATAAGAACATTGAGACTGGAACTGAAAAGTTTAAAGATCCATTCATAAGTTCACTTAGCATAGAAAGAGCGGCTAATGGCTACACTTATACCATAAATCTAGTAAGAAATGTACTCATAGAAAAGCTTGATACTAGAGAAGCTGACTATGCAATTAAACTAAGTAGAATTATAAACAACAAGCCATCTGACTACTTGATTATGATAGACCCGGGTCACGGAGGAAAGGACCCAGGAGGAGTATCAAAGATTGATGGTTCTAGTGAAGTTGACTTTATCCCGATAGTTGCTAGAGCTTTGGAGGCAAAACTTAAGGCTGCAGGCTACAATGTCATGAAAACTAATGATACTATCGATGAATATGTTGATATTTTCGAAAGAGCTAAGATGGCTAATAGTGTTAACGCAGATGTATTTATAAGCATTCATGCGAATGTTGCTGATTCACCAGCTGCATCTGGCTTTGAGGTTCTTTACTCGAGTGAAGCAAAGCATAAGAACAAGACTAGAAATCAAAAAGAGCTTGCGACTTGCATACTAAACGCTGTTGGAGACCTTGTAGGTAACAAGGGCCGTGGCCTTAAGGAAGGCGCCTATGTTGTTACAAGAAATACCAATATGCCAGCAGCTCTACTTGAGATGGAGTTCTTATCAAACAAGAAGGGTCTTGCACTACTAAAGAGCCAAGCCTACCTTGACAAGATGGTGGATGGTTTATTCAATGGTATAGTAGATTACTTGAACAATTATTATTAGAGGTTGATTATGAAAAAAGTTGTTGTATCGACAAATAATGTAAATAAGTTAAAAGAGATTAAGTTAATATTTCACGAGCTAGGCTACGAAGTTCTTTCTAAGAAGGAAGCAGGCATTGCTGACTTTGATGTTGAAGAGAGCGGTACTACGTTAGAGGAGAACGCCTACATCAAGGCGAAGGTTCTGCGTGATATGGTGGAGTGTGCAGTAATAAGTGACGACTCAGGTCTATTCTGCGACGGACTATATGGCGAGCCAGGTATATACTCAGCACGTTATGCAGGTGAGCACGGCGATGACCACAAGAACAACGAGCTCTTGCTTAAAAATCTTGAAGGTAGAGACAGAACTGCTCACTTCAAGAGCGTCATTTGCTTTATAGACGACAATCATAAAGTCTTTTATGGACATGGCAATGTCGATGGCGAGATACTTCATGAGTACAGAGGCGAAGGCGGCTTTGGCTATGATCCACTCTTCTTACCAAAGGGTCATGACAAGACTTATGCAGAGATAGGCACAGAAGAGAAGAACAAGTTCTCTCATAGAAAGAGGGCCTTAGAAGATATAAAGGAAAAGATCTTACTTGAAGAAAGACATGAGGATTTATATAAAAAGGTTGATTTTGCACTTAAGCTTGATGAGATGAAAAATATATTCAGAGTGAACAAGATAGCTGATGGTTCAAGAAGAGAAAACGATGCTGAGCACAGCTTTCACGCGGCAGTTCTTGCGCCAGTATTTAAGGACATGGGAAAGTTTGAAGTTGATGCAAATAAGACAGCAGTCTTGCTTTTATATCATGATTTAATTGAGATATATGCAGGCGACACATATTGCTATGATACTAAGGGCAATGAGGATAAGAAGCAAAGAGAGAATGCTGCAGCAGATAAATTATACTCAAAGCTTGGCACACTTGGCTCAGAGCTAAGAAAGTACTGGGATGAATTTGAAGCTTGTGAGACTAATGAAGCAAAGTATGCAAATGCACTTGATAGGTTCCAACCACTCTTGATGCACTTTGCCTTTAACTCACATTCGTGGCAAGATCACAATATAACAAAAGAAGCCGTTCTTAAGAGGATGGCACCTATAAAGATATATTCAGACGAGATGTATGATTTCGTATTGGATTATGTAGAAAGTCAATTTAAGAAAGAGGAGATGAAGTAATGAAGATTACACTTAACAAGAAGAATGGTATCAAAGTTTTACCGGTATTTGAAGATGACAGAGAGTTTTTTGAAAAGGCAGAAGGACTTGACGCCTTAGTAGAAAAAGAATACTTCACAGGCAAGGCGAGCGAAGTATTTGCAAAGCTTGGCGAAGATGACATCATATACCTTGGCCTTGGTAAAAAGGACGAGATCACTACAAAGAAGATTATCGTTGCTTTCTTTGAACTAGCAAAGGCACTTAGAAAGTATAAGATTAAAGACGCAAACATAATTTTCAACAAGAAGCTTGATAAGATTTGCTACAAGACTACTATGAAGGCAATAGTTGATGGCCTTGCATGCTTTGATTATGACTTTGATAAGTATTTATCAGAAGATAAGAAGGGCACAAAGCTTGGCACTATCAACATAGAAGTTCTTGCTGACAAGGTAGACAAAGTTAAAGATGCTGTAGAAGAAGCACTTAATATAGCCGAAGGATATTCATTAACTAAGGATTTAGTTAACACTCCTGCCATAGACATGTATCCAGAAGTTTTAGCTAAGAGAGCTAAAGAAGATCTTGAGCCGCTTGGCGTTACTGTTGAAGTGTATGGCAAGAAAGAGATAGAAGAGCTTGGCATGAAGGCATTCTTAGCAGTTGCAGTTGGTTCTGACAGAGAGCCAAAGCTTATAGTTATGAAGTATATGAATGGCGAAAAAGATGATAAGCTTACTGCACTTGTTGGTAAGGGTTTAACATATGACTCAGGTGGATATTGCATCAAGCACCCACAAGGCATGGCAACTATGCACATGGACATGGGTGGAGCAGGTGCTGTTATAGGCGCAATGCACGCTATTGCCAAGAACAAAGTTAAGAAGAATGTTGTAGCAGTTGTAGCTTCATGTGAAAACTTAATCTCTGGCAAGGCATATAAGACTGGCGACCTAATCGGTTCTATGTCAGGCAAGACTATAGAAGTAGCAAACACTGATGCTGAAGGTAGACTTACTCTAGCAGATGCTATATACTATGCTGGTGAAGTGCTTAAGGCTGACAGGATAGTTGACCTTGCAACACTTACAGGAGCGTGCGTTGTTGCACTTGGCTCATATAGAACAGGTGTTGTTACAAACAACGATGAGTTTATGAATGAAATGCATGAAGCATCTAAGAAAGCAGATGAAAAGCTATGGGTAATGCCTAACGATGACGAGTATAAGGACATGGTTAAGGGAACTATGACTGATCTACTTAACTCAGTACCTGGCGGCGCTGGTATGATCACAGCTGGTATGTTCCTTGAAAACTTTGTTAAGGAAGGAACTCCTTGGATACACATGGACATAGCAGGAACTTCAGACACTTCAAAGGACTATGCACAATACAAGAAAGGCTCAACTGGAGTACCAGTTAAGACTCTTTATTATTTAATAAACTCTGAACATACTTGCTAATATTTTAATATATACAAAGCGAAAGCTCTTCTCAAACGAGAAGAGCTTTTCTAATGCAAAATTATTTACTTAAATATTTATTATATGCTTCTTCGTCTACAACTAAGTCGAACTCACCTATAAACTCAGTGAAGTCCTCTTCGTTTAAGAAGCCTCTTTTGAATCTGTATAGACCATCTTCATCATCAAGCTTAAATATGCCGCCAAAGTCGTAGCGCATAGCGCCATGAGCCTTTGCATACTTAATCATCTCCCACTGCATTTGATAGTTTGGCATATAGTTTCTGTGAAGATTGTTTGATGCACCGTACATATACCACGCGTAGTCCTTATACATGATGAGTATCGCGCTAGATAGAGGAGTAGCTTCAAAGTCTGTTAAGAAAATCTTCGCATCGTAATTATCGATGAGCCTTTTGAAGTAGTCCTTCGGTCTATATGTTATGCCGTTACGCTCAGCCATGACCTTAGTTTCTTCGAAGAATATCTCTAAGTCCTCATCACTTTGTGAGATGCGAGTCGTAACATTTTTCTTGTAGCTTAGGCGAATGTTGTAGCGAGTCTTTGAGTGGAAGCCTCTCAGTATATCATCCTCAGACTTACTTATATCGATGATGGCGTTCCTTCTTGGCTGTATGAAGCTATGCTCATCAGTGCCTCTCGTTCTTAGTTTTAATTCTGCACCCTTGTATAGCTCAAGAAGTTTCTCATCATAGAGAACGGCTGGATCGAATCTTAATAAAAAGGCATCCTTGAACTTGTCTAATTTTTTCACTTCATCAACTAGAGCTAAAACAGTTTTCTTATCATATATATCGCACACTGGTCCTCTGTTCGCATATAATAAGTACTTATCATCTACCGCCTTGACAGATAGTATACTCATAGTAGCGTATATAGCTCCATCTTTTTCTAAGTAGACATAGTCTTCGGACCAATTATTTTTTATCTTCGCCCACGCTCTGTCCTGAGTCAAGAAACTGTACTGAGACTTGCGAAGGAAGTCGTCGTATCTTTTTACTTCGTTTGCATCATTTAAGTTTAATATAGGCATCTAATCTATCAACTTCTTTCTAATTATATTGCGTTTATACTATAAACATTATAACACAAAGTATTCTTCCTTGTATAGAGATAAAAAAATTCATCATTCTTATGCAATTAGAGTGCAAAATATGTTATAATTAAAAAGGAGGTCTTTGTATGGAGAACAATTTTAACAATAATGATAATAATATAAATGATAATATAGATATTGAAGCAAAAGCTGCGAGTGAAAATGAAGTTTTAGAAGCGGCAGAGGCGCTTGCTAAGGCTAAAGCCGATGACATAAAGTCGTGGATAGTCTCTATCGTTTCGACGGTTGTCATAACACTTTTCTTAGTAAACTTTGTCTTTGCTCTAACAAGGGTAGAGGGGATATCGATGGAGCCGACTCTACATACAGGTGACAGGGTCTTTGAGTGGAAGCTCTTTAAGTACTTTAAGGAGCCTAAAAGACAAGATATAGTTGTCATTAAGGGAGAGAAGACAAACGGCGACCACTATATTAAAAGGCTCATTGGTCTACCAGGCGATGTTATCGATATCATCGATGGTGAGGTCTTTGTCAATGGCAAGGCACTTGATGAGCCATACTTAGATAGAAAGACTAGCGAACAAAACGGTAACCACTGGGTTGTGCCAGAAGGATGCTACTTCGTTATGGGTGACAACAGAGAAGGAGGAAACTCTTATGACTCGAGAAGTTTCGGCCCTATAGAGAAGTCATATTTACAAGGTAAGGCCGTGTTTAGATTTTGGCCTTTGAATAAATTAAAATTATTTAGATAGGATGATAAGATGGATCAAAAATATATTCGTAATTTTTCAATAATTGCTCACATAGACCACGGTAAATCTACTTTGGCTGACAGAATTATCGAAAAGACTGGACTACTTACTCAAAGAGAGATGCAATCGCAAGTTTTAGATAGCATGGACCTTGAAAGAGAAAGAGGAATAACAATTAAATTAAAGGCTATACGTCTAATATATAAAGCGAAGGATGGTCATGACTATATCTTTAACCTTATAGACACACCGGGCCACGTCGACTTTAACTATGAAGTTAGTAGGTCACTAAAGGCGTGTGAAGGTGCTATACTAGTTGTTGACGCAACTCAAGGTGTTGAAGCGCAAACATTATCAAACGTGTACTTAGCTATAGACCAAGACCTAGAGATACTTCCTGTTATTAATAAGATGGACTTACCGAGTGCAAGACCTGAAGAAGTTAAGGAAGAGATTGAAGATATCATTGGCCTTGATACTAGTGAGGCGCCACTTATTAGTGCAAAGAGCGGACTAAACATTGAAGATGTTTTAGAAGACATAGTAAAGAATGTACCACCACCAAATGGCGATAAGGACAAGCCACTTAAGGCTCTTATCTTTGACTCTGTATACGATGCTTACAGAGGCGTTATCTGCTACATCAGAGTTTTTGATGGCGTGATTAAAAAGGGTACAAAGATCAAGATGATGCAAACGGGATCTACTTTTGAAGTTGATGAAGTTGGTGTAAACAATACATCACTACTAAAGAAGGATACACTTGAAGCGGGAGAAGTAGGTTATTTCACTGCACAAATAAAGAATGTAAAGGACGCTAGAGTAGGTGACACCATCACATATCTTGACAATCCTACTGCTGAGCCACTAAGTGGATATAAGAAGGTAGTACCTATGGTTTACTGCGGTATATATCCAGCAGAGGGCGAGGACTTCAACAGCGTTAGAGAAGCACTTGAAAAGCTACAAGTTAACGATGCCTCACTTGTTTTTGAAGCAGAAAACTCAGCAGCACTAGGCTTTGGTTTTAGATGCGGCTTCCTAGGACTACTTCACATGGAGATAATTACTGAAAGACTAGAAAGAGAATTTAACCTAAGCATAATTACTACTGCTCCATCAGTTATATATGAAGTTCATAAGAAAGATGGCTCAACAATATTTATACAAAACCCATCCAACCTTCCTGATCCAAGCGAGATCGATTACATGGAAGAGCCAGTCGTTGATGCAGAGATTATGACTCCAAAGGATTATGTAGGAGCCATCATGGACATATGCCAAAACAGACGTGGTGAGTTTATAAATATGGAGTATCTTGATCAAACAAGAGTTACACTTCACTACAAGATGCCGTTAAACGAGGTTATATATGACTTCTTCGATGCACTTAAGTCCAACACTAAGGGCTATGCATCGCTTGATTATGAAATTTCAGGTTATCAAAGAAGCGATCTTGTTAAGGTTGACATACTTATCAACGGCGACCTAATCGATGCGTTCAGCTTGATACTACACGAGTCGAATGCTTACGAAAGAAGTAGGTCCATAGTCGAAGGACTAAAGGATGTTATACCAAGACATCAATTCCAAATACCATTGCAAGCAGCCATCGGCTCAAAGATTATAGCCAGAGAAACAATCAAGGCACTTAGAAAAGATGTTCTTGCAAAGTGCTATGGCGGCGACATTTCAAGAAAGAAGAAACTACTTGAAAAGCAAAAAGAAGGTAAGAAGAGGATGCGTCAAATCGGCTCAGTAGAGCTTCCACAAGAAGCTTTCTTATCAGTATTGAAGTACAAGGAAAAGAAATAATGAATAAATTAGGAATATATATACATATTCCTTTCTGTGAAAGAAGATGTAAATATTGCGATTTTACATCTTCTATTTTTAATCAAAGCAGAATGAAGGAGTATCTAGAACATTTATTATTAGAGATAAAAAACAATAAGGAGCTCTTAAAGGATTACGTAGTCGACACTATATTTATAGGTGGAGGCACACCATCATTATTAAGCGTAGATGAATTAACTCGCCTTGTGAATGGCTTAGCTGAGGCTATAATCTTAGATGAGACTTACGAGTTTACCATAGAAACAAATCCAAACTCCATAAGTGAAGAAAAGTTACAAGCATATAGAGAGCTAGGCATTAATAGAATTTCTATAGGAGTACAAAGCTTTAACGATAGACTGCTTAGAATCATAGGCAGGCTGCACACAGGTGAGGAGGCGCGAGAGAAGATAAAATTAGCGAAACAATATTTTGACAATCTTAGTCTTGATTTTATATTCTCACTACCTACAGAGACTTTATCAGATGTGATAGCGTCGATCGATGCAGCAAAGGACTTAGGCGCCAATCATGTATCGCTTTACTCACTTATACTTGAGGAAGGAACTAAGCTTACTAGCTTAGTAGACAGTGGCGTATATAGAGTGAACGACCAAGTGACAGATAGGCTCATATATAGAAAGGCAGTAAGTCACCTTAAGGAGCTTGGATATAAGCAATACGAGATATCAAACTTTGCAAAGGATGGCTATTACTCAAGGCACAATTACAAATACTGGTCCATGGATGAGTACCTAGGACTTGGCATGGCGGCTCACTCACTTATTAAGGACAAAAGATTTTTTAATTTGGATACATTTAACGAGTACTTTGACGATGTGAAGAAAAATATTTATCACGACGAAGAAGACTTAAGTAAAAAAGATAAGATAAGTGAGTATATAATTTTTAAGCTAAGGACTAACGAAGGTATAATCATAAATGAAATCAATAAAAAATACGATATAGACTTTGAAGATATATATAAGGAAGAATTAACTAAGGCAATGAACGAAAAGCTACTTAAAAAAGATGGCGGAAGATACTTTTACACAGAGCTTGGTAGGGACCTTGCAAACCAAGTGGAAATACTTTTTGTATAAGGAGAGGCTATGGACGAGATAATTAAAAGAGCAATTGAGTATCTAGATAATATTTTTAGTGGCAACTCAGACGGCCACGGCGCTGATCACAGCCTAAGAGTGTATAGGAACGCTTCTATGATAAGGGCGGCTTATAAATGCAATGAGCTCTACGTAGATTTAGGAGCTCTTCTACATGACGTGGACGATCATAAGCTATTTAATAATAAGCACAATGAAAACGCAAGAAAATTTTTAAGTGATAATAATTTTGATGTCGAGGCGATAGAAGATATTGTAGAGATTATTAACTCAGTTTCATTCACAAAGAACAAGGGTGCTAAACCAAAGACTCTTGAAGCGTGTATAGTGCAAGATGCAGACAGGCTTGACGCGATAGGTGCAGTTGGCATAGCGAGGACCTTTATGTATAGCGGAAGGCATAAGCGTGGCATAGAGGACTCACTAAAACACTTCGACGAGAAGCTTTTACTATTAAAGGATATGATGAATACGGATCAAGCAAAAAGGCTCGCTGATCAAAGAGATAAGTTTATGAAAGAATTTTTATCAGAGATTAATGACGAGCTTAATAATAAACAATAGATTACTATATAGAAGGCGATGATAATATCGCCTTTTTTATATTTATAAGGCTTTTTGAATAAAAATTTTAAAAAAAAGTAAATATTTTTCAAAAAAGCTTGATTTTTTTATTTTATTGGGTATAATAGAAATAGAGTTAGCACTCACTAGGTAAGAGTGCTAACAAAAATGATGGAAGGTGATCAATTGGATGAGAGAAAATTAAAGATTTTAAAAGCTATAATCAGCTCATACAATGAAACAGGTGAACCGGTTGGCTCGAGACTTGTTGCAAAAGACGAGTCCATTGGTCTTAGCTCGGCAACTATTCGTAACGAGATGCAAGACCTTGAGGAAGCGGGCTACTTAATCAAAACTCATCTTTCTAGTGGAAGGGTGCCATCACAAAAAGCGTATAGACTATACGTCGACATGGTGCTTAAGCAAGACTTTGAAAACTTATCTTCATCAGAGAAGAAATTTTTCTTAGATGATATAAAGGATAAGTCGAAGAACTTAGATAGTATGATAGGAAAGATGTCAAAAGTTTTATCAAGCTTAACAGACTTTACATCGCTAGCCTATATAAGAAAGAGCGGTGCTACAAAGCTTAAGAGCTTAGAGCTTTTAAAAGTCGACGATAAAAAAATACTTGCCATCTTTGTATATGAAAACTTTGCTATAGATAAGACACTGATAACACTTAATGAAGATATAAACGAAGAAGAGCTACAGTACTTTAAGGATATTTTAAATAAGAATTTAGCTGGTAAGTCGATTGACTCGGTTGATTTCGATTCTTTAAAATATGAAAAGGAAAGCCTTCTTAAGTATAGAGACATTCTAGAGAGTGTTTTGGAAAAGTTTTCACAAGAAGACAAGGCAAATAATATGAACAGCATATTCCTTGAAGGGATAAATAAGATTTTAAACTATCCAGAGTATGCAGACTTTGATAAGGCTAAAGAGCTTATAGAGCTTCTCGAAGATAAAAGAGGTCTACTAGATTTGCTTGAGAGTGAAAATTTGGATAAGGATCTTGTTATCAAGATAGGCAATGAAAATGATATAGATATCTTCAACAACATTGCCCTAGTTTTAAAGAACGTAAACATCTTAGATAATGAAGTTACTTTTGGATTAATAGCTCCAATGAGAATTGACTACAAAAAAGTTCTTTCTATATTTGATGATTTTCATATGGATGATTTATTTTAGGAGGGATTAGATGAAGAAAGATAAAAGTATTAATGAAGATATGGATAATGAAAAGCTTATAAATGAAGAAGCTAGCGAAGAAAAAGAGACTAGTGAAGATCAAGACGGCTTAGCAAATGAGATAAACGACATGCAAACAAAGCTTGTAAGACTACAAGCGGACTTTCAAAACTATAAAAAGAGAGTTGAGAAAGAGAAGGACGACCTTGTATCGATAGGCGTTGTTAGCATCGCAAATCAAATACTACCTGTCATTGATAACTTCGAGAGAGCCTTGGAGCATGACAGCGAGAGTGGTTCTTTTAAGGAAGGTATGGTACTTATCTATGAAGGACTTAAGGATGCTCTTAAAGCAAAGGGCATAGTTGAATTAAAGGCACTAGGCGAGGACTTCAATCCAGATTTTCATCAAGCGGTATCTATGGGCCACAACGATGAGTATAAAGAAAATCAAATCATAGAAGTATTACAAAAAGGTTATGAGTACAATGGCAAGGTTATTCGCCATGCCATGGTTATTGTAAATAAATAAAAAAATTATTAAGGAGGAAATATATTATGGGAAAAATAATTGGTATTGACTTAGGTACAACAAACTCTTGTGTATCAGTAATGGAAGGTGGAGAAGCTATAATCATTCCTAACGTAGAAGGTAACAGAACTACTCCATCAGTTGTTGCATTCACAAAAGACGGAGAAAGATTAGTAGGAGAAACAGCTAAAAGACAAGCTATAACAAATCCAGACAGAACTATATCATCAATCAAAAGAGAGATGGGTAGTAACTACAAGATTGACATAGACGGAAAAGATTATACACCACAAGATATATCAGCAATGATATTACAAAAATTAAAATCAGACGCAGAAAGCTACTTGGGAGAAAAAGTTACAGAAGCAGTTATCACTGTTCCTGCATACTTTACAGACGCTCAAAGACAAGCTACTAAGGATGCTGGCAAGATCGCAGGTCTTGAAGTAAAGAGAATTATTAACGAGCCAACAGCAGCAGCACTTGCTTATGGCATGGACAAAGAACACGGTCAACACAAGATTATGGTATATGACCTTGGCGGTGGTACATTCGACGTTTCAATACTAGAAGTAGGCGACGGTGTATTTGAAGTACTTGCTACAAGAGGTAATAACAAACTTGGTGGAGATGACTTCGACCAAAGAATTATAAATTATATCGCAGACAACTTTAAAAAGGAAAATGGCGTTGACTTAACTCAAGACAAGATGAGCTTACAAAGATTAAAAGAAGCAGCAGAAAAAGCTAAGAAAGAGCTTTCTACTACAATGACAACAAACATTAACTTGCCATTTATCTCTGCTACAGCAGCTGGTCCACTTCACTTGAACATGGACTTAACAAGAGCTAAGTTCAATGAACTTACTCACGACTTAGTCGAAAAAACAACTGAGCCAGTTAGAATGGCTATCAAAGACGCAGGTATTGATGCAAAAGACATCGACAAAGTATTACTAGTTGGTGGTTCAACAAGAATCCCAGCTGTACAAGAAGCAGTTAAACAAATCATCGGCAAAGATCCACAAAAGGACATCAACCCAGATGAATGTGTTGCTATCGGTGCATCTATACAAGGTGGAGTATTAACAGGTGAAGTAAAAGACTTATTGTTACTAGACGTTACACCACTATCACTTGGACTAGAAACATTAGGTGGAGTTACTACAAGACTTATTGAAAGAAACACAACTATACCTACAAGAAAGTCACAAATATTCACAACAGCATCTGACTCACAAACTTCAGTTGATATACACGTGCTTCAAGGTGAAAGAGAGATGGCAGCTGACAATACAACACTTGGACGCTTCCAACTAGAAGGTATAGCACCAGCACCAAGAGGAATTCCTCAAATCGAAGTAACATTCGATATCGACGCTAACGGTATTGTTAATGTATCAGCTAAGGACTTAGGTACAGGCAAGGAACAAAAGATTACTATCACAGCTTCATCTAACTTATCAAAAGAAGACATAGATAAAAAAGTTAAAGAAGCAGAAGAGTTTGCTCAACAAGATAAGAAGAAAAAAGAAAATATCGAAGTAAAGAACAACGCAGATCAAATGATATATCAAACAGAAAAACTTATGAAGGACCTTGAAGGTAAAATCTCTGACGATGAAAAGAAAGACATCGAAGCAAAACTTGCTGACCTTAAGAAAGCAAGTGAAGGCTCAGACTACGATGATATGAAGAAGAAGACAGAAGATCTAACACAAGCCTTCTACAAAGTTTCTGAAAAGCTATATAAACAAAATGCACAGGCAGGTGCAGCTGGCCCACAAGCAGGTGCACAAGGCTCTGAAGAACATAAAGGCGATGACGATGTAGTTGATGGTGACTATGAAGTTGTTGACGAAGATAAATAAGATTTATTAGATTTAGATTAAGAAGAATGGAGATCAGCTTCATTCTTCTTTTTTTTTACATAAAGCGAAGCATATACTTTTATTTTTCACGTATATTTGGTATAATATAATGTATATGATAAGTATTTTACATTTAGAAAGGGTGTAAGTTTTGAAAGATTTATACGAAGTTTTAGAGATAGAGTCAACTGCGACTGAAGCAGAGATAAAAACTCAATATAGAAAGCTTGCAAAGAAGTATCATCCAGACCTTAATCCTGGAGACAAAGAAGCTGAAGCAAGGTTTAAGGAGATATCTGCTGCTTATGAAGTCTTGGGTAATGCTGAGAAGAGAAAACAGTATGATACATATGGCGAGTCGATGTTTCAAAATGCTGGAGCGGGTGCTGGTGGATATGGAGGCTTCTCTGATGATATATTTGGAGACATCTTTGATATATTTGGCGGCGGCTTCGGAGGCTTTTCATCATCAGCTGCACAAAGTAAAAGGCCTATGTATGGAGAGGACGTTAGGTATAACCTTACTATAGAACTAGAAGATGTTCTCAATGGTACTCAAAGAGAGATAGAGATAGACAGAGTAGAAGAGTGCTCACAATGTCACGGAAGCGGAGCAAAGGATAAGGACAGTAAGAAGACATGTACGACATGCTCTGGTAGAGGCACTATTAGAAAAGAGAAGAGAACGGCATTTGGAGTCTTCATTCAAAGTGATGTGTGCCCCGACTGCCACGGAACAGGAGAGATAATTACTGAGGAGTGTCCACACTGCCATGGCAATGGTACTGAAAAGAAAAAGAAAAAGATTATTGTCAATGTGCCAAAGGGTGTTCGTGAAGACAGCGTTATCAGCATAAGAGGCGAAGGTAGCGTTGGCAAGAATGGCGGACCAAATGGCGACCTAAACGTTTACATCGACATAAGAGAGAACAAAAAATTTAAAAGAAGCGGCGATGATTTATATACAAGCGTTAGCATAAATTATTTGCAAGCAGTTTTAGGTGATCAGATTGAAGTCGATACGCTTGATGGCAAGGTGAAGCTTAATATACCTGAAGGAACTCAAAGTCATACGAAGTTTAAAATTGCGGGCAAGGGTTTATATCCACTTCACAAAAACTATAGATGCGATTTATATGTTGTAGTCAAGGTTGATGTGCCAAAGAATTTGACTAATGAACAAAAAGAATCCTTAATAAAGCACTTTAAGGATATGAATTTTGATTATGAGCCTAAGAAAAAATCATTTTTTGAAAAAATAAAAGAAAAGCTATAGGAGTTAAAATGAATTATAGAGAAATTAAATTAAAATTTAAAAAAGAATATGAAGAAAGGGTCGAAATTTTCTTATCTGACCTTGGTATTGACAACATGGCTATAGAAGATCCAGACGATTTAAAGATATTCCAAGAAAGACAAAATGCTTGGGACTTATATGATGACGACCTAATAAAATTAGAACAAGGTTATATAAGATTTACCATCTACTTAGATGACATTTCTGACAACGACGAGAGAGAAGCTAAGATTAAGGCTCATATTGAAGAGCTTGGAGGAGAATTTACTAAGGAAATTATTGACGACAGTGATTGGCAAAACAATTGGAAAAAATTCTTTAAGATTTTAAAGCCAAACAAAACTATAGTCATAGTTCCAACATGGGAAAAGTATGAAAAGAAAGATGGAGAAGAGATCATTAAATTAGAGCCAGGCATGGCATTTGGAACTGGCTCACACGAAACAACAGCTTTATGCATAAAGAAGCTTGAGGAGTATATGAAGCCTCACATGAAAGTTCTTGACATAGGTACAGGAAGCGGCATACTATCAATCGCAGCATCAAAGCTAGGTGCAAGCGAAGCTCTAGGTGTTGATATAGATCCAATGAGCGTCTACATTGCTAACGAAAATAAAAAGCTAAACGAGGTTACAAATGTAAACTTCATAGTTGGAGATCTACTTTCAAAGGTTAAGGACAAGTATGATATAGTAGTTTCAAATATACTTGCAGAAGTCATAGTTACAATGACAGGAGATCTAAACAAGTTTTTAAACAAGGACGGAATTTTTATATCTTCAGGAATATTAAAAGTGAAGTCAGCCATGGTTATCGATTCACTTGAAGCTAATGGCTTTGACATAATAGATGTAGAAGACCAAAATGAATGGACTTCAATCGTAGCTAAACATGCATAGATTTTTCGCACAAAGAAAGGCTGGGGACCTTTTATACTTAGTAAAAGAAGATATAAAGCACTTTAAGGATGTCTTAAGGATAAAAGATGACGAAGAGGTTGAAGTTTATATTGATGGTAGTGGTTATATAGCTATACTAAACTCATATGCAAAGGACGAATTATCTCTAAAAATAATTTCAGAGATAAAGGAACAATATGAACCCAATATAAAAATAACTTTATTTCAATCTCTGGTAAAGTCTGACAAGATGGACTTTATCATTCAAAAGGCTATAGAGATGGGTGTTTACTCGATAGTTCCTATCGAAACTAAGAGGTCTATTGTCAAGAAAAAGGATATCAAAGATAAAAAACTAGAGAGGTATAAAAACATCGCTAAGGCGGCAGCTATGCAGTCAAAAAGAGAGTTTATACCAAGCGTAGCTGACGCGATAAAGTTTGATGAAGCAAAAGAAATTTTAGATAGTTTTGATCTTGTTTTAATCGCGTATGAAGATGAAATTGAACATAGCATAAAGGATTTTGAAATCAAAGATAAAAAAAATATCGCCATCATTGTAGGACCTGAGGGCGGCTTCGACATAAGTGAAGTTGATGAGCTTAAGAGATGCGGCTACAAATCCATTAGCATGGGCAAAAGAATACTCAGAGCAGAGACAGCACCAATAGCACTCCTTACTATGCTTTACTATGAATACAACGGAAGTGGTCTTTTATGATGAAGGTTTATGTACAAAACTTGGGCTGCAAGGTAAATTTATATGAGGCACAAGCGATAAAAAATTCCTTTGAGCAAAGAGGTTATGAGGTTAAGGAAGACTTTGATGATATAGATGTTTACGTAATTAATACATGCACTGTTACAAACAAATCGGACTCAAAGTCGAGACAGATGATATCAAAGGTCAAGAAGAAGAATCCTGACGCTATAGTAATAATTTGTGGCTGCTACAGCCAAATCAACTCTAAAGAGATTGAAGAGATGGATATAGCTGACATCATAGTCGGCACACAAGGCAGAAACAAGATAGTAGATTATCTAGAAGAGTACTTAGATCTTGGAGTAAAGAAAAATTATGTCGAGGATAATATTGACAAAAACTACGAGGAGCTTCTCTTTGATAAAAATTTCGATAGTACTAGAGCCTTTATCAAGATAGAGGACGGCTGCAACAATTTTTGCTCATATTGTATAATACCATATGCAAGGGGCAGAGTTCGTTCAAGAGATGCTTCTAGCATAATAAAAGAGATTACTTCATTAGCTAGTGATGGATATAAAGAATTCGTTATTACAGGTATACAGATTACTGATTACGAAGATGATGATATCGATCTAATAAAACTATTAGAGATGATAGATGAAGTCCCAGGTGTAGAAAGAGTAAGACTTGGTTCAATACAGCCAAAACTGTTGAAAGACGAAACAGTAGAGAGGCTTGCTAGGCTTAAACATTTGCAGCATCAGTTTCACTTATCACTTCAAAGCGGCTCAAACAAAATACTTAAGCTTATGAACAGAAAGTACACACGAGAAGACTACATTGAAAACACTACAAAGATATATAAGGCTATGCCAGATTCATCCATAACTACAGACATCATAGTTGGTTTTCCTGGGGAAGATGACGATGATTTTAAGGAGTCCATAGACATAGTTAAAAAAGTAAATTTTTTAAAGGTTCATGTATTTAGATACTCAAGGCGTAAGGGTACAAAAGCTTATGACATGGAAGGCCAAGTGCCTGAGAGCGTTAAAAAAGACAGAGCTGAACTTTTAGAAGGCTATCAAGAAGCATCAAAACATATATTTATAAATAAGTTTATTGGTGAAGACTTTGAAGTTTTGTTTGAGGAGAACAAGGATGATTGCTATGAAGGCTACACATCTAATTACATTAGAGCCTACCTAAAAACTGATGAAGAGCTTCACAATAAAATATTAAAGGTTAAAGCGGTAGAAACATATAAAGATGGAATATTAGTAGAAAGGATTTGATCTAATGGATTGTTTATTTTGTAAAATTATAGAAGGCACTATACCTTCTGAGAAAATTTATGAAGACGATATGATGCTATGCTTCAAAGACATCAACCCAACATGTCCAGTGCATGTTCTTATGATACCTAAGAAACATATTGCATCCCTTGACGATCTTAAAGAGGGAGATGAAGAAGTAATCTCTCACATGATGCTTAAGGTTAAAGAGATTGCTAAGACTATGGGCCTTGCTAATGGATACAGACTTGTTATCAATACAGGCGAGGATGGACAACAAAGTGTTAAGCACCTACACATGCACTTAATAGGCGGCAGAAAGTTAAATTGGCCTGCAGGTTAAATCAAGAAAAATAGCAAAAAAAGATTAAAAAAGCCTTGAAAATACTTTAGATTTGTTGTATAATATCTTTAGCTTAGTCATAAATGATAGTAATTGTTTTATGAGGGGAGGGATACTATGACAGAAATAAGAGTTAGAGAAGACGAATCACTTGATAATGCACTTAAGAGATTCAAAAGATCATGCGCAAGATCAGGCGTCTTAGGAGAAGTTAGAAAAAGAGAACACTATGAAAAACCAAGTGTAAGACGTAAATTAAAATCTGAAGCAGCTAGAAGGAAAAAACATCAAAAGTTTTAATTTAATTTTATTTGAAAAGATAGAAGGTGTATGATGTCCCTTAAAAACGAACTTAAAAGTAGATATATAGAATCTATGAAAAATAAAGATACAATCATTAAAAACACTATCATGATGGTTAACTCAGCTATAAAACAAGTTGAAGTTGATCAAAGAAAAGAACTAAGTGATCAAGACATTATAGCAATTATACAAAAGCAAATAAAAGAAAAGAAAGGCGCTATGGCTGAATTTGAACAAGGCCATAGAGCTGATTTAGTCGAACAGACACAAAAAGAAATAGAAATTCTTATGGAGTACGTACCAAAGGAACTTTCTGAAGAAGAGATTAAAAGTATAATCAGTGATACTTGCAAAGAACTTGAAGACAAAGGAGCAAACTTTGGCTTAGTTATGAAGACTGTTATGTCAAAAGTTAAAGGCAGGGCAGACGGATCATTGGTTACAAATCTTGTTAAAGAATATCTAGCCGGTGCAAAGTAGCATCGGTTTTTTCTTGTGATAGAGATTAACTATCACGGCAATTTATATAAAGGGAGGATATTATGAAATTTGTAAAAACTTTAAGCAAAAGAAACTTATTAAAAACAGCTAAGCACGGCGGATGCGGTGAATGCCAAACTTCATGTCAATCAGCTTGTAAGACATCTTGTACAGTTGGAAACCAAAAGTGCGAAAATAAGAAAAATCATAAATAGACTTTGATGTACGATACTAATTTAATACATAAGTTTTATCTAAACGATAAGTATGTAATCTTAGATGTCTATAGTGGTGCTGTACACGTAGTAGATGAGATTATATATGACTTAGTTGATTACATGGAAGCTGGACTTGACGAAGCTTTAGCGAAGCTATCTACTAAGTATGAAGCTTGTGATATTAAAACTGCTTTTAAAGAAGTAGAGGAATTACACAAAGAAGATTTGTTATTTACTGCTCCTATAGAGGCTACTCAATTGGACTTAAGTAAATACAACATAGTAAAAGCTCTTTGCCTTCATGTTTCACATGACTGCAACCTTAGATGCAAGTACTGCTTTGCCTCTCAAGGCGATTTTAAAGGTAAAAGAGAACTTATGAGCACAGAAGTAGGTAAGAAAGCTTTAGACTTTTTAGTTCAAAACTCTGGCAACAGAAGGAACTTAGAGGTAGACTTCTTCGGAGGAGAACCACTAATGAACTTTGAGGTTGTTAAAGAACTTGTTACTTACGGAAGAAGCTTAGAAGAAAAATATAATAAGAATTTTAGATTCACTTTAACTACAAACTGCGTCTTGCTAGATGACGAGGTTATTGATTATTTGAATGAGAATATGTCAAACGTTGTTTTAAGTATAGACGGTAGAAAGTGCGTTAACGATGCGATGCGTCCGACTACCAATGGTAAGGGCTCATATGATTTAATCGTTCCAAAGATAAAGAAATTTGTCGATAAAAGAGGAGACAAAGACTACTATATTAGAGGTACGTTTACATCGGAAAACCTAGACTTCTCAAAAGACGTATTAGACTTCTACAACAATGGCTTTAAGAAGACTTCTATGGAACCTGTTGTAACAGATCAAAAGAAGTCTTATGCTATAAGACCAGAACATGTAGAAAGAATCAAAGAAGAGTATGAAAAGTTATCTAAAGAATACATCAAGATAAAAAGAGAAGATGATGAATTTCTATTCTTCCACTTTATGATTGACCTTGATCAAGGACCATGCTTAATCAAAAGAGCTGTAGGTTGTGGAGCAGGTTGTGAATACCTAGCTGTTACACCTAAGGGCGACTTGTATCCATGTCATCAGTTTGTAGGTGAAGAACAGTTTAAGATTGGCAACGTTTATGCTGGCGTTACAAAAACTGAATTAAGAGAAGAATTTAAGAAATCTAATGTATTTAATAAAAAAGACTGCCAAACATGCTGGGCTAAGTTCTACTGCTCAGGTGGCTGTCATGCTAACTCTTACTACAATACAGGCGATATTAACGGTGTATTTGAAATAGGCTGTGAGTTAGAAAGAAAAAGAATAGAATGTGCAATATCAGTTATTGCAAATTTAGATTAGGAGGCCAAAATGAAAAAGTTAAGCACACTTAAGATTGTGATAACAGTCATTTTAATTGCCTGCTTCGGATTAGTAGCTGTATTTGGCTTTGACTTTGCTGGATACAAAATAAAGAGCGCTAAAGACTCAATTAACCTTGGTCTAGACCTAGCTGGTGGGGTATATGTACTTCTTGAAGCTGATACAGACAAAACAGGTGAAGAACTTAGCAAAGCTATGGAACAATCTAGGGCAATTATTCAACAAAGAGTTGACGGTTTAGGAATTTCTGAACCTAACATATCTATAGAAGGTTCAAACAGAATCTCTATCGAACTAGCAGGTGCTAAGAATGCACAAGACGCTATAGAAACTATAGGTAAGACAGCTCAACTACAATTTATCGATCCAGATAATAATGTAATTTTAACAGGTAAAAACATTAAAGAATCAAAAGTTGTTTATACACAAGACAACTTAGGTAAGTCAACACCAGTAGTTTCAATGGAGTTTGACGAAGAAGGAACTAAAAAATTCGCTGATGCTACAACTAAGCTATATAACGAAACAGTTCCTGAAAAGAAAATCCTAAAGATAGTTCTAGACGGTGAAGTTATTTCTGCACCTATAGTACAAAATTCACCAATAACAGATGGTAAACCTATCATCGAAGGTGGATCAAAAGGTTTCTCAGTTGAAGAAGCATCTAAACTAGCTACATTAATCAGAGCCGGTGCACTTCCTATTGAATTAAAAGAAGTTAGATCAGAAATCATCGGAGCTTCATTAGGTATTGGTGCATTCCATAATTCAATGATGGCTATAATTATCTCAATACTACTAATCAGTTTATTATTAATCGTAGTATATAGAATACCAGGCATAGTAGCATCAATTTCGCTTATCGCATACACACTACTAGTTTTACTAGCATTCATAGTGTTCCACATCAAGTTGTCACTACCAGGTATATGCGGTTTGCTATTATCAATAGGTATGGCGGTAGATGCTAACTGTATCATCTACGAAAGAATTAGGGAAGAATTACTTAACGGTAAGACAGTAAGATCAGCAGTTGATGCAGGCTTTAAGAAAGCCATCGCTACTATCATGGACTCAAACATCACAACTATCATTGCAGGTGTTGTACTTTATGTATACGGTATCGGTTCAATCAGAGGCTTTGGTATTACACTTATCATAGGTATAGTAATTTCATTATTGACAGCAGTTGTATTGACAAAATTCTTACTAAAGAACTTTGCTCAAATTACATCTAACGAAAATAAAAAGGCATATGGAGCATAGGAGGTAAATATGATTAATTTTAACAAATTGAAAAAGTTTTTTGCTCCAATACCATTTATAGTTATCATCGCAGGTATCATCGGATTCTGCATCAACGGTTTTAACTATGGTATCGACTTCTCAGGTGGTACTATCATGAGAGTCAATGCTGGACAATTTATTGAAGAAGCAAAAGTATATGATATAGTTAATAAAGTAGACAGTGGAGCAAGCGTTGTTTATGCGGGAGCTAACAAAGAAACTATTGTTATTAAGTCTACGCTAGCTTTAACAAACGAACAAAAGAATCAAATCAGCCGTGCATTCGAAGAAGAATACAAGGTTGACAGAAACAACATCGAAGATACAACAACAGGACCATCAGTAAGTAGAGAAATAAGACAAAAGGCTGTTATATCCATCATCATCGCATCAATCTTAATGCTTATCTATGTAACATTTAGATTTGAGTGGAAGTATGGTGTTGCAGCAGTATTTGCTCTTATAGTTGACGTTCTTGTTATAGTAAGCACATATGGTATCTTTAACCTACAAATCGATTCATCACTAATCGCAGCAGCATTAACTATCGTAGGTTATTCAATCAACGCAACTATAGTTATCTTTGATAGATTCAGAGAAAACAAAAGAATGTACCCAAGGATGGAAAACTCTGAACTAATCGAGTCATCACTTAACTCAACATTCAGAAGAACAGTTCTTACAACAGTAACTACACTTATCGCAGTTGTTGTTTTATACATCCTAGGAGGCCATGTAATCGAAGCACTATGTATACCACTACTTGTTGGTATCATTGAAGGTATGATTTCATCTACATTCATTGCACCATACACATGGGGCTTACTAGAAAAGAACTTTGGTCACGGAGCTAAAGGTAAGAGAGCTTAATTAATTTATATAAGGGGAGACTTTAAGTCTCCTTTATTTTTTGTTTATTTTTAATATAGTAATATAATTATGGTGTTTTGGGTATCAATGTATCAGGTAAGTGAATTATAAAGTACATTAGTATAAGTAATTTTTATATCATAAGGAGGTTATTATGACAGAGATTTTAAAAGGTAAGCCAGTTGCCGACATGATTAAGGCTGACATGACAAAGAAGATTGAGGATTTTCGTGCTAAAGGCATTGCGCCAAAGATTGCTATAGTTAGACTAGGCGAGGATGCAAGCGACATATCATATGAAAAGGCAATACTAAAGGTTAGTGCAAACTTAAACATTGATTCTGAAGTGTTCAACATTCCTAGAGAGTCAACAACTGAAGAACTTCTTGCACTTATGGACAAGCTAAATAATGACAAGAAGATACATGGCATCTTAGTATTTAGACCACTTCCTAAGCAAATAGACGCTGAAAAGGTTGCAAACTTTATCAATCCTTATAAGGACATTGACTGCATGAATCCAATGAACCTAGAAGCAATATTTGAAGGCAAGAAGGACAGCTTTGAACCTGCTACACCTAGAGCTGCTGTTGAGATATTAGGCAGAACAGGATATGATTACACAGGTAAAAACGTTGTTATAATCAATCGTTCAATGGTAGTTGGCAAGCCACTTGCTATGATGCTTCTTAATGAGAACGCAACAGTTACTATCTGCCACTCAAAGACAAAGGATCTAAAGGCTGTTTGCAAGAATGCTGACGTAGTATTCACTGCACTTGGCAGAGCTAAGATGTTTGATAAGTCTTACTTCAATGAAGACTCTATAATCATAGATGTTGGAGTAAGTATGGACAAGGAAGGCAAGATATCGGGAGACGCTGACTATGATAATCTTCTTGACTATGTAGCAAAGATAACACCAGTACCTGGTGGAGTTGGAAGCATCACAACAACTATACTACTTAATCAAGTATTGAAGGCAGTAGAAAAACAAAATAAATAGTTAGATGCAAATAAAAAGTGCTAAGCAAAAATTTTGCTTAGCACTTTTTTGTATCTCAATATATTATGGTAATATCTTTACATCGCCATCGTCTTCGCTTCCTGTATCGTTGTTGTTATTGTGATGTTTGTTATTATTGTCACTGTTATTGTTATTATTTCTGTTGGTAATATCTGTTATTATATCGCTCCAATCAACAGTTTCATCAGGATTGTTTAAATCAATGCCATGATCTTTGTTGTAGTTATCTAAGTCTTCTTGAGTGTCTGATGCAGTAGGTGGGTAGTAGCTGAAGTCCTTAGGTATTATACCGTTGTGTTCGGCAGGATTATAAGCAGGATTTAGAGCAGTGAATACTTTTGTGATTCTTAGGTTTTCTGGTGTAAACTCTGTAGCAAGCTTGTTGTTTTCGGAGTTAACTTCTAAAGATACATGCACATCACAAACATCTTTAGGCTCGGTACCTTTTGCGAATATCTCTTGCCTTACAACGCCTCTTGGGTCTGATGAGCACAGCTCATTTGGTTTCTTTCCTGACTTAGTGCATACATACGCCTTAACTATGCCTTCAGGCTCTGTAAATTGTGGCTTGCTTTCTTTGCCTTCGTGTATCTTTGTCATTATGTGGCCCCAAAGTTTTGCTGCTAGCCAAGAGTTTTGAGTTATGGTAATCTTTGGTGAGTCGTTACCCATCCATGTAGCAGCTGCGTAGTAATTAGTGAAGCCAACAAACCAAAAGTCTGCGTTGTAGTCAGTAGTACCAGTCTTACCAGCACTTGCTTGTCCCTTAAGAACAGCGTTGCCACCAGTGTGTTCGTAGGCTGTTGATCTAAGTATATCCTTCATTACATATGCGATTTGTGGACTAACAACTCTTCTTTGCTTTGGTTCTTTCTCAAGAACAACGTTGCCGTCCTTGTCTAAGACCTTTGTATATATAATTGGTTCGTTATAAACACCATCGTTAGCTATAGCGCTGTAGGCTGCTGTCATATCTAGAGGGCTCACACCCTTAGTCATACCACCAAGTGCTAGAGAAGCTAAGTTCTCGTCGTTGTGAGTTTTGTTTTCACTCGATTCAATAAAGTTATCCCTAGATGGATCATCTTCATTTATTATACCTAAAAGCTTTAGATACTTAAGAGATGTTTTAATACCAATCTTCTTTAATGTTCTTGCTGAACTTACGTTGATAGAGTAGATCAGAGACTCTCTTAGCGTTGTTATACCTTTAAAGCCAGTGTAAACGTTGTTTGGCCATACCTTGCCATCAGCTGTAATCATAGGTAGGTCAAGGATTGGAGTTGCGGCAGTGTAACCGTTATCTAAAGCTGGCAAATATACTGCAAGCGGCTTTATCGATGAACCTGGTTGTCTTGCTGTATCAGTTGCTCTGTTTAGTATTCTTGATCCCTTTACATCACGGCCACCAATCATTGCAACTATGTGACCAGTTCTGTAGTCCATAACAACAGTTGCAGATTGTGGCTGAACAAGACCAGATTTATTAGTGTAGAAGTACTCTGGACTAATAAGTAGATTACCAGCTTCATCTTGCTTGTAGAACTTATCGTTTGTTTTAAAGAATTCTCCCTTGATTATAAAGTTGTGCTTTGCCTGTCTTAAGTAGTAAGTATCTGGCACTGCAAGACCGCCAACTCTGTGAGTTAGAAGGTTCTTTGCATCATCGATAGAGTAGAAGTCTTGTATATCACTTGATTTCTTGTAGGCATATATTCTTGGACTTGTGATATTAAGGTCGCCGTTTTCACTGATTGCGTACTCAGACTTCGGTATTATAAGGAAGCCATCTTCAGTAAGAAGATTAGATCTCTTGTAGTAGACCATGTTGCCGTTTTTGTCAATGATGTTACCTGCACTGTCAAGGTTTCTATCAACAAGTATAGGCGCTTTGTACCTTGATACGTCACCTAAAAGTATGCCGTTGAAGTTTCTATTAACTTCGTCAAGATCCTTTTGCACCTTAGTGTCAATGGTTGAGTATATTCTAAGACCGCCTGTAAATAATCTCTCTTGAGCTTTTTGCTTAGTGATTTGGTATTTTTCCATCAAATCGTGAACAACTTGATTCTTGACATAATCACTTGCGTAGCTTGTAATCTCAGCTTCTTTCTTTTCGCTAGGCTTTAGGCTAGAAGCAACATCAAAGTTTATAGCTTCGTCATATTGATCCTTAGTAATTTTACCAAGTTCAAGCATCTTCTTAAGTATTGTTCTTTGTCTTTTAACAGATTTATTGTTAAAGACAAGGATGTACTTTTCACCAAGAATTTCAGTTTCGCCAATCTTTTGCATAGTATTCTCGTCATACTTAAGAGGAGTAACCCTGTAGAATGGTTGGTAAATGTTAGGACCTTTAACTATGCCTGCAAGCAAAGCCGCTTGAGCGATGTTTATCTCGTCAACATTCTTAGAGAAGTATGTTCTCGAAGCTTCTTGCACGCCGTAGGAGTTTTGTCCCAAAGAAATCATATTTAAGTAAGACTCAAGAATTTGATCCTTGCTAAGCTTAGTCTCCAAGTTTAGAGCAAGGTATATTTCTTTTAACTTTCTAGTAAGAGTTTGCTCGTTAGACAAGAATGTATTTTTGATTAGCTGCTGAGTGATAGTTGACGCACCACGTACAACACCACCGGCTTTAAAGTTCTCGTAAAGAGATGACAAGATACCCTTAGGGTCTATACCAGGGTGCTCGTAGAATCTTTCGTCTTCTATACTAATGAAAGCATCCTTTAGATACTGAGGAACCTTGCTTAGCTTAACAAAGGTTCTGTATTCAGCAGTTTCAATTTTCTCAATTAAATTATTATCCTTATCATAGATAAGAGACGTCTCTTCAAAGCCACTGTTGATTGAGTATGGATCAATCTCAGGGGCAGTGCTAAGTATATTTACAAAAGCAAGGCCTACAGTGCCAGCAAACAAAGTTAAGGATATAAGCACAGTCATAAGCGATATGACAAGTAGCTTCTTTAGCGTAAACCTCGGCTTTCTTCTACGTTTATAATTAGACATATAATCACTCCTAATACAAATGTATACTTGTATTATACCACATATTGCGGGATTTGACATATATTTTGAAAAATATTATTTTAAACGAGGCATTTGTGCTATAATAAAGAAAATATTACACTTAAATTATATAAGGAGATACAGATGATAAGGACAAAGAAGAATCCATTTCATGCTAAGAACGTCTACATAGACTTTGACCTTGAAGATATTGATGCCATAGCCTCTGGTGCATTTAAAGAGATAAGTAAGACCTATCACGCACCACTACAGATGATGCTAGATAGTGAGGACGATCCTAAGAAGAGAGACTTTATTAAAGAGTGCGGCTTTAAGAAGATGAGGACCTGCTATAGTATGACAGTTAGAAAAGACAGCCTCATCAGTAGGGATGCAAGCAAAGCTAAGATTTCACATGCAAGAGAAGGCGAGGCTATATATGAAGAGCTTGCAAAGTGCTACTATGCTTATTATAAGAAGACACATGAGAGCATAAATCCGTTGACGGTAGACTTTGATACTTTTAAAGAGGTCTTGACTAAAGACGTTTATTATAACATGGAAGATGAAACTGCACTTGCCTTTGTAGAAGATGACGAGATAGCATACGTATATGCATCAAAGCCTCAAGAAGCTTCCGGCTTTTATATAAGCCTTTGCGAAAAGCTCTTTAATGATTATGAACAGATATACTTCGAAGCAGACGATGTAGACGCAAGCGCGATTGAACTAAAGAAACTCTTTAAAGATGGAGTTGATGAGATAACAGAGACGTGGGTTTATAGTATAGCTGATGAGTAAAGATAAGATATATTAAATGAGCTTTGCAAATACTTAGCTCAAAGTTTTGTAAAGAGCATGTCGGATAGACTTCGCGTTAAAGGCATAGAACACAATGATGTTTAGTGCATATATATGTTTAGAGCAGTATTAAAAATTGAGATACCACTTTTAACTATGTACGAGTTATTATTACCATTTGCTGACAAGGGTCTATCATGGCTCTTGCCATCTATAGGCGCAATTGTGCTTATGAAAGTCTTTGATCTAGTGACAAAGAAAAAGGCATATTAAAATATTGCTTACAACAAAGGGTGCTTTATTGAATAATTAATTTAAACATAGCGTAGATGATGAATAATTGTCTACGCTATATATTTATCTATAATAAATATTTTGACATTTAAGCATGCCTTTGGTATAATTACAAAGAGGTGCTATATGGAAAGAGCGATTATATATACAATTGAATTTGACTCAAAGACTGATGAGTATCTTGACGAACTTGAAGCGCTTCTTGAGGCATGCGACGCCGAGGCTATAGTCAGAGTGAAACAAAGTAAGGACGTACTCAACCCTCGCACGTATATGGGCAAGGGTAAGCTTAACGAGATTAAAACGCTTATTGAGGCTAATGACATCGACTTACTTGTTGTTAATGATGAGCTAAGTGGTATTCAAACAAGAAACTTGGAGGATGAGCTTGACATTAAGGTTGTTGACAGGACCAATCTTATCTTGGATATATTTGCTCTGAGGGCTGAAACTGTTGAGGCAAAGCTGCAAGTAGAGCTTGCTCAGCTTTCGTATAGGCTTCCAAGGCTTGTAGGTATGAACAACTACCTATCAAGAGAGGGCGGTGGCATCGGTACAAGAGGTCCCGGTGAGCAAAAGCTTGAAACTGACAGGCGTCATATACAAGAGCAGATTGACAGAATCAAAAACAAGCTAAAAGAAGCTCAAAAGTCGAGGGAAAACATCTCTAGAAAGAGAAATGAGAGCGAAATACCATATGTAAGCATCATCGGTTACACTAACTGTGGCAAGTCTACTATACTAAACAGTATGATTAGACTCTCAGAAAGTGGTGCAAGGGAAGTTTTAGCTAAGGATATGCTCTTTGCAACTTTGCAAACTTTTGTAAGAAAGATAAAGTTTTCTAGTGGATCTGAATTTATCGCTTCAGATACTGTAGGTTTTGTTTCGAATTTGCCAACAAAGCTGGTAGAAGCGTTCAAAGGTACACTTGAGGAGCTAAAGTATGCAGATTTAATCTTGCACGTAGTTGATATATCTGATGAGAACATGCATCTTGAGATTGAGACGACTCTTGAACTTATGAAGTCTTTAGGGCTTATGGACAAGAGGGTCTTAAGAGTATATAATAAGGTAGATAAACTTGACGAGCAAAGAAGGGCGTCTTTGAAGGATACAGATGACATTATCTACATCTCGGCAAAAGATGACGAAGATGTTAAAAAGCTTATAGACAAGATCGAGTCAATAATCAAAGATGATCACAAAGAAGTGATTATGAGAGTTCCGTTCAAGGACAGCGCTCTTGTTGACAGGCTTAAAAAGAGCTATGCCGTTGAGGTTACAAAGTACGACGAAGCTTCGATGTACATAAAAGTGAAGCTTTCTCAAAAAGATTACAATAAATATAAAGAATATGTGTGCGAATAAAGAGTACAGGTCGGTTCTGGGCCTTGTTAGCGCCGAGGATTTGATAAATAAATCAAAGTTTATAGCTCACACAAAGCACGTGACTAGCGAAGAAGAGGCTAGTAATTTTATCTCTGAGATGAAAGAAAAGTATAAGGACGCAACACACAATGTCAGCGCTTATATTATCAACGGTGCGATTCCTATAAAACGCTACGATGAAGATGGAGAGCCGCAAGGTTCATCTGCAAGACCCATACTAGGCGTTATGGAGATGGAGGGCCTCTCAAACATCGTTTGTGTTGTAACTAGGTACTTTGGAGGGATTAAGCTTGGAGTAGGTGGCCTTGTAAGAGCTTACTCTGGTGCATTTAAAAAGAGCATAGAAGATCAAATTTATGACTATGGAAGCTTTCTTAAGTACAGGCTGAGATTCCCATATTCAGAGCTTGACAAAATTAAGAATCATCTATCACATACTGTTTATGATTTAGATAATTTAGAATACATGGAAAATATTAGTGCCGACATATATATAAAGGAAGAAGATAGCAAGGAGCTTTTAGAGACGCTAAAAAACCTTGCTAATCGCGAGCTCGAATATGAGTTTGTAGATGAAGATATATGTGCACATATAGACAAAAGGATCGTGAAATAATTGAAAGATTATGAAAAGATAGTTCAAGATATGGTATCTTGGTTAAGAGATAAAAGGGACAAGACTGGCTTAAAAGGAGCAGTTTTCGGGCTTTCAGGGGGTGTTGACTCAGCTGTAGTTGCCGCTCTTTCTAAGCTTGCCTTTGGTGATGATCACTTAGCTATAGTGATGCCAATACATTCACTCAAAGAGGATGAAGTAGATGCAAAATTACTAGCAGATAAGCTAGGCATCAAAACTACCAGAGTTGACCTAACAAGCACATATGATGACTTTGTTAAAAATGCCAAGGCAGAAAGCTTTACAAAGATGAGTCTTTCTAATATAAAGCCGAGACTTAGGATGACTAACCTCTACTTATATGGACAGAATTTATCATATATGGTCTTAGGCTCATCAAATAAAAGTGAGTACCTAGTTGGCTACTTTACTAAGTGGGCAGACAGTGCTTGTGACGTATATCTACTTAGGGACTTTTACAAAAGCGAGGTATATGAACTAGCGAAGGTCTTAGGAGTACCTGATGAGATCATAAACAAAAAGCCATCAGCAGGACTATGGAAGGGTCAAAGTGACGAAGACGAGTTAGGAGTTTCGTATGACGATATAGAAAAGTATTTCGAGGGCGAGACTATTGACTCAGAAAAAGCAAAAAGAATACAAGCGCTATACAAGTCGACTCAGCATAAGAGAGACAGTATAGATTATTATAAAAAGTAAATTAATTTAGGAGGAATAAAATGTCAGGACATTCAAAATGGAAAACAATAAAGGCTAAGAAAGGTAAAGAAGACCAAAGAAGAGCCTCAGTATTTACAAAACTAGCTAGATACATTACTGTTGCAGTTAAGGAAGGTGGATCAAACCCAGAATTTAATCCATCATTAAAGTCAGCGATAGAAAAAGCTAAGGCTGAGAACATGCCTAACGACAACATTGAAAGAGCTATCAAGAAAGGTGAAGGCTCAGAAGGCGATGCAAACTACGAAAACGTTGTATACGAAGGCTACGGAGTTGGTGGAGTTGCAGTTATAGTTGACTGCTTAACAGACAACAGAAACAGAACAGCATCAGACGTAAGACACGCTTTTGATAAACATGGCGGAAATTTAGGAACAACAGGCTGCGTATCATATCTATTCGATAAGAAAGGTTTTATCGCTATAGAAAATGACGGATCAGTTGATGAAGACACTCTAACAATGGACGCAATAGATTTAGGAGCAGAGGATTTCAAAGCATACGAAGAAGGCTTCGAAATATATACAGCCGTTGAAGACTTTAACCAAGTGGTAGAAGGACTAAAGGACAGAGGCTACAAGCTAAGTGTTTTTGAAATATCCAATATACCACAAACAACAGTTAAGCTTGATGAAGAACAAGCAATCAAGTTTGAAAAGATGGTTGACGAACTAGAAGAGTCTGACGACGTTCAAAGCGTTTCACACAACTTAGAAGATTAACAATGAAGAATATGAAATTATCAGTTGCTATTATATTAAGTCTTAATATAATAGCACTTATATTATCACAAGCAATTCAAACAGTATCCTTTGATGAGAATGCTGTTTATATGAATGCAAAGCATATGGATAACTTTGACTATATTGGTAGAAGCGAAGAAGAGGTCCTTGTAGCATCGAAAGTCATAGCAGGCTACCTAAGAGGAGAGAATGAGGATGAGCATCTTGAGCTTATAGGACTAAACAAAAAAGAGATAAGCCACATGGGAGATGTAAGAAGAATATACAAAACTATTGACATAATTAAGATAGTCTCAGCAGTTATAACATTAGTTATAATAATTTTATATGCATGGAAGAAAGTCAACGTATTTGTGTTTAAAGAGCTAAGAAATGCACTCTTTATTGCATATATAATACCAATATTTTTTGGTATATTATATTTAACAAGCTTCTCCTCTGCATTCACTAAGTTTCATGAAATCTTCTTTACGAATGATTTGTGGCTTCTAGACCCAAGTACGGACCTACTTATAAGACTAATGCCCGAAGAGTTTTTCATAAGAGGTTTTCTTAAGATTCTAGCCTACTATACTGTATCAATATTCGTCATACATCTATGCAGTTTTTACTATGTTGCAAGAAGCAATAAAAATATGAAGAAGAAGGGAGTATAAAATTCATTTATGTTAGATATAGGTAATTTTATAGATCAAACTAATTTAAAACAGGATGCATCAGACTTAGACATCATAAAACTTGTTGAGGAGCAAAAGAAATATAAGTTCAGATCCATATGTATAGCACCTTCATTTTTGCAAGTTGCTCGTAAAAACTTGCAAAATATTTATCTCACTACAGTAATAGCGTTTCCAAATGGATATGCAAGTACAGAAGCAAAAGTATTTGAAGCAAAAGATGCAATAAAAAATGGAGCAAATGATTTAGATGTTGTTTCGAATATCGGAAGAATCAAGATGAGAGACTATGACTATCTGAGTAAAGAGATAAATTCTTTAAGGGAGGCAAGTTTGGGCCATATTTTAAAATTTATAATAGAAACATCCTTTCTAGACAAGGAAGATATATTTTATATAACAAATTTACTAGTTGAGGGTGGGGCTGAGTTTGTGAAAACATCAACAGGTTTTACGAAATTCGGAGCATCTATCGATGATGTAAAATTTATAAAAAAGAATTTTGATGGCAAAATAAAAATAAAAGCATCAGGTGGAATTTCTGATTATAAAACTGCGATTGATTTTATAGACGCTAGTGCTGATGTTATCGGCACTTCACACGGAATTGACATTATAAATTATAAATAAAACTAATAAATTTTGTAAAAAAAGCTAAAGAGTATTTATGAATAATTTTAAAAAAAGCTTGCAACTTTATAAAAAATAGTGTAATATATATGTAACATATAGCCGTTATTATATGAAAAAAATTTAAGGGGGAATATTAATGAAACTTAAAAAGACATTAGTGTTTTTATTAGTACTATCTATGGTATTATCAGCTTTCGCATTCGCATGCGGCAAGAAGACTGACGAACCAGCAGAAACAGGTACTGAAACAGAAGCACCAGCAGATGGCGAAGAAACTACAGATGAAGAAACAGCTGAAAGACCAACTGAGCCAAGTGGACAATTAATAATTGGTTGTATTACTGAACCAAGCGGAGACTTCTCAGGAGTATGGCAAAACAATGCAACTGACGCTGACGCTAGACGTTTAGTTCAAGGATATGGTACAGTTGATCAAACAGATGAAGGCGAATTCGTAATTGATGACTCTATCGTTGAAAAGTATGATACTAAAGAAAACGAAGATGGATCAAAGACTTACACTTTCACTGTTAAAAAAGGTCTTAAATATGCAGACGGTAAAGAAATCGATGCAAAAGACTATGTTGCTAGCTTCTTACTTTGGGGCTCAAAACTTATTGGACCTGACTTCTGTAAAGGTAAAAACACAGGTGGTATGGACCTAGTAGGTTATGATGCATTTAGTAAGGGAGAAAAGAAAGAATTCGCTGGTGTTCATCTAATCGATGATTACACTTTCTCAGCAACAATAAATCCTGATAATACACCATATTTCTATGAATTAACTTCTGTATCAGCAAGTCCAGAAGATCTAGAATTCTGG
The DNA here is from genome assembly GCF_943169635.2 of Fenollaria sporofastidiosus. Classification (NCBI taxonomy): domain Bacteria; kingdom Bacillati; phylum Bacillota; class Clostridia; order Eubacteriales; genus Fenollaria; species Fenollaria sporofastidiosus. Next base: position 1,116,390 of record NZ_OW968186.1, read on the forward strand.
TTAGGTAAAAAAGTAGACATTAAAGATGACGGCGATGGATGTTACTTTGTTGAAGATATAAACACTGAAGAGTATGCGAATGCTGTTAAAGCAGCAAGAGATAAAAAGACTCTTCCAGCAAGCGGTCCTTATATGTTAGAAAGCTATGATGAAGCACAAAAATTAATAACTATGGTTATCAACCCTAACTTCCAAGGCGATAGATTAGGCAGAAAACCTCTAATTCAAAAAGTTATCATTAAGAAAGTTACAGAAGCAACTCAACTTGACGACTTAAAAACTGGTGGTGTTGACCTATTAAAGGGCATCACAAAGGGTGATGACATCAACGCTGGTATGGACTTAACAGAAGGCGAAGGCTTTGCTCATACAGATTATCCAAGATCTGGTTATGGTAAGATTGCATTCTCTTGCGACGTTGGACCAACTCAATATGCAGAAGTAAGACAAGCACTTGCTTACTTACTAGACAGAAACGATTTCTGTAAACAATTTACAGGCGGATACGGTTCTGTTGTTAGCGGACCTTTTGGTACAGCTCAATGGTTCTATCAAGAAACTAAGAAAGAACTTGAAGAAAAATTAAATTCTTATCCATATGACCCAGCTAAGGCTGTAGAATTACTGAAAAAAGCTGGCTTTACTCTAAACGAATCAGGCGCTGAATACCAAGAAGCCGACCCAGAAAAAGGCATAGAAGGAGACGGAACAAGATACAAAAAGATGGATGACGGTAAGTTAATGCCACTTGAAATCAAATGGGCATCTACTGAAAACAATGACGTATCTGACTTACTAGTTGTTAAATTAGCTGAAAACCCTGACCTTGTAAAAGCAGGTATCAAGATTCAAAGAGACGCAATGAGCTTTGATGAACTTCTTAACTGGATATACAGAGACGCATCAGTAGATGCTAAGTATGCTGTTCCAACATATAACATGTTTAACTTAGCTACAAAGTTCCCAGCTGGTTATGATCAAAAAGAAACATATACAACAAAAGAAGATTTAATCAAGCAAGGCTACAACACTAACCGCATCTTCGATAAAGACTTAGAGCAAGCAGCTATTGACATGGTTAAATGTTCACCAGATCAAAGAGATAAATTCAAGGAAAACTTTGTTAAATTCGTAACTAGATGGAATGAAATGCTTCCTGACCTACCACTATACTCTAACCAATTCTTTGACTTCTACAATTCTAAATTAAAGAATTGGGTTAATACTCAAATGAAGCCATTCGCATCAACAGTAATGGATGCTTGGGTTACAGAATAGTAAATATTAAAATTTAAAGTTTATTTTGTGGAAGGCAATAGAAATATTGCCTTCTATAAAAATACAGATAAGGTGGATGATGATGGGAAAATATGTTATAAAAAGAATACTTTACATGGTATTCGTATTCTTTGTTATGTCTATTTTACTTTTCTTCTTATACAATATGATACCTTCAGACCCTGCAAGAGCAGAGCTTGAACCAATGAAGGCACAATTGAAACCAGAAGAGTACAATAGAAGATATCAAGACTTAAGAAAACAATACGGTCTTGACGATCCTATGATAATGAGATATGGTAAATGGCTTGGTAGATTGTTACAAGGCGACTTAGGAGACTCAAGAGTATATAAAGATAAGGTTATAAATGTTGTAAAAGAACCTTTAAAACTTACTATATTTATTAATATTTTTGCAATAATTTTAGGTCTAGGTATAACTATACCTTTAGGTATTGCGTGTGCTGTTAAAAAGAATTCAGTTTTCGACCAAGTAACACAGGTATTAACAGTTATAGGTTACTCTATACCAGTTTTTATCACAGCACTAATGTTCATTTATGTATTTAGTGTTAAACTACAGTGGTTCCCAGTTAGTGGTATGAGAACTGCAGGAAAGAACTATACAGGTATTAAGGATACACTTGATATCTTAAAGCACATTACGCTTCCTCTAATAATCATGACAGTAGGTTCACTTGGTGGTATGACAAGATACGTCAGAGCTGCTATGGATGACGCTTTAGGCATGGATTATATTAAGACTGCAAGAGCAAAGGGCTTAAAGGAAAAGGCTGTAATTTATTCACACGCGTGGAGAAATGCGCTTTTACCAGTAGTTACACTAATTGTTGGCTGGTTTATGAGTATATTCTCTGGATCACTAATTATTGAAACAATGTTTAATTTAAATGGTATGGGTAAGTTCTACATAGATGCTTTAAACAAGAAGGACTATGACTTAGCGCTTGCAATTCAGCTATTTTATATAATAATAACTCTAGTTGGAAACTTGGTTACTGACTTAACATATGGCTTAGTTGACCCTAGAGTTAGAGTAGAAAATTAGGAGGTTAAAATGGAAAAAGAAAACAAAGATACAAAACAAATACCTCCAAAGAAAAAAGGATTTAGTTTATTCAAGAAAAAGAAAAAAGACGTCATGGTAGAAGATGACATTCAAACACCTTTTAGAACTATACTTAATGTATTTCTTGCTAACAAGGTTGCTATGACTGCATTTTTTATTTTCTTTGGTATTTTCTTATTAGTGTTAATAGGACCTTTATTCAATCCTTTAGACTTATCTTATGTTGAAACAACACAGTCTAATATTGCTCCAGGTTTTGATATACTTCCTTTACCAAACGGTCTTAAGAACATCAAAACGCTTAGTGTTGGATCTACATTCAGTGCAGCTGTTGATGAGAATGGCAAAATTTTTGTTTGGGGTAAAACAGCTATCTCTCAAAAAGTTGACGTAAGAAAAGTCCCTAAAGAAGTAAGAAAGGCTGGAAAAAATATTGTTAAAGTAGCTGCTGGTACTGACCACGTAATAGCACTTACTGATGATGGTAAAGTTCTTGGTTGGGGTAATAACAGACTTCAACAAGCAAAGGCTCCAGCAGAATTAATGGGTGTTAAAGTTATTGATATAGCCGCATCAGACCAAGTGTCTTATGCACTAGATGACGATGGATACACATACGCTTGGGGTAATATGTCTATTAATGACTACAAAGAAGGCCATGACTATCAAGGAGAAATTGTTAAAATAGCTACAAATCCTAATACAGCTTGCGGCATTACTAAAGATGGTAAGGTTGTACATTTAGGAGCTCAAGAATCGGGTCTATCAAAGGTACCTGAAATAAATGAAAAGGTTGTTGACCTTGCTTCTTCATACAATACATTCGTTGCTGTAGGAGAATCAGGCAAGATTTATATGTGGGGTAACCCAACTACAACTGGTGAGTGGGACGTTCCTGAAGATATACAAGGTAAGGTTAAGAATATATATGGACAAAGATATTCATACCTTGCTAAGTTAAATGATGATACTATCATTGAATGGGGTTCTAACTCATTAGGACAACTTAATGTGCCTCAAGAACTTAGAGGTAAAAAGGTAGATAAAGTTTATACTGGTTTCTATCAAACACATGTTGTTGATCAATCTGGAAAGGTATATAGCTATGGTCACAAAGGTTACTTATTAGGTACTGATGACCTAGGCAGAGATATCTGGAACAGAATTCTTAACGGTGGTAGAAAATCTATGACTATAGGTGCTATCGCAGTTATAATCTCGACTATCATCGGCGTAATCGTTGGTGGTATTTCAGGCTTCGTTGGAGGCTGGGTTGATAACGTATTACAAAGGGTTGCTGAAATGATAGGTTCACTACCATTCCTACCATTTGCGATGATATTATCAGCACTTGTTGGCCAAACAATGACTGCCGACCAAAAGATCTTTATGATCATGATTATACTTGGTTTACTATCTTGGACAGGACTTCAAAGACTTGTTCGTGCTCAAGTACTTTCAATTAGAGAGCAAGAGTATGTTGTTGCTGCAAGATCACTAGGTATTAAAGAAAAGAACATTATATTTAAACATATATTACCAAACACTATATCTATAATTATAGTTAATGCTACGCTATCATTCGCATCAAGTATGCTTACGGAAGCATCACTATCATTCCTAGGCTTTGGTGTTCCAGCACCATATCCAACATGGGGTAATATGCTTAACGGTGCTAATAACTCTATAATTATTCAAAGATACTGGTGGAGATGGGTATTCCCTTCTATTATACTAGGTGTTTGTGTAATTTGTATTAACTTAATAGGTGATGGCCTAAGAGATGCTATCGACCCTAGATCAGCTGAAAGATAGGAGGTAAGATTAATGGCATTATTAGAATTAAAAGACTTGCATACCTTTTTTACAACAAAAAAGGGAATAATCAAAGCTGTTAATGGCGTTTCCTATTCAGTAGAACAAGGTAAAACATTAGGAGTAGTAGGAGAAAGTGGTAGTGGTAAGAGCGTTTCTGCCATGAGTATCATTAAACTACTTGATGGTAATGGATATATTGACAGTGGTGAAATTTGGTTTGACGGAGAAAATATTACTGATATACCTAAGAACAAGATGGGTCATATCAGAGGTAATGATGTTTCTGTTATATTCCAAGAGCCAATGACTTCACTTAACCCTGTATTTACAGTGGAAAGACAAGTAAGTGAGCCGTTCATTATTCACCAAGGCATGAACAAGAAAGAAGCAGCTGAAAAAGTTGTTGAAATGCTTAGCATGGTTAAGATTCCAAATCCAGAGACTGTTGCTAAACAATATCCTCACCAATTATCAGGTGGTATGAGACAAAGAGTCATGATCGCTATGGCACTTGCTTGCGTACCTAAGCTTCTTATAGCTGACGAACCAACAACTGCTCTTGACGTTACAATTCAAGCTCAAATACTTAGACTAATGAATGACTTAAAGAAGAGAATTGGTACTTCAATACTATTTATCACTCATGACCTTGGCGTTATTAACCAAATGGCTGATGACGTTGCCGTTATGTACTGTGGTCAAGTAGTTGAAAAGGCACCAAGAGATATTATCTTCGAAGGAAAGAGTAAATTCATGCATCCATATACAGAAGGACTTATGGTATCTATACCAAGATTGGATACTCCTCAAGGCATGAAGCTAGATGCTATACCTGGAGCTGTTCCGCACCCACTAAATTTACCTAAGGGCTGTAAATTTGCGCCTAGATGTAAATATAGAACTGAAAAGTGTGACAACTATCAACCAGATCTAGTTAAGGTAGATGACAATCATGAAGTAAGATGTTTCTATCCTGAAAAGGGGGTAAGATCCGATGGAAAATAGAGAGTTACTATTTAGAATACAAAACTTAAAACAATACTTCCCAGTACAAAAAGTTGGTAAGGAAGTTAAATATGTAAAAGCTAATGATGATATCTCATTGGATATTTACAAGGGTGAAACTATCGGTTTAGTAGGAGAGTCTGGTTGCGGTAAATCTACTTTTGGTAGAACTTTATTACAACTATACAAGCAAACTGATGGTAGAACTATTTACTATGGCAGAACTAGATGGGAAGTAAATCCTAAATATGTATATAAACTAATCAATGGTTTTGCTAGCCATAAGAACAAAGTTAAAGAGCTTAAAGCTGAGATTGAGAAGGATACAGCTGCTTATGAAGCACTTGCTGAAGGCAAGGAAAAGGGAGAAGCGCTTAATAAGCTTAGAGAGGCTGAAAAGCAATATAAACTTCTTTATAAGGACTTAGCGCAAATAGCTGGAGCTTTGATATATCATGACAATGAAAGCGAAGTTAAATCTTTACTACTGAAGGAGCAAGAACTTAACCACAAAGTATTTCTTGCTAAGAAAAACGGCAAGGAAGATTCATCAGCAGAAAACGAATTAAAAGATGTTGAAGCAAAACTTGCGTCACTTAGAGAAGATGTTAAGGGACATGCTGAATACGAAAAAGCAGAAGGATATAGAGATGCTGGTGTAAACTTAGCAGAGCTTGAGTATGAAGAGATGAGACACTTAAGAAAAGATATGCAACTTATCTTCCAAGACCCATATTCATCACTTAACCCACGTATGACTGTTGGACAAATTATATCTGAAGGTTTAGTAGCTCACGATATCTACAAACAAAAGGATAAGGCACTACAAGACTATGTTGTTAAGGTTATGCAAGATTGCGGTTTAGCTCACTACTTTATACACAGATACCCTCATCAATTCTCTGGCGGTCAAAGACAAAGAATTGGTATCGCTAGAAGTGTTGCATTAAAGCCTGACTTTATCGTTTGTGACGAAGCGGTATCAGCACTTGACGTATCTATTCAATCACAAATTATAAACCTATTGATTGATTTAAAAGAAAAAGAAAATCTAACATATCTATTCATATCACATGACTTGTCAGTTATTAAATATATATCTGATAAGGTAGGTGTAATGTACTTAGGTAATATAGTTGAGTTTGCAGACTCTAAGGAGTTATATGCTAGACCAGTGCATCCATATACAGAGGCACTTCTAGGCGCAATACCAACTACTGACTCTAAGAAAGAAATACAAATACTAGAAGGAGACATACCAAGTCCTATCAATCCACCTAAGGGCTGTAAGTTCCACACTAGATGTAAATATGCTACTGAAGAATGCAAGACAGTTGTACCAGTATTTGAAGAAGTAAGACCTGGACACTTTGTTGCATGTCATCACAAGCTAAACTTAGATAAGTAATGTTTTTTCAAAAGAAAATTGATCGTGCCTTTGAAGAGCTCAAGAAAACTTCAGGTAAGTATGATGAGAAAGGTAATCTAGTCGATACTAAAAATGAAGATACTGAGAAGGGCGACATTGCTGCAATGTTTCTTGCTGCAGCTAAGGTATTCGGCCCGATCTTTATAGTTTTGATTATAATTTTAATATTAACTAGACCAAGATAAAGATTAAAGCTACGAGTAATCGTAGCTTTTTTTATGGTAGAAGCTCTTGACCATGTGTGAGAATCATATATATACATTGACAAATACATATATATAAATGAACTTAGAGCAAGGCAGAGATTAATATACAAAATATTTTGCTCTTGTTTAGTTTAGCACGATTAAGGGTAAATAAAGAATAATAATAAAGGAGGTTTTCTTATGAAAAGGAAAGTATGTTTATTTTTAATATTAGTATTGCTACTTACAAACGCAGTCTATGCAGCTGAACTTAAAGTGAATGTGCCAAACGGCTATGTTTTAAGTGAAGCAGAGATCGAAAGACTGAACCTGGTTATTAACAAGAAGATGAAAGATGAAAATGATGAAAGAGAAGACTTAGTTGGTTATGTTATACCAGTTTACAATCTATCGACAGAGTACTTATTTAACAACGCAAATAAAACATTAGAAGATTCCTTTGTTGATAAAGGAAACGCCATTATGATCATTAAAGATAAGATAGGTCCATTTATGCAAGCGGGACTAGTTAAATCAAGTAAGGGGCTTATAGTTGAAACATACTCGGATATAGACGAAGGACTACTTGAAGCCATCACTCTATTAAAAACAAAGAGTATGACAAGTCCAAGATACTTAAGTTTGGATTTGACAAGTAAACCTAGTTTAATACTTGCAAGCGAAGGCAAAGTAAACAAGGCTATATCAGTAGATCTTTTAAACAATAGGGATAAAAATAGTATAGATCTTGATGGTGCTATCTTGGATACAAACGATGTGTATGAGCAAATCAAGCAAAACAAGATTGCAGATATGGAGCTTACTGTTGAGAACCTTAAGAAAGGCGAGCCATACAAGACTGATCAAATATCACTATTTAAGCCTGTTAAAGCTCAAAAAGCAGATAAGAAGAGCTATATAAAATTAATACTTATAGTTGTATTAGTAGCTATACTTGTGATATTAGCTTACTTATTCTTAATGAAAAAGTCTTCTAAGAAAATAAACTTTAAGAACAAAAAACATAAAAAAGACAAGGACAACACAGAAGATATTAATAATGATGATATCTTGTTGTAATATATATTAAAAGGAGCTTCGATTAAGATGGGATATAGAATACTATTTTTAGTATCAGTATCGTTTGTACCACTATTACTTATTGCAATTGGAAAAATATTTGCTAAATTTCCAATCAAAGAGCCAAATATTGCTGTTGGCTTTAGAACAAAGCTTGCTATGAAGAACAAGGACACTTGGAACTACGCACAAGAATTATTCCCAAAGGTATGGATTAAACTTGGCTCATACTTGCTACCAATAAGCATTGCTGTTATGTATGTAATGCACAGTGATGATAAGGACTCTGCAGGCAGTGCTGCACTCGTTATAATGCTTGTTCAGGCTTTAGCGATGCTTGTATCAATATATAGCGTCAATCAAAAGCTAAAGAAAGCCTTCAATAGTGACGGAACACGTAAACAATTTCAATAGATAATATAATAGACTAAGTATCATGTCGATGCTTAGTCTATTTTTTAATTTCTTCTATAAATTGGCTTATTTCGTAGTCAGTGTTGTTTCTTTCTTTAAAAGCGCATATGTTTAGATTCTTCTTCGCTCTAGTCATTCCAACGTAGAATATCCTTCTTTCTTCTTCAAGCTCTACATCGCTTGCGTTGTTTGAACCGGGTATTTCATCATCAACTATGTCCACAAGAAAGACGGTGTCAAATTCTAGTCCCTTTGCACCATGTATAGTCGATAGTATAACATTGGATTCGTTCTGACTGTATATCTTATTTCTTAGCACGTTGAGTCTTAGTTTTAACTCATCCATGCTCTTAGTGTAGAGTGCAATCTCTTTTAGGAAATATATCATGGTAAGAAGCTTGTTAAAGGATTCGCTCTTGTCTCTACCTTTGCTTCTTAAGTAGCCTCTGTAGTTCATATCATTAACTATATAGTCTATGATGTTTGATGGCTTCATCTTCCTAAGAGCTTTGAAATCCTTCATTAGCTGCAGTATATAGTCCTTCTTGTAGCTTTGTATAGACTCTGAGCTGTAAAGAGTTTTCAAAACATCAATATCTGTTAATGCATAAAGCCCATTGATATCATCTTTTGATAGGTAGCCCTTGATCTTGTAGTAAATTTTTCTAAATAGGGCGGCATCGTTCATATTGAGCGAGAAATTATATATGTCAAAGATGTCATCTATAATCCAATGAGTGAAGAACCTCTCCTTCTTATCATACGATGTAAAGCTTATTAGGTAGCGCTCAAGAAACTCTGCAAGAGGTATTTGCGAAATGTTGTTTCTATATAAGATTGCTACTGTTTCACTTGCACTCTTTAGATACTTTGCGATGTAGCGGTACTCATCAAGGTCTTTGCCAAAGAGCTTTATATTGACGGGCGTCTTGTCACTACTCGAAGTGCTAAGCTCTTTTGTATACCTAAGCTTATTGTTTTTTATAAGTCTGTTAGACGCATTAATTATGCTTGGAGTAGACCTGTAGTTTTCGCTGAGCCTATAAAGCTCGGCACCTTTGTAGTATTTCTCAAAATTTAGTATCCTCTCTGGACAAGCACCTCTAAACTTGTATATGGACTGGTCGTCATCAGCAACAACAAAAAAATTCTTATCAGTATTTATAAGCTTATCAAGTATCATAAACTGTATAAGTGAGGTGTCTTGACCTTCATCAAGTAGTATATACTCATACTTGTCTTTGAACTTTGATATTATATGTTTGTCTTTCTCAAGCAAATCGTTCGCCATAATTAACATATCGTCAAAGTCAATCAAATGTTTTTTCTTCTTATAAGCTTCGAAGTCATCCACAACGACCTTGTATTCAAAAGGTCCATCGGCATCAATATAATCTTCGTTGGTATTTTTGATGTAGCCAAGTATGGATTGTATTTGATCTATCTCTTCTTCACTCGGATAAGTCTTAAGCTTTTGTATATATATCTTTCTTAGTATATCTCTCGACCTTGGCGCATCTTCAACATCGAGCAAGGTGTATTTAGTTTTCTTATATCTTTCATACTCTCTAATTATCTTGTAAGATAGGGCGTGTATAGTTAAGACACTTACTTCTTTAGAATAATTATCATCAAGCGCCTCTAGTATCCTTCTTTGCATGTCAAGCTGCTGCGACTTTGCAAATGTTATAGCAAGCACTTTATAAGGGCTTACACCCTTTTCTTTTATAAGGTATTTAATGCGGTTAACTATAACTGTAGTCTTACCAGAGCCGGGCACAGCAAGAACTAGTGCAGGTCCACTATCGTGCCTTGATGCTTTGAGCTGATTAGGATTTAATTTCATTTAATCACCATAGCTATTATATAACAAAACTTGAGAAAAATAAAGGTTTGCTAAGTACTTACACTTGTGGTATAATATAGGCGTAGTTCAAATTTTTATTTTACATATTATTTTTTAAGGGGGAGATACATTTTGTTAATGAATAATTTTCTTAAATCAAGAAAATCAGTTAGAGATTTTAAGCTTAAAGATCTAAGCGATGACACTTTAATCAAAATAAAACAACTTTGCAGCGAAGTTTCTAAAGAAGATGGACAAAGCTCTGTAAGTTTTAATCTAATTAAGGACGGCAAGAGAGTTTATGAAGCTTTAGATGGTATCGCTGGTTACTCAGGCGTTATGATTAAGTCGCCACACTATATAGTGATTAACAGAACAGACGATTCTAGTAAATCAATGATGCTTCAAAGCTACTACACTGAAAGTCTTATTACAAAGCTACATAGCTTAGACATCGCAACATGCTGGGTTGGACTATTTGGCGCATCTGAAGACAAGAAAAGAGAAGTTTTCGATATGTACGCAAACAACTTAGACTTTGTTTTAGCAATCGGTTATGAAAAACCATCAAACCCATTTGACCTAGACCAATATTCTGAAAGAAAAGCTGTTGAAGAGCTTGTATTTGACGGCAGCTTAAAAAATCATATGAGCATAGAGATGCTTGAGAACTTAGGCTTAGACGAAGTATTCTACTATGCAAGATTTGCACCATCAACATCAAACCGTCAACCTTGGAGATTCGTAATCAAGGGAAGTTATGTTGAATTATATATTGAAGATAATAATGGCAAGCCATCTTATGTTGATGCAGGCATTATGATGTACTACTTAAGAAGTATGCTTTTAATGAGAAATGATAATAACATGTGGGAACTAATTGACGATGGTGAATTAGTTGACGGCTACAGATTGATAGCAAAGATTAAGCTATAGGAGGAACTATGAAACTATTTATTGATACAGCTAATGTTGATGAAATTAAAGAGATTGCTAAGTGGGGAGTAGTAGACGGAGTTACTACAAACCCAAGCCTTATCGCTAAAGAAAAGAGAGACTTCAAAGAAGTTGTTACTGAGATAACAGGTATTGTAGATGGACCTATATCTGCAGAAGTTGTTTCACTTAAGCATGACGAGATGGTAGAAGAAGCAAAAGAGCTTGCTAAGATCCACAAAAACATCATTATAAAGGTGCCAATGACTGAAGAAGGACTTATCGCAGTTAAAGAACTTCACGCTATGGGCATTAAAACAAATGTAACACTTATCTTTACATCAACACAAGCACTTCTTGCTGCAAAGGCAGGAGCAAGCTATGTAAGCCCATTCTTAGGTAGACTTGACGACATCTCTACAGATGGACTTAATTTAATCGAAGAAATCATGGATATCTTTGGAAACTACGATTATGACACAGAAGTCATAGCTGCGTCTATAAGACATTCAATGCATGTTGTTGAATGCGCAAGACTTGGATGCGACATCGCAACTATTCCATACAAGGTATTCAAGCAAATGCTTCATCACCCACTAACTGACAGTGGTATAGAAAAATTCTTGAAGGATTGGGAAAGTGTAAAATAGGAGAGATACAATGGATAGAAATTTAGTAATGAACTTAGCAAGAGTCACTGAAGCAGCTGCATTAAGCTCAGCCCCTTGGTTAGGTAGAGGCGAAAAAAACGCTGCTGACGGAGCTGCAGTTGAAGCAATGAGAAGGATGTTTGATACTGTTGACATAGACGGTACTGTAGTTATAGGTGAGGGCGAGATTGACGAAGCACCTATGTTATATATTGGAGAGAAAATTGGTAATCATGAGGACGGAGCCCTTAAGGTTGATATCGCAGTTGATCCACTTGATGGAACAAACTCCATCGCCAATGGTATGCCAAATGCTATATCGGTAGTAGCTGTTGCACCTAAAGGATGCCTTCTACACGCTCCTGATATGTATATGAATAAAATTGCTGTTGGACCAAAGGCAAAGGGTGTTGTTGACATCGAAAAGTCTGTTACAGAAAACCTAAAAGCAGTTGCAAAGGCACTTAACAAAGAAGTATCGGAAACTACTGTTGTTATGTTAAATAGACCAAGACACGATGCTATTGTTAAAGAGCTTAGAGCAAATGGCGCTAGAATAAAATTTATAAACGATGGCGACGTTATCGCAGCTATACAAACTTGCTTTGAAGACACTAACGTTGACATGCTACTTGGTAGTGGCGGTGCACCTGAAGGGGTTCTAGCTGCTGCAGCACTTAAGTGTATGGGAGGAGAAATGCAAGGCAAGCTTCTTCCAAAGGACGAAAAGGAAAGAGAAAGATGCATTAAGATGGGCATCAACCCTGACAAAGTGCTTCACCTTGACGACCTTGTTAAAGGAGATGAAATCGCTTTCTCAGCAACTGGTGTATCACACGGCGAACTTCTTGACGGAGTTAAATTTATCAAGAAGAATGTATGTGAAACAGAAACACTAGTACTAAGAGCTGAGACAGGCACTATAAGATTCATTAAAGCAACTCATATACTAGATAAAAAACCGGAGTACGCTAAATGATTGTAGATAATCACTTAGATGATTATAAATTAGTAGAGCTGCAAGATTTTGCAAAGAGATACGGACTTAAAAACTTTACTAAACTTAAAAAGCTTGAGCTTATTGAATATATACTAAAGAGCATCCGCACTAATCAAGATGAGGATGCTTTTCAGTCGTGTAAGGACTTAGATGATTTTCTTAAAAAGGCCAAGAGCGCATCAAGTAAAAAAGCAAGCAAAGATAAAAAGGACGAAAAGAACATAAAGTCAGCACCTAATACCATAGACGGCATAGAGACTGTTCCTGCTAATGGCATCTTGGAGATATTGCCTGATGGCTTTGGCTTCTTAAGACGCGAAAATTATTCGCAAAGCGATCATGATTACTACGTCTCGCCAACATATATAAAGAAGTTTCATCTTAGACAAGGCGATGAGATTACAGGAGTAGTCAGAAAGAAAGACGAAGCAAACGAGGAGAACACAAGAAACGCCATAGTCTACATCAACAAGGTTAATGGTGACAGCTTAGATGTATGCTTTAAAAGAGCAGACTTTGATGAGCTAGTCCCTGAATATCCAGATAAGCTTATTAAGCTGGAGACTACCAAGGACGAAGTATCGACAAGGTTTATAGATCTAATCTCACCTATAGGCAAGGGACAAAGAGGCCTTATCGTTGCTCCTCCAAAGGCAGGTAAGACTACACTTATTAAGAAGATAGCTAACGCCATTAACATAAATCATCCAGAGATTAAGCTTATAGTTCTGCTTATAGATGAAAGGCCTGAAGAAGTTACAGACCTAAAGAGATCTATCAATGGCGATATCATATACTCAACTTTTGATGACGACCTTGAGAACCATATCAAGGTTTCACAAATGACGCTTGAAAGAGCCAAGAGGTTAGTTGAACACAAAAAGGATGTTGTCATACTTCTTGATAGTATCACAAGACTTGCAAGAGCATACAACATGACTATAGCACCGACTGGCAGGTCATTATCGGGCGGCTTGGATCCAGGAGCTTTGTTTGGACCAAAGAAATTCTTCGGAGCTGCGAGAAACTTTAAAGACGCTGGCAGCTTAACCATACTTGCGACTGCACTTATCGATACAGGCTCAAGGATGGATCAAGTTATATACGAAGAGTTCAAAGGCACTGGCAACATGGAGCTCTACCTTGATAGAGAATTATCGAACATGAGACTCTTCCCAGCCATCGACATATTAAACTCGGGCACTAGGAAGGACGAACTCTTACTTGATGAAAAGACTCTAAACATACAAAGGAAGTTCAGAGTGATGATGAAGAACAATGGCAATGAATATGCTGTTGAGTTCTTGCGTAAGTTTATGACTAACACTTCGTCTAATAAGGAGCTTGTTGACAGTTTAGACAAAGCACTTATTAAGAGTGAATAATTTTATAAAAGACTTGAAAATAGTCTTCTTATATGATATAATAAACAAGGTAATATTTTGCATTGAAGAGTGGCTCGCCACTCTTTATTTTATAAGAGGGGTGAGATATATGAATTATAAAAGTTTAATTGAGAAGCTTAAGCTTAAGATAGATGGAGTGCTTAAAGATATGAACGCAGAGCTTGTCGACCTTGAGATACTAAGACATAAGGACGAGATGACGGTATCTGTGTACGTATACAAGAAGGACGGCCTTGATATAGACCTACTTCAAAGCGTAACTGAGAGATTAAATCCAATATTTGATGTTGTAAGCGAATTAAAAGATAAGTATTACTTAGAAGTGTCGTCTCCTGGACTTGATAGACCCATCAAAACAGATGATGACTTTAGAAGGAATATGGACATGAAACTCGATGCAAAACTTAAGAACAAAGAAAAGCATACAGGAGTGCTAAAGAAGTATGATTTAGAGACATTCACACTTGATTGTGATGGAAAACTTATTAGTATAAAGAGGTCTGATGTAAAGATGCTTACACAGGCAATAGAATTTTAGGGGGTTATGATGAACAAAGAGTTTATAGACGCTTTAGATGAATTAGAAAAAAGTAAAGGTATATCTAAAGAAGTTATTTTTGATGCACTAGAGACTGCACTAGTTTCTAGTTTTAGAAAGAATTTTCAAACTGAACAAAATGTTTTAGTCGACATCAATAGAGAGACCGGAGATATTAAACTTTATTCACAAAAGACTGTAGTTGATGAAGTGGAAGACGATGTTAACGAAATATCGCTTGAAGATGCAAAGAAGATTAGTTCAAAGTACAAGGTGGGAGACACTGTAAATTTTGAAGAAGCTCCAAAGGAATACGGAAGAATCGCTGCTCAAACAGCTAAACAAGTTGTAATACAAAAAATTAAAGATGCTGAGAGAGAAAAGATTCACGACGAGTTCATAGTGAGAAAAGGCGAAATTATTACTGGACAAATACAAAGAATATCAAACAAAAACATCTTCATAGATATGGGCAAGGTAGAAGGTATAATCCCTCCTACAGAGCAAATTCCAAACGAAGTATATAAGATGGGAGACAGACTAAAGCTTGTTATATCTGAAATTAGAAAGACAAGCAAGGGACCACAAATAGTTCTATCTAGATCAAAAGCCTTACTTGTTAGAAGACTTTTCGAGCTTGAAGTTCCTGAAATAACAGAAGGACTTATAGGTATCTACTCAATATCCAGAGAAGCAGGCTCAAGATCAAAGATTGCTGTCTACACAAATGACGAGAGTGTCGATCCGCTAGGAGCTTGCGTTGGACAAAAGGGCCAAAGAGTAAACTCTATAGTTGAAGAGCTTAATGGAGAGAAGATAGATATAATAATCTACGATGAGAATCCAGAGGTATTTATTAAGAACGCACTATCGCCAGCAGATGTTGTTAGCTGCGAAATTAATGAAGAAGAGAAGTCAGCTATCGCCATAGTACCAAACTCACAAATCAGCTTGGCTATAGGTAAGCAAGGACAAAATGTTAGACTTGCTGCTAGACTAACAACTTGGAAGATAGACATACATCCTGAAGATCCAGACAGCTTCACTGGCCCAATGAGCGAGCCATACTACGACAGCGACAATCAAGAGATATTAAATGATTCTTTAATAGATTTATTCAAAGATGACGAAGCATAATACTTTTGAGAGAAAATGCGTTGCGTGTAGATCATTTCACAACAAGTATGAGATGATAAGACTTGCAAAAACAGATGAAGGCGTTTTTATTGACAAGAATCAAAGGATGCAAGGACGCGGAACATATGTATGCAATAACGAAGAATGTATTAAAACTGCACTAGAGAAGAACTTATTTAAGAAGTCTTTAAAGTGCAATATAGATAATGAAACCCTAGAGGAGCTTAGAAATGTAAAGAAGGAGTGATTATATGAAGACAAGAGTTTACGAGTTAGCGAAAGAATTGAATATGGAAACAAAAGAATTACTAGACAAACTCCAAGAGCTTAATTTACCACCAATGACACACCTTAGTGGTATAGATGAAGAAACTGCAAATTTGGTAAGAGATCTTTTCTTGGAAGAAGAGAAGATTAAAGTTAAAGAAAAGCCAAAGAAAAAAATTCATAAAAAAGAAGAAGATACTGAGAACGTAAGAGACAATAAACAAGCAAAAAAGAAAAGTGTAAAGCCTGAGACTAAGAAAGCTGATGGACAAGAAGCTAAAAATAATCAAGGCGCAAAGAAGAACGATACAAATAATAACAGAGAAAATAATAAAAAGAATAAGAATCAAAACAATCAAAACAATCAAAACAATCAAAATAATAACGCACCAATGAATAATAAAAAGAATAACAAGCACAACAATAATAAAAACCAAAAACAAGCTGAAGCCAAAAAGGAAGAACAAGAAGCCAAAAAGCCAAAAGACGAAGTAGTATTAATACCAGAGAATATAGTGGTTAAAGACTTAGCAGAAAAGCTAGGAGTTGGAGTAAATCAACTAATTACAAAGCTTATCATGCTTGGCTTAATGCTTAATCAAAATCAAAGCGTTGACTTTGACACAGCATCACTTATGGCGGATGAGTTCGGCGTAAAAGTTGAGCTTGAAGTTCCTCAAAGTGAAGAGGAAGCGCTTGAACTTGACTTTGAAGACAGCGAAGACAGTCTTGTTACTAGACCACCAGTAGTTACAGTTATGGGTCACGTTGACCATGGTAAGACATCACTACTTGATGCTATCAGACAAAGCAAGGTGCAAGCAGGTGAAGCAGGTGGTATCACACAAAGGATAGGTGCCTACAGTATCACTGTTAAAGGCAAAAAGATCGTTTTCCTTGATACACCAGGTCACGAAGCCTTTACACAAATGAGAGCTAGAGGAGCACAAATTACAGATATATCTGTAATAGTAGTCGCAGCAGATGACGGTATCATGCCACAAACAAAAGAAGCAATCTCGCACAGTAAGGCAGCAGGTGTACCTATCATCGTAGCAATTAACAAGATAGATAGACCAGAAGCAAATATTGAAAGAATATACCAAGAGCTTGCAGATAATGATCTACTTCCAGAAAAGTGGGGCGGCTCAACTATCACAGTAGAAGTATCTGCGAAGAAGAGAATCAACATAGATGAACTACTAGAGATGATAATACTAGTTGCTGAGATGGAAGATATCAAGGCTAACCCTAACAGAAGAGCTATGGGTACTGTTATTGAAGCACAGCTTGACAAAGGACAAGGTCCAACAGCAACTGTACTTGTACAAAAAGGAACTCTTAAGAAGGGCGACTATGTTGTATCAGGAACATCTTGCGGCAAGATCAGACTTATGGTTGATGACAACGGTAAAGGCATAATGAAGGCCACTCCAAGTACACCAGTTAAGATTATGGGTCTAAGCGAAGTGCCTGAAGCAGGCGAACTTTTCTATGCAGTTGAATCTGAAAAGAAGGCTAGAGCAATTGCTGAGATGAGAAAAGAAAAAGCTAGAGAAGAAATGATAACAGCTACACAAAAAGTTTCTTTAGACAATCTATTTGACAGAATCAAAGAAGGCGAGCTAAAAGACTTAAACGTTATCATCAAGGCAGACAACAAAGGTTCAATCGAAGCCATCGCTTCATCACTTACTAAACTATCAAACGAAGAAGTTAAGGTAAGCGTTATACACAGCGGTGTGGGCGGAATCAGTGAGTCTGACGTTATGCTTGCTAGCGCATCAAACGCCATCATCATAGGCTTCAACGTAAGACCAAACAACGGTGCTATGGACCTAGCTAATTCTGAAAGTATCGAAGTTAAGACATATAGGGTTATTTACGACATAATTGACGACATCAAGAATGCTGTTAAAGGTATGCTTAAACCAAAGACTAAGGAAACTGTCTTAGGTAGAGCAACTGTAAGAGCAACATTTAGACTTCCTTCAGGTCAAACTATTGCTGGTATTTATGTTGACAACGGCAAGATAACAAGAAACTCAAGCATAAGACTTCTAAGAGACGATGTTGTTATTCATGACGGCGGCATCTCATCATTAAAGAGATTCAAAGATGATGCAAAAGAAGTTGCTACAGGATATGAAGCAGGTCTAGGACTTGACGGATACAATGACGTCAAGGAAGGCGACGAAATGGAAGCCTACATCATAGAAGAAATTAAAGCATAGGTGAGTTTATGGACAAGAGAAGGTTATATAGAGTACAAGCTGAAATAAAAAGAATTGTATCTGAACTACTAATCGAAGGTCTTAAAGATCCTAGGATTGATAAGATGACTAGCGTATCTAAAGTTGATTTATCAAAGGATACTTCTGTGGCAACTATATACTTTTCGATATATGGTAGCAAGAAAACTAAGGAAGATACATTAGATGCCTTAGAAAACGCTAAGGGATATATTAGATCTCGTCTTGCTAAGGTCTTAGAGATTAGACAAGTGCCCGAGCTTAGATTTAAAATTGATGAAAGCGTTGAATATAGTATTGAGATACAAAAGATTTTAAACAAATTAAATATTGAAAGCGATGTAGAAGATGAAGAGTTGGATGAAGATGAAGAATAATATGAGCATAAAAGATATAGGCCTTGCTATTGAAGAAGCAAAAAGTATAAATATTGTCTCACACAGATCACCTGATGGAGACAATATAGGCTCTTCGCTTGGCTTATATCTATCATTGATACAAAAGTATAAAGATAAAAGTATAAATATAATAAAGCCTGATGATATACCGAGTAAGTATCAGTTCATCGAAGAGAAAAAGTACTATGTAGAGAATCAAAATCCAGTTGACTTACTTATAGTACTTGACTGCGCCGATGAGAGAAGGGTTTTAGATGGCGAATTGTTTAAGAAGGCAAAAAAAGTAGTAAACATAGATCATCACAAGAGCAACAGCTATTTTGGATGCATAAATTATGTCATAGAAGAGTACTCATCAACATCAGAGATAATTTTTGACATTATAAAAGAGCTGAACTTGCCACTAGACAAAGAGATTGCAACTATGATATACATCGGTATTGATACAGATACGGGCAGGTTTATGTACTCATCAACTACAGCTGAAACTATGCATAAGCTTGCACAACTTATGAGCTATGGCATAGATATTAATGAAATAAACATTAAGCTCTATAGAAGCATGAGCAAGAACATCTATGAGCTATATAGACTTGCCATAGATAAAATAAATTTCTATAAAGACTTTGCTTATGTCATTTTAAACAATGAAGATTTCGAAAAAACGAATACTACTAGAGAAGATACAGATGATATACTTGCATTCTTACAAGGACTTGAAGATTACGATATGATAGCGATTATTAAAGAAGTCAAGGACATATATAAAGTATCCTTAAGAAGCAAGTACAAGTATGATGTAGGTAATATCGGAGAAGACTTTGATGGCGGAGGACACAAGTACGCTGCGGGCTTAACTTATAAAGGCAAACTAGACGAACTTGTAAAGAGATTGAAAGGATATGTAGACAATGCAAATTAGTGGCATAGTCAATATTTTCAAAGAAAAGGGCAAGTCCAGTAGATACTATACCAATAAAGTAAAGTACATCTTAAAGACTAAGACTGGTCATGTAGGCACCTTAGATCCAATGGCTTTTGGAGTCTTGCCAATAGCAGTAGGTGAAGCTACTAAGTTTATTGACTACCTTGGCTTTGACAAGAAGGCATATATCTATAGAATAATTTTCGGAAAAACTACAGATACACTTGATGCCGAGTCTGAGATCATAGAAGAAAAGTCTTGGGACTTCGATAGAAGTGACCTAGCAAGAGTTTTAGAAGATATGGAGGGCGAGTATGAGCAAGTTCCTCCAAAGTACTCTGCTAAAAAAATTGATGGCGTCCCTATGTATAAGCTTGCAAGGGACAATGTAGATGTTGATACGAGCATAAGAGCAAAGACTGTTGAGATATATAAAAACAGGTTATTAAAGTTTAACAAAGAAAAAGAATACGCCATAGTCATGAGCGAGGTCTCTACTGGAACATATATTAGAACCTTGGCTTATGATATAGCACAGAGCTTGGGAACTATTGCTTATATTGACTACCTAATGAGGTACAATAGCGGTCCGTTAAATATAGACGAAGCCATATGCATAGATGAGCTAAATGAAACAGATCTAATGTCTGTAGATACGCTCATAAACCTACCAAAGCTTACACTTAATGAAAAGAGATTTAAGGCAGTTCAAAATGGTATGAACTCATATGTAAATGACTCTTACAAGGAAGAGTACTATAAAGTTTACTGCGCTGAAAAGTTTTGTGGCGTGGGTTATGTTAAAAAAGACCAGAACAATAGAAATAATGTTTATATGAAAAAGGTTTATAAATATGAGGATAATTAATCTAAATGATGAGTTTACAAGTAAAAATAATTATATAGCACTAGGTTACTTCGATGGAATGCACCTTGGTCACTTAAAGATTATTAAAAGCTGTATAAGTGACGCAAGAAAAGATGGCCTTATGTCATCGGTCTTATTACTTGATTTCAAAAACAAAAAGTGCTTAACTACCATAGATGATAAGATTAAAATACTCGAAGAGCTTGGTATAGATACGGTTTATATACTCGACTTCACAGATAAAATCAAAAATATGGATCCAAAAGTTTTTGTTAAGAGTATACTCATAGATAGACTAGATTCAGTAAGAACATATTCTGGAGAGGACTACAGCTTTGGTATAGATAAACTGGGGGATACTAAACTTCTTCAAGAGATGATGAAGGAGTGCGGCAGGAGCGCTGTAGTATTAAATTTTGAACTTGATGAAAAGATGCAAAAAATTTCATCGAGCAATATTAAGAAGATGATACTATCAGGCGAAGTGATGAGTGCAAACAAAGACTTATCTAGATACTACTCAATCAAATCAAGAGTCATTCATGGCAAGAGATATGGTTCATCAGTCGGCATACCAACAGCGAACTTAAATATCAACACTGAATACATCATACCATACCAAGGAGTCTACGTTACAAAGATTAAGATTAGAGACAAGATATATAAATCCATCACAAGCGTTGGTAAAAATTTAAGCTTTGATGAGGACTTTGTAAGTGTAGAGAGCAATATCTTTGACTTCAAAGAGGACATATATGATGACGTAGTAAGGTTATTTTTTATATATAGAATAAGAGACATGTTAAACTTTGAAGATAAAAGTGACTTAGTAAAACAAATCAAAGAGGATATAGAATTCGCAAAAGAATTTGAAGATTATTTATAATTATGAGTATAAAATGCTTTACAAAAGCTAAAGTTCGTGATATACTAATATAGGTACCTTATGCTATGTATATCGTTCCCGTCGATACACTTGGCTAAGGCAAATAATATTAAAGGGGGATAATAAAATGTTATCAAAAGAAGAAAAATCAAAAATTATTGACGATTACAAAATGCACGAGGGAGACACTGGTTCTACAGAAGTTCAAATAGCAATATTTACAAAGAGAATCAATGACCTAACAGAACACTTAAAGACACACAAGAAAGACCATCATTCAAGAAGAGGACTATTCAAAATGATAGGTCAAAGAAAAGGTCTTTTAAAATATTTGTATAACACTGATATTGAAAAGTATCGTGAATTAATAGACAGATTAAATATTAGAGGATAAAGAGGGCGGGGCTATCCCGCTCTTTTGTTAGATTAAAGGAGATGTGAGATGCAAGAAAATTTTAAAACTACCTTAGCTGGTAGACCTTTAGAAATTGAAACAGGAAAAATGTGCGAGCAAGCTAGTGGATCTTGCTTAGTTAAGTATGGCGATACTTATGTTTTAGTTAATGCGACAAGCACAAAAACTCCAAGAGAAGGAGTAGATTTCTTTCCACTAAGTGTTGATTACGAAGAAAAATTTTATTCTGTTGGTAAAATACCAGGAGGATATATAAAGAGAGAGGGAAGACCTTCAGAGAAAGCAGTTTTAACTTCAAGGCTAATTGATAGACCGATTAGACCTTTATTTCCTGAGGGCTTTTTTAATGATGTGCAAGTTATAGCAACTGTACTTTCTGTTGACCCAGACAACAGTCCAGAGATTGCAGCTATGATTGGCTCGTCAGTAGCTCTATGTATTTCAGACATACCATTTAATGGACCAACTGCAGCAGTATATGTTGGACTTATAGATGGAGAATACGTTATAAACCCAACACAAGAAGAGATGGAAAAGTCAGATATTAACTTATGTATATCAGGAACTAAAGACGCCATCATGATGGTTGAATCAGGCTCAAACGAAGTGTCTGAAGAACAAATGATTACAGCAATACTAAAGGGACATGAAGCAATTAAAGAAGTGTGTGAATTTGAAGAAGAAATTATTAAGAAGATAGGTAAAGAAAAATATACTTTTGAAAAATTTGAAGCTAAAGAAGAAATATTTAAAGAGATTGATGCTGAGTTTAGAGAAGACATTAAAAATTCAATTTTTGAAGCAGATAAGATTCAAAGAATTGAAAATAGCGAATCTGTAAAAGATGCTATACTAAATAAGTATCTTGAAAAATATCCAGATGATCAAAGAAGTATACTTAAGACTATTGACGATATAACAAGTGAAGAGTTTAGAAAGGGTATTCTTGAGAGAAATCAAAGACCAGATGGTAGAAATACTGAACAAATCAGACCGCTTTCTGCTGAGGTTGGAATATTACCTAGAGCACACGGCTCAGGACTATTCAAAAGGGGTCAAACTCAAGTATTAACTATAGCTACACTTGGTTCGTTTGGCGATAGTCAATCACAAGATGGACTTGTTGAAGAAGGCGAAAAGCACTACATGCATCAATACAATTTCCCACCATACTCAGTTGGAGATGTTAGACCTCTTAGAAGCCCAGGAAGAAGAGAGATAGGTCATGGTGCACTAGCAGAAAGAGCACTTGTTCCTGTTGTGCCATCATTAGAAGAGTTTCCATATACAATTAGACTTGTATCAGAAGTTCTAAGCTCAAACGGTTCATCATCACAAGCAAGTATTTGCGGTTCAACTCTTGCACTAATGGATGCGGGTGTTCCAATTAAGAAGCCAGTTGCAGGTATTGCGATGGGACTTATTAAATCAGATGACACTACAAGGATACTAACAGATATACAAGGTCTAGAAGACCACTTAGGAGATATGGACTTTAAGGTTGCTGGTACTAAAGACGGTATCACAGCTATGCAAATGGATATTAAAGTTCAAGGTATAGATGAAGAGATAATGAAGACTGCACTAAAACAAGCTAGAACAGCAAGATTTGAAATACTTGATGTAATCAAATCAGCTATTGATGCTCCAAGAGCAGAATTATCAGAATACGCTCCAAAGATTGCAACTATAAAGATTGATCCTGAAAAGATTAGAGACGTTATAGGTTCAGGTGGAAAAGTAATCAATAAGATTATTGAAGAAACTGGTGCTAAGATTGATATAACTGACAACGGCGATGTTTACATCTCAGCAGACACTATGGAAGGTGTCAACGGAGCTAAGAAGATGATTGAAGATATCGTTAAAGATGTAGAAGTTGGCGAAGTATACTTCGGTAAGGTTAACAGAATAACTAACTTCGGTGCCTTTGTTGAAGTTTTAAACGGTAAAGAAGGTTTACTACACATCTCTCAAATCTCTAAAGAAAGAGTAAATAAAGTAGAAGATGTATTAAAGCTTGGCGATGAAATCATGGTTAAAGTTACATCTATAGATGAACAAGGAAGAATTAATCTTTCAAGAAAAGCATTAGTTGAAAATGCTGACAGTGAATCTAAATAAATTTAGGGCGACAACATGGTAACTGTAAAGATAATTAATAAGAGTAAAAACGATATACCACAATACCAAACAGAAAACTCAGCTGGAGTAGATATAAGAGCTTCACTTGATGAAGACTTAGTATTAAAGGCAGGAGAGTTTAAACTAGTAAGTACAGGTATCTATTTAGAGATACCTTCTTCTTACGAAGTTCAAATAAGAGCAAGATCAGGCTTAAGTGTTAAGCACGGCATAGGTCTTGTCAATGGTATTGGCACTATTGATAGTGATTACAGAGGCGAAATCAAAGTTCCTCTAATAAACTTTTCTAAGGAAGACTTTATTATTGAAAATGGCATGAGAATCGCTCAAATGGTTTTATCTAAGTATGAGAAGATGGACTTTGAAGAAGTAGATGAGCTTTCAGACTCTGAAAGACAAGATGGCGGTTTTGGTTCAACAGGAGTAAAATAATGACACTACTTAAAGCAATAATACTCGCTATAGTTCAAGGCATAACAGAATTCTTGCCAATAAGCTCATCAGGCCACTTAGCCATACTACAAATATTATTTAATATAAAAGAAGGTAATGTATTCTTCTCACAAGTCTTACACTTCGGAACATTACTTTCTATTTTGCTTGTATATCATAAACAAGTAATAAATATGATTAAAGAATTCTTTAAGATGATAGCATCACTTATAAGAAAAGAGAAAATAACACTTAATCATTATCAAAAACTTGCACTATACATCATTATAGCGACAATACCAACAGTTATAATTGCTTTGTTTATAGAAAAGTTTTTGGACCAATTATATATGTCAGCGCTACTTATAGGTATATGCTTCTTGATAACAGCTGTATTGATTTATATTATCGATATCAATATGAGAAGCACTAAGAAGATAAGTGAAGCTGGAGTTCCTACAGTGCTTGCTATAGGTGCGGTACAAGGTATTGCTGCTTTACCAGGCATATCAAGATCTGGTTCTACTATATTTATCTCTCATGTATTAGGTGTAAGAAAGAAAGATGCAGTAGATTTTTCATTCTTACTAGCTATACCTGCTATGTTTGGTGGCTTTATCCTAGGACTTAAGGACATATATAAAGAGGGAGCTAGTGTAAGTTTCGACACAAATGCAATTGTTGGGCTTATTATTAGTTTTATTACAGGAGTTTTAGCAATCAGACTAATCAAGTTATTAGCTAAGAATAAAAAATTCCATGTATTTTCATATTACTTAGTTGTACTAGGTATTGTTTGCATAATAGCAAGTTTTTTATAAAGATATAAGCGAAGGGATTTTATGAAGACTAAAAATAACAGAACAAATAAAAGAAAAAGAAGTAAAGTAAATAAAAAGGTAGACAAGAATGAATCTTTATTGATATCAGGTCTTACAATACTTTTTGCGTCTATATTTTTGCTAATTTTTGCGAATAGCGACGCAACAGGTGTTTTTGGCAGATGGATAAAGAGTGGTCTTATCTACCTTTTTTCTATGGGATTTAATATATTTTTATTCTACTTATTAGCTATAGCCTTGGTATTATTGGTGCCAAAGTCTAGGCATTATGCAAGAAAACTTATTATATCACTTAGTATAATCTTTCTAAGTCTTTTAGTAGTCTTTGATTCGTCTACTGTACTTATGAGTTCTTTCTCATCACATGTTTCACAAGCAATCGAACTATCAACAGATTTAAACTCTGGAGGACTTATTGGCGGCGCTTTTGGATACTTATTCTACAGATTATTTGGTGCAGTAGGTACTATCATAGTTTTAGTTATTATAAATATTATTAACATCTACTCGTTAACAAGCATTAAAAAGTCTGATATAGCACAAAAGACTGACAATACTATGAATAAAATTCAAGATGGTATTGAAAGCAGCGTTGAAAAGATAAAGCTTAAGAGACAAGAGATGAAGAATAAAAAGGTTTTATCATCTGATGATATTTTTAGTGACGAGGAAAATACATCTGTTGGTGAAGAAGCTAATAAAAAAGCAGATAAGGACATTAACGAAGAAGACTTTAGTGACGACTTTGTAGACATTAAAATCAATGACTCTGCAAATCAGGAAGATATAAAATTAGATCAAGAGCAAAATAAGAAAGAGGCCTTAAAAGAAGAGACAAAAGAGACAAAAGCAAGTAAAACTACTAAGAAAGAAACTGAAAAAACTGATGAAAGTGAAGATATCGATATAAGTAAAGAGATTCATAATGAAGACATCATTCACTATGAATTTCCATCTTTAAACTTGCTTAAAGAAGCTCAAGCTAGCAACAATAGCACAAAGGGCAGAGAGATTAAAGACAACATCAAGATCATACAAGACACACTTAATAACTTCGGCGTCGATGCAAAAGTTATCGGAGTTAATAGTGGACCAACTATCACTTCATATGAGATAAGTCTTGCTGCTGGAGTCAAGGTAAGTAAGATATTAAGTCTTTCTGATAACTTGGCGCTTGCTCTTGCGACAACTGATATAAGAATACTTGCGCCTATACCAGGCAAGAGTGCGGTTGGTATTGAAGTTCCTAATAAGAACAAGGATACCCTACTATTAAAAGAAATTTTGGATACTGATGAATTTAGAAATCTAAAATCAAAATTGCCACTTGCTCTTGGCAAGGATGTAACAGGCAATACCATCATTAGCTCAATTGCAAGTATGCCTCACTTACTTATAGCAGGTGCTACAGGCTCTGGTAAGAGTGTGTGTATTAATACCATAATCATGAGTATACTTTACAAGGCGAGACCTGACGAAGTAAAACTAATCATGATAGACCCTAAGGTTGTGGAGCTAAATGTTTACAACAACATTCCTCATCTATTGATACCGGTAGTAACAAACGCTAAAAAGGCACAGTTCTCACTTAACTGGGCGGTTCAAGAGATGGAGAAGAGGTATCAATTATTTGCAAAGAACAATGTAAAAGATATGCAAAGTTACAACGAGCTTGAGACTATCACTGAGAAGATGCCTCAAATCGTTATAATCATAGACGAGCTTGCAGACTTAATGATGGTTGCTGCAACAGAGGTAGAAGACGCTATATGCAGGCTTGCTCAGATGGCGAGAGCTGCAGGTATGCACTTAATAGTTGCAACACAAAGACCGTCGGTTGATGTCATTACAGGAACTATAAAGGCGAACATTCCTTCGAGAATTTCCTTCCAAGTTTCTTCACAAATAGACTCTAGAACTATACTTGATATGAGTGGAGCTGAAAAGCTTCTAGGCAAGGGCGATATGCTTTACTACCCATCGAACCTTTCAAAGCCGATTAGAGTTCAAGGCGCCTTTGTAAGCGATAAGGAAGTTAAGAGTGTTTGTGACTTTATTAGGAACCAAGGTGAAGCAAATTATAATCAAGATGCAGTTGAGTCAATCACAACAAATAACACTAGTCAAACTATGCAAGACGATAAAGATGAATTATACGAAGAAGCAGTTAAACTTGTGGTGATGGATGGACAAGCATCTATATCATATTTACAAAGAAAGCTTAAGATAGGCTACTCTCGTGCTGCAAGAATTGTCGATCAGATGGAAGAGATGGGCGTTGTAAGCGGTTACGATGGATCTAAGCCTAGAAAAGTATTGATTGAAAAAGAAGATATTGAGAATTTAAACGGTGAAAGCGGTGAAACACTTGAATAAAGTATTTATACTTACTATGGGCTGCTCAAAAAATGATGTAGACTCAGAAACTATGGCATATAAGCTAAAGAATGATGACTATACAATTATAAACAATCCAAGCGAGGCTGATTATATAATTATCAACACTTGCTCGTTCATAAATGCAGCAAAGGAAGAGTCTATAGACGCAATATTTGATATGATTAATCAAAAGAAGGCAGGTGCTAAAATTATAGTTAGCGGCTGCCTTGCTCAAAGGTATTCAAAAGAACTCAAGGAAGAGATACCAGAGATAGATATCATAGTTGGTACGGGTATGTTCCAAAATATTGCGAGCATAATTAAAGAGTATGAAGATAATAACAAAGACGATGTTTATGTTGACAATATAAATGCAGATATTGAATATATAGAAAAGGATGCTGCGGACATTACAGAGTATGTAAAGATTGCTGAAGGCTGTAACAACCTATGCACTTATTGCATAATACCAAAGCTTAGAGGCAGACTAAGGTCGAGACCAATCGATGATATAGTTAATGAAATTAATCATCTATACAAGCTTGGCACTAAAGAAGTAATACTTATAGCACAAAACACAACAGACTATGGCACAGATATATACTCAAGACCGTCACTTGATATGCTATTGAAGGCGATACTTGACAGGACGAAGATGCCGTGGATAAGAATTATGTATTTATATCCAGACAATATTACTGATGAGCTAATTGGAACATTTAATTCATCAGATAGAATACTTAAGTACATGGATATACCTCTTCAACATGCATCAGACCACGTACTTAAGATGATGAACAGGCATATTAACAAAGAAGAGACACACGCTTTAATAAGTAAACTTAGAACAAAGATAGACGACTTAGTACTAAGAACAACCTTCATAGTCGGCTTCCCAGGAGAGAGCGAAGAAGACTTTAAAGAGCTATTAAACTTTATAAAAGAAGAAAAGTTTGATAAGCTTGGCGTCTTTGAATATAGCGACGAAGAAGGTACAAGGAGCTACTCCTTTAATGAAAAGCTTGATGAGGATACAAAGAGGCGCAGAAGAGAAGAGATTATGGATGCGCAAATGGACATCTCAAGAGCAAGTTTAGAAAAGAGAGTAGGAACAGTTATGAAGTGTTTAATCGAAGATGGGGCCGATGGCGAGTATACAGCCAGAAGCTTTATGGACGCTCCTGATGTTGATGGACTAGTTTACATAAGCACAGATAAAGATTTAGAACTTGGAAGCTTTTTTGATATTAAGATCACAGAAGCACTCGAGTATGATTTAAGAGGTGAAATTTATGAACCTAGCAAATAAAATTACAATGTTTAGAATATTTTTGCTGCCAATTTTTGTATTAAGCTGTTATTTTGATCAAAGTGGTATATCTAGCCTATTAATATTTTTACTTGGATCATTTAGCGACTTTCTAGATGGCTACGTTGCCAGAAAGTACAATATGATTACAGACTTTGGTAAATTCATAGACCCTATAGCAGATAAGATACTTGTACTAAGTGCCTTTATTATGTTTATAGAAAGGGGCTTTGTTGAGCCATGGGTAGTCATAGTAGTTTTATTTAGAGAGCTACTTATCTCTGGCTTTAGAATGCTTGCAGCGAAGAAAAATATATCCATAGCTGCAGACATCTTTGGCAAGCTAAAGACAACAACACAGTTCTTCTGTGTAATATTTTTCTTTTTAACAATTATTTTGATAAGTGGAAAGATGTTTATAATTGGCAAGGTTCTACTATATATTTCTGTAGTTTTAACTGTTTTATCAATGATAAACTATTTATATAAGAACAGGGAAGTATTACATGGAACAATGCTGTAAGATTATTGAAATCTTAAAAGAAAAGCAAATGACAATCTCGGGTGCTGAGTCCATAACAGGTGGTCTTATATCATGCGAACTTGTTAAGGTATCAGGCGCATCCGATGTCTTTCGCGGCACGCTTGTATCGTATCAATCATGCGTAAAGGTAGATACACTTAAAGTACCAGTGGATCTTATTGATAAGTACACACCGGTATCTATGCCCGTACTATCTAGTATGCTTGATGGAGCAAACGAGCTATTTAATACTGATTTTGTATATGCAATAACAGGTAGCGCAGGACCGACTTCATACGATGGTATACCTGTTGGACTTGTTTACTATGGTGTGAAGTATAAATCACATCAATATTTACATAAAAAGGTATATACAGGCACAAGATGTGATATAATAAAAGAAGCGAAGAATAATTTAATCGACTTAATATTAGAAATAATAAGTAAATAATAGAGGTGAAGAAATGGACAAGAACGAAAAAGAAAAAGCTCTTGAGGATGCTTTAAAGAAGATTGAAAAAGATTTTGGCAAAGGTTCAATAATGAGACTTGGCGATCACGCTAAGCTAAATATTGAAAGCATACCAACTGGTTGCTTATCACTAGATATGGCTTTAGGTATAGGTGGTATTCCAAAGGGAAGAATCATCGAAATTTATGGACCTGAATCAAGTGGTAAGACTACTCTTACATTGCATATCATTGCTGAGTGTCAAAAAAGAGGCGGCACAGCTGCTTTTATCGACGCAGAGCACGCTTTGGATCCTCAATATGCTAGGAACTTAGGTGTAGATATCGATAAGCTTATAGTATCTCAACCAGACAATGGTGAGCAAGGTCTTGATATAGCAGAGGCACTTGTAAGAAGTGGCGCTGTTGATTTAGTTGTTGTTGACTCTGTTGCTGCACTAGTACCAAAGACTGAGATCGAAGGAGCTATGGGAGACGCAACTATAGGTTTGCAAGCAAGACTTATGTCACAAGCAATGAGAAAGCTTTCAGGAGTTATATCTAAGACAAAGTCAACAGTTGTTTTCATAAACCAATTAAGAGAAAAGATTGGTATCATGTTTGGTAGTCCAGAAACAACAACAGGTGGTAAGGCATTGAAGTTCTACTCATCAGTAAGACTTGATATAAGAAAGTTTGATGTAATAAAACAAAAAGAGGAGACAGCAGTTGGCAAGAAGGAAGACGTCATTATAGGTAACAGAGTTCGTGTTAAAGTTGTTAAGAACAAAGTTGCACCCCCATTCAAAGTTGTTGAATTTGATATCATGTATGGAACTGGTATCTCAAAAGAAGGAGATATCCTAGACGTTGCAGTTGATAGAGGCATAATCGAAAAGGCTGGCGCGTGGTTCTCATACAATGGCGAAAAACTTGGCCAAGGTAGAGAGAATGTTAAACAATTATTTAAAGATAAACCTGAACTAATGGAAGAGGTTGAATTAAAAGTTAGAGAAGCAAGCAAAAGTGAAGACGAAGCTATAGAATTAGAAGCGTCACAAGAGACAGAAGAATAAAGTTGATATAATGAAATTTGTATTTTTAACAGATACACATATTAAAGAAAAAAATCCTATCAATAGACTAGATAATTATTTTGAAACGGTAATTAATAAGATTGACGAAGTCGCACACTTTGCTGTTGACAATAAAGTTGATTTTATAGTTCACGGTGGAGATCTTTTTGATACTCCAACCGTTTCAACTATTTGTCTTGTCAAATTTAATAGGATTCTTTTTTATTTAAAAGAGAATAATATAAATTTCTACGTAGTTAGTGGCAATCACGACATCTACGGACGCAACCCTGATACGCTTCCGAGAACACATCTAGGACTGCTTGAATCATTTGAAGCGGTAGAGATGCTTGATAGGTATAATACAGTTGAGGAAAGATGCAGTAACGGTAGGACAATCAAGATAGTGGGCACGCCATATATATACAAGATGGATGGAGAGGATAAGAAGGCATACCTATTAAATGACTATGAGAAAGATGATAATGAGTTTTTGATAAACGTTGTTCATGGTATGCTCTTAGAAAAACCATTTATTAAAGAGATAGAGCACACTGTTGTGACTGATATACTTGATACTAAGGCTGACCTTACCTTATCAGGCCACTACCATACAGGCTTTGGTGTGATTAAGCTTAATGGAAAGACGTTTTTAAATCCAGGTTCACTTACAAGGTGCTCAAATACGACTGAAGAGTATAAGAGGATGCCTCAATATGCACTAATCGAAATAAATGAAGACTTTAAATTAGATATTAAGCTCATCGATGTGAAGTGTGCAAAGCCGGGATTTGAAGTTTTAGATAGAGAGTACATCGAAAAGCATAAGAACGACAAGCTTGAAGTTCTTAACTTCGAAAATACCATCAGAGAGGCTGCAAACTTCGACAAGTACGACTACTATAGCGTCTTAGAAGAGATAATTAAGTCTGATAATGTTGAAAAGGCTGTTATAGATGAGGCGAAGAAGCGTTTAGAGAGAGCGGAGGAAGATATACATGGTCAAGATTAAAAAATTAGATCTAATAAATTTTCAATCGCATAAGTTTACTTCACTCGAATTAGCTGATGGTCTTAATGTCATAGTAGGTCCATCTGACAACGGTAAGACATCAATACTAAGAGCTATACGCTGGGTACTGTTTAACGAGCCACAGGGTATGAGTATGCTCAGAAACAATGAGGACTTCGTATCGGTAAGAATCTACTTCAATAACGACTACTCAGTGGAGAGAAAGCGCTCGAAGAAGGAGAATTTATACATCATCTACAATGAAAAGACTGGTGAAGTACAAGAGTTTAACAGCTTAAGAACTGGACTTCCACCGGAGGTCTTACACGTGATGAAGATAAAGAAAGTTACACTTGACAAGGCTAATGACATAAACTTCAATATACAGTTTCAGCACGATGGACCTTTTATGTTTAGCTTCACTGCAACACAAAAGTCAGCCCTCATAGGTAAGATGTATAAGCTTGATGTTGTTGACAAGGCAATCGACGATACTAACAAGGATATAAAGTCGCAAAAGTCAGATATTAAGAGAATCAACGAAGAGATAAAAGATCTTGATGAAAAGATACTCGTATACGCTAACATTGAAAAGGAAGAGAAACTTCTTAAAGACAGAGAGCAAATTACGAGAAGAGTAGAAGAGTCAGTAGAAAAACTAAACTTTGTAAACAAGATAAAAGAGAGCTTAGAAGAGAATACACAAAACAGAGACTACTTGCTTAATAAGATAAAAGATTTTGATAAGCTTCTAAGTAACGAGGCATTGATAGCTAAAATTACAAAAGCATATAAACTATTTGGTGAGTACAAGGTATACAAGCAAAGACTAGACAAAGTAAAGCTTGATATAGACAAGACAGAAGCAATATATACAAAGAGCAAGACTCTTACAGATAAGCTTGATATAGACAAGACAATTGTTAAGAACATAGATACATTCACAAAGCTAAGCGAGTTAAGAAAGCGCTTATTAGATGTAAACGCATCCATTGACAAGGGTAGATACTTTATCAAGGATAATGATGATAAGCTAAGTAGCGACCTAAAAGAGTATACAGAGCTTCTTCTTAAGCTAAAGAAGTGCCCTTATTGTAACTCAGATGTTGATAGAGAGCACATCGACATGATTGTTAAAGAATATTTATAATAGGTGATAATATGGATTATATAACAAGATTAGAAGCATTGAAAGATAGCTTGGATAAGGCGAAACTAAATAAGGTTAAGTATGAGGAAAGGTTAAATATCTTACTTAAAGATAGAGAGAAAATCATTGAAGAGATTAAAAAGCTCGGCATAGAACCAGACAATATTGACAATGAGATTAAAAACTTGGAAAGCAAAATAGCTTCAGACATAGCAAAGGCTGAAGACCTTATAAGAGACAATGAATAATTATACTTTAGAGATTGAAAGAATCAAAAAATTTAATAAGTCTTTAGAGAATAAAATTTTGCAGGATAAAACGAAGAGACAGATGCTACTTGAGAAGAAAGCTTCACTTGCGAAAGAAGCAGAAAACTTAGATGAGAAGAACATGATCTTTGAGAAGACAAAACTCTTACTTGAAAAGACGAGCGACTATGCAAGAAAGCAAGCGATAAAGGGCATTGAGAATATGGTTACAGGCGCCTTAAGAGAGATATTCTCCTCGCAAAGCAAGTTCATCATAGAAGAAAAGACAGTAGCTGGTAAGGTCGCTGTTGACTTTTACCTTGAAGATGAGGTCGATGGCGAGAAAGTGCTTACAGATCCACAAGAGCAAAGAGGCGGCGGCTATGTCGATATTATATCACTTGCACTGCGTTTTGCAATGATTGAAGTTTTCAATCCTAAGATCGAAGGACCAATATTATTAGATGAGCCAGCAAAGTTTGTCTCAGAAGACTACATCTACAACGTTGCAGAGTTTTTATCAAAGGTAAGCGAAAGCTTTAAAAGGCAGATAATCATGGTAACACACTCAAAGTACTTATCGAACATAGGAGAGAAGACTTTTGAAGTCATCAAAAGAGACAATGTATCAGAAGTAGTAGAGAAGTAGTAGAGAAGTAGGTGAGCTTATGTTTAAGTTTATATTTGGTGTAATAAAGCTTATCTTGATACTGCCGTTCTTACCGATAATTTTCATTGCATCATTATTTCAAGATAAGAGTCAAAAGAAGCCAAAGAAAATAAAGCAAAATAAAAAAGATGATCTTGCTTGGATAGATAGACTTGAAGAGCTAGATGCCATCATCGAAGATTAATTTAATATTGAACAAAAGAAAGGCTATGATTATTCATAGCCTTTTATATTGCAAAATTATTTAATTTTTTCTAAAAATATACTTTTAATTCTATCTAATTCTTTCTTTGCTTCAGCTTCATTCTTTGTTCTTATCGAGAAATAGAACTTAATTTTTGGCTCTGTGCCCGACGGCCTTATAGCTATCCACGAGTATGGATCAAGATAGTACTTCAATACATTTGACTTATCAAGACCAGTTTCATCATTTAAGTAGTCGACTCTTTTAACAAATTTAAGTTCATCAATCTCAGCCTTGTAATTATTTCTGAAATCATCCATGATCCTATCCATCTTTTCTTTGCCAGCAAGTCCTTCAAAGACTATGGACTCTTGTGCTTGTACAAAGTAGCCGTACTTTTTATAAAGCTCATCTAAGTGCTCTAAGATGTCCATGCCGCGCTTCTTGTAATAAGATGTCATTTGCAAAAGTATCATAAAAGCATTCACAGCGTCTTTGTCTCTAACAAAATCTTTGTAAACATAGCCTATGCTCTCTTCAAATCCAAAGAAGAAGTGCTTGTTCTTATCTTTTTCAAAGTCGTTTGCAAGCTTGCAAATATTTTTAAAGCCAGTTAAAACATCTACGCACTCTAGACCATGCTCCTCAGCTATAGCCTTTGCAAAGTCGGATGTTACGATGGACTTAACAAGGTAAGAAGTCTTTGGAGCCTTCACATGATTTAGAATGAAGTCAAGCATAAGAGCGCCAACTCTATTGCCATCTAAGATTACATAGTCATCCTTTTGTTTAAGCGCCATGTTAATCCTGTCGCAGTCAGGGTCACTTGCAAATATCACATCAGAGCCGTGCTTCTTAGCTAGTGCTATAGCTAAATTGAAAGCCTCCTTGAATTCAGGATTAGGATAAGGGCAAGTTTTAAAATCAGGGTCTGGAATTTCTTGCCTTTTCGGTATATGGTAATTATTAAAGCCAAAGTCCTTAATAACTTTAAGTATAGGCTTTAGACCAGTTCCGTTAAGCGGAGTATAGACAAAGTTTAAGTCCTTGTCCATATCTAAATCTAATTTTATAGAGTAGAGGTCTCTGTAGTAAGACTTGAAAAATTCATCATCAATTATTTTAAGAAGAGCATCGTTTGTATCAGTAATCGACACCTCATCAAAGTCGACTTCTTTCATTGCACTTTGAACACTATCTGCCATATCTTCAAGAATTTGTGAGCCGTGCTCATTATATACCTTGTAGCCGTTGTAGTCCTTAGGGTTATGACTAGCTGTAACCATAACACCAGCGCTTGCTTTATAGTGCCTTATACCATAGCTTACAAATGGAGTGGGTAGCGGCTCATTAAATAAGTATACCTTGATGCCCTCATTAGTAAAGATATTTTTACTTATATTAGCAAAGTCCTTAGACATATGCCTTGTATCATAGCCGATAAC
Organism: Fenollaria sporofastidiosus; assembly: GCF_943169635.2. NCBI lineage: Bacteria > Bacillati > Bacillota > Clostridia > Eubacteriales > Fenollaria > Fenollaria sporofastidiosus. Next base: position 1,152,078 of record NZ_OW968186.1, read on the forward strand.
AACAGATGGATTAGAAAATTTTTGCTTTAACACCAAAGCAATAGCTTTTGCAGCAAGCTTTACAGTGTAAACATTCATCATATTAGTTCCTAGACCAAGCTTACCTCTAAGGCCAGCAGTACCGAAGACAAGGTCGCTAGCAAAGTTACTTTCAATCTTTTTGCTACTCAAAGATTTTAGAGAAGCCGCATCACTACTAGTAAGACTTGTGTAAGAAAGCCATTTATTATACCTTTCATTCGAGCTTTTAATTCTGATGTTCATTTTAGTAGAAAGTAAGTAGTAATCAGCACCGCAAAGCTTCGCAATGTCATCGATCATAATTAGAGTTCTCTTTGTATTATATTTAGTCTCGATGTATATGTTTCTAAACTTGTATGGACTTTTAAAGTCACTACCTGAACTAGAGTAGAAGCCATTATCTATATAATACTTGTATATAGCATCCTCGTTGTCAACAGACAGAATCTTTAACATTAGTTGGTATGCTTCAATATATGTTTTAACCCCATATGACTTACCATTTATATACAAGTAACTTAGTACTAGGCCTTGTTTATAATTATCATAAGTAAATGTATATGGTTTAGTGTGAATTGTTTTTGTATAAGATTTAAAAGTTTCTTGATCTTGCTCATTAATATCGTTTTTAAAATTTAATATTTTACCCATTAAATCACTCCTTAGTATAACTATTATAATACATATAAGAAATATAAACAATAAAAAAGATCAAACTAATAACAGTTTGATCATATATGGCGGGAGTATGTGCGAATCGAACACACCTATGAAGCTACAAACCCCACATGCACGGTTTTGAAGACCGGAGAGCCCACCAGGACTCATCTACCCCCAGACTTGTATATTATAGCACAATCAATATAGATTTACAAGTTATTTTATTAACAATAGAAGATTTTGATAAAAAATAAAGAAAATACAAAAAAAGTCTTGCTATTTATAAAAATATATGGTAAAATATCAATGTTATGAAATTTGGAGGTGAGATTATTGGCAAACATTAAATCTGCGAAGAAAAGAATATCAGTAATTAAGAATAAAACTTTAGTAAATAAATCTAGAAAGACTGAGCTTAAAAACCTTATAAAGAGATTTGAATTATTGGTTGGAGAAGGCAATACAGACGAAGCTAGAGAAGTACTTAAAGTGATAGATAGAAAATTAAAGAAAGCAGAACAAAGAAACTTATTCCACAAGAATAAAGTTGCTAGAAAGATGAGTAGATTAACTCATAAGTTAAATAAGGCTGTTTAGTTAAAAGAGACCTTATTGTCTCTTTTAACTATTTTAATTTTTTTAAAAGAAATTTAAAAAAAACTCTTTACAAAACGAAATTCTTGTTGTATAATGATAAGGTAGTTTTGGACCATTAGCTCAGATGGTAGAGCAACTGACTCTTAATCAGTGGGTCTAGGGTTCGAGTCCCTAATGGTCCACCACGAAGAAACGTGTTATAGCACGTTTCTTTTTTTATGTCCACAGCTATTAAAGAAGTTCATATATCAATACATTTGTGATTCTAATCAATTGACAATTAAGCCATTTAATGTTAATATATTAGTAGGTGATGATAGTGGAGAATTTTGTAATTATAGATGGTTCGAGCTTACTTAACAGGGCTTTTTATGCGATTAGATTATTGAGTAACAAGAAAGGCATATTTACTAACGGTATATATGGCTTTTTAAATATGCTTGACAAGATTAACGCTGACTACAATCCAAAGTATATGTGCGTTGTCTTCGATAGAAAGGAAAAGACTTTTAGAAAAGATATGTACGAAGAGTATAAGGGCAATAGAATGAAGTTCCCTGATGAGCTTAGCGTTCAATTTCCAATACTTAAGGACATACTTACTAAGATGGGCATAAAGGTTTTGGATAAGGCTGGTTTTGAGGCAGACGACCTTGCTGGCACTCTAACTACTATCAATTGTGAGGGCGTTAAAAAGCTTTTAATAACTGGAGATAAGGACTACTTGCAGCTTATTAAGGATGACACTGATGTTATCATTACCAAAAGAGGCGTTAGTGAATTTGATACATACAATAAAGATAAGATGAACGAGGTTTATGGTTTAAGTCCTGACGAGTTTATTGATTTAAAGGCTCTGATGGGTGACCAATCTGACAATATTCCTGGTATTTATGGCATAGGCGAGAAGACTGCTTTAAAGATACTTAGCGAGTATAGAACCATAGAAAATTTATATGAACATGCGGATGAATTAAGTAAGAACAAGACTAATCAAAGAATTATAGAAGGCAAGGACATGGCTTTTTTATCAAAGAAATTAGCTACTATCGTTAAAGATGTTGATATATCTATGAATATTGAAGACTATAAGATAAAAGATCAAGATGATGAAGCGCTTAGAGAAGTATATGAAGATCTTGAACTAAATTCAAGGTTAAAATCACTTGGTAGCACAAAAAAGGTAGAAGCTGTTGAAAATAATTTAGAGGTAGAAATTCTTGATAAAGACAATTTAGATATTCTTAAAAATCTTAAAGATGAGTTTATATTTTATATTACCACTGATACTGACAAGTATCTTAGCTCTAAAATCGTCTATATTACTTTTATCTTAGATAAAGTTTATATAATAAAAACTGACAATTTATCAGTGATAAAGCATATACTTGAAAGTTCTGAGATAAAAAAAGTATCGCACGACATAAAGAAAGTTTATGTATTAGCTCAAAAAGAAGGTATCAAGATAAATAATTTTAGTTTCGATACAGCTATCGCATATTATTTGATTGATTCAAATAAGTCTAACTATAGCATACAAAGTATGGCTATGGACTATTTGCAAAGACAAATAAATTCGTTTGAAGATATTTATAAAAAAGAAAAAATTAAAGAAAAATTAGTCTCAGCTGTTGATATGAATACAGCTGAAGGCGTATTAAGTAATGAGATTAAGACTATAAAAGATGCGTATCCAATACTTAAGGAAAAAATTGATAGTTTGGATGAAAGAACACTGTTTTATGATATAGAGCTTCCACTTAGTGAGGCTTTAGCAGATATGGAATTCATTGGATTTAAGGTGGATAGAGATGAGCTTTTAAGACTTGGCGACGAGTATGACGAACTTATCAAAGAAAAAGAAAGAATTATTTTCAGTTTAGCTGGTGAGGAATTTAATATAAATTCACCTAAGAAATTATCTGAAATACTATTTGATAAGCTAGGCATTAAGCCTATCAAAAAGACAAAGACAGGCTACTCAACTGACGCTGAAGTCTTGGAAAAGCTGTCTGACAAGCATCCGATAGCAGACCAAATTGTTGAATACAGAACTTATCAAAAGCTTAAATCAACATATATTGACGGCCTTAAGGATTTGATTGATGAGACAGGCAGGATACACTCCTACTTTAATCAAACAAATACTGCAACAGGAAGGATATCCTCGCAAGATCCAAACCTTCAAAACATTCCTATAAGGACTGAGGCCGGCAGAAAGATTAGAAAAGCCTTTGTAAGCGAGGAAGGATATACTCTTGTTGACAGCGACTACTCGCAAATCGAGCTAAGAATACTTGCCTACATTGCTAATGATGAAAAGATGCTACACGCCTTCAAAGAAGGCTTTGATATACACAGAAAGACAGCTTCAGAAGTGTTTAATATACCATTTGATGAAGTAGATAGCGAGCACAGATCGAGAGCAAAGGCTGTTAACTTCGGTATTGTTTATGGTATAAGCGACTATTCACTATCACAAGATCTAAAGATATCGAGAAAAGAAGCAAAAGAGTATATTGATAAGTATTTTGAAAAATTTTCTGGAGTTCATAAATATATGTCTGATGTTGTGGAAAAAGCCAAGGAAGATGGCTACGTTAAGACTCTTTTCAACAGAAGAAGAAATATTCCAGAGCTTCAAAACTCAAACTTTAATATAAGGGCATTTGGCGAGAGAGTTGCTCTTAATATGCCTATACAAGGCACTAGTGCAGATATCATTAAAATCGCTATAGTAAAGATATTTAATAAGTTTAGAGATGATTGTCTAGATGCACACATAATTGTAACTGTTCACGATGAAATCGTTGTAGAAGTAAAGAAAGAAGAGCTTGATAAAGTTAGAAATATCATAAGGACTCTTATGGAAAATATTGATGGCCTAGATATGGACTTGAAGGTTGACATCAATCAAGCGGACAATTGGTACGATGCAAAATAATTATGTCTTAACAGGTTCCATAGCATCTGGAAAGTCTTCAGTATTAAAAATAATTTGTGAAGAAGGATATAATACAATAAGCGCAGATGAAATTGTCACTGAGCTTTATGTTGATGAAGATTTTTTAAGAGATTATAAGAACTTTATAGGTAGAGAATACTTTACCGAAGGGTTAAAGCTTGATAAATATAAGCTTAGGGATGATATATTTAGAGATTCTGCTTTGAAAGAAAGAGTAGAATCCTTTGTGCATCCGCAAGTTTATAAAAAAATCAAAGAAAGTCTAAAAAGTGGATACAATTTTATAGAAATACCACTATTTTTTGAAGCACAAAAATATTTTCTTGAATCAGATATAGAGATAAAAGGCGTAATTTTTATGAATATAGATAAGAATTTACAAGTTTCAAGACTTATGCATAGAAATAAGATTACTAAAGAAGAGGCTGAATCAATGATTGATAGCAGAATTAGTATCGATGATAAAATAAGCTCATCAGACTATATTATTAACAACAATTCAAATTTTGATGATCTTAAAAAAGAAGTCTTGAAAACTTTGGAGAAAATAAATGAAAAAACTAATTAAATTTATTATAAAGCTGTTTATATTAATAATTGTAGCTGAGCTAGTTTACTTGCATTTCATACCTAGGAAGTATGATAAGATTATAGACAATTACTCAGCTGAATATGGAGTAGACAGATCATTAGTTAAGGCGGTAATATTTAAAGAGTCACGTTTTAAGGAAACAGCAGTTTCATCTAAAGGAGCTATTGGACTTATGCAATTAATGCCTTCAACAGCACTGTGGCTTATGAACAAGTTAAAGATAGAAGACTACAAGATAGAGTCACCACAGAACAATATAAGACTAGGAACATATTATTTGTCGTATTTAATGAGTATTATGGATGAAGATGAAGAGCATGCACTACTTGCATATAACGCAGGACCAGAGAATGCTAAGCGCTGGATAAACGCTGAAGGCTACAATAAACAAGATATGGATAACTATGTTGACTTTAATGAAACAAGAAAATATGTTAGAGAAATTAAGCTAACAAGAAACATAATTGATTTTGTTGACAAATATGGCATTCTTTTAAATGAGCTTTCAAAGTTATTGGAGGATTACTTATAGATGAAGAGAAAACTATCATTATTAATTATACTAGTACTTTGCATCACACTAGTATCCTGCAATAAGTCAAGCGATAAAAAAGATAAAACTACTTCAGATAATGAAGCTTATCTCTTATCGCAAGGGGGCAATATTAATTTGCCGCTAACGCCATTTAAGACATTTGATCCAATACTTAATGATAATCTTTACTATTTTTACTTTAAAGATTTGATATACTCTAGCTTATTTGAAGTTAACGATGATTCATCTCTAAGTAATCTCTTAGCTAGCTCTGTAGAGAAAATAGATAATACTAGATACAGAATAAAGCTTAGAGAGGGGGTTAAGTTTCATAACGGCAAAGCCTTGAGCGCTGATGATGTTGTTTTTTCGTATAATTACATTATAAATAACAAAGACAGGTCATTTTATTACAACTTAATTAATGACGAAGCTAATAAAATATTCAATGGTGCAGAGCTTTTTTCTTTAAACAGAATTGATAATAGCACTATAGAAGTGAAGTTCGCAAGTGCAAAGCCAAACAATTTATACGCTCTAACATTTCCTATAGTATCATCAACAGATGACTATAGCGATTATAAGCCGAACGGCACAGGACCTTTTATGTTTAAATCATATGAGAACAACAAAATGCTTGTACTTGAAAAGAATAAATCATACTTCAACGGACAAGCATCCATAGACACAGTTACTGGAGTTGTTATTGAAAATCCGGCTAATATAGAAGGCATATTTGAAACAGGAAAGCTAGATATGTATACAGCCTTTGATTCAAACTATCTAGAGTTTTTAAATAGCTCAAAGTACTCTGTTATAGAGTATCCATCCAATAAACTATATTATCTTGCATTCAATTATAATAAAAGTCCTTCATTAGATTTAAGAAAGATAATTGATGCTAGCATAAATAAAGAAATGATTAATAAAGAAGTTTTTTCTTCAAACTTAGAATTATGTGATGGCTTTTATCCTGACGAGTCAACATTTGGTCAGCACGATATTAAAGAGAGGGAAGACTTAAGCAATTTATTAATAAAGAAAAATGAAAATCATGAATACATTGATGAAAGAAACAAAAAGATTAAATTAAGAGTGCTTTACAATAAGAACGATGCGAAGAGAAGTGCGATAGCAAATATTATCTACACGCAGCTAGACAATTCTGGCTTTAAAGTAGAACTAATTGCTAAAGATGGAAGCAATATTGATTTTAATGAAGACTACGACATCTATGTTGGAGAATATTTAGTAAATAATGCATTCGATCTTAACTATAAATTCTCATCAAGATCAGCATCGAATTTCACGCACTATGCAGACGAGAGATATGAAGAACTGCTTAATAAATTATATACTGGCAATATAGATTACAAAGAACTTAACAATTATTTATTAAATGAAAAAATATATATACCACTAGGTTATGAAAAAAATGCTCTAATATTTAAAGAGAATATGATCTTTGATACTAAACTTAATTTTCAAAATGTATATTCAAAGATAAAAGATTTGATTATTGTGAGCGCAAAGTCTTGATAATATTTCTATTAAATGTTATAATAATTATTTGTGAAATGGGGTGATTTTATGTCAATACTTAAGACCTTTACTGGAGGCGTTCATATGCCTGAGTACAAGGAATTATCAGAAAAACAAGCTATTGAAGAGCAAAAAGAACCAAGTAGAGTTGTTATCCCACTAAACCAACACGTAGGTGCTGAATGTACACCACTTGTAAAAAAAGGCGAATTCGTTAGAGAAGGCCAAAAGATAGGGGATAGTGATGCATCTTTATATGCACCAGTTCATGCGAGTATTTCTGGTATAGTTAGAGATATTGGCAAAGTTTACACTACAGGAGGCTGGCTTGTAAATTCAATTACGATAGAAAAAGCTAGTGATGAAGAACTTGAAGCTTTAGGCAATCCAAACAGTAGTGAACTTTTGATGGAAGGTTACGGTGACTTTAGAAACTTATCTAAAGAAAAAATCATCGAACTAATTAAAGAAGCAGGAATTATAGGTATGGGTGGAGGAGCATTCCCATCGTTTGCAAAAATACAATCATCAGACGATGGCACCATAGATACTATAATCATCAACGCTGCTGAATGCGAGCCATTCTTGACATGTGACCATAGAATGATGCTTGAGTATTCTGACAGAATGATAGGCGGACTTAGGATAGTTATGAAATATCTTAACGTTAGCAGTGCTTACATAGGAATCGAAGACAATAAAAAAGACGCTATAGACTTATTAGAAGAAAAGTTGAAAGATGACAGCTACATAAAAGTAGCAGTACTTAAGACAAAGTTCCCACAAGGGGATGCTTACAGAATGGTAGACTCAATATTAGGAAGAAAAGTTCCTCAAGGTGGAAGAACTAAAAATGTTAATACGTTTGTAAGTAACGTAGGTACTTTTGTTGCCATATATGATGCTGTAACATTCGGTCACACATCTCACAAGAGAGTTGTTACAGTAACAGGCAATGGCATTAAGACACCTAAGAACATCAATGCATACGTTGGAACATCTATTAGAGACCTAGTTGAACAAGCTGGCGGATTTAATGGCAATGTTACAAAAGTAATCGTTGGTGGACCAATGACAGGTGTTGCACAATTTTCGTTAGATACTCCTATCTCTAAGAACACATCAGGTATTATACTTTTAAGAGATGAAGATTACAAAGATGAAGAAGAAAGCCAATGCATTAAATGCGGAAAATGCGTAGAAGTATGTCCAGTACATCTAATGCCACTATACATCTCAAGATATCAAGCTTTAGGCAATCTTAAGATGTGTGACAAATACAACGCACAAAGCTGTATAGTATGCGGATCTTGTTCATATGTATGTCCTGCAAAGAGATTCTTAGCTGAAAGAATTTCAGTAGCAAAGAGAGAGATTAAACAATCTCTAAGAAGATCTAGATAGGAGGTAACTATGGAAAAAAATCAAAACATTCAAGAAGAAAAGCTTTACAGAGTAAGTTTAGCTCCATATTTGCGTTCTAAATCAACTACTCAAAGGATGATGCTAGATGTTATCATAGCACTACTTCCTGCATTAGCAGCAAGTATTTACTTCTTTGGTATGAATGCACTTATGCTATGCGTAGTATCAGTAGCATCATGCGTTGTAGCAGAAGTTCTTATGCAAAAGTTATTTAAAAAGAAAGTTACAGTTAGCGACTTATCAGCTGTTGTAACAGGCATTTTGTTAGCATTTAACTTACCAGCAAGTGCACCATGGTGGATGCCAGTATTTGGTGGTTTCTTTGCTATATGCATAGTAAAACAAATATTTGGTGGAATTGGCTCAAACTTTATGAACCCAGCACTTGGAGCAAGAGCAGCTATCATGGCATCTTGGCCAGGACTAATTACTAATTACATTACACCTGATGGAGTAGCAGCAGCTACACCACTTCAACTAATGAAGGCAGGTACAACAGGTGAGTTGCCATCTTTAATGGACATGGCAATTGGTAATATCGGTGGAGTTATAGGTGAAACATGCTCAATATTATTAATCCTTGGCGGAATTTATTTAATAGTTAAGAAAATTATAGATTGGAAAATACCATGCTTATATATTCTAACAACAGCAGTTTTATTAGCTGCATTTGGTGTAGATATAAGCTTATTACCATACCATATACTTGGCGGGGGACTTATACTAGGTGCTTTCTTCATGGCAACAGACTTTGTTACTTGTCCAGTTACACCAAATGGTAGGATAGTATTTGCTATAGGTTGCGGTGTAATAACAGCTATAATTAGAGTATACGGCGGTATGGCTGAAGGTGTATCATATGCAATCATACTTATGAACACAGCATCACCACTAATTGAATCACTAACTACACCTAAAGTATTTGGGGAGGTTAAGAGCAAATGAAAGAAACATTAAAACTTGGTTTAATATTATTTATCATTGCGGCTTTCTCGGGTGGAGTTTTATCTTATACAAACAGTTTGACTAAACCTATCATAGATCAAAGAGAATATGAAGAAACTCAAGCTGCATTTAAAGAATTAATTCCAGATGCTGACAGTTTTGAAGAGCTTGATGCAGCAAAACTTGAAAGCTTAAAAAGTGAAAATAAAAAGATACAAGATATCTATGAAGCGAAGAAAGACGGTTCAGTTGTAGGATATACATTTAAAACAGCTGGATCAGGTTATGGCGGAGACGTTGTTATATTAACAGGCGTTATGAATGATAAGATTACAAATATACTTGTTTTATCACATAAAGAAACACCATCATTAGGTGATAGAATTGAACATGAAGAATTCAAAAATCAATTCGCTGACAAGGATGCAAGTAAGGAACTAGTTTTATCTAAGACTGCTTCTGGAGAAGAAATACAAGCAATATCAGGCTCAACAATTTCTTCAAGAGCAACAGTAGAAGCTGTTAATCAAGCGATTGACGCTTTAAGCAAGTTAAAGTAGAGGTGCTGAGATGAAAATATCAAAAATATTTAAAAACGGTATGGTTGATAGCAACACAATATTGTCACAATTAGTTGGTCTATGCTCAGTACTTGCTATTTCTAGTACACTTAAAAATTCAGTAACAATGGCAGCTGCTGTAATTATAGTTACAATCCTTTCAAACTTTTTCATATCCTTGTTAAGAAAGGTTATACCTTCTAAGATAAGAATACCTATATATATCGTTATAATAGCAACATTTGTTACTATCATTGACTTAGTATTGCATGCATATTTACCTGATATGTACAAGCAATTAGGCTTGTTTATCCCACTTATAGTAGTAAACTGTATGATACTTGCTAGAGCTGAGAGCTTTGCATCAAAAAATAATGTTTTCTACTCAATGCTAGATGGTCTAGCATCAGGTTTAGGATATGCTTTTGCAATATGTTTATTAGGCTTTGTTAGAGAGTTAATAGGCGCAGGTTCTATATGGGGCAATAAAATTATGCCAGGAGCCTCACTATTCGTACTACCTCCAGGAGCATTCATTGTTCTAGGTATATTTGTAGCAATCTTTAACATATACTTATTGAAAAAGAAGAAGGAGGAAAACTAGATGGGAACAATATTTAAGATTTTGATTTCTACAATCTTTGTAAACAACTACGTTTTCGCTCAATTCTTAGGAATTTGTCCGTTTTTAGGTGTTTCAAGCAAAGTAGAAACAGCGACAGGTATGAGTGTAGCAGTAACATTCGTTGTAACACTTGCTTCAATCATTACTTATTATGTACAAAAATTATTATTAGATCCATTTAATTTAGGATATTTACAAACAATAGTTTTTATACTTATCATAGCATCACTAGTACAATTTGTTGAAATGGTTATTAAGAAAATTTCACCAGCTCTTTATGGAGCAATGGGTGTTTTCCTACCACTTATTACAACAAACTGTATGGTACTAGGTGTTGCAATACTTAACATACAAAGTGGATACAGCATATTTGAAGTAATAACAAACGCTATCGGCGCATCACTTGGTTTTGGTTTAGCACTAATACTACTTTCATCACTAAGAGAAAAACTAGAACTTGTTGATGTACCAGAACCTCTTAAGGGAATGCCTCTTGCATTAATCGCAGCAGGACTTATGTCTATTGCGTTCATGGGCTTCTCTGGCTTAGTATAGGAGGTATTACAATGGAAGTATATTTAATACCTATAGCTGTTTGTGGTATCATAGGTTTGATATTTGCTGTTTTACTTTCAATAGCATCTAGAGTATTTGAAGTAAAACTAGATCCAACAGTAGATAAAGTATTATCTGCACTACCAGGAGCTAACTGCGGAGCTTGCGGATTTCCAGGTTGCGAAGGACTTGCTAATGCAATTGCAAAGGGAAGTGCACCAGTTAATTCATGCCCTGTAGGAGGTGCAGCATGTGCAAGTAAGATAGCTGAGATACTTGGCGTTGATGCAGGCGGCACTGAAAAGATGGTTGCTAATGTTTTATGCCAAGGCGACTGCGACAAAACAAAGTTCAAATATGACTACAATGGCATTGAAAGCTGTTCATTTGCATCACAAATATCAGGTGGACCAAAGTCATGTGATTTTGGCTGCGTTGGTTGTGCTTCATGCGTTAATGCATGTCCATTTGATGCTATCGAGATGAGAAATGGAGTTGCTTTTGTACTTAAGGAAAAATGTAAATCATGTAAGATATGTGTTGGAACTTGTCCTAAGAAAATTATTGAGATGGTTCCATATAAGAGCAAGGTATTTGTTAAGTGTAAGAACACTAATATGGGCAAGAAAGTTAAAGAAGCATGCGGCATAGGATGTATAGGCTGCAAGATCTGTGTTAAGAACTGTCCAAAGGATACCATAGCTTTTGAAAACAACCTAGCTCACATTGTTTACGAAGGATGTATAAACTGTACTATATGTGCACAAAAATGTCCTACAAAGGCAATACATGCTGAGAATTTAAGACCAAAGCCTGTAAAGCCAGCAGAGCCAGCAAAACCTGCTGAAGCTGCTAAACCAGCAGAGCCAGCAAAACCTGCTGAAGCTGCTAAACCAGCAGAGCCAGCAAAACCTGCTGAAGCTGCTAAACCAGCAGAACCAGCAAAACCTGCTGAAACTGTAAAAGAAGTACAAGTGACAAAGGAAGAAGAAAATAAGTAGATAATTAATTGTTTTAAGGGTATGGACAGCCATACCCTTAAAACGATAAAAGTAGGTTTTCATATGAAAAAATTAGACATAGTTTTAATTATATCTTTAATATTATTTTCGTTTATCTTTATTATTAAGGATAGATTTTTTGCGTCTAATTCAAATAATAAATACATAGCCATATCAGTTGATGGCAAAGATTATAAAAATTTAGAATTTAAGGAAAAAACATACATATATCCATTAAAGACAAAGTTTGGCTTTAATAAGATAGAGGTTGCAAAAGATTATGTAAGAGTTCTGGAGGCTGATTGCCCAAACAAGCTCGATGTACAACAAGGAAAGATATATAGAGCAAATCAAAGTATAGTTTGCATACCTAACAGAATGATTATTCAGATTAAATCAAAGGATAGTAATAATAATGATGATGAAGTGGATGCTGTGATAAAATGATGAAGACAAGAGATTTTGTTTATATTGCCTTATTTACTGTTTTTGCAGTAGTATTAAGTATCTTAGAAAATTTCATACCATTGTCATTTAGTATACCAGGCTTAAGGATTGGCTTTGCAAACATTGCAGTAATTGCTGTTTTATATATATATTCATTTAAGTACGCTTTATTTATAGTGCTTATTAAGAACTTTCTTGTCTTTTTGCAATTTGGAAATATCATTGCATTTTCAATGTCAATGTCAGGCGGTTTATTAAGTCTTATCTTTATGTATATATTTAAGCGTTATTTAGATAAGTACTTTAGTATATATGGAGTAAGTGCTGTAGGTGCATTTTTTCATAACTTTGGACAGATTACATGCGCATCTATCATATTATCCAATAAGATTATATTTGCATATTTGCCAATACTTGTTATTATAGGAACTTTTACTTCAATAGTTATAGCTAAAGCAGCTGAGCTTTTTATAAGCAGATTTAAGAATATTAGAGGTTATATAAATGAATAATTTTGAAGAGAAAAAATTAATGATGCAAGACATTAAGCTTGATGATAGGCCAAGGGAAAAATTAATTAGCCGCGGTAGAGAGTCGTTAGAGCTTGCAGAAATTCTTGCTATCATAATAGGAACAGGAACTACAAACTATAGTGCGATTGAATTATCAAAACAAATTTTAAGAAGATTCAATAATTTAGGTGGCTATGCTTCGTTAAAGGTTGAAGACTTAACCGAAGTAAGTGGCATAGGAAAAGCTAAGGCGTGCCAAATAATTGCCGCGCTAGAATTAGCTAGAAGACTTACAGGTCCAAACAGTTTGTATGAAGCTGAAAGCTTATCTGACCCTAAAAAGGTTTATAAGGCATATAGAAATGAGTTTATGAATGAAGCTCAAGAAAAGTTTATTGTGCTTGCTCTTGATACGAAACTTAAATTAATTAAGATTATAGAAGTATCTAAAGGAACTGTTAACTCTACACAAGTTCATCCAAGAGATGTGTTTAGAGACCTTGTTAAGTGCAATGCAAGCAGCTGCATATTGATACACAACCACCCAAGCGGGGACTCGAGTCCATCTAATGAAGATAAATTATTAACAAAGAGACTTGTAGAGTGTTCAAAAATTATTGGTATATCAATTTTAGATCATTTAGTTATCGGCGATGACTTCTTTAGTTTTAAAGAGCATGGCCTTATGGAGTGATATAATGAATTTTATTAAAAAACATAGAATAATTATAACAATTTTACTTATTATCGTGGCTTTAGTTCTTATTATTACAATAAATAATAAGAAAAAGAGCCTTAATAGTGTTGAGTCTGCACCTAGTGATATCATCTCAAAGGTATCATCTTTCTTTTATAGCGGTGCGAATAGAATTTCTAATGGCTTTAAAGGTTTATTTTCTAAAGAAGATTCAAAAAGCAAGATAAAAGAACTTGAAGAAAAGCTAACTATGCTTGAAGATAAGAATAGAGAGCTAGAAACTGTTATTATGAAATCTTCATATCTTAAGAAAGAATACAATTTATTACAAAATACAAAATATAATTTAATTAAAGCTAAGATAGCATCTATGGATCCTGATGAATGGTATAAGAGGTTTACTATAAATAAGGGAAGTAAAGACGGTATCAAGAATGGCGATATTGTCATAGGTGCTTCTGAGATACAAAACAATGTCTATATAGAAGGCTTGCTAGGAAAAGTTACTGATGCTTCTAGAGATTCATCAAAAATTATTTCTCTTAATGATGATAAGTTTAAAGTTAGCTTTAATATTTTAAGAAATAATGAGTCTGGTGTTATGGGCGGAACTTTTGACTCTAAAATTGAGGGTTATATGTTTGATTCTAATGCGGACGTATTAGTTGGAGATAAACTGATTACATCAAGCTCATCTGAAGAGTATCCTGCCAATATTTACTTGGGAGAAGTTGTAGAAGTGATTAATGATGAGTCTAATTTAAAGAAGATAATAAAAGTTAAAGCGGCAGTAGATATAAAAGATGTAAGCAATGTATTTGTCATAAAAAGGTAGCAATATGAAAGCATTAGCATTTTTAATTTTTGTATTTATAAACTATATTTTAAAAGTAGCGATTTTGCCAAATTTTCTACCTACAAATTTTATCTTTAATTTAACACTTTGTATTATAGTCTCGCTTGCACTTCTTGCTAAGAATAGAGAGGGTTTAACTTGGACTTTAGTCATAGCTGTATTAAATGATTTACTTTCTCATGAAGTATTATTTATGAATCTATTTTTATTTTCAATAATATATTTATTCTTATATTTCTTTAGAGATAATATAAATTTAGAGAATTTGCTAAGCATAGCTTTACTTAATATAGCTGCATATATATTTTATATGCTGTTTTCATATACACTCCTAAGCTTTATGGGCGTAGATCTTACTATAAAACATCTTTTTAGAAATATTTTTTCTATAAAGGCCTTATTTGTAGCTTTATATGGAGTACTTACGTATCTTATATCTAAAAGGATATTTAGATATAAGAATTATGATATTTAGGTGGTAGTATGAACAATATTGAAAAGAGTAATAGATATAATTTTATTAATCTTGTAGTTTTGATTATTCTAAGTGTTTTACTTATAAAACTTGCACACTTGACTTTAGTTGAAGGAGATCACTACAGATATATATCGGACAACTCTAAAATTAGGACAATAACTGTTACAGCACCTAGAGGGGAGATAAGAGACAGGTATGGAAGGTTGATAGCTGGTAATCTTCCTTCTTTTACTGTGCAAATTTATAAAGATGATATGCTTAATTTAGATGCAGATGATAGAAATAAAGCTCTTCTTGAACTTACTAGAAGTCTTGAAGAGGATGGGGTTATTTATCAAAATGACTTCCCAATAGACTTTAACTATTTTGCATATAAAGATGAGGCAGAGTATATTAGTAACGACAAAACACCTTTAAAGACTGTTATCGACTTTATGAAAAATAAAGAAGTAATTAATGATTGCTTGGATATGTACATGACTTTTAAAAATGAAGATAAAAAGTATGATGTTAGACTTGCCAATAGAGCACTTTATGCAATCAAATCAAAGTTTGTTGACTTTCCAGTTGAGTATAAGAATACTGGTGAAAAATATGAATTCATTGCAAATGATAAATTTCTTGATTTTAAACAAAAGAATGAGTTTAAAGATGACTTAAGTCCAAGAGCCCTTGTAAATGAGATTATTGTTAGTGATGATACTATATTAAGTAGAGTGTTCTCACATCCTATGATTAGAAAGCTTGTATATGAAAAGTATAAAGATAACGGTTTAGGAAACATTGTGCTTAAAGACTGTGTTAATACTTTGTATGAAGCTTATCTTGAGCAAAAAAGAACACTGATGAAAGAGTATCCAAACTATGTTACTTATGAGAGCAGTGCTAAAGATGACTTTATAAATATTTTTAAGAACACATCGCTTAAAACTATGCTTGGTAAGGCTTATAAGAATGAAGATGATGAAATTATTGCTCCAGGTAAAATACTTATTGATCTTATAAGATCAAAGAACATAGAAACAAAGGTTGAAGCTATAATTAATCCTGATACTTTAGATGTTCTTTATAGATATAAAGATCAAAATGTAGATCCAGAGCTTGCAGCTATCGATGAGCTTATTAAGGAAGCTGACAATAAAGAGATTATGGATCAGTTTATAAGCAATAACAAGATAAGACCATATGCTCAAAAGTGCTTGCTAGATGATGAAGTGCAAACAAGGATATCTATAGCAGGTGACTTTGAGTATGTTGACATGATTCAGTATAAAACCTTTTTAGAGAGAATCTTTAAGTTCAAAGATAAATTTGAAGATAAGAGTCCTGAAGAAACATTAAAAAAGGCGATGGAGAAGTATAAGATAGATGAAAATTATTTGCGTTACGAAGCAAAGACGCTTCTTAGTATATATGAGCTGTTCTTAAAACAAGGCCAGCTTGCATATCAACCTATCAACTTTGCTTATGGAATAAAACCTCAAACGGTTGCTAGAATTGAAGAGAAGCTTTATATGAATACAGGGGTTAAAATATCTATAGAACCTATAAGATATTATCCTATGGGCTCTGTCATGTGTCATGTAATCGGATCTTTAGGAAAGATTTCAAGTGATGCTGAGATAGAAAAGTATATAAATCAAAAGAAGTATTTACCGGATTCTATAATTGGTAAAACTGGCATAGAAGAGGCATATGAAGACGTTTTAAAAGGTAAAGATGGAGAGATGCTTGTTGAGGTAGACAGAATTGGCAATAAAACTAGAGTTATCTCTGAGACTAAACCTGTTAGAGGAAACACTATATACTTAAGTTTAGATGCCGAGCTTCAAAAGAAGTGCGAAAAACTACTTGAAAGAACGATTAAAACAATACCAAGAAGCGGAACTTTTCTTAGTAAATATGGTGACTTCAAGATGGAGTGGGATAGAAAAAGAAAGAGAACATATGATAATACTAGCTCAGGAGCTCTTGTATTAAATAATCCTAATACTGGCGAAGTATTAACTATGGCTAGTTATCCAGGATACAATCTAAACCTATTTGCTACCGGTATAAGTAAGACAGACTGGGACAGTTTAGGACCTGTTGAAGTGAACAATCCACTTGCAGCAAGACCATTATTAAATGTTGCTACTCAAACTGCTGTGCAACCAGGATCAATCTTTAAAATGTGCACTGGCCTTGCAGCACTTGAGAAAGGTTTAAGCCCAGAAACAAAGATAACAGACATGGGCTATGCTGAACTTGGTACAAAGAAGTTTAGGTGTTTATTGTGGACCGACTATCATATGACTCATGGAGCTATCAATTTAAGTGACGCATTAAAAGTCTCATGTAACTACTTTTTCTACTCTCTAGCAATGGGAGAGAATCAAAGACTTGGCAAGAAGCTTGATATAAAATTATCGATTGATGATATAGTTGACATGGCAAAGAGATTCGGTCTTAATGATAAGACAGGCATAGAAATCAATGTGCCTAACGAGTTCTCTGGAGGCGTACCAAATCCAGAAAAGAAGCTTCAAAATATGAGATTCTATCTAAGAAACTTCTTAAATGATAATCTGCAAGATTATGTTAAAGAAGGAGTAAGATATGATGAGGTCTTTAGGGATAAAGCTATAAAAGAAATATTGTCATGGCTTGAAGAAGGACCGAATATGACAAGAAACGAGGTTATAGAAAGTCTTGAAAAGCTTGGCTTTGATACTGAGAGAAAATTAGCTGGTAAGAGGGAAGGCATAGCTGACATTATCAAGTACACTTATTTAAATCAAGCTAAGTGGAACCTAGCAGATACACTTTATGTCACTATTGGTCAAGGTGACTCGTCATATACACCTATACAGATGTCTAACTATGTAGCGACTATCGCCAATGGCGGACAAAGAAACAAGTTAACATTGATTGATTCGATTAAATCATATGATGGATTAGAGGATATCTATACTTTTGAAAGAAAATCTGAAGATATTGGTTTAAAGAACAAGAAGGACTTAGATGTTATAAAGAGTGGTATGTATAAGGTAAGTAAACTTGGATCTGCAAAACCATTGTTTAAAGATTTCCCTATAAATATTGGATGTAAGACTGGTACTGCGGAAAAGAACGGTATAAATCCATATACAAAGATGCCATATGATTCGTTCTCATGGTTTGTGGCCTTTGCACCATACGAAAAGCCTGAGCTAGCAGTTAGCGCTCTAGTATTCCAAGGTGGTATGGGTATAAACGCTGGACCTATGGTTAGGGAAGCTATAGCAGAGTACCTAGGAATGAATAAAGAAAATATTTCTAATGATTTACCACTAGTTACAAAAGTCTTAAAGTAAGGAGAATATATTGATTAATAGAAAGAAATTAGAAAAAATATTAAAGCTTGTAGAAAAGCCTGCGAGATATATAGGCATGGAGAAGAACTCTATAGTTAAAGATTTTGAAAAAACAAAGGTGAAGTTTGCTTTTTGCTTTCCTGATATGTATGAACTTGCAATGAGCTACTTAGGACTTCACATACTTTACTTTTTGATAAATCAAAATGAAGACTACTTATGTGAGAGAGTATTCTTGCCATGGCGCGATATGCAAGAAAAGATGAGAGAGGAAGAACTTGAATTATTTTCTCTTGAAAATAAAGAAGAGCTTAAAAACTTTGATGCGGTTGGCTTCACTTTGCAGTATGAAATGAGCTTTACAAATATATTGAATATGCTTGACTTATCAAACCTTGAATATAAAAGTAAGGACAGAGGAGAGGATGATCCGATTATTGTTGCGGGAGGTCCTTGTGCAGTAAACCCTGAACCTATCGCTGAAATAATTGATGTTTTTCAAATAGGCGAAGGCGAAGAGATGATGCTAAGGTTTTTAGAGCTACTTAAGATTAAAAAAGAAACAAAACAAAGTAAGGACGAATTTCTTGAAACACTTGCTAAAGAAGATGGCTTTTATGTACCGAAGTTTTATAAGCCTCATTACAATGAGGATGCTACTATAAAAAATTATGAAAAGCTAAATCCAAATTGCAAGGATAGAGTAAAGAGGAACTATATTTCAAGCGTTGACAAGATGTTTCAAATTGACAGAATGATTGTTCCATACATCGATGTAGTTCATAAAAGAGCAGTTGTTGAGATATTTAGAGGTTGCACTAAAGGATGCAGATTTTGCCAAGCTGGCATGTTATACAGGCCTATAAGAGAAAAATCAGATGAGAACATCAAGAATATCGCCAAGACTATGATAGACAATACTGGTTATGACGATGTTAGTTTGTTCTCACTAAGTACTTGTGACTATACTAACCTTAGAGAAGTTGCTCGTGAGATGAAAGAGTACTTTGTACAGAACAATGTTAGCGTCTCACTACCATCACTAAGGCTTGACTCACCGAGCATAGATGTATTGAAGGACTTATCTGATGTGAGGAAGTCATCACTAACTTTTGCTCCAGAAGCAGGCAGCCAAAGGTTAAGAGATGTTATCAACAAAAATGTTAGCGAAGAAAATTTAATTGATGTCATGACTTATGTATTTGGAGAAGGCTGGTCTAAGATTAAACTTTACTTTATGATAGGCCTTCCTACTGAGACTGAGGATGATATAAGGGGTATAAAAGAACTTGCTTATTTAGTTAGAGATCTATTCTTTAAAAGAGATAGGGAAGATATAAAGGGAGACTTTAGACTAGTTGTAAGTACATCGTGTTTTGTGCCAAAGCCTTTCACACCATTCCAATGGTTTAAGCAAGATAGTATAGATGAATTTTACGAAAAGATAGGCATACTTCGCTCATGTATAAAAGATAAAAAGATTGACTACAACTATCACGATCCTGAGCTTAGCTATATTGAAGCGGTACTTGCAAGAGGCGACAGAAAGCTTGCGGATGCGCTTATATATGTCTACGAAGAAGAGAAGAAGGCTGAGAAAGTGGATAACGATTTTATCTACAACAATTACATGAACGCATTCAAAGAGTTTAATTTAGATCCTGACTTCTACGCAAGACGCGAAAGATCATATGATGAAGTTCTACCTTGGGATATAATAGATATTGGTGTTAGCAAAGAGTTTTTGATTAGAGAGTATGAGAAGTCGATGAAGGCAGAGACTACAAAAGACTGCAGAATTTCTTGCAATGCATGTGGTATTAAGAACTGTGAAATGAGGGGTAAGCATGAAAATTTTGTGTAAATTTACAAAGTTAGGTTACTTAAAATTCATCTCACACTTGGACCTTGTGGACTTATTTCAAAGGACTCTTTTTCAAAACAAAGTTGATGTAAAGTTCTCGGAGGGCTTTAATCCACATCCAAGGATGTCTATTGCTTATCCACTTCCACTAGGTATAGAGTCAAATAGTGAGTATATGGAGATATACTTAAACTCAAAGATTGATTTAAATGATTTTATTATTAGAATGAACGAGAAGCTTCCTCATGGCATTAAGATAGTAGAAGCAAAGTATGATGACGATGAGTCTATATCTAACAAGGTGAAGTCGGTCGTATATGCCTTTAAGCTATTGAACACTTTTTTTGAAAAGAATAAGAACGTTGATATTGTAAGCGAACTTTCGAAGATTAATGACATGGATGAGGTCGAGATAGAAAGAAAGAGAAAGAAAGGTAAGAGAAGGATCTTCGTTAAGGAAAATGCAAAAGACTTTTTGACTAGATTAGAGCTTAAAGATGATGCAATATATGCATATATAAAGATGAGTGAGGAGGGCTCGTTAAAGCCTGCACTAATATTTGACATACTTAATAAATATACAGACATAACTATGGATGAGCTTGACATAGACTTAGAACGCATAGGCTTGTATCAAGACTATGAAGGAGAGAATGAAATATTTTTATAAAAGTATAAGAATTGATTATAAATAGCTTGTAAATTATAAAATTTGATGATATAATATGAATTACAGAGTAGAGGAAATGCGCTAGTGTTAAAAGATGGGATGTAGCTTTTAAACGAATGGCGATGAGCCGCGGTATTTCTTCGCTTCCGCTGTATAAATATTATATTATTTAGCACAGCCTCTGGAATTTTATTTTAGGAGGATTTTTTTATGCAAAAAAGGAGATTTACGACTAAGAAATTAGTCCTAAGTGCATTGTTCGTTACGTTAACAATTTTAATGTCTAAATTTTTGAAAATTAAAATTGCTACTGGATTAGTTTTCTCATTTGGTGGATACCCACTAATGTTTGGTGGTATGGTTTTAGGACCTTATTACGGCTTTATGATGGGTATAGTTTCAGACGTTATAAAATTTATGCTATCACCAAGCCAATTTGGTTTTAACTTTGCCTTTACACTATTAGAGGGCTTGTTAGGATGGTTCCCAGGCTTTATGGTTTGGAAATTAACTAATGGCGAAGGTTTCTCAGCATTATTGGAGAACAGAAAGAAACAAAACATAGCAATCATATCAACAAGTTTATTTAGAGCTATATTTATAAATATTATATGTAATTCAGCACTTTTACACATATATATGGGTAAAGCACTAATAGCACTAATGACAGCAAGAATACTTAAGAACACTATAGAAATATTCTTAGTATACTTCATCCTTACAGCTATAGTTGAAGCTTTAAGAGCAAGAAAAGTTAAATTTGAGTTTTAGCTTATATATAATAAATAGTAAATGCCTCATGACATTCCGGTGAGGCATTTATTTTTGGCATAAGATAAGGCAGGATTTTTGGTCCTGCCTTTTAATTTATTTACTAGATTTATCTTTTAGAACTTTTTTCACTGCTTCATTTAATACTTTTTCATTATTCTTTCTAAAGTTACCATCTACAATGTATATTTCGTTTTTAAACTTGAATACTAAAGTAGATGTTGAGAACTTGCTAGCGATATATGCTTCTTCAAAATCATCAGAGAAACAATCGTACTTAATATACTCTATGTTACCTTGATTATTGCTAATATTTCTATCTTTAATAACGCTGTATATATAGTTTAATATGTTTTTGTTTTTGCAGTAGTAATACTCACTCTTCATAATTAAAGATTCATATTTAGAGTCTGAGTATCTTGTGAAGCTATAATTTTTTGTGTACTTATTGACAAAGAAGTTTTTATTCTCAAACTTTGTATTCATATAATACCTATTGTCCTTTATATTCTCATCCACTTGGAAGATATCTTCATTGATTGCATTATTAACAGGCATTTCCAACAGTCTTGTTTGTAGATTTGTTATCATAAATAAAGAAACAACTATAAACAAAAATCTTGGAAAGAACTTATCGAAGACCTTTTCTATGAATAGTTTATACACACCGTAAGCAAGAGCTGCTCCTATCAAGAATGAATAGCTTGAGAACAGTTTCAAGAGTGTTATATTGCCAACAGTAAAATTATATATGTCTATCGATACATAAAGAACAATCATTAGTGCAAGCAGGGTAAATAATGCTAGCATTAAAATTCTACCAAACTTAAAAGCTGAAGGCTGCTCAAATTTTTTACGCAAGCCTTTGAAGTAGAAGTAAATAATTCTTCTTAAGTACATAATGGATAGATCTAAAAATATTAGTGGCACTAAGACCATAAACATAAACTGTTTTATGTAGACAAACTTATCTATGTTTGGCCAGAATAAAAAGACTGTGTTTGCTAAAAATATCATAAAGAATGATAAGAAAACTGATATTGAGAAGAATCTTATGTTAGAGATGTTCTTCCAACTTTTTTCATCCGCATCAGCTGTAGCTTTTTTGCTCGCATTATGATTTTCATATATGTTAATATCTTTGAAGCCACAAACAAATTTAAAGCCAGCACTCTCCATATCATATAGGTGAGTTGTGAAGGCTCCAAATTTATTCTTTCTCGATGTAGTGAATGGATAACTCTCGCAAAAATATACAAAATTATTAGCATCGACTGCTTTTTCTAAGCTAATCGATGCTTTTTTTACATCTTTTATCTTGTATCCATCTTTTCTTAACTGGTTTAGATGCTCTTCAAGACCTTTGTAGTCAATGTTTTGAAAGAGCATTAATTCATTTATTCTTGTGTTTTCTTGCATAAGCTTTCACCCTTTTTATATAGTATTACGCCTAATGGTACGAGCAGTATCGATATCCATTGTGATGTTGAGAAGTATAAGAAGTGTCCTCTTACGTCATCATATCTTAAAAATTCAACTAAAAATCTTCCTATGCCATATAGTATGATATATAGGCCCGAAACTTTTCCTCTGGATCTATCTTTCTTTGAGTAGATGAACAGAATTATAAATATAATAATGTTGCCTAATGAGCTCAATAGCTGAACAGGGAAGAGCTTTACTCCGCTTAAACCAACGCTTTCTTTTGGAAAGATTACTGCAAATTTACTATTGCATGGCAAACCATAGCAGCAGCCAGCCATAAAGCAGCCGATTCTACCAAAGGCGTGTGCAAGTGGTACTTCAGGGGCCATAGAGTCTATCATATCTAAGAAATTAATTTTGTATTTTTTAGAGTAAATATACAAAGCGACTAGCCCGCCTATGATGCCTCCGTAGAATACATAGCCACCTGCTAAGATATCTCTTAGTGTTGAGACTAAGTCTTTAGTATTCTTTAAACTATCTACAACAAAGTTAAAGTCTGTTATAAGATAGAGAAGCTTTGCTCCTAAGAAGCCACCAATCATACCATATACTATGGAGTAGTAGATGGTTTCTTTATCTGCGGGATACTCTTTTTTTCTATACCAATAAACAAGGCTTGCTACAACTATGCCAAGGGCTATAAGTGAGCCATAGCTAGCAAGTCTTATTCCAAATATTGTGTAAAATGGTTTCATATTCTACCACATAGAACTCATTAAAGAGCAGCCAATGCATGATAAGCAAGCTATGCAAGCAACAGTTACAAGTAGTGTAGAGCATAAACTTATAGTGTTAAGTATTATACCTGTCTTTGCATAAGCTGTGTCTCCTTTGTTTTTAGCGTCAACACCCATGATCAAACCAACTATAGCTATGATACTTCCTATGAATGATAGTTGTCCTAAAAATATGCATAGTAGTGATACAGCACCTAAGATTAAAGATGTTAAGCCTTTGTTGCTGCGTCCATAGTTATCGTCATTAAAGCCGGTCCTATAGTTGTAATCGTTTTTATTGTAGTCATAGTAGTGACCCTTAGCTCTCTTTCTGTCTTGTCTTTCTTTTATTTCATCCTCACTTAAAACTTCTTGATCGTTGAAGTCCTTATCGTCATAAATATTGTTCATAATATCCCTCCTTGTATAGTATTATACCCCTTTAAGCATTATTATACATAAAAGAAATGAAAATTACAAGAAAAATAAAAATTTTAAAATTATCTCTTATATGGTATAATAATTAATAGAGGTGATTTTATGAGTTTTACGCATTTGCACTTGCATACTGAGTATTCTTTACTTGATGGTTCAAACAAAATAACAGAGCTTATAGATAGAGTTAAAGAGCTTGGCATGGATGCATGTGCTATAACTGACCATGGCAATATGTATGGTGTAATCAAATTTTATAAGGAAGCGAAGGCTAAGGGTATCAAACCTATCATAGGCTGCGAGGTTTATGCATGCGAAGATAAGCTTGTAAAGGACAAAGAAACACCTTACTACCACTTGATACTTTTATGCGAAAACGAAAAGGGATACAAAAATCTTATAAAGATAGTCTCAGACGCCTCTATTAATGGCTACTACTATAAGCCAAGAACTGATTTTAACTATTTACGTGAGCATAGCGAAGGCATCATTGCACTATCTGCCTGCTTAGGTGGAGAGGTGCAAAGGATGATACTCGATCAAAATATGGATGGAGCAAAAAAAGCTGCGCTTAGATATAAAGAAATATTTGGAGAAAACAATTTCTTCCTAGAGCTTCAAGATCACGGTATGAAGGAGCAAGCATATGTTAATAATTATCTTATCGATCTTTCTAAGGAGCTAGGTCTTGGACTAGTTGCGACAAACGATTGTCACTACCTACGCAAAGAGGACGCTAAGGTTCACGACGTGCTTTTATGTATACAAACTCTTTCAAAGATTGATGATGAAAACAGAATGCGCTTTCCTAGTGAAGAGTTTTATGTAAAGAGTCCTGAGGAGATGGAGAAACTCTTCTCATATGTACCTGAGGCTATAAAAAATACTGAGATTATTAAAGACAGATGTAATGTAGAGATTGAGTTTCATCAAAAACATTTGCCTAACTTTGAGATAGATGAAGACATGACGCACTCTGAATACCTTCATAAGCTTTGCGAAGAAGGTTTAAAGAAGAGATATGGACATGTCAGTGAAGACATAAAGAATAGGATGGAAACTGAGTTTAAGATTATCGACTCCATGGGCTATGTTGACTACTTCCTAGTAGTTAGGGACTTTATAATGTACGCTAAAAACAATGGCATACCTGTTGGACCAGGAAGAGGTTCTGCGGCAGGCAGCATTGTTTCTTATGCTTTAGGCATAGTTGATGTTGACCCTCTAAAGTATGATTTGCTATTTGAAAGATTTCTAAATCCTGAGAGAGTTTCCATGCCCGATATAGATGTTGACTTTGGATATGAGAGAAGATCTGAAGTTATTGACTATGTAATAAGGAAGTATCACGAGGACAAGGTTAGTCAGATTATTACCTTTGGTACACTTGCCGCAAGAGCCGTTATTCGTGATGTTGCAAGGGCTTTAGATGTGCCTTTAAACAAGGCAGATACACTTGCAAAGATGGTGCCAAGAGATCTAGACATAACCATAGACTTAGCTTTAGAGAGAAATCCTGAGTTTAAGAAAGCCTACGATGAAGACGAAGAGGCAAAGAAAATAATTGATATATCAAGACAGCTTGAGGGTTTGCCAAGGAATATTGGTACTCACGCTGCTGGTATATTAATCACTGAAGAGACTATAACAAACCACCTACCTCTTGTTAAGAACAAAGAGTCTATATCCACTCAGTACACTATGACAGAGCTTGAAGAGCTTGGATTTTTGAAGATGGACTTCTTAGGCTTAAGAAATTTAACGGTTATTCAAGATGCACTTGATATGATAGAGAAAAACTATAATCTTAAAGTTGACTTTGATAATATGGAATGCGACGACAAAAATGTTATAAATTTATTTACAAACGCTGAAACAATAGGTGTATTTCAATTCGAGTCGGTTGGTATGAGAAGGTTCTTAAAGGAATTAAAGGCCCAAAAGTTTGAAGATCTAATTGCTGCAAACTCATTGTTTAGACCGGGACCTATGCAATCGATACCAAAGTTTGTCGAGGCAAGGCATGATCCATCTAAGATAAGCTACTTAGATCCGCATCTTGAACCAATACTAAAGGAAACATATGGTTGCATTGTATATCAAGAGCAGGTTATGAGAATATTTAGAAACCTTGCTGGCTACTCACTTGGCGGTGCTGACATAGTTAGAAGAGCCATGAGTAAGAAGAAGATGAAGGTCTTGGAGCAAGAGAGAAAGAACTTTATCTATGGTAAGGACGACGGGGATGAAGTGATTATCAAGGGTGCTGTGAGAAACGGCATTAAAGAAGAGGTAGCAAATCAAATTTTTGATTACATGCTTGACTTTGCAAACTACGCCTTCAACAAGTCACACTCTGCTGCTTACTCGGTCGTTGCATATAGAACAGCCTACCTTAAGTACTACTATCCAAAAGAGTATATGGCAAGTCTACTTAGCTCTGTAATGGGCAACACTCCAGATGTAATAAAGTATCTAGAAGAGGCAAAAAGACTTGGCATAGAAGTCTTAAGACCTGATATAAACAAGTCATTTAGAAAGTTTGCAACAGAAGACGATTGTATAAGATTCGGACTTTCAGCGATTAAAAACGTAGGAAGTAATGTTATTGATTCAATACTAAAAGCCAGAGGAAAGATAGATGGCTTTACTTCATTTGAAGACTTCTTAACAAAGACTTACAAAGTTGATTCGGCTGCTATGAACAAAAAGTCTATAGAGTCTCTAATAAAAGCAGGGGCGCTTGACTCACTTGGATTGAATAGAAGCCAAATGCTTGGTTCATATGACTTTATTCTTAAGAGTATACAAAAGGATGCAAAGAGCAATGCCGAGGGACAGCTTGGTCTATTCGGACTTAGTGATGATAATTCATCCCATGCACAATACAAGGTGCCGGAAGCTACAGAACTTTCAAAGTTTATGCTTCTTGAGGGCGAAAAAGAGATGACTGGCATATATTTTTCAGGTCATCCACTTGAAGAATTTACACAAGAACTAAGAGATAACAGCGACTTTACGTCCATTGAGATGAAAGAAAAGCTTGCTGATGAAACCGATACAGACATTAAAGATAATATGTTTATTTCTTATGCAGGTATGATATCTGATGTCACTAAGAAGGTAACAAAGAATAATCAAATGATGGCCTTCATCGATTTAGAAGATATTTATGACAATATTAGAGTGGTAATCTTCCCAAGAGTTTACGAAACTTACAGAAGTTTGATAAAAGAAGGAGAGAGAATAGTAGTTAAAGGAAGATTGCAAATAAGCGCTAATGATGAGATAAACATCATAGCAGATAGAGTTAAAAGGCTTGAAAAGCGTAAAGAGACTTTATACTTAAGAATAAAAAAAGATAAAGATGATAATGATAAAATGGATATCTTGGATATTCTAAAGAAATATAAGGGAGATAACCCTGTTGTAGTGTACTTTGAAGAGACAAAGTCTACTATTGAATCCAACGATAGCACAGCTATTGACATAGACAATGAGAAGCTATATGAGGATTTAAAAATGCATTTAAACGAAGATGATATAGTTATCAAATAGGAGGAAGAATGAAGACTATTGCTATATTAACAAGTGGCGGTGACGCACCTGGAATGAATGCTGTTATTAGATCGGTTGTAAGAACAGCGATATATAACGATGTAAAAGTTTTAGCTGTAAAGGAAGGTTACAACGGTCTAATAAAGGGTGACATTGAAACGATGACACTATCGAGCGTTGCAGATATAATTCATAGGGGTGGAACTATACTTAGAACTGCAAGAAGCGAAGAGTTTATGACTGAAGAAGGTATTAATCAAGCTCTTAAAGTAATTAAGAAATTCAAGATAGATGCTATAGTCGCTCTTGGTGGAGATGGTACATTTAGAGGAGCAAGAGAGCTAGTAAAGCGTGGCATAAAAGTATCATGCGTTCCATGCACAATAGACAACGACCTTGCTTATACTGACTACACTATAGGATTTTTAACTGCAGTTGAGACAGCAGTATCCGCTATAAGTAAGCTAAGAGACACATCAGAGTCTCACGGCAGAGCTATAGTACTACAAGTTATGGGTAGAAACTGTGGAGACATTGCTCTATACTCAGGCATAGCTGGTGGTGCAGAAGCCATAGTTGTGCCAGAGCTTGAAATAGATACTGATGCCATAATTCAAAAAATAAAAAATGGTAGAAAAAGAGGTAAGAAGCACCACATCATAGTCACTGCTGAAGGCGCGCTTGATGCATACGACTTAGCAAAGATTATAGAAGAAAAGAGCGATATTGAAACTCGTGTTACGGTCTTAGGTTATGTTCAAAGAGGCGGTGTGCCTACAGTACAAGACAGAATTCTTGCAAGTGAATTTGGTTACAGAGCGGTAAACTTACTAATAGAAGGTAAGACTGGCCTTGTCTTAGGATATAAGGACGGCAAGTTTATTGAAGTAGATATAAACGAAGCACTTAATGCTAAGAAAGAGCTAAATAAAGAATTGCTTAAGATGGTAGACATACTATCGATTTAGAGGCAGACTTATGAAGAAGACTATGAAAAAGACCAAGATAGTTTGCACTATTGGTCCAAGCTCAGACTCATATGATGTCTTGAAGGATTTAGTAAGTGAAGGAATGAATGTTGCAAGACTAAACTTCTCACACGGCACTCATACGGAACATAAGACAAGGATAGATACTATAAAGAAGCTTAGAGAGGATATTGATGAGCCTATAGCGATAATGCTTGATACAAAGGGTCCTGAGATTAGGATAAAAACATTTAAAGATGGCATGATTAGGATAGAGCAAGGACAAGATTTTATTTTAACGAGCGAGGACATTGAAGGAGACGAGACAAAGGTTTCTGTCACATACAAAGACATTGCCAAGGATTTAAAGGTAAATGACAGAGTACTTATTGACGACGGTCTTGTTGAGTTCACTGTAAAATCAGTCGATGAGAACAATGTTTATATGAGGGCTGTTAACTCGGGCGAGCTAAGCGATAGAAAAGGAGTTAATCTTCCTTCAGTTAAAGTAAATTTACCAACGCTTACAGAAAAAGATGTTGAAGACCTTATCTTTGGCATAGAAAATGATGTAGATTTTATTGCAGCTTCATTTATTAGAAGCGCAAAAGATGTATTAGAGATAAGAAAAATTCTTGAGAGCAATGGCGGAGAAGACATTAAAATAATTTCTAAGATAGAAAATCTAGAAGGCGTTCAAAATATTGACGAAATAATCGAAGTATCTGATGGCATCATGGTTGCTAGAGGCGATATGGGCGTTGAGCTTGATGAGGAGGACATACCACTAGTTCAAAAAGAAATAATAAGAAAATGCAATCTAAAGGGAAAGTTTGTAATAACAGCCACTCAAATGCTAGATTCTATGATAAGAAACCCAAGACCAACAAGAGCAGAGGTAACTGATGTTGCTAACGCAATACTAGATGGATCAAGCGCGATAATGTTATCTGGAGAAACCGCTGCAGGAGCATATCCTGTTAAGGCTACTGAGATGATGAGAAAGATTGCGCTTAAAATTGAGGACAGCTTGGATTATAAAATCTTAATTAATAGCACTAATGATGAGCATGAGATAAATATAACTAATTCAATCGCGAAAGCGACTAGAGAAGCAGCACTTGATTTAAATGCAAAACTAATTATTGCAGCTACATCATCAGGGCTTACTGCAAGAAATATATCAAAGTTCAAACCAAAATCGCCAATCATCGCAGCTACTACAAATGAAAAAGTTAGAAGGCAATTATCAATTGAGTGGGGAGTTTATCCTATAAGAGCAAAGTTAGCTACAAATATTGATGAACTCTTTCATGATTCAGTAAATATTTTAAAGAATGTAAAATTTGTAAAGGAGGGAGATCTAGTCATCCTAACTGCAGGTATGCCACTAGGAAAAACTGGATCGACAAACATTATGATGGTAAAGACAGTTGGTAAACTACTATGCAAAGGTATGGGCATAGGCAAGCATAAAATTAGTGCAAGAGCATGTGTTGCAAAGAACGCACAAGAGCTTGAAGAAAAATTTAAAGATGGCGATATAGTTGTAACTATAGGCGTATATAAGGAGATGCTACCATTCATTCAAAGGTCCAAAGGCATAATAACAGTTGAAGGAGGACTTACTAGTCAAGGTGCTATAGTCGGAATAAACTACCATCTAGCGACTGTTGTTGGAGCAAAAGAAGCTATGGAAAACATTGAGAGTGGCGAGATGATAAGTGTTGACGCATCAACTGGAGAGATATATGAAGGTAAAATATTTAATGAAGGGGAAGTGATTTAATGGCAGACACAAGATCTTCGTGGCAAGAGTATTTCATGTCTATCGCTCATATGATAGCAAAGAGATCGACATGTGATAGAGCATATGTTGGTTGCTTATTAGTAAATAAGGACAACAGAATTGTCTCCAGCGGTTATAACGGAAGTATAAAGGGTAATCCACATTGCTCTGAGATAGGCCACACAATGAGAGATGGTCACTGTATAGCGACTATACATGCAGAGATGAATGCACTTTTATATTGCGCAAAAGAAGGCATCAAAGTTGATGGCTGCGTGTGCTATGTAACACATTTTCCATGCCTTAACTGCACAAAAGCGTTGATTCAAGCTGGAATAAGCAAAATTTATTACACAAATGACTACAGAGTAGACGATTATGCTTTAGAATTGCTTGACAAAAATCATATAGAGCACATTAAATTAGATGTAGATATAAAGTAGAAAATTTTGATTAGGAGGAGAAGAAAATGTTAAAAGAATTCAAAGAATTTATTTCAAAGGGTAATGTTATGGACCTAGCAGTAGGTGTTATCATTGGTGGAGCTTTCGGAAAGATTGTTAGCTCACTTGTTAATGACATCATCATGCCACTTATCGGACTTATACTTGGTGGCACAGACATGAGCAACTATTTCATTACACTAGATGGTGGTCAATACGCTACACTTGCTGAGGCGCAAGAAGCTGGAGCAGCTACTCTAAATTACGGTTTATTTATTACACAAGTAATAAACTTCTTAATTATAGCCTTTGTTATATTTATGATGGTTAAGGCTGTGAACAAAGCTAGAGCACTTACTAAGAAGCCTGAGCCAGAAGCAGCACCAACAACTAAGGAATGTCCATATTGCAAATCAACAATTGATATTAATGCAACAAGATGCCCTAACTGTACATCAGAATTAAAATAATAGAGGTGACTTATGACAATACTTAATAGAAGTGAAGTAGATAAAAATCTTACTTGGGATACGTCAGCTATCTTCAAATCTAAAGAAGAAGCAAGAAAAGAAGCTAATGATATACTAAATGCTTCATTAAAATTAAAAGAAGAGTACGAAGGAAAGCTTACTGACTTTGATACTATCGTTAAAGCATTCAAAGAGTACGAAAAAATCGTTGAAAGATTTTCGCTAGTAGTTGATTATGCATATCTAAACAAGGACGTTGACCTAACTAACTCTGTTGAACTAGCTTTCTTTAACGAGCTATTAAATATGTACAATAAGCTTGATGAGAACACATTATTTGTTGAGCTTGAGATAGCTAAGCTTGATATTCCGATGCTTGAAAAGCTAGAGAAGGTAGATGGCTTAAAGGTATATTTCCACAGTGTTATCTTAAAGAAGAAAACATACTTAAGCGATGCAGAAGAAAAAGTTATACAAGCTTTTACACCATTAACAATGGCACCAGAGCAATTATACAATACAATTAAATTGCAAGATTTAACATTTGAACCCTTCGAGGTAAACGGCAAGAAGTATAGCAACTCATATGCTTTATTTGAAGAAAAGTATGAGTATGATGAAGATAAGGACTTAAGAAGAGAATCATTTAAGCATTTTTACAATGACTTATCAAAGACTATCAACAGCACAGCTATGGCATTTAACTTAAATATGCAAACTGATAAGATTATCTCTAAGCTAAGAGGCTATGAAAGTGTAACTGATTATCTACTTGCTAAGCAAGAAGTCCCTAGAGACATCTACGAAAACCATCTTGATACAATTATGAAAGAACTTTCACCAGTTATGAGAAAATTTGCTAGAGTATTAAAAGATGGCCTTGGCTTAGAAAAAATTAATTATTATGACTTAAAGGCTAATATAGACCCAGAATTTGATCCAGAGATAACACTTGATGGAGCAAAAGAATATATCTATAATGCTTTAAATGTATTAGGTGATGAATATCTAGAACAAATTAAAAAAGTTTTAGAAGGTAAGAACATCGACTATGTTGAGAACAAAGGTAAGTACACAGGAGCATATTGCTCTACGCCAGCAGGCTTCCCTTCATATATACTTATGATATGGACAGGCAAGATGGACAGTGTGTTTACTATGATACATGAGCTAGGTCACGCAGGTAACTTTATGCTATCTCAAAAGTATCAATCATACTTTGACTCAGACCCATCTATGTTCTACTGCGAGTCACCTTCGACAATGAATGAGATGATGCTTGCCAACTACCTAATGAAGAAGACAGAAGATCCTAGGATGCTTAGATGGATTTACTTCTCAATCATTGCTAAGACATACTATCACAACTTTGTTACACACTTCTTGGAAGCATATTTCCAAAGAAAAGCATATAACTTAGTAGACGAGGGACAAAACTTAGATGCAGATACACTTAATAGATTGTACAAGGAAACACTTGAAGAGTTCTGGCAAGGTGAAGTTGAATTAACAGATGGCTGTGAGATGACTTGGATGAGACAGCCACACTACTACTCAGGACTATACTCATACACATACTCAGCAGGCTTATCAATTGCAACTAATGTATCAAAAAAGATATTAGAAGGAGATAAGGAAGCTGTTAAAGACTGGTTAGTGGCATTGAGACAAGGCGGACTATATAACCCAATCGATTGGGCAAAATTATCAGGTGTAGACATCACTACAACAGCTTCATTAAAGAATACTATTGCATATATATCATCAATAGTAGATAAAATTGAAGAATTAAGCAAGAATTTATAAAAAAATCAATGAAAATGCTTGACAAGCAAAGTATTTTGTATTAAAATATTGGTTAGTGTTTTAGAAAAGACCCGGAAACTTTTTTAAAAACAATGTTTTTTAAAGGAGGAAAAAAATGAGTTCATTTATGGCCAATGCTCAAAATATTGAGAGAAAATGGTTACTTATAGACGCTGAAGGCAAAGTCCTAGGTAGACTAGCAAGCGAAGTTGCTAAGATCTTAAGAGGAAAACACAAAGCAACTTTCACACCACATGTTGATACAGGTGATTTCGTTATCATCATCAACGCTGATAAGGTAAAATTAACAGGAAAGAAATTATTACAAAAGAAACACTACTATCACACAGGTTATCCTGGAGGACTTAGAGAAATCAGTTACCAAGATATGATGCAAAACAACCCTGAAATGGCTATTAGATTAGCTGTTAGAGGTATGCTTCCAAAGAACAGATTAGGAAGACAAATGTTTAGAAAGTTAAAAGTATATGCTGGCGCAGAACACAACCACGAAGCTCAAAAGCCAGAAGTATATGAATTTTAGGAAGGAGGACGAATAGATGGAAAAACTTATTCAAGGAACAGGCAGAAGAAAATCTTCAGTAGCTAGAGTAAGATTAGTGCCTGGCGATGGTAAATTTACTATCAACCACAGAGATATTGATCAATATTTAAAAGAAGAGTTATTAAAAAACATTGTTCGTGAACCTCTTAATTTAACTGACACACTTGGTAAATTCGATGTTTACGTTTTAGTTAACGGTGGCGGATTTACAGGCCAAGCAGGAGCTATAAGACATGGCTTATCAAGAGCTTTACTTGAAGTTGATCCTGAATACAGATCAATATTAAAGAAAGCAGGATTCTTAACTAGAGATCCACGTATGAAAGAAAGAAAGAAATACGGATTCAAGAAAGCTAGAAAGAGTTCACAATTCTCAAAGAGATAGTTTTATTACTATATACACGAAAGACCTTGCATTTGCAAGGTCTTTTTTTGTGAGTATTAAATTTTAGATCTTTTAATTAAGCCGCTTTCATCAAGCTCATATATTTCATCTGCAACATGATTTATAAAGTATCTATCATGCGAAACAAAGAAGATGGCTCCGCCAAAGGTTTTCATCTCATTACTTATACTAGGTAAGGAGAGAGGCGATATGTTTCTTGTTGGCTCATCAAGAACTAAAATATCAGGCTCCATAAGCTGCATCCTAGCAAAAAATAGCTTTGCTTTCTGTCCGCCACTAAGTTCAGAAATGTTTTTAGTCACCTCATCTTTAGTAAACTTTAGAGAAGCAAGATAAGTTCTAATCTTAGTTTCTTCATCTTTAGTAAAGTCATTTCTTAAATATTCAATAGCGTTTTTATGAACATTTAGTTCTTCCTCATAGTTTTGTGGCATATACGAGACTCTTAAGTCTTTACTTATATTATCTTTAATAATGTTTAATAGAGTTGTTTTGCCAGCACCATTCTTTCCAACGATAGCAATTTTATTATTGCCATATGATTCAAGATTTATATCTTTGGCAAGTATTTTATCACTAGCTCTTAAAACTTTAAGATGCAAGTTTAAAACACATTTGCCGTTTTCAATAAGTTTTTCTTTATTATAATTAACAAAGATTTGTTCTTCGTATTCTGGTTTTTTAGTCATTTTTCCTTTTTCCCACTCGATAAGCTTTTCGTGAGCCTTCACTTCGTGCATAGTCTTTTTAAGATACCTACCTAGTCTGTCGTTCTTTTCTCTTCTAAGATCATGCTCTACGCTATCATGAACATGCCTCCACCTTGCTTCCTTTTCATCCATGCGCGCCTTGTCGTTTTTAGCTCTTTGCATTTGAGTAGAAATTTGTTCTTCTCTAAGTTTAATATAAGTATCGTAGTCATTACCACTAATATTTATACGTGATTTTGTTTTATTTTGAAGCAGTTCAAAATGTATTATTTTATTTGCTAGTTTTTTGATGAAGTATGTATCGTGGCTTGCAAAGATGATTTTCCCGTTAAATTCTTTAAGCACTCTCTCAAGAACTTCCATAGACTCAAAATCTATATCATTAGTCGGCTCATCAAGTATTAGTAGAGAAGGACCCTTTGCTATAGCGAGTGAAATTAAAATTTTCATTCTCTCTCCGCCTGAATATGTTTCAAGCTTCCTTTCCAAGTCGTTCACATCGACGTTAAAAGCGTTGATTAATTTATAAAATTCGCCTATGTCAACAGTAAGTTCATCATTAGCATAAATAAGATCACTCAAACTTTTACAAAGCACATCAGCTGTAGCTATTTGAGGCACAATTGCTATAGATTCATCACGGCTAATCTCACCACTTATATCCGCATAAGTAAGAACATCGTTTATATTTGTAAGCGCCTTAATTAGAGTAGATTTACCATTGCCTTCTTCGCCTATAAGTGCAAGCCTGTCGCCATTGTTTATAGAAAACGTTAAATTGTCAATTATGCTTCTACCATCTTTCTTAAGTCTAATAGTTAAATTTTTTATCTGCATAGACGCCTCCTATATGATTATTTATTTAAATTATATATTAATTGCTAAATTATTTCAAATAAATATAAATTTTATAAAAATTAAAGTTAAAATATTAGCAAAAATGTATTTTATATGTTATAATGAAATCGAAGATTTCTGTTGTGAACATAGTAAAGTGTTCCTAAAGAAATTTTCACGACGCTATAATAGTTAACAATATTAAGAAGACAAGGAGGCCTAATATTTTGATGCTTAGTTTAGCTTAGGTGTTGAAATATTTCTTGTAAAAAATATTGTATATTATAAATGTAGATTAAGGAGGATGAAAAATGGAAGGCAAAAAAACTGCTTTATACGATGAACATGTAAAACTAGGTGGCAAAATTGTAAATTATGCTGGCTGGTTACTACCAGTTCAATACGCAGGCTTAATCGAGGAACATAATGCAGTAAGACAAAAACTAGGGGTATTTGACGTATCTCACATGGGTGAAGTTTGGGTTACTGGTAAAGATGCATTTGATTTTGTAAATCATCTAATTACTAATGACTTACACGCTATCGAAGACGGACAAGTACAATACAATGTTATGTGTTACGAAAATGGTGGCGCTGTAGACGACTTACTAGTATACAGATTCAACCAAGAAAAGTTCTTTTTAGTAATCAATGCAGCAAATGTTGAAAAAGACTTTGAATGGATTACTAAACAAGCTAAAAACTTTGATGTTAAGGTTGAAAATGTTTCAGATCAAACATCACAAATAGCTGTTCAAGGACCACTTGCACAAAAAGCTGTACAAAAATTAACAGATGTAGATCTAGATACTATCAAATTCTTCCACTTCATTGATGGCTTTGTACTTGCTGGTAAAAAAGTTTTAATCTCTAGAACAGGATACACTGGAGAAGACGGATTTGAAATTTACACAGATAATGATTCAATAGTTCACATCTACAAAGAAGTGTTAAAGGCTGGAGAAGAGTTTGGAATTGAACCATGCGGACTAGGATGTAGAGATACACTTAGATTTGAAGCTATGCTTCCACTATATGGCCATGAAATATCACAAGATATTTCTCCAGTAGAAGGCGGACTAAACTTCTTTGTTAAGCTAGATCAAGAAGCTGACTTCATTGGTAAAGAGGCTCTTAAGAAGATTAAAGCTGAAAACAAGAGAATACTTGTTGGCTTTGAAATGATTGATAAGGCTATACCAAGAGAAGGATATGAAATTGAAAAAGACGGCAAGAAGATTGGCTACGTTACAACAGGATATCTATCACCAACACTTGGCAAGAAGATAGGTAACGCTCTAATCGATGCATCTTACAAGGAAATGGGAGCTGAATTTGATGTAATTATCAGAGGAAAAGCTCAAAAAGCTAAACAAATTAGCAGAAAATTCTTAAAAGACATTAAAAAATAAATTATACAATTAGGAGGAATTTACAATGGAAATTAAAAAAGGTTTACTTTACACAGAAGATCATGAATGGGTTAAGGTTGATGGAAACATCGCTACAGTTGGTTTAGCTGACTACGCTCAACACAACTTAGGAGACATAGTATATGTTGAATTACCTGAAATTGATGATGAATTCTCAAAAGGCGATGCAGTAGCATCAGTTGAATCAGTAAAGGCAGCTTCAGAAGTTTTCACAGCAGCTAGCGGAAAGATAGTTGAAGTTAACGAAGCGCTTGACGATGAACCAGCTCTAATCAACGAAGGACCATATGACGCTTGGATATTCAAGATTGAAATGAGTGATCCATCTGAATTAGACGATTTAATGGACGACGAAAAATACGCTGAATTTGCTAAGGAGGACTAGTATGTATCCATATCTTAGTCAAACACCTGAAAACATAAAAGAGATGCTTGACAAGATAGGTGTAAAATCTGAAGAAGAATTATTTGATTGTATTCCTGAAAGTGTTAGATTCAAAGGCGAGTTAAACTTACCTAAACATAAATCAGAATTAGAAGTTAGAAAGATCATGAGTGATCTTGCAAATATGAACTGCTCTACAAATAAGAAAATTTGCTTCATAGGAGCAGGAGCATATGATCACTACATCCCTTCAGTAATTGGTGCTATAGCATCAAGAAGCGAGTTTTACACTTCTTATACACCTTATCAACCAGAAGTATCTCAAGGAACTCTACAAATGATATTTGAGTTCCAAACAATGATGAGCAATCTAGTAGGACTACCTATTACAAATGCTTCACTATATGACAACTCTAACGGTGTTGTAGAGTCAGCTCTAATGTGCTGCAACACAACTCGTAAGAAACAAGTTATAGTATCAAAAGCACTTAGCCCATCAGCTAGAATGGTTCTAGACACATATACACACAGCCATAACATAGAAGTTGTTGAAGTTGACATCAAAGATGGAGCAACTGACTTAGATGACTTAAAGAAGAAACTAAGCGATGACGCAGCATGCGTAATTATGCAAAATCCAAACTTCTTTGGAGTTATCGAAGATATGAAGGCTGCTTGTGACTTAACTCATGAGTTCAAGAAAACATACTTCATTGCTGACGTTGACACTAACTCACTAGGTATACTACAAAGACCTGGCGACTACGGTGCTGACATAGTAGTTGGTGAAGCGCAGGCCTTCGGTATACCACTATCTTATGGTGGACCATACCTTGGATTCATCTCATCAACTGATAAGTTCATGAGAAAATTACCAGGAAGAATCGCTGGTCAAACAGTTGATAGAAACGGTAAGAGATCTTGGGTATTAACATTAACAGCTAGAGAGCAACATATCAGAAGAGATAAGGCTACTTCAAACATATGCTCAAATCAAGGCTTAAATGTACTTTGCGCAACAATTTACATGTCACTTATGGGCAAGAAGGGCTTAAGAGAAGTTTCTGAGCAATGCGCTAAGAAAGCTCATTATCTACAAAAAGAACTTTGCAAATCTGGTAAATTTAAATTAATGTATAATAAACCATTCTACAAAGAATTCGTTATCACTAGCGATATCTGCGTAGATAAGATCAACGCAGCTCTTACAGCTAATGGTTTCATGGATGCATTTAAACTTTCTTGGTTCTACGGTGATGAATACAAGAACGCATTCATGCTTGCTGTTACTGAAAAGAGAACAAAAGAAGAAATGGATAAATTAGTAGAAGTATTGGAGGGTGTTGAATGTTAGATAGATATGACAAAGTAATATTTGAAATTTCAAGACCCGGTAGAACTGGATACAATTTACCAGATCTTGATGTTGAAGATTTAAAATTAGATAGCGTAATTCCAAGTGAATATTTAAATAAAGAAGAACTAGACCTACCTGAATTATCTGAGGTAGACGTAGTAAGACACTTTACAAATCTTTCAATAAAGAATTACGGACTTGACAACGGCATGTATCCTCTAGGATCATGTACAATGAAATATAATCCTAAGATTAATGAAGATATGGCTGCTCTTGAAGGCTTTAGAGACTTACACCCATACCAAGGCGATGGTTGCACACAAGGCGCTTTAAAATTAATGTATGACCTTGCTGAATCACTAGCTGAAATTTCTGGTATGGACGGAGCAACATTGCAACCAGCTGCAGGTGCACATGGTGAGTTAACAGGTGTTCTATTAATTAGAGCATATCATGAAGCAAGAGGAGATATGAATAGAAACAAGATGATTATCCCTGACTCTGCTCACGGTACAAACCCTGCAACTTGCTCTATGGGCGGATTTACTCCTGTAGAAATTAAGTCAGATGAAAATGGTTTAGTTGATCTTGAAGCACTAGAAGCAGCTATGACTGAAGAAGTTGCTGGTCTAATGCTTACAAATCCAAACACTTTAGGTTTATTTGACAAAAATATTGAAAAGATAGCTGAAATCGTTCATAGAAAAGGCGGTCTATTGTACTACGATGGCGCTAATATGAACGCAGTTATGGGACACTCAAGACCTGGAGACATGGGATTCGACGTTGTTCACTACAACGTTCACAAGACATTCTCAACACCACACGGCGGTGGAGGACCAGGCGGTGGACCAGTTGGTTGCAAGAAAGAATTACTTCCATTCTTACCAGTACCAGTTATCTCTAAAAATGATGACAAATACTTCCTTGACTACAATAGACCACAAAGTATAGGAAAGGTTAAAGACTTCTACGGACACTTCAGTATCCTAGTAAGAGCTTACACTTATATCCTAACAATGGGTTCAGATGGTTTAAGAAAAGCATCAACAAATGCTGTTTTAAATGCAAACTATCTATTAAGTCAATTGAAAGAAAATTACAATGTTCCATACGATACAATTTGTATGCATGAATTTGTATTAGGCGGACTAAAGAACTGTGATACTGGAGTAACAACATTAGATGTTGCTAAGGGATTAATCGATAGAGGATTCCATCCACCAACAGTATACTTCCCACTAATAGTTCATGAAGCATTGATGATCGAACCTACTGAAACAGAAAGTAAGGAAACATTGGATGCTTATGCAGCTGCACTTAACGATATCGCTAGAGTAGCTAAAGAAAATCCACAAGACTTACTAGACGCTCCAAAGACAACTATGGTATCTAGACCAGATGAAACATTGGCAGCTAGAACTCCAGTATTAACATATACTAAAGAAGAAAAATAGTAAGTAATATAATGGGGCACATCAAAGTGCCCCTAATACATAAATTTTATAGGAAGGTATAAAATGAACGCAAAATTAAAGTCTAATTTATTAATAGTTTTAGGCGCCTTTATGGTTGCCATCGCTGTTTATTTCTTTTTAACTCCAACTAAGATGACTATAGGTGGAGCTACAGGTATAGCAATTGTTTTATCGTATTTATTACATTTACCAATGAGTTATGTTTTATTTGCAACAAACATAGTTTTATTCGCTCTAGGATTTTTATTCATAGGTAATAAGTTTGGTGTAAAGACAGTACTTACATCACTTGGTATATCTTTAATTATATTCATACTAGAAAAAATTATTCCACTTGACGGACCTATAATTGATGACTTGCTATTACAAATGATAATAGCTGTTATAGTATCTGCTGTAGGTATGGCTATAATACTTAATCAATATGCATCAATTGGTGGTACAGATATACTATCTAAAATCATAAATAAATTCACTGGACTTGATCTTGGCAAGGGCGTACTACTTTGCGACTTAGTCATCACTTTATTTGTAGGCATTGTATTTGGTCTTGAAATCGGTTTATATTCACTACTAGGTATTATAATGAACGGGTTAATCATAGATTTTACTATAGACGGTTTAAATACATCTAAGAATATTATTATAAATACAGAAAAACCAGAGCTTGTTAAAGACTACATTGTTAAAGAACTTAATCACTCAGCAAACCTTTATAAGGCTGTTGGTGCATATACTGGTAATGAACATACGGTAATCATGACTGTTTGTTCAAGAAGGGACTATTTACTTTTAAAAAGATTTATAGAAAGGAATGCTCCAGACTCTTTCTTGGTTGTAATGAATGCAAGTGAAGTCTATGGCTTTAGATGGAGGAATATTTCTGAATAAAATATAAAATTACTGGAGGTACTATGTTTGATTTTGACAAAATAATTGACAGAAGCGCTTTATCATCTGCTAAGTATGAAACTTCACGTTTAGCAGGTAATGATGAGTCAGTTATACCATTCACAATTGCTGATATGAATTTTGCAACAGCTCCTGAGGTTAAAGCTGCATGTTTAAAGAGAGCAGACAGGGACTTTTATAGCTACACTTTACCAGACGATGATGTATATAAGGCTATTATTAACTGGCAAAAGGATATGCATGAGCTTGATATAAAAAAGGAGTGGATAGTATTTACTCCAGGAACTGTTCCAGGACTTGATCTTGTTATTAGATCAATAGTCGAGGATGGAGAGAAAATAATAATTCAAACACCAGTTTATCCTCCATTTTTTAATTTCTCAAATCTAAAAAACATGGAGATACTACAAAACAAACTTATATTTGACGGTAATCATTATACAATAGATTTTAATGACTTGGAAGAGAAAGCAAAGCTAGCGAAAGCAATAGTTCTATGTAATCCGCACAACCCAGTAGGAAGAGTTTGGACTAAGAGTGAACTTGAAAGATTATCTGAAATTGCATATAAGCACAACTTATTTATCGTAAGCGATGAGATGCATCAAGATTTTACTTATGGCAATAATTTTTATACTCCAATAATGAGAGTGTTTAAAAATTATGAAAAAGTTGTTTCCTTTATGGCACCTTCTAAGACATTTAATATTGCAGGTTTAAATACTGCTTATGCTGTTATACCTGATGAAAAACTAAGAGAGAAGATAATCAGTGTTGAAGCTAAATCTTTGATGGGCTCGGTCAATCCATTTGGGCTTGAGGCGTTAAAGGCAGCCTACAATGAAGGTAGATCTTGGTATAGAGAGATGCTTAAGTACTTAGAGGGGAACATTAATTATGTATGCGAGAAATTTTCCAAGATAGATGGAATAAAATTTCAAAAGCCTGAAGGAACATATTTAATCTGGGTAGACTTATCAGAATTAAAATATAGTCCAAAGGCT
Organism: Fenollaria sporofastidiosus; assembly: GCF_943169635.2. Lineage (NCBI taxonomy): Bacteria > Bacillati > Bacillota > Clostridia > Eubacteriales > Fenollaria > Fenollaria sporofastidiosus. Next base: position 1,194,491 of record NZ_OW968186.1, read on the forward strand.
ATGCATGAAGTTTTCATTAAGAACAAGATATTTTTATCCGATGGAGCGATGTTTGGAGATGAGATGTCGGTAAGGATTAATCTTGCTTATCCAAGAGAGATTATTTATTTCTTAGTGGATAGTTTTAAGAAGTCAATTGAAGAGATAAAAACTTTAAATAAATAAATATACTATAAACAAAAATATAGAGAGCCTAAGCCCTCTATATTTTTTTATATTCTTTAGCTAAGTCGTCTATATACTTTGTGATTATATCCTTGATATTTTCTTCTTTGAAAGGATTTTTTAATCTACTAAGCTCAATGCTTGTAAGGAAGTCTTCTTTGCTTGCGTTATCCATAAGTAGTGTCATCTTTTTGAAGGCTTCTTCCTTATCTTCCAAAAGATTGTTGTAGAAGTCAATTCCACTTAAGTCACCGATTGCATAATTAATTGAGAGCATAGGTGTATTAAATAGGGTGTGGTAGTTAAGCCACCACATGCCAACATCAAATACTTTCTCATCAACACTTATGAAAGGGAAGTACTCTTTGTGAAGCTTTCTAAATATTTCATATCTTTCCTCAAGATCTGTGTTTATATTTAGATACATAAGCTCTTCAAACTCATTAATTAAGCAGTAGAAGAGTATATCGAATAAAAGATTTATTTTATATGAAATCATATAATTTTTTGCGCCATTTTCAAACAGTTCATCAGCAAAGCTCAATATAATAAATGAGAATGCAGTAGAGTAGGCGTTAACTATATCATCTTGCGGTTCAATATACTCAATAAGCTCGTTGTATGAGCCTATATATAGAATTAGAGCATAGCTTAGGCAGGTTATGAAGTTTGAAAAGCTTAATAGGTCTGCTTCATAATTAGCGAACATAAATGTTATATCGTGGTTATATATGTTTGTTGCATAGTTATAGCTAGCTTTATTTTTTCTTGGCAATAGGTCAAGAGATTTATCGTTTATAATCTTTCTTATTATTTTACTTAAAAATGGATTATATTCTTCAAGCTTATTCGCTATCTTCTCTAATAATAGGTAAGGATCCTTTATGGGCATAGCATTGTAGTCTTTAAAGTATACTTTAAGGTCATAAGTATAAATTTGATCAACACCAAGCTTTTCTTTTTTTATATCAGCAATGACATTAGCATTAGTAGCAAGATGTTTTTTTATTGCCTCTCTAAACTTAACTATATCGTTATGATTATAATTAATTCTGCATCTTTCCTTATCGGAGTAGTCAAGGTAGTTATTATAACCAAGTCTTTTGGCTATCTTATATCTCATAATAACAAGATCTTTATACTTCTGTGCATAGTAGGTATTGCGCTCTAAGTTGCTTTTATTCATTTCTTCGAACAAACGCTTTCTTTGATTTCTATCATTAGATAGTAGGAATTTTGCTAAAGTTTTGTTAGTAATTATTTCTCCATCAAAAGAGATGGACTTTGTATTTCTATACTCATTAATCTCTTGCAAGATTTTGTTTTCATTCATATTAAGACCAACAACATCTTTCTTGTAGAGATCTTGCATTATACTTAGCTTGTCAAAATAGTACTTGCCCCACCTCTTTTTAAGTCTTTCAATATCGTCATCTTCAAGTAGTGTTAGCGCAAATTTAATCGTAGCCTTCTTAAACTCATCTTCATTACTTAAAATATATGAAAATTCATTTTTAAAGAATTCATCACTAGTATCTTGCGAAAATTTTACAAATACATACTCTTTAAAGCTATGGTAGCGCCTTTTAATTATGTCGACCTCTCTAATTAAAGTGTTTTTCTCATCAAAGTCACTAGAGCGTGCTAGACGGCTCGCATAGTAATTAACAAGGTTTGCTTCACTAAGTATATCTATTCTTTTATAATCTTTTTCAATTTTATCAAACAACATAGCCTTCATCCTTTAAATGTATTATCATATTTAATTATATATCATTAAGGAGCCTTTTTCAATTAAATAAGAATATTTATATAAAATTTTAAAAAGTAGTTGACAAGCCAGTATATATGTGATAAACTATGAATGTTAAAAATATACCGCGGCAAATATATTTTTAGAGGTGTTTTAATGTCAAGTTTAAACGGACCAAGAGTAAGAACGGTCAGAAGATTAGGCTTAAATGTCTATGGATTAGCGAAAGCTACAAAAGGTATGAAAAAAGGAGCTGCACGTTCAGATAAGAAATTATCTAACTACGGTCTTCAATTACTAGAAAAACAAAGATTAAGAGCTTACTATGGAGTGCCAGAAGTTCAATTAAAGAAGGCATTCTTAAAAGCTAAAAAGTCTAAAGATCAAACAGGTCACGCTCTTATCAAATTACTAGAAACAAGATTAGATGCATTTGTTCTTAGAGCAGGTTTTGCTCAATCAATCAGACAAGCAAGACAAATGGTTGTTCACGGACACATCCTTGTTGACGGTAAGAGAGTAGACAAGCCAGCTTATCAATTATCAGTTGGACAAAAGATCAGCTTAAAAGAAAAATCAAGATCAAATGAAATGTTTAAGGAAAACTTCCAAACAGTAGTTGGAAATTCTTATCCATACATTGAAAAAGATATTGATAAATTCGAAGCAGTTTTATCTAGATTACCAGAAAGAGAAGAAATTCCAATAGAAATCGAAGACGTTTACGTAGTAGAATATTATTCTCATTAATAAATTAGCTCTCAGAGTACTGAGAGCTTTTTCATTGGAAAAACTTTTATTAAGATTAAAGGCAGAGCATAAGCTCTGCCTTTTTAATACAAGAAGATTTTATTATTTTCAGTAATTATAGCTTCATGCGAATTTTCATCAAGCTTTTGATTGTACTTCTTCATCAAATAATCATATATTTCTTTCTTATTATTAAACTTAAGCAATTGATATGGCTCTTGGAAGCTTAGCTTTTCTAAAAAGTAATATTTCTTGCCACTTTCATACATAAGTCCTGTGTGACCAATAAAGAGAATATTCCCATCAATTTCATCATTAGAGTTTATATATACTGAGACAACTTTTACATCTTCATTCTTAAATTTAATGCCTCTTGCATCAAATTCTTTCATAATTATATCTTTATAATCTTCTTTAGCATCTTTAACGTTGATTGGTGCATAATATGTAATGAACTTTTTAAGCTCATCATCATTTAGTAGCGACTTATCACTTATAGCTTTTTTGTCAAAGTCTAATACAGAAGATTTATCATTCAGCTCTTTCTCAATGTCTAAACTGTTCTTAATTAGAGAGAATGTTGTTATCCTGCAGTTAATACCAAGAAAGTCTGGATTCTTTTGTGTAAACTTATCAATGCTATTGTTATAAGAAATATTGTCATTATACGCTGTGAACTTAGATGCTAATTCATTTGCATCAGCACTGTCGTTATATTCATCAACGTTATTCATAAAGAAGTTTACATCGTTCTCATCAAGGCATTTATCAATAAGCGCTTTCTTTAAATCGTTCTTTGTTTCATCACTTGTAATGTTAGTATACATTATAGTCTCATCATCTTCATTATCTTTATCATCAGGAGCGCTTGAAGGAGCATTTACTTCACTGTCTGTACCATTTACCTTAGGAGTACATGATACTAAAATTAAAGCCATAGATAAAGATAGTAGTAAGAATAATACTTTTTTCATATAACCACCTCAAAACAAATTATAGTTTACAAATGAGCACTTGTCAATTAGCTAAGCTTTACAAAAAGGTAACAGTTTATATTAACAAGCTTCACATATCTTTGGATAGGTGGCAATTCTTCTTTTTCTTGACATAAAATATTGCTTAGTTTATAATTAACTTAAGTAAAAGGGGGAATCAATATGAATTCAAAAGATTTGGCAAAGGATTTAATCGGTTTTATTGATAATAGTCCATGTGCCTTTTTTGCTGTTAAAGAGATTGAAAACGAACTAAAGAAATCAGACTATAAAGAACTTAAGGAAGAAGATAAGTGGAACTTAAGCTTGGGATCTAAGTACTATGTAAAGAAGAATGACTCGGCTATATTGGCTTTTGATATTCCAAAGAAAAAAGACGACTTAGCTTTTAAGATCATAGCTTCGCACTCAGATAGTCCATGTTTTAGAGTTAAGCCTCAGCCAGACATATATCAAAACGGCTACCACAAGTTAAATACAGAAGTTTATGGAGGAGCGATACTCCACACATGGTTTGACAGAGCTCTTTCATTAGCAGGTAGAGTATATACTAGAAACGAAAAGGATGCATTGCACCCACACATGCACCTGCTTAATATAGATAAAGATCTTATGAGCATAGTAAGTCTTTGCATACATCAAAACAGAGAAGTAAACAAAGGTTTTGATATAAACGCACAAAAAGATACACTTCCAATACTTGAGCTTATTAACGATACTGTCGAAAAGCTTAAATTAGAAGATGTAATTGCTAAAGAATTAAAAGTTAAGAGAGAAGACATACTTGACTTTGATTTATTTGCTTACGATAGAGAAGGTGGCAAGATTCTTGGTTTAAACAATGAATTTATGCAAGTTGGCAGACTAGATAACTTAGCTATGGCGCATCTATCATACAAGGCTTTATTAGCCAAAAAAGCATCGAAATTTATTAACTTAATATATGTATCAGATAACGAAGAAGTCGGATCTATGACTAAGCAAGGTGCAAACAGTCCATTCTTAAAGAATGTAATGAGAAGGATAATATTAGCGCTTGGTTTAGATGACGAAGAGTTCTACAGAGTAAAAGCAAAATCATTTATGATTTCATCAGACCTTGCACACGCATACCATCCAAATTATCCTGAAAAGTGCGACATTACAAATATGCCAAGGATGGGTGAGGGCGTTTGCATAAAGTATGCTGCTAATCAAAGCTACACATCTGATGCTGAGTCTGCAGCAGTATTTAAGCAATTTGCTACTAAGGCAGGAGCTAAGGTACAAGCTTTCCTTAACAGATCAGACGTTCGTGGAGGATCAACTATAGGTCCAATCAGCTCAACACAACTAGACATTAAATCGGTTGATATAGGCAACCCTATACTTGCTATGCACTCAATCAGAGAATTTGGAAGCGTTGAAGATCATTACAATTTGTATAAGATATTCACAGAATTTTTTAAATAATGAAGAGTAAAAAGACTAAGCTCTTTTCTATACTTGTCATTGCAATATCTATTCTTGTTGTTTTACTAAGTGCATATTTTATAGACGGACCAGAGAAAATCATTGCAACAGTGAGGCAAGCCAATGTTTATTATTTAATATTAGCTGCTTTCCTGATATTTTTGTTTTGGTTCTTTGGCTCACTTTCATTAAACGCACTACTAAAAGTTTTAGGAGTTAAGCTAAAGCAAGTTGATGCATTTAAAGTTACAATGACGGGCGCCTTTTTTAACGCAATCACACCATCATCAACAGGCGGTCAACCTATGCAAGTATTAAGAATGAGGGATTTTGGACTAGCGCCAGGACTTTCATCTTCAGTGGTTATATTATTACTTATAATCAACAACGTAGTT